>CAYJSN010000008.1:71730-74943 GCA_964373125.1 uncultured Nitrosopumilales archaeon | reverse complement strand
GCAAACATCTTCAACTCGAGTTCACACGGCAAATCGGTCACTTGTGTAAAAATAGTACTCGCTAGTCTTTTAAGCTTTAACAAGGATTTACTTCTCGTATGAATCAGTTCTAACAAGCAAACCTTACGCGATCTTCCAAACGATTTTATCGTTCATCTAACAAACTGACTACATGACTGAAGTTTACGTTTCTGTTGACATAGAAGCATCTGGTCCTATTCCAGGCGAGTACAGCATGCTCTCCTTAGGTGCTTGCCTTGTTTCCAATACGGAAAGAAACTTCTATGTGGAATTGAAACCTATTAACAATAATTACATAAAAGAAGCACTAGAAGTTTCCGGTCTGTCAATGGAATATTTACAGAAAGATGGTAAGCCACCAGAGATTGCTATGAAGAAGTTTGATGAATGGGTAAGAGCAATCGAAGGAAGGCCTGTTTTTGTAGGATTTAACGCAACTTTTGACTGGAGCTTTGTGAACTATTATTTCCATAAATATGTTGGAACTAATCCCTTTGGCATAAGTGGTTTAGATATCAAAGCCTACTATATGGGAATGATGAAATGCGAATGGGGCGAAACGGTGAAAAAGAAAATACATGATTCTTTCAAATCCAAGCGTAGGCATACTCATAACGCCTTGGAAGATGCGATAGAACAGGCCGAGTTATTTTACAACCTACTGAAATACAATGAATCTTGATAATGTCGAATGAAAAGAATCATGAGCAATTGAGAAAGCAATAAAAAATGGCTTTTAGAAAATCTGCATCAATTTACTAGTAAAATTCCGTCAGAATCCCGCATCCCGCATTCTGTGCAAAATTTTATGCTCGGCGAAGATTATTCACAGCTGGCTGCTGTTGTGTGACGCAGTGAATCGTTCCCAGCCCGTACACTAGGTCATTACAATCTATGCCAACAATCTTCCTATCCGGAAAGCATTTTTGGATTATGTCCAGCGCAAGCCGATCATTCCCATGCCCGAAGACTGGAACCAGAACCACCTCATTTGCGATGTAGAAATTTGCATAGCTTGCTGGAAGCCTTCCCTGCGCATCACCAACAAACCCAGGCATGGGCAGCCTGATCACTTCCAGTGGGTTCCCGTCCTGATCCTTTGATTCGAGCAGTAGCTCGTAGTTTTTCTTCAGGGCTTGATAATTCCCATCGGTCTCATCATCCTCATAGGCGCACAAAATTGTTCTAGGGTTGACAAAACGCGCGATGTCATCAATATGCCCGTCGGTATCATCTCCGGCAATCCCGTCTTTCAGCCAGATGATGTGATTTACTCCCAAGTATTCTTTAAGATACTTCTCGACCTCGTTCTTGGACAGGCGAGGGTTCCTGTTCTTATTCAGGAGGACTTGCTCCGTGGTCAGGAGCATGCCCTCGCCGTTTACGTCGATCGCGCCGCCTTCCAGCACGATGCCCGGCCTGAAGGAGTTCAGCCGCATCTGCTGATTCATCACGGAGGGAATTACCGCATCCTTCCTGAGCTCTTCGTACTTGTCGCCCCACGCATTGAACGTCCAGTGCACCATCGCCAGGTTTTTCCTGTCCTTATCGATCACGAATGTCGGACCGTAGTCACGGATCCAGACATCCGCATAATCGTGCACGAGAAAATGTATCCTTTCCAGATCGACATTACCCGCTTCCAGCAGGCCAGCAACTCTATTTTTCATATCATCGTCTTTTACGAAGAGGTTCACAGCCTCGCCCCTGTGGATCGCGTCTATGATCTTGACATGCACAGCCTCCGCCTTTTCGACCCGGTCGGGAAAGGTTGACGGATCGTGCGGCCATGCCAGCCAAGTAGAATCGTGCTCCTCCCACTCGGCCGGCATCGTGTAGCCCAGCTTGCGCGGCGTCGAGTCCAGAATATCGACCTGCATCAGGCCACCTCATTGTTCGAGTTGCCGGAGAGCTGGTTGTATGTATCCGCGCGCCTGTTCCTGAGGAATCCCCAGCCTTCCTGGATTCGCTTGTTCTTGCCCAGGTCGAGCGTGGCAATCAGAACCTCTTCCTTCTCCGCGCTGGCCCGCTTGAGAACCTTTCCAAACGAATCGCAAACAAAGGAGCTGCCCCAGAACTTTAATCCACCTTCATCTCCCACACGGTTCACCGCTGCAACATGGACACCGTTGGCTATGGCGTGCGCGCGTTGGACGGTCTCCCACGCATCGCGCCAGTCGTCCTCCGGCGGCATGTCGGCCTTTATCCAGCCGATCGCAGTCGGGTAGAACAGTATATCGGCGCCCCTGAGCGCAGCGACCCTTGCCGCTTCCGGGAACCACTGGTCGTAGCAGATGAACACCGAAAATGTGGCGTATCGAGTATTGTATACCTGGTATCCCCCGTCGCCCGGTTTGAAGTAGTTCTTTTCGTAAAACAGCGGGTCGTAGGGCACGTGCACCTTCCGGTACGTATCCAGGAGCTTTCCGTCGGCATCGATCACCACCGCCGAGTTGTAGTAGCCGCCGTCGGCGGATTTTTCAAATACGGGCACGATCATCACTATGTTCCGTTCCTTTGCCACGGTCGAGAATATCTTTGTGGACTCTCCGGGAATCGTCTCCGCCAGCGCGGCGACATCCTTTCTCTCCTCGCGCGGGAAGTAGGTTGTTCTATACAACTCCTGAAGACAGACGATCTGCGCGCCCTTCGTTGCAGCATCGTGCACCTTCCCGACCGTCTTTTCGATATTGGCGGCGATGTCCTCGGAAACGCTGGTCTGGACAAGTCCGATCGTGACCGGGTTACGCTGTGTTATTTTCACTGGACGAATCTAACCCTGTTTGTATATAAAAGTTAAATCCATAGTCTGGCCGGAGCTTTCGTGCTGAGAAGGTCATATAACCAGCCGGTTCACTTGCACGTCAAAAGTAGCTAATATGTCCATTCAAAACAGGTCCCCGGACTAGCATGACAACCATGATGCGAAGGGTAACAAGCGTGCAGATACAATACGCAAAGGGCAACTGCGAGAAGAATCCGTTTATGGTGACATTCGAGGCTCCCCTCTCGGCCCGTGAACTGCACCTTGTTGAATTCCCGAACGAAATCAGGGACGAGATAATCAACGGCCTGGATCTGGTGATGTCGGAACATTACTTCGAAGAGATAAGGGTCGAGACGTATCCGTGCTACACGTGACAGAAAAAATTATTAGAGGATCACGGCAACAACTGATACCATGAGCCAGGA
>CAYJSN010000008.1:0-71720 GCA_964373125.1 uncultured Nitrosopumilales archaeon | reverse complement strand
AGGTCGCAACCTTCGCGGCGGGATGCTTCTGGGGAGTCGAGGAAGCCTTCAGGCAGGTGAAGGGCGTCAAATCAACCACGGTCGGTTATGCCGGGGGAGCGTTCGAGAACCCCACCTACGCGGATGTCTGCTCCGATGCGACCGGGCACGCCGAGGCCGTGCAGGTGTTTTACGATCCCAAGGAAGTTTCCTATGCGGAGCTGCTGGATGTATTCTGGTCGATCCACGACCCCACGACCGAGAACAGGCAGGGGCCAGACATAGGGTCCCAGTACCGCTCGATGATCGCCTACCACACCGCCGAGCAGCAGGCGCTGGCAAGGAGATCAAGGGAGGAGCTCGAGAGGTCAGACAGGTTCAAGCGTAAGATCGTGACCGAGATCGTGCCGGCGCCGGTCTTCTGGAAGGCAGAGGAGTACCACCAGAAATACTACCAGAAGCGCGGCGGCGGCGGCTGCTATCGATTTTGATTAAACTTATTACCGATCGCATCGCAGAATAAATCGTGGGAGCAGTATTCAGGCCCAAGGACCTTCTCAGCGGCCGCAGGAGGGTCGTCGACGAGGCTGTGAGAGACCTCAGCCCCACTGCCAAGGACGATGTCGTCAGGATACTGCGCTCCTGGGAGGGGGCAAAGTCAAGGGACGAGCTCAGGGAGATACTGGGCGAGGCCGCCACCAAACGGCTGCTGAAGAAGATAAAAGCAAATAAATGAAAACCACGGGTATAGACGCCATGCGAAGGATCTTATCCATGCTTGGAATCCGGCGCAACGCCGCCTACTCGTTTGCACTGCTGGCCGTATTCCTGCTCGTGCTGCCACAGTTCAATCCCGACTTGGTCGTAGTTTGTAATCCGCGCGAGGAGTGCGTGGTACTGTAAAATTAGTCACTGCCCGTTCGCCGATGCAAATTTTTGAACCGCGTCAGATCGCGGCTTCGCCTTTCTTCCCGCTCATCAGATTTACCGCGTCGGACACGTCGGAGACAAAGATCACGCCTCCGGTTCTAATATAGCCGCCAACGCTTTCGCTAACCTCTTTTATTATTTCGCCTACCCGTTCGTCTTTGGTGATGACCTCGATCTTGAACCTCAGGTGTATCTCAGGCACAGTTCCTTTGCCCTGTACAGCGTAATAGCTGTAACCGGAGCCCCCATGTCTCTCAATTATATCGGCTACAGTCTTCAGGTGCTGATCCGGGACTATTATCTCTAATTTCTTCACAAGGGTACAGCAATGTCGAATCGTATAAGTGTTATCAAGTCTGCAACGCATAAGGCGTCAAGGCTTCGTTCAGAACAGGTTGTAGGCGACAGCTTACCTGAATCTCTGCTTCAGGGCCACCAGCTGCTGGAGCCTGGCCTTGTACTTGGGGCTCCTCGGCTTTGTCCTGAGTATGTGGCTGCAGCACGGGCACCTGAACCCGTCCCACCTGATGAACACGTCGCACGACTGGCAGCGCTTCTGCCCGGTAGCATAGCGGCCAGAATTTGACATAGTCTGCGCCTCATACCTGATGCATATGCCCTTGCACGCCATATCCGGTACTATATTTAGGCACGAGGATTCATTAGGAACCCTGCGGAACGGCCGTTTCTCCCGAATCGAGGAATTTTAAAATCCAAGTATATTGTACAACCCCTATGGCAGACAAGATCAGGTGCGCCCACATCCTGGTTGCCAAGTTCAGCGAGGCACAGGAGATACTGGAGATGCTCAAGAAGGGCGAGAGCTTCGCAAAACTAGCACAGGACCGCTCGCTGGACGGCAGCAGGAAGCGCGGCGGCGACCTGGGGTTCTTCGGAAGAGGGATGATGGTGAAGGAGTTCGAGAAGGCCGCCTTTGCGCTTCAGAAGGGCCAGACCTCCGAGATCGTGAAGACCCAGTTCGGGTACCACATAATAAAGCGCTTGGAATAGTCCACGGCCGGCAATGCATACGCAAAGAGCGTGTTTTTATTCCCGCCGGGCGCAGGTTTAGGTGCGATGGTTTTAATGCTTGAGGGTATAGGTGCGTTTGCGCCCGGCCTGTTGCTCGCATTTGGGTTTGTAACCGGCCTTCAGCACGCGCTCGAGGCTGACCACGTGGCTGCTGTGGCAACCCTGGTCAGCAGGAACAGGAGGCTGAGCAGGGCAGCGCTGCTGGGCTCGCTCTGGGGATTCGGTCACACCACGATGCTCTTTCTGGTGGGCCTCGGCGTGCTGCTCCTCGGGATAAGCATCCCTGCGCAGATGGGCATGCTGGTGGAGTTCGGCGTGGGGATAACGCTCGTCTTCCTCGGCCTCTCCGTTGTTAACGCAGTAATTAGGAGAAAGAACGAAAAAGGGCTCTTCTCCCGGCTGTTTGCCACGAAGCACATGCACCCGCACGCACATGGAAATAAAATCCACACCCACCCCCACAGCCATGACGACGGCGAGCACGACCACAGCCACAGGTCGCTCATAATAGGCATGATGCACGGCCTTGCGGGGAGCGGCGCGCTGATGCTGGCGGTCCTCTCTACGGTGGATTCCGTGACCAGCGGTCTTGCGTACATAGCACTCTTCGGAGCCGGCTCCGTAGTGGGCATGCTCGGGATAAGCACGCTGATAGGGGTGCCGTTTGTCCTCACCGCGGGCAGGCTGGGCAGGACAAGCAGGTACATCAGGATTGCTGCCGCGCTGGCCAGCACCGGCCTCGGGCTGTCCATAATGTACGAAACTGGAATGCTGCTAGCAAACGCTAACTAGGATGCTGTGCAATAATGACCGGGCATCAATGGGAGGCGAAATGGAGGAGACCGTTGTTCGCGTCTCGGCTGGCGAGGTCGTGCTCGAGGGTAACCTCGGCCTGCCGAAAGGATCGCGCGGGGTGGTGCTCTTTGCGCACGGAAGCGGCAGCAGCAGGCACAGCCCCAGAAATCGATATGTTGCGCAGGTGCTCCGCAAGAACGGGCTCGCAACTCTTCTGATCGACCTGCTCACGCTGGAGGAGGAGGCGATCGATATTCACACCGCACACCTCCGGTTCGACATAGGCTTGCTGGCAAGGAGGCTGGTCGGCGCCACGGACTGGATCACGCAGAACCGGGAGACGCGGAACCTCCGGATAGGCTATTTTGGAGCCAGCACCGGCGCCGCAGCGGCACTGGTTGCGGCGGCCGAGCGCCCCGACGCGGTGGGCGCCGTGGTCTCGCGGGGCGGCCGCCCAGACCTGGCCGGGCCCGCCCTGCCCCGGGTCAAGGCGCCCACGCTTCTGATCGTCGGGGGCAACGATTTCCCGGTGATCGAGCTTAACAAGGATGCATTAGAGCAGCTGCGGGCGGAGAAGAAGCTAGTGATCGTCCCCGGTGCAACGCACCTCTTCGAGGAGCCGGGAGCGCTGGACGAGGTAGCCAGACTCGCTGCCGACTGGTTCAAGCAGCATCTGGGCGCCCCGTGATTCGCTGCGATTAGAGATCCGCGCCCTGCCGGCAGAAAGTGTTAAAATCAGGCCAGGACCCAGTAAACCCAATGATGAGCTGGATCCTCGCCCGTGAGGAGTTCGCCTACTTCATCTATGACCAGGATGTTAGGCCCATAGGATACTTCGCGCCCGACTATGCGACCTCAGCGGGAGGACAAGATTATCGATATGACATCGGACTCGCTCTCGGCCATGTCTCGTATAGTGTCAGGCGCGATTGAATTAGACTTTGTTATGCTCGCCGTTTCCGCATGGAAAAGTTTGATATCTGCCCTCAACCAATTACTGGCGTGGCGAGCTGGCTCTTCAAGGAAGAACCCGAACACTACGCCTTCGATGATCTTCTGAAGGACGGTAGGACTAGGTGGGACGGAGTCAGGAACAACCTTGCGCTCAAGCACCTGCGCAACGTGAAGGAGAACGATCGAATACTCTACTACCACACCGGGGACGAAAAAGCAGCGGTGGGCATAGCCAGAGCCGTGTCAGTGCCTTATCCCGATAAAAAGGATCCGAAGCTGGTGGTTGTTGATATAGCTCCCCTGCAGAAGCTGAAGCGGCCCGTCACACTCGGGGAGATCAAGGCGAACCCAAAGTTCAGGGGCTTCGAGCTCGTAAGAATCCCGCGACTGTCGGTCATGCCGGTTCCCGATGAATTGTGGGACGAGATCATCAGGATGTCAAGGAAATGACTACGTTGCGAGCGCGGTCTTGATACCCCGACTCAAAGGGGCTGTTCCGGACAAGAAATATAAAATTAGTCCGCCCTGACAAGTAACAGATGAAGTCTAGGTTCTTTGCCGTGCTTCTGGGCATCGCCATCCTGACGGCATCAGTAGGCGCAGCATCTGTGAGCAACGCTGCAGCCGCTGCGCAAGAATCGAAGGCCAGGCATGATCATGTCTTCTTCGACAAGCAGTTCTACTCGATGGGACAGAAAGGCAAGGTCACTATAATTGACAAGAACCTGGACAAGCGCCACGATGCGATCGACTCCTACAAGCCGGTGCAGGGGTTTGTCTCACTCGAAGTGAACAAGAAGAAGGCGTCGAGTGTCTTTGTGGATAAGCTCTTCAGGACCTCGTTCAGGGAGACCGGGCCGCACACGGGAGTCTTCCAAGCGGTGATCAAGATACCCACCACCGACGATGCCGGGGCCACTCTCAAGGGCAAATCGCTCACGATACGCTACAACGATATCCACAACCAGATGGTGTGGCAGGATACCGTTGTCGTTCGCTAGCAGATGATCCGTTGTTGATTGCAAAATTATGTTAGAGCTCGTGCTTTCTGCGGCTCAGCAGCGCATCGGTGCAGCAGAGCACATCGCCGGCAAGGCTCTCTATGTCGGGATCTTTCGCAAGTTCAGCCAGGTCTTTCATGGTGACCCTGGGCTCTATGACCAGCCGGTTCTCGGCCGCAAAAATGGACGGCACCCTGTCCATCCTGCTCTCCAACGACTTGGATTTTGTGTGCAGGTCCGTGCCGGGCCTGTAGAATATCTCCAGCTGCAGCGTAGGCGTGTGCTCCGGGTTCAGGAATTCGTGCGACATGAGCTCGAATAAAAATCTAAGATCCGTCCTAGGGAACCTGGTCTTGAGGGAAAGGATGAGCTCGCCGTACTTCTCCAGGAGATCGGTGAAATCCACCGTCGAACTGTTCGCCATAACAGATATCGAGTGCACCAAGTATAATTCTCTTTGGCTTGATACGTTATAATCGATAAGCATTCTTGTATCCGTATTTAATGGTTCGTCACGATCTTCAGAGCTGATTATCAGGGATGAAATCTTTGGGGAGATTTAATAGCCGCGCAGTGTAACTATACCCGTCAGAGGGCGACCGGGAAATAGCCAAAGTCTAAGACTTTGGGGCCTTGGACCCTTGAGCTTTGTTTCCGGCCGTCCCTCTGGCCGTCCTAAAATCTCCTTCCACAGAAGGCATAGAGTTCTTTGCATAGGATAAGAGGCATTCCTTGCAGAGGCATGACTCGTAGTTGTTGTTCAGCTTCTCAAGCTCGGTCTTCTCAATCTCAAGGTCTTGGCACCAGCAGGAACCGGTATCGAAGCCGCACACGAAAGTCTTCTTGCACTTCGAGCATTCCTTCTGCATGCAGCTGATTGGTTGCACGTGCCTAATGTAGTTTCTTGTGCCAGCGTCTGCTGCTGGCAATGGCATAGAATAAAAAATTGGGTTTATACCGCGATCATGACCTTGCCGGTGTAGCCGCCCTTCCGTTTCGCACTGGCAGACTTGATCGTGTCCCTCGTAAGGGAAAGCGAGATCCTCAGACCCTTCTTTGTCCTTGTAATCGAAAATCCTCCCGCTCGAACCACGCTGGACCGTCGCCTGGCTCTGGAATGTCTTCTTGCGCGTCTCCGGCTATTTCTTCGCTTCATGTTGCAGAAATCGGGGCGGCCGTACTTATACGTGCGAGAGAAAATAACTGACGCCAGAGCATAGAAAACTTTTACCAATGCGGTGGTTCGTTCGCACGGCTGCACGTAATGAATTTACAGTTTGAAAACAAATGTAATTATGCTTTTCATCTCTGAGAAAATTTCGACACGCGTCATTATCTTGCGAATGCGGGCAGCCGTCGAAAGACGATTATATTGAGCAAGGATATCGTAATGCGCTGGTGGGATTCGTGATAAGGAAGCGTTCGCCCGGGCTGGTCCTTTCCACAATATCGGGACTGATCCTGTTGGGGCAGGGTACGCTATTCATGGCGGGAATCTTCGTCGGCCTGCCCGAGACCGACGAGACACTGGATCAGCTCAGGGCAGAGATGGGCGAGGCCGGGTTCAGGACGTTCCAGATCAGGAATGCTGTGGCCGGCCTCAGCACCGGCGCGGCCATCCTCATCCTGTCGTTCCTGCTGCACAGGCGGCCCGATGAATCGAGGCGCTGGGGCATCATGATCATAATCTTGGCGCTGATGAGCATGGCCGGCGCGGGATTCCTGAACATAGCGATACTGCCGGGCGTGGTGCTGGGCGTGATAGGCGGGGCGCTGGCGATAAGGAGCGTCAGTGCAGCACCGGCGTTTGAGAAACCGGCTCCCTCGAAGGAAGAGATCGCGAAGAAAGAGGCCGGGCCGGAAGTGCCGGCAGGCCCGATCGCATACGTATGCTCCACCTGCAACATAGAGTTCAGAAGCGACGAGGAATTGCGAACCCACGTGATACGCAACCACATGCGGCGCTGACCTTTATCCCAACTTCATCCTCCGCCGATGTCTCCCTGCTCGTATTCGAGCTCTTCGCGGCTCTTGGTCCTTCTGAATGTGACCCGCATGTTCGAGAGCTCGTCAAGCACCCTGTCGGCCCGCAGCAGGCCCTCCACCTCCTGCTGGATTTCGCTGTCGGCGGCCTCGTTCATTATGCATGCATATACGACGCTGTCCTTAATTAAAATTAGATAACAAGCGGGGCAATCCGCGGCCCCTACCCTGCGGTCATCGTCTGAACCTCTGGTCGTATTCCTGCACGAGCTGGGGGTTGATCGAGCACGATGCCATGATCTCCCTCCCGTCGGGAAGGGTTACGGGCAGCCTAACGACGTATCCTGAATCAAGGTCGCCGACATTCTCTGTTGTCTCAATGACCTTCCTGCAGGTTCCATCCTTATACTCGAACCCGTAGATCTTTCCGAATCTCCTCTGGCCGAACCCCGCGCCTCGTCCGCCCGCGGCGCGGCCGCCCTCCTCAACCTCAAGGACGTAGATCGTGTTCTGGGCCTTCGAGTTTAGATTGATGTCGTTCCTAGCCACCAGCAGCACCCTGTTGGTCTCTGCCTTCTCGCTAAGAAGCGCGGTCAGCTCCTCAAGGTCCGGCATGCCACAGCCTTCCCGGGCAGAGCTTAAATCGTTTTTCCTTCAGCAACGGCATCTTTGTCAACCACTGGTTTGTAATCGAACGGTTATTAGCCACGCAATGCAGATAGCACCGTGCGGTTCTGCCTGGAGGTCTGGGGAACAGATTACACCAAGATCAAGAACACATGCTTGCGTGCAGAGGAACTGGGCTACGACGCGTTCTACTACGGCGAGTCCTTGGCAGAGCTCGACCTAGACTGCTGGACCGTGCTTGCGGGCCTGGCTGCGGAGACCGGCAGCATAAAGCTGGGTCCCGTCATAACCTACCTGCTGCCCCGTTACAGGGGCATAGCCCTGCTGGCAAAGGCTGCTGCGACCATGCAGGAGGTCTCGAAGGCCAGGTTCGAGTTCAGGACCGGGGCGGGCGCCACGCTGCAGTACGCGGCGCAGTGGTGGTATCCCTACGGGATAGACTATCCCGATGGCAGTGAGCGGGTCTCGATGCTGGAGGAGGGGCTCCAGATCCTGCGGATGCTCTGGGAGAAGGGCGCGGCCCACCTCAATGGGAAATACTTCACGGTCAACGGCGCAACAATGCAGAAACCCAGCAACCCGATCCCCATAACGGTGGCAGCCAAGCGGAGGCGGATGATGCAGATCGCCGCCAAGCACGCGGAGGTATGGGAGGCATCGTACCTCCCACCCGAGCGCTTCGCCGAGCTGAACGCAGAGTTCGATGCCTTGGCAAGGGAGCAGGGAAGGACCGTGAGAAGGTCGATCGAGGCCGATGTCATAATAGCATCTTCCGAGGAGGAGCTGAGGCATAAAGAACAACTGTTCGTAATGGAGCGCGGGCCCAACATACTTCACCAGGTACGGCAGCACAGCTTGGTGGGAACGCCGGAGCGCGTGGCCGAACGCATAAAGGAGTATGCGGGCGCCGGCGTGGAGCAGCTCCTGCTGGCGTTTCAGGACCCGCTTGATACCGATGCGCTGGAGCTCTTCATCAACGCCGTGCGGTAGCTCGGGGCAAACCATCTACCGGGCTGTGCTATCTTTATGTTCGCGATCACTTCTGCAGGCCGAGCTCTTTGTTGATGATCTCTCTGAGCTGCTGCCTGAGCTTTACTGCCTGCTCGGCGTTGCTGCTTATTATCAGCGGCCCCACCGTGTAGTATTTTTCGCTGCTGCCCTCTGCCTGTATGTCATGGCTGAGGTCCAGAAGCACGTAATCCTTCTGATCGGCCTGCACCTTGATACCGGCCAGACCCTGCGCGAGCATCTGTATTATCTGGTTCACGTCATCTTTTGGTATCATATGCTACAGTGCACTGTGCAGTCTTTTAAGAATTATCAGCCATCCATCAGGTCAAACAGATTATATCTGTAACAGTGTATTTATGATGCATGATGCTGGCAAAGGCGCTGATCGCGGCCGGTTCCATAATCGTGGTATTCGGCATAATCTTCACGGCACAAAGCCAGTCTCTTGTCGGGCCCGAGAGCTCGTTCATGTACAGAAACCCGGAGTGGCTGGTTAACGGCACGGTAATCGCTGCCGCGGGCGGTGCTTTGCTAGCGGCTGGAATAATCATCTCGATCAAGCGCAGGATAGCAAGGTAGTCCCATGTTAAGCCGGTGCTTCCACAGTTACCTCGACTGCGTGATAGCCAGTCGAGCCGCTCGGAAATGCCTGTCGCTGTTCTGCTGCCTGGACTCTTCCCGTCCCGTCGGTTGCTCTGACCATGATTCTGTACCTGCCTTCCGCTGGCGGGTTCCATTCGGTAGCCCACAGAACCCACGCATTCTTCGAAAGCGGCTCTTTGATCATGGCCTCTTCCCAGCTCTTCCCTCCATCCGTGCTGACCTCGACTTTCGATACGTCCCTGTCCCCTGCGAATGCTATGCCGGCTACCGGCACCTTATCGCCGAGGACGACCCTCGACGGCGCAGAGGCACCGAATCTTGATCTGAGCGCTCCGCCCGGAAGGACGACCGTAGAATGTATCTGATACTCGGCGTTGTTGCTCCAACCCTCCCTCTGCCAGAAACCTTCATAGACGCTGTCAGCAAGTTCGATCTCGGTTATCCACTTGGCATTCATCATCCCGTAGAGCCCGGGGACGATCGCTCTTAATGGAAAGCCGTGCCCCAGAGGGAGAGCGGCGCCGTTCATTTCGTAAGCCAGTATGGTTCCTTCAAGGCCCCGCTCCAGGGGTATTCCCACATCGTAGCCGTCATGACATCTGAAGACGATGTACTTTGCCTCGGGCTTGACCTGAGCCTTCTCTAGTATCTCTTTCAGAAGAACACCCTTCCAAAGTGCGCTGCTGATGAGGTCCTCGCCTACCTTGTTGCTGATGCATTCCAGCGTGGCATACTCTTCGACCGCCGGCAGCGACCTTACCTCCTCGTATGTTAGTTCCAAAGTATTGTTTACCAGTCCCTTTACCCTGAGCTTCCAGGCATTCACGTTGACCACGGGGGTCATGACGTTCACATCCACGGTGTAGAATCGATCGCTGGGCGTCACTTCCGATGCAGTAAACTCGGCAAGCCTCGGGCCAGCAAACACGTCTTCAGAAGTTGAAGCAGATTTTGGTGGTTGCGCTGGCTGTAAAACTCTTCGCTCTGGCTGTGCGGACCTGGGTAAGAAAAGATCGAATCCGGAAAACAGGAACGCCGATGCGATCACACCCGCCACTGCTACGCGGAGGAACCGTCTTCTATCGGAGTCAGTCCTTTGCTCCGGAAGAGGATTATTTTGATGCGTGAGCTCCGGTGGAGGGACTTGGCGACGGAAAACATAGCATAGAACGGAGCCGAAGGCTATGTGAGGTGGAAGAAGGTATATGGCCGCAAGCTGAATTGGAACCGGCTGTGTTAGAACCTCTGTGAGCTCCAGCAGGATCAGGCCCGCTACAAACAGGATCGAATAAGATATGAGTGAAAGTTGCAAGACATTAACAAGGTACCCCTTCCCAGCCAGTCTTCTATGCGCTCCATGCAGGAGGACGCCGAGAACTCCATAGATAAGAAGGTTAACCACGACCGCACCAATGTATGCGGAGTATTTGGCCAGAGACCCCAGCGTGGCCACCGCTTGAGACTCGACTGCGCCCGGCGTCAGGGAGAAGACCGTTTGAGCGGCAATTTCAGGAATGAACAATCCGCCGGCGAAGGTTCGAAGAAATAATGAGATTGCCAGAGCTATGCTTCCTGCAGCGAGGCCTGCAATGAAGCGGCGAGTCCGGTCGTTCACTTGCACTCTCCGCCTATGAGTTCTGTCGATATAAATCTGTATGATCCAAAAGCAAGTATCATGGCCAGTTAAGCAACTTTTGCTTGCTGGATATTTATCGGTTTGTCCAAATTCATTCCAGATTCTTTCGCTGTCGCATAGGATCCGATCCCAAATGGTTTAAATTAATTTGAATGACCTAGAGCTGCCCCATGGTATCGATAATGTGGCTTGCGCACGTAAACCCGGTAACCAGGTCCCACGAGGAAATAATCAGGGAGAAGATGCTGGAGGGCGGTGTCTATGTCTTCCCCGTGATCTTCAGGAGGAAGGACGGGGTTGAAGTCAACACCAGAAGCCTTCCCTTCAGCTTCGAGGCCAGGAGGGAGATGCTGCGCTCGGTCTTTGGGGACCGAATCCACATCCTCGACACGTACACGTTCAGCCAGCCCTACAAGGATTACGAGGGCAGGACCATCGCGGGCATCCCGGTAGGATTCAGCGAAAAGGCGCGCGAGCTGAGGGACAGGATCATAGCGCAGGTGCCGGAGCCGAGGAAGTCCTACACGGGCAACTACAGCGAGTACCTCCTCCTGAAGAAGTTCGGCCTGAACCCGGAGCGCGGGCAGAGGAAGGCCGTCTCCGCTACCTATGTGAGGGAGCTGATGTACAAAGAAGTGCTGGGCAGGGCACCGGAGGACTGGAGGAAGTTTGTTCCCCCGGGCGTTGCAGCGGTAATTGAGGGAAACTGGAGCGTGGTGGAGCATTTCGCCAGACTGAAGGACGAGACGATCAGGAAGTTCGGGATGAAGATTCCAATAGACGGCTACGAATAAAGGACGCACCAATGACAGGGCGCGTCCACCCGCCGCAGCCTGCTTCCCCCACCATCTTTTTATTTTTTTTATAATATTCCTAGGGCACCGCGTCCTCTGACTGTCTGAGCAGGTCATCGGCTTTGGCCAGTGATTCCGAGATCGAGTCCCGCAGCTCTTCGACTCGTTCGGGATCAGCATCAGCCTGGGACGCATACGCAACATACTCGCCGGCCTGCTCGAAGTAGGACCTGTAGCTTTCCAGCGCCTGGATGTAGAGGAAGTAGCTCTGAACCCACGCCTCGGGCGGCTTGCTCTTGTGCAGCTCTTGGATGAGCGAGTCTATCTGTTCCAGCGCCGGGCCTGCGCGCTCGTCAAATTCGCCGCGCTCCAGTTCGTTGCTCTTCCACATTTCGAACGTCAGGTCGAACTCGTTCAGTATTGCTTCGCCGCGCTCCCTGGCAAAGGCTAGTTCTGTGGCCGGGTCGGTGTAGGTGACCATGACTTCGTTCGCGGGCGATGTTGGCACAAAGTATACCAGAAAACTGGCGGCGGTGAACCCTCCAATTATGGCCGCGGTGAGCGCGATCCCCTTCTTTGTGACCAACTCGAACTAGGGGTATCTCTTTTCAATCAATAAAAGCATAGCTGCACCGGGATTTTGGCGCCGGCGCTTCGGTTCAAGCTTTAAGTAAGATCACCGGCCGTCCATGCACGTTGGAGCGCCAGGTCTTCGAAATAATCACCCTCGATTACGAATCCGACAGGAGGAAGATCGTGGAGATAATTGCACGCGCAGAGTGGGGCGTGCACGACAAGAGCGGCCTGGAGGTAGGCGAGCCCTCTAGGTACATGGGCTGGACCTTCTTCACCGTAACCATGGATGTCACCTTCATAGCAAAGATGGCCGATGTGTACGAGAGCTTCATGCATGCCATGGGCTGGACCTTTTACGAGAAATTTGAGGACTGGTTAAGGACGAAACTAAACGAGGCAGGCTCCAAGGCGAGGGTAAAGACGCTCGAGAGCGAGGAGTTCAGCGATCTGTAGATACCGGTCTGCCGGACAGCGAGACGGTTCTTGAGATGGTTAATTCGCTTCTAGCAGGTAACTAACAAAAGTTAATTCACCAATATTTAATCAAATTCCTTCGTCACGAATATGTGAGAAGGATAGCACCCGCGCTACTGCTGGGAACGCTCATACTCATACCAGCCTACGGGATAAACGTCGAGGTCGACAACTACGCGAGTTATATAAACTCGAGCGGCTCGCCGGTCGTTGCAGGCGAGGTGGTAAACCACGGTTCCTCGCCGGTCAGGTCGGTCGAGGTGAAGGTCAGTTTCATCGACGGCAGCGGCAAGGTCATCGATTCTGGCATGGCCAGCACCGCGCCTGAGATCATCCCACCCGGCCAGAGGGCGCCCTTCATGCTTGTCGGCGGCTCGGGCTACGCTTCGCGGATCCAGAGCTACGAGCTGCAGATCGTGAACTTTGCAGAGGCAAAGGCCAAGCCAGCCGCGCTGCATGTGACTTCTTCAGAGGGACTCTCCGACGGCCTGATTGGAGCAAGTATCTGGGGCGAGCTCGAGAACACCGGAAAGGACGTGGCCACTTCGACGAAGGTGTATGCCACCTTCTACGATAGCAGCGGCAAGGTCATCGGATACGACTCTGCCCCGGCCGATGTCGCCGTCATCAAGCCGGGCGGCAAGTCTAGCTTCACGGTAAGCATGAATGAAAGGACTCCCTCCATAATGAGCTACACGCTCTTTGCAGAGTCTGACCAGTACTCGCTGTCGCCGTTTGAGATCAGGAACATCAAATCCTCGGAGGCAGGCGCGAAGGTGAGCGTCTGGGGGCTCTCCGCTGCCGACGAGCATGGTGCCGGCACCGGCAAGTTTGCTCCGGACGAGCGCATCTGGATCAGGTCTGACCTTAGGAACGAACTCCCGATCGAGCAGGAGTTCACCTACATCGTGCAGGTAAAGGACGCTGACGGCCTGCCTGTGACGATCAACTGGGTGGACGGCGTCCTTACCCCGAACATGTCGATGCCGTTCAAGATATCTTGGGTCCCGGAGGAGAACGGGATCTACTTCGCGGAGGTATTCGTCTGGAAGAGCCTCGAGGACCCCATACCGTTATCAATGTCTATAAGGACGATAATACTGCTGGTGGCAGAATAACCGATTAATCGCCAAAACGCTTTAGCAGATTTGTATACGCTGTTTCTGGAGAGTAGAAAGAAAGTTGCTAGTCAACGATTGACCGGACGTCTCTGCCCTTCTTTACCTCGGTTATCTCGAACCGTACTATTTCGTTCCTGAGGGCATTCTTGACAACATCAAGCTCGCGCTTCAGATTCCGGAGCTCTTCCTCCATCGTTGCAACCTTATCTTCAAGTTCGCCCAAGACGGTCGAATTAGCCGGGTTGCTATTCATAAATCTATCTGTGCCGAATATCTGGTTCGATGCACATCTCATGGAAATTACTGTATTCATCTCAATGTTGTATCTCATGATAATTCTAGAGCTGAACCGGCAGGATGACCTCGCAATATTACGCCTCATCCCGCGGCAGCTGGCAGTGCATGTCAGCGCAACAAATCCATGCCAATTAGCGTCTGGTCAGTCTGACGAAGTTGCCGATGATCTCCAGCCCGTCGCCGCCACCGACCCTGACCTCCGGATGAAATTGCGTGCCGAAGATCGGTTTTTTGTTAAGGCCTACGAACTCGTACCTGCAGCTCTCAGAGTCGCCCAGCGCAGAAAACTCCTGCGGCAGGCGGGCAATGTAGTAGCCGTGGCTCTCGAATACGCGTACCGTCTTCTTGCTGGTCAGGGGGTTGCTTCTCCTGATGGCCACCGCCCGCTCGCCGGTCACTCTTTCCTCCAGCCTGCGGAGGGAACCGCCTAACGCAAGCGCGGTGATCTCCGCACCGTAGCAGATGCCCAGCAGCGGTTTGCTGTTTTCGTGTGCGAATTTCACGACGCGCATGTTCGGTACATTCACAGACCCGTCGTTCTTCATCCTGCCGGAAATTATTATGCCGTCATAGTTGTTCAGGTTGGATCCGCCGAGGGCGTCGTATCGCTTCACCTCGCAGCTCGCACCGGTTTCCGCCAGTGAGCGGACAAGATCGTCTAGGTACGAGGAAAGGTTGTCGACAACCAGAAGCATCTATCTGCCTACCTTGACCGCCACGTAGTGCAGTTCGGTTATGCCGTCTACAACAGTCGCAACGCCGAAGTTGATCGCCTCCTCTTCCTCCCAGGCCAGAATCCTTTTGGCCCCGCCCTCCTTCACCCAGGTGTTGATAAACTCGTCGATCCCGAGCTTCACATCCTCGAAATCAGATTCGTCGCCGTACTCCAGCTCTCCCTCCAAGAATGTCAGCGGGACCGATATCGACGCAGGCCTCGCAACATCGACCCCTCTCTCCTCTAACAGCTGCATGAGACTGCGTACCTTTGCATCACGGTCAAGCAGCGTCGGCAGGCCCGGAGGCGCCTTAATGCCGATACGCTTAGCAAGGTAGGCGTTGAAGGCCTTCTCAGCGGTATCGCCCAGACCAACGTAATACTCGCCCGTGAAGGTCGCGCCCACGGCCGCGATGGTGCCCAGCTGGGTTACCACGCCACCGGCCCCGGCCGTGTATACGGGTATGAAGTAGACATCGCGGTCGCCTATCCTGTAGAGTATGTTATCGCCGATTCTCGGGTTCCTCAGCAGGGTCTTCAGCTGAGCAAAATCCGGGTCCCTGTCGAGCGCCTCCCTGACGGCGCTGGGTCCTAGCAGCTTCACCTCCGACTCGAGCGAAACCTCGTAGAATACCAGATCGCCATCGTAGGGATAGTCATTCCGCACCACCATGTAGCCGGCAAGGTTCCTCCCCGCAGCTCCCCTCAGCTCGAGGGAGAGGAGCGAGATGTACTCGATCTTTTCGAAGCCCTGCGGCTTGGCGAATATGTAGTAGGGGGTCAGCCCGGAGGGTATCTCGTAGAACTCCTTTGCGACTATGAATGTTGATGTGTCGGTCACGTGGTAGAAGTTGTACATGTTTACCTTCCACCAGAACAGCTCCTCGGGGTACCTCAGCTGGTTGTGAAGCCAGGACGGGATCTCCCGCGTGACGTGCTCTTGGTACTGATCAACGAAAATCTCCGTGAAGAAGTCCTCGCCTTTTACCAGTATCTGGTGGCTTCCGTCGTAGGTGTCGATCAGTATGTAGCCAACCAGCCTGTACATCGGGTTGTCGGCGCTCCACGGCACACGGTCGGTATCCAGCCGCACAATGAGCGGCATCAGCCAGTATGTGTTGGGGCCGTCGGTGACGGGAAGCACGTCCACGCGTCTGTTCCCAAAGTCATACTCAAAGTATGGATATAGCAGCTGCATCCTGTCGTGCACGTCCTTGTAGCGCATTATGTGTATGGCCTCATCCGGGTAAGAGAGCAGGAAGTTGGGCTCGAACATCCAGCTCAGGGGCGGGGGAACCGTTATCCCGCCATCGCCGTTGTAAAAGTATCCGTCAAGCTCGTCGCTCGTCTGCCTGTCGGCCGGGTAGGCGGACCAGACCTCGCTGAGCAGCCCGCCCTCCCCGTAGTATATCCTTCTCTGATCGAAGAAGTTATTGCTGTTCACTATGTCGCCGTCGTGGGCGTCGAGCATCAGGAACCCGTTCGGCACGTGGGTGTAGACCAGGTGCTCAGAGTACCACTGGTTCTCGGCGGTTACGCTGGACGGAAGTATCGGCTGCATCGCGGCGCTCCAGTACAGCGTGCCGTTGAACCGGATTATGTCCGAGTCGTAAAAGTCAACATACGGTATGAGCCCGATCTCGGGCTTCAGCTTGGCAAAGGCCGCGCTCCAGTCCCAGAGCCGCACCTTTGAGAGTATCTCCTTACTTTCTTCCGTGGGTTCCTTGGTGCTGCTTGGCGGGGTCGCGAAGAGCTCGATGTCGTAGTTCACCTCCTTGACCTGGTCGAGGTCCGCAAAGTACCTGTTGACCACGATCTGCTGGGCAGTGTACGGCCCCAGCCACTCGATCTTCCTCGCATCGGCTATGCTGTTGTTCACGGCCATTATCGAGCCCACCACAACGGCTATAGAGATTATGGTGAGGAGGCGCAGGTAGATGTTCTTCCTTGACGGGAACATGAGTATCACCTTGGACTTCCTCCTGTCTATCAGCGACCATGCCACAAATGCAGCACCTAGGAGCGCGGTGCCGGCTATTGCATACTTGGTGTTGTAGTCTATGTTCGACTGGAAGAACATGTTGAAGGACGACCAGAAGAGACCTGTGCCTACTATCATCTCAAGCACGGCTATGTAGAAGAGGAACCTTGGCCTGCCCTCCGCCGCATCGGAAAGGTAGCCGGAGATTATGTGGGCTATGTTGCGCACGCCGACGTAGAGCACGAGCCTGATCCCGATCGCGCCGAGTACCGGGGGTATCAGCAGCGTGAGCGACGGGATCATCGGCAGCACCAGCTCTTCGGCGATGGCAGGGTTTGGCGACGTTATGAACGGCAGGTAGAATATCTGGGAGAGCGATGAAAGTCCTAGCTCTTTGCCGTCCAGCACGTACTGGGTTGCCATTCCGAACATCAGGTTGCTGAAGATCGGGGCAAGGAGCAGAACCTTTGTGACCTGCCACAGCGCAAAATGTCCCCTGCCCAACTTGAAATCGCGGTACCTGAAAGAAGCCTTGCCTTGTTCAGGCGCCTCCCTTCTCAAAAAAGAGATGCCGGCGGAGATGATCCACCAGACCATGGATTCCCGGTGCCGTACGTCCACCCTGATCAGGGCTATCGATGCAAGGATTAGCCCGGAGAGTATCGCGTAGTAGAGCGGCTTGACGAACAGGTCCTGAAACTCGGTAACGTTGAGCAGGATCACGACCGACTGGCTGCTCACTATGCCAAAAATTACCAGGGCTATGAGCGCGAAGAGTCCGATCCTTATGTAGTTGCCTATGTCCTGCCTCGGCTTGGATTGAGCGCTGTCCCACAAATCTGGTACTATCTGGATTGATGCTCAATTAAAATTTTAGGGAGCTTTCTGCCGCAAATCGCAGAAAAATGGCCGTCAGGCCTCAGCTAAACCCTTGCAGATGAGGTAAACAGCAGCGTATGCTGGCAGTTTAACGCTCTCGTCCTTATACGGCCCGAAGGAGTTCTCCCTGAGCCGGAACCTCGGTGAATATGCCACATGCACTGTGCGCTCCTCCTCCCTCAACAGGCAGGCACTGGTGAACGGATCAAAGTTTTCCAGGTCGTTGCACGGTGCCTTTGATAGCCCGCTCTTGCTGTTGAGCGTTCCCTGCAGTCTGAAGATCCTGTGTATGTCGCTCGTGACCTTCGGATCCAGCCCTTGGGCGCCGAGCTCCCCTGCAACACTAACCAGTTCATCCCTGAACTTGGTGTATCCTCCCCTGAGTATCGTCCTGACGGTCTTGAGCTTGGCCTCGTTGTTGTCAATCAGCCTCCTCGCAACCCTGCCCCTCCAGCCCGGGGCGTCCACCCCCGGAAACTTCTTCATCACGCTGGTCAGCGAGTTCTTGCCGCTCCTTATGCCGAAGGCCTCCGGCGCCAGGTTGTTGCCCATGACGTAGTTGGCGATCTCTCCCCTCGCGGGCGAGTCCAGGGGCTCGAACTCCTTGCTGTAAACATGTATGTGAAAACCGTTGTTCCCGGAGAAGTACGTCCTGTATTCCTTCTCGGCGATGCCCAGGTCCTCGCTCAGGACGTCCAGCAGCTTCTTCACCTCCTTCTTCCCTGAATCGACGCAGTTCCCGCACGGGAGGGATACATGTTCCAGCTTCATGCTGCCGCACCTGCCGCAGTTCTGTCTTTCGAGCATGGCGTTGCCGCAATCCCTGCAGAGCCAGACCGAGTGATCGTTGACGCACTTCAGTTCGAGCTCCTTCACATCGATATCGAATATCAGGTCCGATCCCCTGAAGCCCTTCTCCTCCATTGGCGAGGTTGCGGGACTTGCATAGTATGCGGAGGAGCAGTAAACATCCGACGGGACTTCCTTCAGCAGGAGTGCCAGCAGCTCGTTCTTGTTTTTGAACGCTAGATGTCGTACCATGCCGCTGCCGAACTGCATGTAACCGAACTCCCGCTCCTCCATCCTGGCCGGGAACTCGATGTACCCGTCGCTCTTGAAGTAGAACTCCCGGAAGGTTTGCTTAAGAAGGTTCAGGCTTTCCTGCTTCATCTTTCAGATCACGCTCATCCACCCTCTTCCTGCCGAACTGGATCGGAGTGATTATCCCGCTGCACTCGTTAGTCCTGTAGCAGAGGTTCTCGCTCGCGGCCTTCTCGCAGGACGGACACCTGTACCTGGTCCTGCCGCCCCTGACGCCCGCGAGGTGTTCCACCTGGTACCTGGTGATCCGCTCGTTGTAGTCCGGCGCCGACTCGAAGAGCGCGCAGACCTCGTCGGTGCTCCTGCCTATAGAGAGCATGTAGGTTGCAAGAAGGAACCTGGCTGTGTGCGGCGGGTTCTCTCCCTTCGATAATGATTGTAATATATGTTCGATGCAGGGCGGGTACTTGCTCACTTCGTACCGCCTGAATTCCCATTTCTTGGCGGCCTTGCCCCTGAGCTCGGCCACCTGCTGCTTGATCTGCTCCGGGAGCTGCCTGACCTCCATCCTGTTTATCCGCTCGTAGATGAAGAGGCTCAATTCATCCCGGATGAGCCGCACTGTTTCGTGCGGCTCCAGGTAGACATGTCCCTTCTTCACGATCCTGTTGACAAGCTTCCAGTGGCCGTCGTGAAAGTACGAGGCGCGCTTCAGGTAATCGGAGACCTTGACCCTGAACTTGCCGTCCTCCTGCACGACCTCCAGCCCGAAGAGGTCCCCGAAGATCCGCTTCAGGATAGCATTCCTTACCTGCTCGTTGCTCTCCCGCCGCAGATCTTTCTCCAGGAACATCTCGGTCCTCCTGGCCTCGCCCAGGGCGTACTTCCTGCTCACGTTCCTCATGCCCAGAGCGCGCACGATTATCAATGCTATCAGAAAGGATACTACCTCGGTGTCTGGGTCTTCCAGCCGCTCGAATACATGACCATCGAGCGGGGTTACTACGCGTTCCATAGCCCTCTCGATTATGCGCTTCTTGGAGGAGTCGTCAAACTCGTCCAGGCTGTAATCGAGCTGCCTCAGGTACGTCCCCGCCTCGCTCAGGAAGGGATACTTTGCAAGGTCGCCCTTGCCGAATTGAACCGTGCTCAAATGGGTTAGAGAACGAATACCTCACAATAAAAGTTTGCTTGAACTGCCCGGCTAAGATTAAATCCGTGCCCCGCAGAGAGTAGGACGTGCGGATAGGGTTCCATGTATCGATCTCGGGCTCGATCGACAGGGCGGTCGACAACGCCACCGCTCTGAACTGTACAGCCTTCCAGATCTTCACCAGAAACCCGAGGGGCTGGGCCTCAAAACCGCTCCAGAAGGAGGAGGCGGATCTCTTCAAGGCCAAGCTTGCTGATAGCAAGATAAAGCGCGGGGCCACCTGCGCACACATGCCCTACCTTCCGAACCTCGCCTCGCCCAAGAAGGACATCTACGGGAAATCGCTCGACATGTTTGTGAACGAGGTCAGGCGGTGCGCGCTTCTGGGCATACCCTACCTAGTCACACATCTTGGCAGCCATCTGGGTAGTGGGACCGAGTCGGGCATAAAGAACCTCGCAGGTGCCTGCAACGCCGCGGCCGGGAAGGTGAAGAGCGATGTGGTCATACTCCTCGAGAATATGGCGGGGCAGAAGAACAGCATCGGCTCCAAGTTCGAGGAGCTGCGGCAGATAATGGACCTGCTGGACGACAGGAAGAGGTTCGGCGTCTGCTTCGATACCTGCCACGCCTTTGCGGCGGGCTACGACCTGAGGAGCGCTGACAAAGTGCAGAACGCCATCGCCGAGTTCGACAAATATGTCGGCATGAAGAACCTCCGCCTGGCGCACCTCAACGATTCGAAGGGCGACCTCGGCTGCAACCGCGACAGGCACGAGCACATAGGGATGGGCTACATCGGCGAGAAGGGCTTCAAGGCTATATTGGCGCAGAAGGAGTTCAGGCAGCTCCCGCTGATAATGGAGACGCCGATAGACGAGCGGCGTGATGATGTTGGAAATATGGCTAAGGTGAAGGAACTCGCAGGCGTTAAATAACTAGCAGGTCAGGCCGACGTCCGGTCCTTGTACTTCTCCCAGAGCTTGGGCACGTAGCGCTTCACCAATGTTAGCACCTCCTCGTCGGTCATCGCCGTAACCCTGCCCTCCTGGTACTGCTTGATGACCTCGTCCTGGATCTTCTTCAGCGCCGGCTCGTCCTTGCCGACCTTCTCCGTGTCCTTCAGCCTGAAGAAGCTGTTTATCCAAAAAGCAATACCCGCCAGCCCGGAGTGCTCCGAGACCATGACCCTCGGCGGCGAGTCCAGCAACTCTTCTGTGTCGAAGGGCAGGTACATCTCGATGTTCTTCAGCAGTCCATCTGCATGGATGCCAGCCCTGGTCACATTGAAGTTCCCGCCTATTATCGGATAATATTCCGGCAGCTTGTAGTTGAGCTCCTTCTCGTAATACTTGGTGATGTACTTTACCACCTTGGTGTTCATGCCATCGAACGTCCCCTTGATCATCGCGTAAACGAAGATCATCGCCTCCAGCGGGATGTTCCCGGCCCGCTCGCCTATGCCTAGCAGCGTGCAGTTGTTGAGCGCCGCGCCGTAGAGCCACGCCGCGGTAGCATTTGAGACTCCGAGGTGGAAGTCGTTCTGCCCGTGGAACTCGAGCCACTCCGATGGCACGCCGAGGGCCTTGTTCAGGAGCCAGAACAGCTTTGGTATACCGCGCGGCAGGGCGGCCTCGGGGAACGGCAGGCCCACCCCAAGTGTATCTGGGCACCTGATCTTAACAGGTAGACTGTACTTCTCTGCTAGCTTCATCGCCTTCTTCACCAGCGGCACGACCACGCCAAAGATATCGGCCCTGGTGACGTCCTCGATGTGAAGCCTCACCGTTATATCGCTCTTCAGCGCCTCCTCCGTAACGTCCAGGTACATCTGGATGACCTGCGACCTGCTCTTCCCGGGGAACTTGTAAAATATGTGGTAGTCGCTGACCGACGTGAGCAGCCCCGTCTCCTTGAGCTTCAGTTCCTTCACGTGCTGCAGGTCGGACTTTGTGGCCCTTATCCAGCCCGTCACGCGCGGAAACTCGTAGCCAAACTCGGCGCACTTTCTGATCGCCTCCCTGTCTTTCTCTGTATATGGGAAGAACTCGGTGTAGCTTATCTTGCCCTGCTTTCCGCCCAGATCGTGCAGGAGCTTGAAGATGCTGGTTATCTGCTCCACCGAGTAGGGCTCCCTTGACTGCTGCCCGTCCCTGAAGGTCGTGTCGGAGATCCAGAGCTTTTCGGGGATGTTTGTGTTGATGACCACGCCATCGAATACAGCCCTGGGCGCGCTCTTGAAGGGGAAGATGTTCTTGTAGAGCTTGGGCTCCTTGACGTCAACAACCTCGTAATCGGGCAGGTCGATTGCTTCCTTCTTCACAAACTCGAGGAATTTCTTGCGTTCCTCAAAATCCAGGCTTGTCAAAGTAATGTGTGGCTCTCTAATCGTAACACTAATAAGTTTAACTATTAGGATTTTTTGTCAAAATCCTGTCTGAATTTCGCAGCTGCCATCCAAATACTATCAAAGTAACGGATTTGTTGCAATTTGTTAAGAAGCCGGTGCGCCAAACGCGCCCGCCTGCCAAATGAATTTAAGAACCCCTACAGCAATTGGTGGCTACCATGAATTACGACGACGTTATGAAGCTGGCCCTCGAGCGGGGCTTCTACTTTCCGAGCTGCGAGATCTACCCGGACGCGCAGGCCGGCTTCTGGGAGTACGGCCCTCTCGGCGTTAGCCTGAAGAACAAGTACATCGAGCTCTGGAGGCGTGAGCTCGTCCGCAGGGACAACATGCTGGAGATCGACGGCGCCCAGATAATGAGCAAGAGCGTCTTCGTGGCATCGGGGCACCTGCAGAGCTTCAACGATCCTGTTGTAAAGTGCACAAAGTGCGGCTCGTTCCTGCGGGCCGACAGGTTCGTTGCGGAGAGGATAGGCGAGAACGTGCCCGAGAGGATGAGCGATCCCGAGATCGACGCGCTCATCGCCAGCCACGGTCTGAAGTGTCCGAACTGCAAGGGCGAGCTTGGAAAGGTGAGCAAGTTCAACATGATGTTCAGGGTAGGGATCGGCCCCGGCGGGGAGGAGGCCTACCTGAGGCCGGAGACGTGCCAGACGATCTTCGTTGACTTTCCCAGGATATTCAAGGTCATGCGCGGCAAGCTCCCGCTGGGCATGGCGCAGGTGGGGAAGAGCTTCAGGAACGAGATAGCCCCGCGGCAGAGCCTCCTCAGGCTGCGGGAGTTCTACCAGGCCGAGGTCGAGGTCTTCTGCAACCCGCGCAGACTGAACGACCTGCCGAAGTTCGACAAAGTGAAGGACATAGCACTGAGGATCTTTGACGGCAGTTCGACGCAGGAATTTACGTGCGAGCAGGCCGTCAGCAGGGGAATAATGCCGAACAAGCTCATCGCATACTATCTGGCACTGCTTGCAGAGTTCTACGCGAAGACCGGCATAGACATGCGGCGCTCAAGGTTCAGGAGGCTCGGCGACGACGAAAAGGCGTTCTACGCAACTGCTGCGTTTGATTTCGAGGTCGAGACCGCGATCGGCTGGCTTGAGCTAGTCGCCTGCAACTACAGGTCGGACTACGACCTGGGCGGGCACATGAAGGTCAGCAAGGAGAATATGGAAGTGTTAGACATCGATGGCAAGGTCCTACCGCACATCTTTGAGCTCTCGATGGGAATCGACAGGAGCCTCTACTGCATACTCGAGCATTCGCTGGTCGATGACAAGCAGAATGAAAGGTTATTGCTGAAGCTCAGGCCCTACCTTGCGCCGATACAGGTGGGCGTCTTTCCGCTGGTTACGAAGGACGGCTTGGCGGAAAAAGCAGCGCAGATCTTCGAGGATCTGAAGACGAATATGGACGCAATATACGACGAGTCGGGCTCGATCGGGCGCAGGTACAGGAGGCTTGACGAATCCGGCGTTCCCTTTGCGGTGACGGTGGACAGGCAGACGCTCGAGGACGACACTGTGACAGTAAGAGAAAGGGACAGCATGGAGCAGGTCCGGCTGAAATCGTCCGAGCTGACCAAGCATCTTAGCGACCACAGCAGGATACCCTAGGTTGTTGCCTGCTTCAGGATGATCTGATCAAGAGCATACAAATAACACCACTTCTTCATCCAGCATATGCGCGAGCTCGACTTTCTAAATGACCGGATAATAAGATGCAGCAAGTGCCCGAGGCTTGCGAAGTATATAGCGGCAGTCGCAAGGACGAAGGTAAGACGTTACGGCGGCTGGGAGTACTGGGGCAGGCCCCTGCCCGGGTTCGGCGATCCCGATGCCAAGCTGCTGATAATAGGCCTGGCTCCTGCAGCCCACGGCGGCAACAGAACCGGGAGGATGTTCACGGGCGACATGTCGGGCGACTGGCTCGTAAGGGCGCTCCACGAGACCGGCTTCGCCAACCAGCCGACCAGCCAGAGGAAGGACGATGGATTAAAGCTCAAATCAACCTACATCACCGCGGTGGTCAGGTGCGCCCCGCCCGGGAACAAGCCCACCGGGAAGGAGATCGGGAACTGTTCCTGCTACCTGGCCGAGGAGGTGGGGTTACTGAAAGACGTGAAGGTTGTGCTGGCCCTCGGCTCGATAGCCTTCAGGGCCTACACGTCCCTGCATGGCGTGAGAGGCCTCAGGTTCGGGCACAACCTCTCATACGATGTGGATGGGAAGGTTCTCATCGCCTCATACCACCCCAGCAGGCAGAATACCCAGACCGGGAGGCTGACTTGGCGGCAGTGGATAGGCGTCTTCAGGAGGATCAGGAAGCTGATCAGCAGTGATCAATAGCTAGGTGAAGAGGTCGAGCCTAAAGTCGAGCGCGACCTCCTCCACGCTCTCCTTCATCCTCAGTTTTCTTATGATCTTTTCGAACTGTTCTTTCTTCTTTGACACAAGGATCTTCAGGCCGCCCTTGCCTTTGGCAGCCATGTCCTGCCGCTGCAGGTAGTTCTTCACCTGCTTCACGGTGTCGAGCGCGGGATTCACGAACTGCATCTTCGGGAAGAGCTCCGCCAGACGATCCTTCACCAGCGTCAGGTGCGTGCTGCCCAGCATTATGACATCGATCTTTGGGTCCGACTTGATCCCACGCGTTACCCTGGCCAGCGTTTCTGCGACGTTGCCGTCTTCCAGAAACTGCCCCGATTCAACTATGTCGATGATCGGCGACGCATTTATCCTGACTATCCTTGCGGTGGATATGTACGGTTTTGTGTATTCGTCCAGCTCAACGCTTTCGATGGTTGCCTGCGTTGCCAAGAATGCTATGTGCTTTGTCTTTGACACTGCCAGCGCACCGGCCATTGCCGGATAGACACCGAAGACCGGCACGTTGGTGTAAAGCCTGGCTTCCTTCAGCACTAGCATAGACGGCGTGATCGACGCAACGATGATGGACTTCGTGTCGTATTTTTCCAGGAACTTGATCGTCTGCACGATTATCGACCGGAGCTGCTCCTTGCTCTTGTTTCCGTAGGGATAGTGGGCCCTGTCTGCAAGATAGATGATCGATTCGCCCGGCAGCTCCTCCCTAAGGGCGCTGACCACGGAGAGCGAGCCCATTCCAGAGTCAAAAACAGCTATCGGTCGGTCGTCTGCCATGCACTGGTAAACGCGGACTTGTAATAATTGCTTTGTGCAGGAGTGAGAAGCAGGAGCCGCAGTGAGATATCTCTGTGCATGAGGAAGAGTGTAAACTTGGCGTTTGTCTTTGTTATCAATAATAATACACACCTAGAATTAATAACAAAACGTAGGAGGATCGCCCATGAGTAACTTCGGTAAGAACTGGACTAGACCGGACAACAGAGGAGTAGCAGAGAAGGTGAGGGACACCGTCAAGCCACAGGGACCCCTGAGGCCGAGGATTGACGGAGCAATGAACAGACTGCAAGCACAGATACAGAGGATGGACACGATGCTTGCGAAGATGCGCGAGAAGGACTCGGCACTCTTCAAGAGGATCGTAGACGCGATGCAGAAACACGACGCGGATGCGGGAAGAGTTCTCTCAAACGAGCTGGCCGAGGTGCGGAAGGTAACCAAGACTCTCAGCCACGCGAGGTTGGCTCTCGAGCAGGTGAATCTCAGACTCAGCACAGTCCACGATGTGGGCGATGCTGTGGTGGCACTGATGCCTGCGGTGGGCGCAATGAAGAGCGTGAAGGCTGGGTTGGTGAAGTTCATGCCCGAGGCGGAGAACGAGATAGGAGAGATGACGAGCACGCTAGGCAACCTGATGGTTGACACGCTCTCCGGAGGAAGCTTCAGCTTCGTGAGCGACGCCTCCAACGAGGAGGTAGAGAAGATACTGGCAGAAGCCTCCGCAGTGGCAGAGAAGAACGTGGATAGCAGGCTCCCCTCAGTACCAGCCGCAGAAGAGCTGCCAAGATTCACCTAGAAGAAACAAAGTCCAGGATAGTGAGCAGTGGATAACGAGACCCGTGCAGGGTTTGCTATATGCAGGCCTGCACCGCGAGCTCGGGACGGCCGATCCACCAGACGAGCTATCCTGTTCCACTAGCTTTTTCTTGCTTTCCTGTACGTGTGCGTAAACGCCGGGTCGTAGACCTTGGAGAATTCGTAGCTTTTCGGCCTGAGCACATCCCCGACTATCACGACGGCAGTCTTGGTTATCCTCGCTGCCTTTACCTTCGATGCGATGTCCGCCAGCGTGCCTGTTAGTACAATTTCATCCTCCCAGGTTGCCCTGTATACAACAGCAGCGGGCGTCTCTGGAGGATATCCCCCGGCGACCAGCTCCCTGACAAGGCGGTCGGTCAGGTGCACGCTCAGGTAGAAGGCCATCGTGCTCCTGTGCCTCGCTAGTTCCGATATCCGCTCCCGGTCAGGCACGGGCGTCCTCAGCTCCGCCCTGGTTATTATCACGCTCTGCGTTATGCCCGGCAGCGTAAGCTCGAGGTTCAGCCTTGCGGCGGCGGCGAAGAGCGCGCTTATGCCGGGTACAACTTGGCACTCTATGCCCTGCTTTTCCAGCCTGTCGATCTGCTCCCGAATCGCGCTGAAGAGCGCAGGGTCCCCGTCGTGCAGCCTGATCGCAAACTTGCCCTTCTTCGCTGCGGCAATGAGTATCTCGGATATCTTCTCCCTGTCCAGCTCTGCGGCGTCGTAAAGATCAGCGCCTTTCTTTGCGTACTTGAGCAGCTTGGGGTGCAGTAGCGAGCCGGAGTACACGATCGTATCTGCTGCTCCGATCAGCTTCTTCGCCTTCAGGGTGATCAGCTCCGGATCGCCCGGCCCTGCGCCCACGAAGCATACCTTTGGCTTAGCCGCGCCCACGCTTTACCACCATTATCGAGAAGTACTTCTCCGCCGGGTTGCTGCTCCCGACCTCCCCAAGCTTGGCGACTCTGACCACCTCGCCCTCGGCAGAGACGTCCTGCGCGATCGCGATGAGCGAGTCGTCCGGGAAGCCGGCCTGCTTCAGGATCTCGATCACGCTGCCGAAGTACCTGCCGTCCTTTAGGAAGATCACGGTATCGCAGGAGCTGGCCGCAGATTTTACCCGCTCAAGGTCGTAACACGCCGGCACGATGGCCAGTGTCTGGTCTCCCTCGACCAGGCTGATCTTGGCCTGCGACGCAAACGAGAATAATGAAGCAACGCCGGGAACTATCTCCACCCCGATCTCGGGGTATCGACTTTTTAGCTCCTTGTGTATGTAGGCGAAGGTGCTGTAGAGCGCCGGGTCCCCCACGCACAGGTAGGCGGTTTTCTTGCCCTCGGCGCACCTCCTTGCGATCTCGTCAGCATTCCTGTGCCAGGTTTCGCTGAGCGTTGCCTTGTCCTTCACCATCGGAAAGATGAGATCGACAGTCTCGGGCTGCTTCTCCCTCTTCTCCAGGATCGGTCTGACTATGGATAGTGCCATGCTCTCTCTTCCTTGGCGTGATGTCGGGCAGAAGATCACATCGCATGAGCTCAGGATATCGGCCGCCCTGAGCGTGAGCAGCTCCGGGTCTCCCGGCCCGCAGCCGATGCAGAAAAGTTTTCCGGTCATATCTTCATCAGATATTATTCCCACTATATTTAAACGCAGATTCAGGGTTTCTGCGCGGATATTATCAGCACCGGGTTGCGCGCCAGCATCATCGTGCCTGTGCTCACCTTCCTGCTCTTGGCCGCGGTTATCTGCGTTATGTCGATGTCCTCCAGCCCGACCTCCTCTACGGCCTTCAGGGAGCGGTACATGGTCTCGATCAGGATCGTCGTCGACACGATCCTGCCTTTGCTCTTCAGCTTTCCGGATGCCAGCTTGATTATGTCGTAGGTGTCGCCGCCGGTGCCGCCTATGAAGATGGCATCGGCCGCCGGCATCCTGTCCAGAGCGTCTTGGGCTTTGGAGTGTATCACCTCGATGTTGGAGATGCCGAACTTCCTAGCGTTGATCCCGGTGAGCCTGACGGCCTCCTCGTCCTGGTCAACGGCATAGACCCTGCCGGAGGCCCCGGCCTGGATGGCGGCCTCGACGCTTATGCTCCCGCTCCCGCAGCCGATGTCAATTATAACCGCGCCATCCCTGAGCCTTGCCTTGCTGAGCGCCACAACCCGGACCTCCTCCTTCGTTATCGGGACGCGCTCGTTTCTCTCGAACATCTCGTCAGGGATGCCTGCAGTTCGATATGGCCACAACTAGGTTCCAGAAACCTTCCGTTCTTTTATTTATTCTGTCTGCTGCCCGTAGGTGAAGGTGTTGTAAAGCACCCATACGAAGAGAAACATGAACACGTAGGCCAGCATGCCGGTGGTGATCAGCTTCTTGTAGTCGGACGGCGGAAGCTGCTTCGTGAAGGCGACCCTCACCGCGATGTAGGAGATGAAGTAGATCAGGAAGCCGATTCCGATCCCGCGGAAGGCCATCGGGTTCAGGCTGACGTAGCCCAGGGCGCCTGCAAGTACGCCTGCCAGAACAGCAAACCCAACCCTTATCCAGAAGATCTTGTCGATCGGTCCCAATCTTTCTTCTCTCCAATTGACGGGGTTTAATGTCTTTTGGTTTGCCGCGGCTGGCAGGGTGGTTGCGGCATATCGACCAAATCTCCCAAGATGAGCTCTGTACAAGCGTTGCGCCCAGCAAAATGATTAAGAGAGGGTAAGTTGAAGCATAGCCGTTGGGGCGCAGGGAAGAAACAGATCCACACATGACTACAAGGGTAATGGTGAAGGACGTGATGAACAGCCCAGTGATAACTGCGGCGCCCAATGCAAGCGTGAAGGAGCTTGCGAACAAGATGACGGCGGCAAAGATCGGCTCCGTGGTTATAATGGATAACGGCAAGCCGGTTGGCATAGTAAGCGACTGGGACATCGTCTCGCGGGCGGCCGTCAGGGACGAGCTCCCCAGCAGGATACTTGCCAAGGATCTTATGCAGTCTCTCGTTACCATAGAGAGCGAGGAGGGCGTAACGCAGGCAGCGAGGCTCCTCAGGAAGCACAACATAAAGCGGCTGGGGGTAACCTACAAGGAGAGGCTCGTCGGCATCGTATCAACTTCCGACGTGATCGCGGTCATGCCGGAGCTCGTGGACATCGTCTCCGAGAAGGCGAGCATGATGCGCGGAGAGAGGGGCAGGGGCCCGACACTGATATCGGGCTACTGTGACGAGTGCAACGAGTGGTCTGACTATCTGCAGTACACAGACGGGAAGTTCCTCTGCGAGGAGTGCAGGGGCGAGGGCCGCCCGGCCGAGATTTCTACAGAGTCCAGATGAACCTGACGCACCCGATCTTTGTTGTGGATGGTATGCACGGCAGCCTGGCCAGAAAGCTGAGGATGTTCGGTTTCGACACCCTGTACTACAACGATGCCGAGGACGACAAGCTCATCGACCTTGCCCTCGGAGAAGGGAGGGTGCTTCTGACCAGCGACCGGACACTGTATCAACGAACAATCAAGGCAGGGGCTAAGAGCCTACTGCTGACGGGTGCGGGCGATCTTGACGATATCATGAAGGTTCTTACCGGAATGGGCATCGAAGGCGTAGAGTTTCTGCCGTCGCGGTCAAGGTGCCCGCTCTGCAACGGCCTGCTTGAGGAGCGGGGCAAAGACTCGGTGGGAGCGGCGGTGCCGTCAGGAGTTCTGGAGAAGCACTCGAAATTCTACCTCTGCGGCGGCTGCAGCAAGGTCTATTGGGAGGGGAGCCACGCAAAGAAAATTATAGAGTTCGGACGGAATGTGAACAGGAGGTTGGGCAGGTCAGGTTGAACCTGAGCGATGAGGACGGTCTACAGCTGGTGAAGCTCTCAAGGAGCGCGATCGAGGCCTACCTTGCGAATAATGCGAGAATCGACGCGCCAGACGGCATAGCCGAAAGGTACAGGGAGAAGGCCGGCGTCTTTGTGACGCTGAACGTGCTCCGCGGCGATGCGGAGGAACTCCGTGGCTGCATAGGCTTCCCGATGCCAGAAAAGATGCTCTGCGAGGCCGTGATCGAGGCCGCGATAGCATCGGCAACCGCCGATCCTAGGTTCAAGCCGCTCACCAAGGACGAGCTCGACAGGATCGCGATCGAGCTCAGCGTGCTGACGCAGCCGGAGCTCATCGTGGTGGAGAACCCAAAGCAGTACAAGGACAGGATAAGGATCGGAATGGACGGCCTGATCGTGCGCTGGGCATACGGCTCCGGGCTCCTGCTTCCACAGGTGCCTGTAGAATATGGATGGGATGCCGAGCAGTTCCTGTGCGAGACCTGCATGAAGGCCGGCGCGATGCCCGATGCCTGGCTACAGAGGGATGCAAAGATTTACAGATTCGGCGCGATAGTCTTCAAGGAACTCAAGCCTGGAGGCGACATCGTCCGGGTCGACATGAGTGGGCGCTAGTTGAATGCGGCTCAGAAGCATGCAGGGTGAAAAAGTAAATATCATGATATTTAGGTGGGCTTGGTTGGTCTCTAATCTGTTGGTGAGCGGATGAGCAGGGTCTACATCTCCCTCTACGGCGTTGGACTAGGCCACGCTAGCAGGATGCTTCCAGTTGCGAACGGCCTCGCAAAGCAAGGCACCGAGGTCAGGTTCTCAACATTCGGCGATGCCGTGAAGTATGTGGAGATGCACGGCTACCGGTGCTTCGATGTGCCGCCCGTCGAGTTCGGCTGGAGCCCGGATCGGGGATTCACGTTAACGACGAGTATAAAGAAGCTTCCGAAAAATTTCATAAATTACATGTCCCAGCGGCGGAAGGAGCGTAGGAACATATCAGGATTCAATCCTGATGTGGTCGTGTCTGATACGAGGCTATCATCGCTTGTTGCTGCGAAACAGTTGAAGCTTCCTGTCATTACAATCATCAATCAGATAAAACTGCTACTCTCTACGGGAATCCGGGAGCTAAGTATCGCACGCAGCTTCGAACATCATCTGGCCGAATCATTAGGTAAGAGATGGGCTAGGAGCGATTCGCTATTGATACCCGACCTTCCTCCGCCCTATACACTCTCTGAGCAGAACATCTGGGGGATCAAAAGCGTTTCCAACAAGCTAGAATACATCGGGTTCATGGCGCCGAAGCCTACAATTCAGGAGGAGTACGTCGACAAGGTTGCAAAGCTGCTGGGCTTCGATCGCAGCAAGCCGATAGTCTTCGGGCACATAAGCGGCCCCGCGGCCACAAAGATCGTGGCACTGAAGAAGGTGGTGGAGGCGCTGCAGGGCATGGAAGACGTCCAGTTCGTTGTCTCCGAGGGAAGGCCGAAGGGAGACACCGTGCCGAGAAGGATAAGGAACAGCTGGTACTTCGAGTGGTGCCCGGTGAAGGACGAGGTGTTCGCTATGAGCGACCTGCTGATAATGAGGGGCGGCCACTCCGTTCTCGCGCAGGCGATGCAGTTCGGCAAGCCGGTGGTGAGCATCCCGATCGAGAACCACGGCGAGCAGCTGGGCAATGCCAGGAAAGCCGAGAAGATGGGCCTCGGCCTGATGCTGAACCAGAAGGATCTAACACCGCAGGATATCGCCAGCTCGGTGCAGCAGGTGCTCAATGACTCGCGGTATGCTAGTAAGGCACGGATGCTGATGGAGATGACAGAAAAGATGGATGGGACCGAGAACCTGATCCAGAAGGTACGATCCTACCTCTGACAAATCTCTGCTTTTCCGAAAGTCCATCGCGTCGATTAACCTTATAACGGGAACCGCCAGATAAGAGCCTGAAGCGATTGGTTCAATCGATCAGCGATTCTCTAAAACTTGCGGGCGGCAGCACGGTCGAGCTGAATGGATGGGTCGTCACCAAGAGCACGGTCGGAGCACTGCTCTTCATCCTCCTGCGCGACGGCTCGGGATACATCCAGATAGTCGGGAAGAAGGGCGTAACCGACGGGCCTTGCCTTGACAGGATGAAGGACGTTGCGATCGAGTCCGCCGTCAGCGTGAAGGGCGAGCTCAGGGACGATCCCCGCGCGCCGGGCGGAAAAGAGCTCACCATCAGGGAGTTCGAGATCATCGCGCCATCAGCGCAGTGGCCGATAACCAAGAGCGCCGTCAGGTCGTCGGCGTTTCTCTACGACAACAGGCACCTCTCGATAAGAGGGAGGAAGAGCAGCTCGGTAATGAAGATAAGGTCGGAGTTCATCCTTGCGGCCGTGGACTTTTTCGAAGAGCGTGATTTTGTACTGATAAGCGCGCCCTCGATCGTGGGCTCGGCCGTCGAGGGCGGCTCCACCCTCTTCGGCATAGACTACTTTGGGAGGAAGGCCTACCTCACGCAGAGCGCGCAGCTGTACGAGGAGGCCGCGATCTGCGCCTTCGGCAGGGTCTTCGTGGTGCAGCCGGCCTTCAGGGCCGAAAAGTCGAAGACGGCCAAGCACCTGACCGAGTTTGTCATGATCGAGGCCGAGGTCGCCTTCAACACCCAGCAGGAAAACATGAAGCTGCAGGAGGACCTCGTCAACCACGTCTGCAGCCGGATAGCCGAGAAGCGGAGCAGAGAGCTTGAGATCCTCGGGAGAGAGTTCAGCGTGCCCGAGAAGCCCTTCCCCAGGATAACCTACGACGAAGCTAGAGAGACGGCAGCGAAGAACGGGATCGGCTTCGAGTGGGGCGAGGACATACCAACGGAGGCGGAGCGCCTGATATCAAAGATGTTCGACAAGCCGTTCTTCATCACCGATTACCCGCTGAGCGCAAGGAGCTTCTACCACATGACCAAGCCGGAGGACGACAGGAACACGCTCTCGGCCGACCTGATAGCGCCGGAGGGCTTCGGCGAGATCGCCACGGGAGGGCAGAGGATAAACGACCACAACGCCCTGCTGGACCGGCTGAAGAAGCAGGAACTACCGGCGGAATCCTTCCAGTGGTATGTCGACCTGCGCAGGTACGGGATGCCCCCGCACGCCGGCTTCGGGATCGGGGTGGAACGCTCCGTAAGATGGATATGCAATTTGAAACATATCCGCGCGACATCGTTGTTTCCCAGAACAATTACGCGGGTTTATCCCTGAAATCATTAACAACGCACGACCTTCTTTGTAAAATAACGGCGACCCTCAATTATATTACGTTTTGACGATAGTAGCATGTACTTTGCCGAGTTACGGAATGCTGAGAGGAGAGCTTTTAGGAAGCAGGAGTGTCATCCTGAAGATACTCTCATTCTGCCTGGCATTCATAGTCCTGGACACGCTGATAACGTACTACGGGATATCGCTAAGTTTGGTGCCCGCCTATGTGGAGACCAGCGTGGTTTACAACCTCTACGGGCTCGACGCCTTCGTGGTCGTGAAGTTCCTGACCGGCATCCCGGCGGTCTACGTCTTCTACAGGCACCTCAGGAAGATGACCAAGTACTACGATGTAATAGTGCTGGTGTTCGCGTCTGCCTCTTGGTTTGCCGTGATCTCGAACATACTGTTCATACTCGACATGCAGCAGCTGCTCGTGCCGGTCGCCGCGCTGGGGCTGTGGTTCCACGGGCTCTGGTGGATGACCAGACCTGCCGGCATAGAAAGCCAGCTCTAGCCGCCATCCATGCTCTCAGATAAATGCAGAGAGGATTTCGTACAGCGCAGTGCAAGAGGAGCAATAATTATAAGAGATACTTGGGTTGGGGGAGCCATGCTTAAGATGAGTCCGGAAGAAATCCAGAAGATCTCCGGCGCGATGGAGGACAAGAGCGCCCAGGAGGTCCTCAGGTGGGGACTGGATACCTTCCACCCAAGGGTCGCGCTTGCCTCGAGCTTCGGCGCGGAGGATGTGGTGGTGATAGACATGCTCGCGAAGATCAGGAAGGACGCAAAGATCTTCACGCTGGACACCGGCCGCCTGAACCAAGAGACCTACGATGTGATGGACACCATACGCGACAAATATGACATTACGATCGAGATCTACTTCCCCGACCAGAAGGAGGTCGAGGACATGGTGAGGCAGCACGGGCTCAACCTCTTCTACCACAGCGTCGATAACAGGAAGCTCTGCTGCGAGATAAGGAAGGTCCATCCGCTGAACAGGGCGCTGAGTAAGTTAGACGCATGGATAACCGGCCTGCGGCGGGATCAGGTCGCCACCAGGGCGACGACGAAGAAGATCGAGATCGATGCCGGGCACGGCAACATGGTGAAGATGAACCCGATTGCCGACTGGACCTGGGAGATGGTCTGGGACTACATAAGGAAGAACGATATTTCCTACAACAAGCTGCACGACACAGGATACCCGAGCATAGGGTGCGAGCCCTGCACCAGGGCGGTAAAGCCGGGCGAGGACCTCAGGGCGGGAAGGTGGTGGTGGGAGCAGGACGCCCACAAGGAGTGCGGCCTACACTTCAACCCCCTGAAGAAAAAGTGATAGTTTTGAGCGAAAGCGGTGGGATACCTTCCCCCCACGGCGGCGTGCTTGTGAACCGGGTCCTCTCAGGGAGGGCCTTGGAGCGGGCGCAGAACGACTCGAAGGAACTGATGAGCATAACCGTGGACAGTGACCTGGTCAACGATATCGAGAACATAGCCGACGGCATCTTCAGCCCCCTCGAGGGGTTCCTGCCCGAGCATGACTTTGCGGAAGTGATCCGGCGGGGCAGGCTTGCAAATGGCATCGCCTGGACGGTGCCGATAGTGCTGGACGTAGACGAGCGCACGGCGGCCGGGATGAAGGACTCGCGCGACGTTGCGATAAAGGACGAGGCCGGCAGGATATTTGCGATCATGCATGTCGAAGATGTTTACAGGTTCGACAGGCGGGAGATGGCCAAGTCTGTTTACCAGACCGAGGATACGGCGCACCCGGGCGTGGCCAAGACGATGAGCATGAGGGAGATGCTCGCCGGTGGCAGGGTCGATCTCATCGACAGGCAACAGGGCGGCGACCTGCGGACGCACAGGCTGACACCCCCGCTGACAAGGGACGCATTTAGAAGGAACGGCTGGAGGACCGTCGTCGGCTTCCAGACCAGGAACATACCCCACATGGCCCACGAGGCCCTCCAGAAATCCGTGCTGAACTTCTTCGACGGCTTATTCATCAACCCCCTGATCGGGAGGAAGAAGGCCGGCGACTTTAAGGACGAGGTCATCATCAGGGCCTACGAGACCCTGCTAGACAGGTACTTCCCGCAGGACAAGGTCGAGTTCGTGACCCTGCACACCGAGATGCGCTACGCCGGTCCGAAGGAGGCCATCCTGCACGCGATAATGCGGAAGAACTTCGGCTGCTCGCACTTCATAGTCGGGCGGGATCACGCGGGCGTTGGCTCTTACTATCCCCCCTTCGCTGCCCAAGAGATCTTCAAGGACTACCCCGACCTGGAGATAAAGCCGGTCTTCTTCCCGGCCTTCTTTTACTGCAAGGTCTGCATGGGCACTGTGAGCGAAAAGACATGCCCGCACGATCCCCAGCACAGGCTCGAGCTCAGCGGCACGAAGCTGAGGCAGATGGTGACGAGCGGTGAGAGGCCGCCGGAGCTCCTGATGCGGCCCGAGATCGCGGACCTCATCTTGGGCTGGAAGGACCCGTTCGTTGAATAATCATCGAATCAGGGCAGCGCGTTCACGGTTCCTATCTTCTCCAGCTCGATCAGGTTCAGCTCCCTCAGGGCGTCCCTCCGGTACTCGAAGGACAAGAGTATAAGCCTGTCGAACTCCTCGCGGACGGCCGGCCTCTGCTCTTGGTCGCCGGTCTCCACATACTCCCTCAACTTTACAAAGGCCTCCTTCTGCCTGTCCAGCGAATTTAGCGACAGGTTCCTGTACTCGTCGTACCTCGGGGAGACGCTGAGCGCGAGGTACTCCGCGCGCAGGGCGTCAGTGTCCGTTATCGACTGGTTGATGACCTCGATGAACTCGTCGGATCCGATCAGGCCCTGCTGCCAGTAGACCGACGCTGTGTCGATGACATCCAGCTTCTGCTCACGCTTCACCTCCAGCTCCTTTATCGTGCTTGCAGCTGGCTGGGAGCCGGTGAGCGCCACGAGCGAGGTTATCAGGATGATCCCCAGAAAGATGCCGGCTATCCCTAACTTCTTATTCCTTCCCACAGATCCTATTACCGGCCGGGAATAATAAACTGTAAGTCATAATTTAGTTTTTATTACTGGATATTTTTACTGCCACCTGTGAAGATAATTTCTTTCTTCATAGCCGGCCTGCTAATCGCCGGGTTCCTTGTTGGCATAGCCGAGGCCCAGGAGGGCAGCATGAAGATCGAGCGAATCACGATTCCGTATACAGCGGCAAATGCCGACCGGAAGAACCCCGAGCAGTACCTCTTCGAGTCCAAGCACATAGGAGACTGGATCCTGACCATAATCAACGAACTCACATACGACCCCGAGAACCCCGATGCCAAGGTCGTGATGCGCCTGAAGGAGGATCCTGCGAGCGAGAGGTACATCGAGCTCGCGATGTTCGGCGATCCTACGCGGACCTTCGTGGCCACGTTTGCCAGCGAGGAGTCCGGCCAAGCGCAGCTCTTCGGGAGCGAGCAGGGCTGGTTCGAGGGCAGGGAGGTCAGTTTGTCGTACATAGCGAACGAGAGGCTGAGCGTTGCCAACGGGCAGAGGATCGTGCTGGACAAGTTCAGGATAGGTCCCTTGGCCCTTGGCACCGTCGAGGTCTACGGCAGGGATCTGGTCGAGGACCCTGCTAACGCTGTAGCCGGGGAGATCGTGTTTGACATCGTCTCCGGGAACCCGATGGAAAACCCGGTAATGCTGACGCCCATCATCCTCCTCGTGGCCGTGGCCGGTGTGATCCTGACGCTGCTGAAGATCAAGAGGCGGACCTGATCTCCCGGTAGTACCTGCAGCCTCGCCTGAGCAGGCACTGACCGCAGAGCGGGCCCACGGGCCTGCAGATGTTCTGCCCGAACATCACGAATGTATCGTTGATCCTGGTCCAGTACCGCTTCTCCACCTTCGTCGCCAGCTCGGCCTCGGTCTGCTCGGGCGTCTTTGTCTCCACCAGCCCGAGGCGGTTCGCGATCCTGTGGACATGCGTGTCAACCGGGATGGCCGGCTTCTCGAAGGCATAGACGAGGACGCAGTTGGCGGTCTTCCTACCAACGCCGGGAAGCCTCAGCAGGTCCTCGATCTTCTCGGGAACCTTCCCGCCGAACTCCTCCAGCAGTGTTCTTGCAACCTCCCTGATCCTTCTTGACTTGACGCGGTAGAACCCGGCGGGCTTGATGAGCTTCTCGACCTCCTTCGGGTCGGAATCTGCCAATTCCTCGACGGTGCTGTACCTCCGGAAGAGGTTATTCACAGCGACCTTGGAGTTCTCGTCCCTAGTGCGGGCAGAGAGTATGGTCCCGATCAGTATCTTTAGAGGATCGCCCTCCTCCTCTTCCTGCAGCTCCTTCAGCGCGGTCAGCCTGGGGGGTCTGGTCCGCTTCAGGGTCTCCGTCATCAGGTCCAGCACGCGCGGTATCTCCATGCCGTTTGAAGAGGCTCAGCGTTCGTTATTATCTTATCTTTTCTTCGTGCCGGTGAAAGATTATTATGATGAACGGACCAAGCGTGGCTGTTGCAACTGACCAGTGACGAGGAGAAGGCGCTGAAGGGCGAGCACGGGGAAGCTCTGGCCACCGCTTACAGGATATTGCTCGCGATCGGCGAGGCCACAGACGCTGAAAAGATGGTGCCGATCAGGTGGGCCCACGTATCGGGCGTGAACTACAACACGATCGGAGACGCCGGGCTCGAGCTGCTGGAGAAGCTTAGCAGGGACGGCAGGACGGCTGTGAAGAGCACGATCAACCCGATGGGCTTCGACCCGCTTAAGAAAGATCCGATGCCGGGAGGCAGGTTCGTGGAGAGGCAAAACAGGATCGTGGGCGCCTACGAGCGGATGGGCTTAGCCAAGTCGCTGACCTGCATCCCCTACGAGGTCTTCGACCTCCCGGGCAGGGGTGCGGACGTGAGCTTCGCCGAGAGCAATGCGGCTGTTTATGCGAATTCGGTGATGGGGCTGCGGACGAACAAGGAGAGCGGCCTGAGCGCGCTCGCCAGCTCGCTCACCGGCAAGGCTCCCTGTTCCGAGCTGAGGCTGGAGGAGTTCAGGCACCCGAAGAAGTGCGTCAGGGCCGGGCTCAACCTTGAGAGCGAGCTCGACTACGGCCTGCTGGGATACTTTGCCGGCAAGGCGTCGGACGCCTCGATCGCGTTATCAGGGATAGGCTCCCTTAGCAAGAGGAACGCAAAGGCGCTCTCGGCCGCGCTCGGCACCTCGGGCTCCTGCGGCATGTTCACAACGGAGGAAGCTCCTAACATGGAGAAGATCGAGTACGGGAGGGAGGAGGCCAGAAGGACAAGGGACGAGCTGTACACCAGCGACCGCGGAGACATCATCGCGCTCGGCAGCCCCCAGCTTGGAGTGGATGACCTCTCGGTTCTTGCCGATATGCTTGAAGGAAGAAGGTTCAAGAAGCGGTGCCTGATCTTCTGCGCAAGGACGGCCTACGAAAGCGCCAAGAAGTTGGGTCATACAGACAGGATCGAGCGGGCTGGGGCGGAGATGCTGTGCGACTGTTGTACATGCTTGACACCGCTGATAGACCGCAGGGACGTCGATGCAGTAATAACGAACAGCATCAAGGGTGCCTACTACCTGAAGAGCTGGAACAGGGTGGGCGTCTGCCTGAAGAGCCTGAAGGAGATAGTGAGCGAAGAATGCGAGTGATGAAGTGCCGGGCAATAGTTGGGGGCACCGGCGAGGGCGAGGCCCTGGTCACAAGGCAGCCGATAAACTTCCTCGCCATGATAGACCCTACGAGCGGCGATGTTACCGATGAAAGCCACGAGCTCCACGGCAGGAAGATCGCCGATAAGATTCTAATTTTTCCGAACGCGATCGGGAGCAGTGTCGGCGCATATTCTATCTATGCATTGAGGATCAACGGCGTGGCGCCGCGGGCCGTGATCTGCGGCAGGGCAGACATAACCACCGCATCGGGGTGCGCGATAGCGTGCATCCCACTGGTTGACAAGGCCGAGGGAGAGATATTCTCGGTAAGAGCCGGCTCTAGGGTAAGGGTCGACGCGGGGAAGAGTACGATCGAGGTCGTGGATTCGTAAACCCGATCCGCATACTTTTAATCTGAAATTGCCCAAGTTATCTTGGTCTGGTGCACGGCACTTTCGATGGGCGAACCGACCCTTTTGAGGGGGATGACGATAAAAGTCCGTGCACCGGATCATTCGTCCGGGGTTTCTTCGCCGGACGCCCTGATGTCCTTTCCCTTGGCACTCGGCACGATCCTGATCTTTCCATCATAGTTTCGCTTCAGCTCCCTGCCCTCAAAGAGCCTGTCGAGGAAGATCGCAAGCGCGGCTATCTCCGAGTGGGGCTGGTTGCCTATGGAGACGTTGTAGTCGCTCATATCGTAAACCTCCCGTGGAACCTTCTCGGCGCCGATCACCACCAACAAATCCTGCTTCTCCTCCCTGATGCGCGGCATTGCATCGTCAACGTTGACCCCGTACATCGTAAGGTGCACGACCCTGCCGTGCTTTTTCCAGTCTCTTACTACGTCCTTCCAGTTAGATACCTGCTCAACCACGAACTCGCCGCCCCACCGCTCGTTCACCTCGGCTACCGTCTTCCCGATCTCGTCCTCGGCATCCGTAACAAACATCCTTTCAGCGCCAAACGCCCTTGCCACCAGGGCTACGTGCGTCGTAACTCGATAGTCCCGCACGTACCTGTGACCGATCCTAAGTATTGTCACTCTCATCGCGAACCACTTCGAGGGACCCTACCGGTTCTTGAGCGTCAAGGACCTGTGCAGCCTCGTCGAACTGTAATCCCATAATCTCTGCTGGCACCGCAGGTTTGGGCTTCTCGGCCACTGTCTCGAAGACGATCTCGCCGATCAGTTCCTTCAGGCGCTCAATATTCTGCCCTGTCTTTGCCGATACCGCCATATACCACCTGCTCTCCAGCAGGCCCAGCTTCTCGGCCTTTGCCAGCGCGTCCTCCTCCCCGACAAGGTCCATCTTGTTCAATACATAGAGTATCTTGGTCTGCGGCACCTGCAGCTCGTTGAGTATCTCGACGCAGCTGTTGTACTTCCTGGTCACCTCGGCGAGCGGCTCGCTGGCATCGATCACCAGCAGCACCAGCTTGGCGAAGACCAGCTCGTCAAGCGTGGACTTGAAGGCCTCGATCATGTAGGCCGGGAGCTTGCTGATGAACCCGACGGTGTCGGAGAGCAACACCCTGCCCTTCCTTAACTCAAGTCCTCTTGCATAGGTGGCTAGGGTGGTGAACATTCCCTTCCCGGTGTCGTGTCGCTCGCCCACGAGGGTGTTGAGCAGTGTCGTCTTGCCAGCTGATGTATAGCCCGCGAGCGATACCGCCGGGAAGCCCTGCTTCGTCCGCTGCTGCCTGTAGAGCTCCCTCCGCTTCGCCACATCAGCTAATTTTTGCTTCAGCGTGGATACCCTGCGCTTTATGTCGCGGTAGTAGTCGTCGACCTCGTACCTTCCAAGACCGAAGAAGCCGGGCTGCTCGCCCTTCTTCGCGAGCCTGACCTTCTCCCTGGCCCTTGTCATCTCGTACCTGAGCTGCGCGAGCTTCACCTGGATGCTCGATTCGGCGCTGCTCGCCCTCTTCTCGAATATCTCGAGTATCAGCCTCTCGCGGTCGATTATCTCGGTCTGTACCATTGTCGCCAGGTTGTAGGCCTGGGTAGACTTCATCACTTCGTCGAATATTATCACGCATCGCCCTATGTCCTCGACCATCTGCTTGAGCTCCTCGGCCTTCCCCCTGCCGAGGCCGTACCTTGACTTGGTCAGGTATCGCTGGGTGATGGTTGCAACTACTTCATAGCCAGCAGCGTCTGCTAGCGCTAGCGCCTCCTTCATCGAGTCTTCCTGCGGGTAGGTGACCAGTATTGTCTTGGTCCTGCTATTCATGAACTTCCTCTTCTAGCAGGGTTACCCCCAGCACTCCCTCCAGCCTCCTTGCGAGTGCTTCGTCGGGTTTGAACTTGCCCACCTCCATGAGCTTCACCACCGGGCCGAGCTCGCCCATCTTCTCCCCGAGCTCGTCCTCGGTCATGCCGAGCCGCTGCCTTGCTTCCTTGATCAGCTTGCTGTAATCCTTCCTGACGGACATGAGCTTGATGGTGAATGCCTGCCTGGGCTGCCGCCTCTCCCACCTCTTCTCGATCTTCTTCGAGGGATGCTGCTTGCCGTGCCTAGAACACTGGCCGCAGACCTGCATCACGACATCGTTCTCTACAACTATCGGGATCGGTCTCCCCGTTATCTGGGACCCGCAAAGCTCACAGTATGACATGGGCTATCGAGCACACACTCTAAATTTAGCCTTTACTTTGCCTGCTTCAGCGTCTGCTCCACGGTCATATTGAGCACGATCTCCGCGATGTCGCTCGCATACTCCGCGATGCGCCTGAGGTTTTCGGTTATCAGCTTTACCCTGTAGGGCTCGCCGGCCTTCTTCCAGCCCTGCGAAGCCTTAATAACAGCATTCTCGAGCGCCTCTATCGTCTTGGCCCTCTCGATGGCGTGCTCGGCCGTGCTATAATCACGCTTGAAGAGCGAGAGGCAGGCATCGTCAAGCACCCCCGTGGCAAAGACGGCCATCTCGCCTATCCTTGCCAGAACCTGCCTGTCTATCGATTCCTTCATCTCCACCAAGTCCCCGGCTATGTTGGCAGCGTGATCCGCAACCCTCTCTATGCTCTTCACCACCTGCCTGTAGCCCAAGCAGTCCCTCGGGCTCACCAGCCCCATCTCCGCGAGCAGGTGCTCGTTCTGGATAGCGATCTTCAGCTGCCTGATTATGTAGAAGCTGAACCTGTCCACCTCGTCGTCGCTCTTTATAACCTCCTTGGCGAGGTCGATGTTGGACTCCTGCAGCGCCAGTATCGCGTCCTTGAGCATGGACTTGGTTATCAGCAGCATCCGCTTCAGGGCGCCGTCGACGGAGAGCTCGACTAGGCTTATCAGGACCTGTATGGTGATGCCGTCGGTCGAGTCGGCCGTGATCTCGGTTCCCATCAGCAACCTCCTTACCGTGTCCTTTATCGCCTCCCTCTGCTCTAGGCCCAGCCTGCCGTCCTTCGCGCGTATATTCACGGCATTGAAGCCTAGCAGGTAAAGCGCGATGAGCCTCCTGATCGTCTTGCTGGGGTCCTCGTGCTCGGCGACCTCGATCGTCGCCTCCTTTGCTGTCTTGGTTGCCGTCCGCTTCTTTGCGGGAGCTATCTGGAGCATGGAGTTGCCCTGCCTGGTTACCGTCACTTCGTCTCTGGGTTTAAGCCCGATATCCTCGACCCACTTCTTTGGCAGCGAGACTATGTATGACGACTTGCCCGTGAACTGGATCTTCCGGGTCTCTTCCTGCGACTGTTCCATGCGGCACACTACGGATATACTATCTATATAGTTTTTGCAGAATTATATATCAAAGGATTTTCTCTATATAACACCGACCATCTCAATTATCTTGTAGGAGACGAACCCCACGCTGGCGCTTGCCGGTATCGTGATTATCCATGCCCAGATGATCTTCTTGCCAACGCCCCACCGGACGGCCGAGAGCCGCTTCGTTGCCCCGGCACCCATTATGGCCCCGGCTATCGCGTGGGTCGTGCTCACAGGTATTCCGAACTGTGCCATGAACGTCAGCACCACGCCCCCTCCGGTCTCAGCGCTGAAGCCCTGGTACGGCCGGAGGTTGGTTATTTTGAATGCCATCGTCTTCACGATCCTCCACCCCCCAAAGAATGTGCCGAGGCTTATCGCGGCCGCTGCCATGACGATAACGTAGAAGGGCACGTAGAAGTGATCGATTATGCCCTCCGCAAGCAGCAACGCCACTATTACTCCCATCGTCTTCTGCCCGTCGTTCGCACCGTGCGTGAGTGAAAAAAACGCAGACGACGCGATCTGCAGTCTTCCGAAGACTCTGTTCACCGTATACGGGCTGCGGTGTTTGAATACATGTAAAAGCGTGAGCGTGATGCCGAAAGCTATGGTCAGCCCGACCACCGGGGATACGATCATGAATGTTAAAATCTTGTTCACTCCCTCGAAAAGTATTGCTTGGATGCCGCCAGAGGCAACCCCGGCGCCGATCAGCCCGCCGATCAGCGCATGGCTGCTTGATGTGGGTAGGCCGTAGAGCCAGGTTATGATGTCCCAGACGATCCCGCCGATAAGCCCAGCAATGATCACATACACGGTTACGGAGCTGGGGTCAACGATCCCTTTGCCCACAGTTGTGGCCACGGCAACGCCAAAGATGAAGGGCCCAGCGAAATTGGCTATGGCCGCCAGCGTGACCGCCTGCAGCGGCTTGAGCACTCTCGTGCCCACCACCGTGGCTATGGCATTGGCCGCATCATGAAAGCCGTTGATAAAGTCGAAAAACAGGGCGGCTATCACGGCCACTATTACGAGTTCATACATATTGCTTACCTGTACTTTAGGACGATATCCTCGATAACGTCGGCCACATCCACGCACCTGTCCGTGGCCTGCTCCAGAGCATCGTAGACCTCCTTCATCTTGATTATCTCGACCGGGTCGTGGGTCTCGAAGAGCTCGGCAACAGCCTTCCTGTAGACCTGGTCGGCATCATGCTCGTGCCTGCCGATGTTCCTGCAGTGGTTTATGATGTCTTTGGCATCCTTCAGATTCCATAGCTTTGATACCAAGCCGTGGATTTCGGTCGCCGCAAGCTTGATATAATTGGCGAGTTCGGCCATGTACGGCGTGGGTTTCTTGATCTTGAAGAGCACGAAGCGATCTGCTGCGCCGTCTGCAGAATCCAGTACGTTGTCTATCGATGCGGTAAGGCGCGATATATCTTCCCTGTCGAGGGGCGTGACGAACGTCTTGTCCAGCGTGTTAAAGATGTTGTGGGCTATGATGTCGCCGTTGTGCTCAAGATCCTTTATGCTGTTTTCCTTCGTGCTTACATTTTCGTAGTTGTTGATCAGATCGACCAAGAGTTCGGACGCCCTGAGCAGGTTGGCCGCCTGGGTCTCTAGCATGCTCAGGATCTCCTTATCGGTTGGTTTTATCCAAGAAAGCCAGCTCACATGCCGACAATGATTGTCGGCGCATATATGCATATTCTATATTGTATATAGGAACTATATAGGCCGCTTTTGCAGGCTGGCCGCACATGATCTGGCTGTGCCAATCTTATTATTGCAGCCAGCAGAGAATTGCGTCGATGCTCGAGCTCCTGATCGATCCCAGAGAGAAGATAGCTGCCAACATCGACGCCGTGTTCGGCAGCAGCGTATCATCGTCCGTCCCCATCGAGAGGCTCGAGTTCGTTTTTTCGAGGCGGACGGGCAGGATAAGGAGCGTACTGCTTGACAGCAACCTGGTCGTAACGCTCCGGACGGACGGCGGGCTGGCCCTCACGATCTTCGGCGCCAAGCTGCTTATGCAGAGCCCGAACTTCAGGGAGAACTGCGTCACGGTAAGCAACGATGTAGCAGAGTTCATCGCCGCAGGAAAATCGGTCTTCTGCAAACACGTGGTGGGTTGCGGCAGCAACGTCAGGGTGGGAAGCGATGTCGCGGTCCTCGACGAGGATAAAAACATCATCGCCGTTGGGCGCTCTCTGCTCCCTGCCAGGATGATGAGAGAGTTCAAGCGGGGGGTTGCCGTGAAGGTGCGCGAGGGTTTAAAAGCAGGAACCCAAAATCTAGATTAGAAATGATGCGCGGCAACCGGCAGCTAAGGCGCATGCTGGACAAGATGGGGCTCAACATGAGCGAGCTGAGCAACGTGGAGGAGGTAGTCATCAGGACGAAGGAGAAGGAGCTCAGGATAAAATCGCCCACCGTGGCCGAGCTGAAGAGCCAGGACTCCACCATCTACCAGGTCGTGGGCGACGACATCGAGGAGATACACAGGGAGGTCCCCAAGTTCAGCGACGAAGACGTCATGCTGGTCTCCCAGCAGGCCGGCGTCTCGAAGGAGGTTGCCATCAAGGCGCTCGAAGATGCCCAGGGCGACCTTGCCAAAGCTATCCTGAGCCTGACCACAAAGTGAGCATCGAGGTAAGGATTTAATAACTCCGCGCGGGCACTGCTACCGTTGGAATCCAAGGCCGAGAGCCAGGTCGTCTCCTCATCGCCCGTTGAAAAGATTCTATCCTCATTGTCAGAGCTGGAGAAGGACATCGATACGATCAACGCCTCGCTCGACGACATCAGGAGGAGGCTGAACGCCTACTCGGACGAGGAGGTCGAGAAGCTGAAGGAGAAGCTCAAGGAGATAGCGAATGGGGAGGCCAGGAGAATAGTGGAAGAGGCAAGGAAGGCGGCCGAGGAGGAGTCGTCCAAGATAACCGCAGACGGCGAAAAGTCGGTCCAGAACATCAAGAAGAACATCGACCGCTCCTTCGACAAGGCGGTCGATCTGATCGTGGAAAAAGTTCTTTTCGCCTAGGCGATCTTTCGCAATTACTACTCATCATGCGAATAATTCACACAACGTTTAATAGTGCTCCGCATGAAGTATGCCCGATGAAGCGCCCCTGAGGAGTGACCTCATTCCCGCGCGTGTACTTGTAGCGACCGTGCACGGAAAGCCGTACTACAAGATCATCAGCGCCCTGAAATCGCTGGGCCTTCAGTTTGACTCTGTTTCTCCGGAGGAGGCCGCGAGGCTCGGCCCCAACCTTGTGATAACCACCAAGGAGGAGCGGGCAAAGATCCCACACGGGAAGATCCTTCTGGACAGTGAGCTCGACGAGGAGCCTGCGCTGATCAAAGCAAAGATCCTCCGCAGTATTATGGGGAGATACCAGGACGACCAGCTGATAATTGGCATAGACCCCGGCAGAAGGATAGGCTTGGCCGTGTTCTACCTGCAGAAGGAGATCGAGAGCAAGGTGGTAACATCCGTCAAGGAGGCCGTCGACCTAGTGAGCGTGCTGCTGAATGGCACCACTTCCAGAAAAAAGATCATACGGATAGGCTACGGCGATCCCGCGATGGCAAGGAGCATCGCGAATATGCTGCACGCAGGCTTCGGAAACCAGGTCGTGATCGAGCTGGTTGACGAGCACGGCACATCCTTGGTGCGGTCGGTGGATTCCAACAGGCGGGGCGTGCGCGACAGGGCCTCAGCAAGGGCGATCGCGATGAGGCACGGCAGGATCTTCAGGCCGTTCGCCCGGCCTCGTGGCTGACCCTCGGCCCGATGAAATCGTTTGCTTGAAAGGCAAGCGGCAGGGTCCCCCACGAGAGGAACGTCTCGTCCGGAAGGGCCTATGAGGCGAAATAGCAAGGAATATATATACTATGAGCAGTTTTTATCAAACTTTTGCATGCACCCATCCGTTGGTAAATGAATAAAATTTTAAAAAAATTACGATAATTTCTAGGAAATATTGGATAATCTTTATATACTTACTTTACGATAATAGATCGCAGAATCCGATTTCTGCAGGTAAAAACCATGACGTGCAAAGGAATTTGCTCAAGATACAAGGCACAGAAGCCAGTCGGTTCAGGCAGGTATGCCTCAGGACAGAAGCGCTGCCAGATATGCGAGATATTCATCAAGTGGGATGGACTGTGGTGCCCGTGCTGTGGTTACAGGCTGAGAACGAAGCCCAGAAACCTCAAGTACAAGGCAAAACTGCGGGCGAGGAAGAAGGTTCAGGTAATCCAGCCCATAGCAATAAGCACATAAAGTCGGTTAGCGCCTTAGCCTTTCAATGTCCGCCGATAGATACCTAGAGCGGAATGTAAAGGTAAACGGCAGGGAGTTCGCCATACGCATCATTCTTTTTGCCAACGGCGGTTTTGTTTCTATTTCAGAAGGCAGCGCGCACAGGATCGGTGCGCTAAACGTATCGCTGCCAGGCGCCGGGGGAGTCACCACGGCCAAGGTCATACCCAGCAAGCAGGACGCCCTGTTCCTCAGCGTGCTCTCCGAGCGGATGGCCTCGATGATAAAAGGCGTCTGCGTGGCATCGCTCCACACCGTAAACACGCTCGATTTAAAAACGATGAAGTCCCTGATGGACAGCGTCACGAGCGCCATGGGTGGTTTGCATGGATCTTCGTGATTACCTTGACAGGCTGAAGAAGGAGGACGAGCTGGTCACCGTCGGGAGACCGGTCTCCACAAAGTTCGAGATCGCCTCCCTTACCAGGAAGCTCGACGGCAGGCAGGCCGTGCTCTTCGATAACATCAAGGAGAGCAAGATGAAGCTCGCTGCCAACGTGTGCGGCACTAAGAGGAGGTTCGGCATGGCGATCAACGCAAAGCCCGAGAGCCTGCACAGCAGGGTATTCGAGGCGATGTCCCGGCCGAGCAAGCCAAAGGTCGAGGACGGCAAGTTCATGGAGAATGTTTCCAAGGATCTATCAATCCTGCCGATAGTTACCCACTTCGAGAAAGATGCCGGGCCATTCATAACATCCTCCATCGTCTATGCCAGGGAGCAGGAGACCGGCACGCAGAACGCCTCCGTGCACAGGTTCCTCTACATGGACGGGAAGCACATGGCCGTCAGGATGGTGGAGGGGAGGCACCTGCACAAGTGCTACACATACGCGAGGGAGCACGGCGAGGACCTCAGGGTTGCCGCCGTGGTGGGCGTGCACCCGGCTGTGATGATAGCCGCCGCCTACCAGGCCGCGTACGGCTCGGACGAGATGGAGATGGCCAACTCTCTCTTGGACAACGATTTTGCACTCAGCAAGAGCGAATACACTGGCCTTTACATTCCGTCCCATTCGGAGATCGTGCTCGACGGCAGGCTGCTGAAGGACCGCTTCCAAGAGGAGTGGATGGTGGAGATGCTCCGAACCTACGACCACAGGCGGAAGCAGCCGGTCTTCGAGCTCGAGGCGATAAGGTTCAGGAACGGCGCGATCTACCACGACATCCTGCCCGGCTATGCCGAGCACAGGCTGCTGATGTCGATGCCGGTGGAAGCGAAAGTTTTGCAGGCAGTGAAGAATGTCGTACCAACCACAAAACAGGTATACTTCACCGACGGCGGGTGCAACTGGCTCCACGCCGTCATACAGATAAAGAAGCGGCTGGAGGGCGAATCCAAAAATGCATTGCTGGCGGCATTCGCGGCGCACCCGTCGCTGAAGATGGCCATAGTAGTCGACGATGATATCGACCCGACCGACCCGAAGGCTGTTGAATATGCCCTGGCCACGCGGTTCCAGGCCGACAAGAACCTGATCGTAATACCCAACGCGAAGGGCTCCAGCCTGGATCCGTCCAGCGACCAAGAGAACCTCCTGACCACGAAGGTGGGCATTGACGCCACGATATCGGTTCTGAAGCCGAAGGACAAGTTCGAGATCGCGAAGATTCCGGGCGACGACAAAATCAATCTAGACGATTATCTCTGAATCATTTCTTGCTGCCTGCGAGGCGGCCGGCGTGGGCGTAGGCCTTCCGCATCCATGCCAGAACCTCACCTGATGCCGCGGACCTGGTATCGATCTCTATCCAGCCTGCCTTTGCTCCATGGCTGAAAGGCTTGATGCCCCTGCTTTTGACTGCCTTCTGCGACTCGCCCTTTGAGAGCCGGAGTATCACCTCGTGCCCCTGCTTCTTGCTGAAGCCCACGAAGAACTTGCCGTTGACCGAGTAACACTCGTAGCCGAACATCGGCCTCCCGCTCACCCCCCGCAGCCGCTTTATCTTGTTTACCAGAGCGTCCCGGCGCATGGTCTCACCCAAAAAGGGATCAGCCGGGGCCGATCGCCCTGCAGATTTCGACTACGTCCTTGAAGGTTATCAGCGGCACTATCTTGACCGCATTGAACTTTGCCACGCCTCCCTCGATGCAGAACCGCTCCACCAGGTGGGGGTCTTCGGCGTCCACCACCCACAGGAATTCGTGCTCTAGCGCAGAGTGATACTGTCCCAGGATCCTGTTGATTTTGTACTTCCTTGCGAAGGACTCCAGGTCGGCCGGCGCCCCCAAGACTATCTTCCTGTTCGCGGCGTTGTTCAGCGGGCACGACTCGGTCGTATGGCTTCCGTATATTCCGTACAGGCCCATGCTCTTCACTCCCCGATCTTGGTATTAAATAATTATGGATCGGCGGCTGATCCACGATGGCTGCCTAGAAGACGAAGGAATCCACTACCATGCCTATGAAGAGCAGCGCAAGGTAGGGGCTCGAGAACTTGAAGAGCGTCCAGGACTTGCTCTCGGTGGGTCTGGCCAGGAGGTTTATGCTCATCGCGGTTATTATCGCCCCCAAGATGCCCGCCATGAGGAGGTAGATCATCCCGAACATCCCCCAGTACACGGGGAGGATGCTGAAGAGTACCATCAGGAGCGTGGTTCCAGCTATCACCCGTATCGAGAGGCCCTCGCCCTTCACCACCGGCAGCATGGGCACCTTTGCCTTTGCGTAGTCTTCCCTGATATGCAGCGCGAGGCTCCATATGTGGGTCGGGATCCAGAGGAAGACCAGGCCCGCCATCACCAAGCCGAGCTCTATGGTGGCCGTGGTAACCGCTACATAACCGATCAGGGCCGGGGCCCCGCCCGAAAAGCCGCCAAGTATTATGTTGGAGACATTCCTCCGCTTCAGCCACTTGCTGTACACAATTACATTGTCAAAGAGGCCGAATGCCATCAGGGCAACGGCATAGATGTTTATCATGTAGGACAGCACGAGCGATATGCCCGCAAGCGTCAGCCCGTAGTAAAGCGCGTTCTCGGCCGTCATCCTGCCGCTGGGGATCGGCCTAGTCCGGGTCCTGTCCATCTTCGCGTCGATATCCCGGTCTATGTAGTTGGTCAGGGTGTTGGCGCCGGCCGAGCCAGCGGTGACCGAGGCCAGCAGGAGCCCCCAGGTAACCGGTGATACGGCAATATCGTGCACGTTCGATGCGGTGAGCGCGGCCATCCCGGCCGTGAAGACTAGGAGGTACCAGATCCTTGGCTTGGTGACCTCCCAGTGAACCCTTATGCCCGTCCCCACCCCCGCCTTTAGCAATCCGCCTGATCTTCGTTTTGGTTGTTATTTATAGGTTCAAAGACCGATCAGCAAATCTTTTCAATTACCTTGGCTTTTTACTCCTAGGTATGGAAACTTCTGAGATGAGGCGGTGGATCAGGCAGGCGCGCGAGGCCGTTCAGGACGAGCCGGAACCATATAAACTCGAGGCGTTTAAGGTCATACTCTCAAAGCTGATCGAGCAACACTCCCTAGCCGCGGTGCTTCCCCCGGAGGTCACTAGGAGGCCCAAAAGGGCCGCGCCGGGAAGCATCCCCGACCGTCTGCTGGAGGGCGTGTCCAAGCTGACGAACAAGGAGAAGATCCAGGCACTGCTCTACTTCGCAGGCAGGCCCCTGACCAAGGAGGAGGTAAGGGAGCGCACCAGGGACTTGGGCATCGACGAGGGCTGGTGGAACGGGAGCAACTTCAAGCGCGACCTGATGAAGCGCAGCAGGCTGCTGGTCGAGGAGAAGGACGAGAAGGGGACGGCCAAGTACAGGCTGAGCAACGTAGCAAAGGCATCCACAAAGAAACTTGCGGAGGGCCTTCCTAATTTTATTTTGCAATAGCGGGCACGGTTGCGGTTGTGAATTCTGGTTCCTTCACAGTCCGGCGCATCTCTATGAATGTCTCGGTCTTCTGCACGCCCTCGATCCTGCCTATCCGCTCCGATATCAGCTGGTGCATCTCGTCTAGCGCCTTGGTCGTTACCGTGACAAGGATGTCGAACCTGCCGGTTACTTCTGAAACCTCCCTGACCTCCTGGATCTTGAGCAGCTCTGCAAGGACGTTGTCGCGCAGCTTCGAGTCCATGTTTATGCCGGTGATCGCCTTCACGTTCATGCCCAAGGCCTCCTCGTTGATTATCACCGTGAACTTCTTGATCAGCCCGCGCTTCACGAGCCGCTTTATCCTGCTGTAGACCACCGACGCGTTGACGTTGATCTTCTTGCTGAGCCGGGGAACCGAGATGCTGGCATCCCTTGAGAGTTCTGCAAGAATTCGTATATCTAAATCATCGATTCTGCCCATGCTTTTAGCCCAATTTATTCTGTAAAAAGTAATTAATAAACTTGTTTTTGCAAATTTGAAGCCACTTTGGTGCAATAATACACGGCTGTAGGCATAAACGGCGCGCCGTAGAATTTTTCACAGCGCAGCGTCATTTTTCAGAAAAGATCTTGGTTTCGGTCGATAAGGTTGTTAGGCACGAAGACTGAGGTCGTATGACAGCAAAACTTAGCCGATCAAGTTCTGCCGCTTCAGCAGCTCCGCAAGCAACACCGCGCCCTTTGCTGAGCCCATCTTCTCGTTGTGTGATAGCAGCATATACTTCACGCCCCGCTCGAAGACGGCATCCCTCCTGAGCCTCCCTACAACGGTTGTCATACCGTCGTTCATCTCCCTGTCAAGCCTGGGCTGGGGCCGCGCCGGGTCGTCGTGCACGAATATGTACTCGGGCGGCGCGGAGGGCAGTCCCTTGATGCTCACGTTTGCAGAGTATTTCAGCATGGCATCTTTCACATTTGCAGGCTCGCATTGTTTTGTTGTCTCCACGAAGACCGATTCGGTGTGGCCGTCTAGCACTGCTGCTCTTGTGCAGGTGCAGCTGACCTTCATCTTGGCGTTGTCGAGCGCGGAGCCGTTCAGCCTACCCAGTATCTTCAGCGTCTCCGACTGGACCTTCTCCTCCTCCTTCGGGATATAGGGTATGATGTTATCGAAGATGTCAAGTGCGGCAACCCCGGGCGTCCTGCCGGCGCCGGAGACCGCCTGCATCGAGGTCATGAAGACCTTCTCAATGCCAAACTCGTCCAGTATCGGCTTGAGCGTTATCGCAAGTCCGGTCGTGGTGCAGTTCGGCAGGGGCGCTATGAAGCCCTTCCACCCCCTGTTCTTGCGCTGGACGTGGATGAGCTCTGCCTGCTGGTCGTTTATGCCGGGTATGAGAATCGGAACGTCGCTCTCGTACCTGAAGGCAGCGGCCGTGCTTATCACCGGCACGTGCTGGGCAAACCTGGGCTCTATGACCTTGGCATCGTCGGCCTCGATAGCCGTGAAGACCAGGTCGACCTCCGACGGTTTGATATCGTTGACGTTCTCGACCGTCATATTCTTTGCATAGTCGGGCACGGGCTCGTGCTGGTGCCACTTCATCACGCCGGTGCTACTGTCGCGTATGGCATCGGCGTACTTCTTGCCTGCCGAGCGCTCGGAGGCTGCTATACGCTTGATCTCGAACCAGGGGTGGTTGTTGAGCGCCACCATGAACTCTTGGCCGACCACGCCTGTTGCGCCTATCACCGCTACGCGGAGCATATGCAGACACTTCGTCTCTGTATTTAATAATCGTTTTTGCCGGTGCGGTTGGATGATCTTCTCCGCGAGGAAATGCATACTAAAATAATGGAGCAATGAATCTATCCTGTGCTCACCAGACACGGGCGTCTCGACCTGAACCGGCTCGCAAAGGAAGGCTTTCTCAGGGCCAGCCCGCGCACCCACGGCGGCAGGCATTATGTTAAGGACGGCGGCGACCTGATAGATTTCAGCACGAACGTCAACCCGCTCGGCGCCTCGCGGAAGGTCCACCAGGCGATCAGGCAGAATATTGAATTAATCTCATTATACCCCGACCCGGATTCAAAAACCTTCAAGCGGGCGGTGATGGACTACCTGCAGATCGGGGACGAGGACTGCATCGTTGCAGGCAACGGGGCGAATGAACTCATCCACCTCTTTGCTGATGTCTTTGTGGGGAAGGATGAGAAGGCCGTGATCCCCGTCCCGACCTTCTTCGAGTACGAGTTTGCCTGCGACAAGAACTCTGCCAATATAACCTACGTCGAGCTGGAGGACTTCCGGCTGGAGCCAGAACCGGTGCTGGCCGCAATGGACAAGCAGACCAAAGCTGTATTCGTATGCAACCCCAACAACCCGACGGGGCTGCTGGCCGAAAGGCAGGGCGTGGCAAAGATACTCGACCATGCGTACAACAACGGCACGCTGGTGCTGCTGGACGAGTGCTTCATGGAGTTTGTGGAGGAGCCGCAGCGGAACTCCTTCGTCAGTGCAGTGAAGGAGTACGATAACCTGCTCGTCCTGCGGACGCTTACAAAGGCCTTCGGCCTTGCCGGGCTGAGGGCCGGCTATGCGGTTGCGAGCACGAAGATGGCCCGGCTCCTGAACAAGGTGAGGGTCCCCTGGGGTGTCAACGCCCTCGCACAGGTGGCGGCCGTGGCCGCGCTGAAGGACAGGGAGCACCTGCGGAAGACCAGGACGCTGGTGAAGCGCGAGAAGCCCTACCTGCTGCGCGCGATATCTAGGATGCACAGGTTCGCCCCCTGCAGCTCTGATACAAACTTCTTCCTGGTAACGCTGAAGAACACAGACTCGGTCTCGCTGAAATCTAGGTTGCTGAAGAAGCACAGAGTCTTGGTGAGGGACTGCAGCAGTTTCACGGGGATGGGCACCGACCATGTCCGAGTCTCCGTCCAGAGGCGGAGCGAGAATAATATACTGATAGATGCCCTCGGGCAGGAAGACGGGGAGGTCTAGCGCGATGGTCAGGTTCCTGATGGTGCAGGGCACCTCTTCCAACTCCGGCAAGAGCACCCTGACAGCGGCGCTCTGCAGGATATTCTCCGACAAGGGTTACAGAGTAGCCCCGCTGAAGGCCCAGAACATGTCATCCAACGTCCACATAACTGCTGATGGCTTGGAGATGGCGAGGGCCCAGGCCCTCCAGGCGGTGGCGGCTAGGACGGAGCCCAGCGTCTACATGAACCCGATCCTGCTCAAGCCGATGGGCGACTATGTGAGCAAGGTCGTGCTCTTGGGCAGGGAGTACCGGGAGATGCATGCAAAAGACTACTACAACGGGTTCGTGATGCGGGACGGCGCAAGGTACGTTGCCCAGGCGATCAGGAAGCTCTCCGAGGATTACGACCTGATCGTGATCGAGGGCGCGGGAAGCCCGGCCGAGATAAACCTTGCAAGGTACGACCTCGCCAACATGAAGCTCGCAGAGAAGATCAGGGCCCCGGTGGTTATCGTCGCCGACATCGAGCGGGGCGGTTGCTTCGCGAGCATGGTCGGCACCCTGCAGCTGCTGGAGCGTAAGCACAAGACCCTGGTCAAAGGGTTCGTGATAAACAAGTTCAGGGGCGACAAATCGATCCTGCACCCGGCCGTGAGCCGCTTTGAGAAGATGACGGGCAAGCCGGTTCTAGGAATAATTCCCTTCATCGATGAGATGCTGCTGCCCAGCGAGGACTCGCTCGGCATGGGCAGGGGGGCAGCTAGGCCGGACAGGATCAACATGGCCATAATCAGGTACCCGGGCGCAGCCAACCTCTCCGACCTTGACCCGCTGCTGCAGGCCTCCGCTGCCACGAATGCCTACCATGTGACGCCGTCGAACAGGCTCGACGAGGCTGATATCATACTGCTGCCGCCGAGCAGGGACATTGCCCGGGACTTGGAGTGGCTGCACGAAAGCGGGACAGCCGAGAGGATAAGAGCGCTCCATGCAGCAGGCACCCCGGTCATAGGCATCGGCGACGGGTACGCGATGATGTGCAAACGCATATTCACCGGCTCCCGGCGGCTCGACGGCTTGGGCCTCCTTGATGTGGTAGCTCATTCTGCGGACAGGCTTTCGGGCAGGATAAGAGCAGAGATATCGAAGGCTAGCCACCTTGGCGCCGGCGTGATACAGGGCCACCTGCGGCAGGATTACAGGCTGGTCAGGGGCAGGGGAGCAGCGCCGCTCCTGGACGTCACCGGCCTGAACGGCAGGGGCAAAAAGTTCGCGGAGGGCTCGGCGGGCAGGGACGGGCTCGCACTGGGCTCCTGCGTCTACGGACTCTTCGACGCCCCCGCAATCCGGAATACAATTCTGGGGCTCGTCGCCCAAAGGAAAGGCTTGAAAGCCTCCGCGCATGACCTAGGCGCGATGGAGTTCTGGGACATTCAGACCCAGAGGCTGAGCGAGATAGTGAGGGCTAACATCGATATGCAGCGCTTGATGGCCCTGGCAGGCCTCCACTGAGATGATTCCAATGATCGAACTCCTTGCCTCGCTACTGGTGCTCGCGGCCGCGGTGGCGCTGGACCTTGCCGCGGGCGACCCTCCGAACAAAGCGCATCCGACGGCGTGGCTGGGCAGGCTGATCGACTCCGTCGCTCCCAAGTTGAAGCACCGCTCTGCGGGGATCGAGCGAGTCAACGGTGCGGTCTTTGCCGTAGCTGTAGTTGCCCTCGCCGCCCTGTCGGCGTACTACCTGCTCCATTACGTCGGGGAGTTCTTCGGATTATTCGTGCTCGTACCGCTGAGCGTGCTGATGCTGAAGAGCACGATCGCGATCAGGTCGATGGAGCGGCATGCCAGGGCAGTTATGAATGCCTTGGCAATGAATGACATGGATGCCGCAAGGACGAACCTCTCGAAGATAGTGGGGAGGGACACCTCGAACTTGGACGGGCAGCACATCCTCTCTGCGACGATCGAGAGCGTCAGCGAGAGCACGGTCGACGGTATCACAGCGCCAATATTCCATTATGCGCTCTTCGGGCTGCCGGGGGCCTTTGCCTACCGGGCGATAAACACCCTGGACTCGATGATCGGCTACAAGGATGAGTACCACAAACACATAGGGTTCCTCTCGGCAAGGCTCGATACGGTTGCAAACTACATTCCTGCCAGGATCACTGCCTTCCTGATGGTCATCGCGGCAAGGATGGTGGGCGCGGACTGGAGGAACTCGGCGCGCATACTCCAGAGGGACAAGCAGAGGACGCCCAGCCTCAACGCCGGCTGGCCCATCTCCACGGTTGCGGGCGCGCTGAGGGTCAGGCTCGAGAAGGTTGGTTATTATTCGCTCGGAGAGAGCTATGAACACCTTACACTGGAGCACTGCGAGAAGACGATAACGATAATGAAGATCACCACCATCCTCTTCAGCCTGGTATTCGCCGTGCCTGCGATCATCCTGCTCGCGCTTCTTGGTTGGTGAGGAGCCTGAACCAGATACGCGCGTTACTTTCATTTTTGACGATCCTGCCCACAGGCAAGGATTACGAGGTAAACTACATCGCGCGCCACATGTTCCTCTTCCCGGCTGCCGGCGCGATAATCGGGCTCATCATTGGTTCATTAGCATTCGGGCTCTCGATGGTCCTGGGCGGCCTGCTTGTGGGCCTGATCGCAACGGCCGCGCTCTTTGTCCTTACCGGCTCGCACCACACCGACGCGCTGTCTGATTTTGCGGACGGGCTGATGGCAAAGGGCACCAAGGACTCGAAGCGGAAGGCCATGCGTGACCCCAGGGCCGGTTCGGCGGGAGTTGCGTCGCTGGTGCTTTACCTTGCAGGTTCGGTTATCGCGGTCTCGATGATGAACGGGCTCGCCCTGCTCACCGCCCTGATAGCGAGCGAGGCGATAGCAAAGTTCGTGATGGTGTTGCAGGCACACCGGGGTATAGCTGCTTGGGAAGGGATAGGGTCACCCTTCACGGAGCAGATGAAGAGCAGGCCGAAGTTCCTGGCCTCGGTCGCGATCACCGTGCCGCTGGCCTACCTTCTGGCCGGCACCGCCGGGCTGTACGCTCTGGGAGCCGCCGTCCTGATAGCGTTCATCCTGCTGAAAGTTGCGAACAGGAGCTTCGGCGGGGTCTCGGGCGACGTCTTCGGCGCCTCGAACGAGATAACGCGGCTCTCATCGCTGATAATTCTGGCCTCGATGCTGTAGGAGGATGCAGGCAGGGTTGATCGCGGTAATAATGGCCGGGGGCAGGGGAACCAGGATGCGCTCCGGGCAGGAGAAGCCGATGATTAACGCGGGAGGCAAACCGGTGGTCAGCTACGTCCTGGAGGCCCTGAAGGACTCGGGGTGCTTCGAGCGCATAATGGCGCTGGTGAGCAGCAGCACTCCCCGGACTGCACAATACCTCACAGAACGCGGTGTCCTGATCTCCGACAGCTCGGGCACAGATTATGTCAGAGATCTCGGCGACCTGCTGCAAACAATCAAGCCGAAGGGCGTCTTCATCGTGCCGGCCGACCTGCCCCTCTTGGATGCTGAAACAGTAAGAAAGATCGCGGGCAGGTTCGAGCAGCGCTCCAAACCCTCGCTGGCGGTGGTGGTGAGCGAGAACCTTGTCAAGAGGCTGGGCGCCGGGGCAGAATATTGTTTCGAGCACGACGGCAGGACCGTTTGCTACACCGGGGTCAGCATGATCGACACGTCGCATGTATCCGGCTCCCGGCCGGTGGAGGAAGAGGTGCTGCTGATGGACGAGCCCGGGTTGGCGCTGAACGTTAACACCGCTCGCGAGCTTGAGCTGGCTGAGAAACTTTTGAAAGGTTCTTAGGCTACTCTACCTGGTCCAGCCGCTTGAAGTTCTTGCTGTGAAGGATGGCTTTACTGCCGGTCTTCTCCGCGATAAGCTCGTCGCACGCCTTGCAGTGCACATCCTTGGTGGTGTGCGAGAATACGACTGCCTCCTTTCCACACTTGGGGCAGGCAGCGAGCAGGAAGCTGCTGCTGGGCTTCGGGACGAGCGTGTACGTCTTCTTCATGCCACGATCTCCATTTTCCTGAGCCTCATGCCGTGCCTCTGGATCGTGTAGCCGCACTCCTTGCACTTGTAGCGCAGAGTCTGCTTCTTTGTGGTCTTGGCCGTGCGCTTCAGCTCGGGGAACTTCTGGCCGCCGTAGCCCTTCTTATCCTCGGCGTGCCTTCTGGCGCCGAGCGCGGCCGCCCTGTCCTTGCCCTTCTTGTAGAGGTTGATTGTGTGTACGGTGTGCTTCTTGCACTTCGGGCAGTAGGTGTTTACCTCCTTCGGAACCTTCATCGCCGTTGTGACGGGGCGACCATAATTTAAAGATACACTGCCAAGAGGCGCGCCTCATCGATGCCACAGCTCAGGGCCCCCGAATATGAAAAATTATAAATTACAGACCGGGGGTGTGAATAATTCTGGGTGAATAATTTGGCGGCAATACAGGCTACTACCAGTGGAGGAATGCCAGTTCTCATCCTCAAGGAAGGAGCGAAGGAGACCAAGGGCAGAGAGGCGCAGAAGAACAACATAATGGCTGCAAAGCTCGTGGCCGAGCTCGTCAAGTCGGCACTAGGGCCTAGAGGCATGGACAAGATGCTCGTAGACACGCTCGGTGATGTTACGATAACTAACGACGGCGCGACGATACTGAAGGAGATCGATGTCCAGCACCCCGCGGCAAAGATGATGGTCGAGATCGCCAAGACCACGGACAGCGAGGTCGGCGATGGCACCACGTCATCTGTAGTGCTGGCCGGGGCGCTGATCGAGAAGGCCGAGGAGCTGATCGGGAAGGACGTGCACCCGATCATAATCGTGGACGGCTACAGGGCGGCGCTGGAGAAGGTACTGGAGGTACTCGACGATGTGAGCATAAAGGTGGATCCCGAGGACCGGAAGACGCTCCTCAAGATAGCCATAACCAGCATGGGCTCGAAGCTCGTCAGCGAGGAAAGCCCGCTGCTGGCCGAGATAGTCGTGGACGCTGTGATGCAGGTGGCCGAGAAGGCCGACAAGACCTACAAGGTCGATATGGACAACATCAAGGTGGAGAAGAAGGCTGGCGGTTCCATCAGGGAAACCAAGCTGATCAGGGGCATAGTGCTCGACAAGGAGGTCGTGCACGGCGGTATGCCGAAGAAGGTGGAGAAGGCAAAGATCGTGCTCCTGAACGCGGCGCTAGAGATCGAGAAGACCGAGATGAGCGCTGAGATCAGGATCAGCGACCCGACGCAGATGAAGATGTTCCTGGACGAGGAGAACAGGATGCTGAAGGCAATGGTGGACAAGATCGCGCAGTCAGGCGCAAGCGTCCTGATCTGCCAGAAGGGCATTGACGACATCGCGCAGCACTACCTCGCAAAGACAGGCATACTTACGGTGAGGCGGGTGAAGGAAAGCGACATGTACAAGCTCGCAAAGGCCACCGGCGCGAAGATAATCAACAATGTCGAGGAACTATCATCAAAGGACCTCGGCCACGCTGAGCTGGTCGAGGAGCGGAAGGTGGAGACCGACAAATGGGTCTTCATCGAGGGGTGCAAGGACCCGAAGGCCATCACCATCCTGGTGCGCGGAGGGCTGCAGAGGGTGGTTGACGAGGCCGAGAGGTCGATGCACGACGCGCTGATGGTGACCAAGGACGTGCTCGAGAAGCCGGCGATCGTGGCCGGCGGCGGCGCCATCGAGTGCTACATAGCCAACGAGCTGAGGGAGTGGGCAAACAAGCTCTCGGGAAGGGAGCAGCTTGCCGCGAAGCAGTTCGCTGACGCGCTGGAGACAATAACCGTAACGCTGGCAGAAAACGCAGGAATGGACCCGATCGACACCATGACCGAGCTGAGGTCGAAGCAGAGCAAGGGAGGCAAGTGGATCGGCGTGGACGTCAGGAACACGAAGGTCGCCGACATGTACAAGCTCGATGTCATCGAGCCCGCTGCGGTCAAGGCGCAGATAATGAAGTCGGCAACGGAGGCAGCAAACATGATCCTGCGCATAGACGATGTGATAGCCGCGTCCAAGCCCCAGATGCCTGCCGGACCGCCTAGAGGAGGCGGCATGGGCGGCATGGAAGGGATGGGCGGCATGGGAATGGAAGGATAAAGAACGACGGCATAAGATAAAATACTCAACCCTATTTTTCATACAGGTGCTAGCTAGCCGCAGCCTTGCCAAGAGGATAAGGTCGCTCAGGCCGGTGGTCGTGATGCACGATTTTTTCATCGACAGGATCGTGCGACTCGGCGGTCAGGACTTGGATAACCTATTCTCCACCATTAGTTCCAAGAAGGATGCCGGGGGCGGTAGCATACGCGGCATCGAGCAGGCGGAGGTGCGGGGCGGGAATGCCGTGAACGTTGCCTACGCTGCCGCGAGGCTGGGCGCAAGAGCATCGCTCATAACTATGGCGGACGACATCGGCTCGGCTATACTGAGGAACGGGTTCTCACCGATGCGAAACTCCAGACTCTTCATCGCGAAGGGCAGGCCTGGATACACGGTCTCGCTCGAGCTGCCGCGCGGGGGCGGAAAGTCCAACGTGATGGTCAGCGATGTCGGCGACGCGGCAAACTTCGGACCCGAGAGGCTGGGAAGACGCGAGCTCGCCGCGATGAGGAGCGCCAGCGCTGTTGCGGTAATGAACTGGGCCAGCAACCTGAGGGGGACCGAACTCGCGCTGAAGGCATTCAGGAGCGCACGGAAGGGCGTATTGCGTTACCTAGACCCGGCCGACTTTGGCAGCAGGAAGGAAGAGTTTGTAAGCTGCCTGAAAACGCTCGCCGGTAAGCTTGATGTGCTTAGCATAAACGAGAACGAGTGCAGGCTGCTGATGGAGCCGCTCGGGATGGAGCCGCTGCCTGCAAGCTACTCTGGCGAGGATGTCGGCGACGCGGCAAGGAGCCTCTCCGACAAACTGTCAGTGATAGTTGATCTTCACACGCCGATCGGGGTAGCAAGCTCTGCGGGCAGGGAGACTGTCTTTGTGCAGTCGTTCGATGTCGAAGTGCGAACAACTACGGGCGCCGGCGATGTGTGGGACGCAGCCGACATCATCGGCTATCTATGTAAGATGGATGCGAGCGATAGGTTGCTATTCGCAAATGCCTGCGCGGCCCTCTACATATCTAGTGCCGATATCAAAGCCCCTAGGCTCGCCGATGTTACAAAATTTATTTCGCGGAGCTAGCTGGCCTACTGCGGCTCGATCGTGGCCGGCGGCTTGCTTGAGATTGCGTATGTCACCCACGTAACGCCCTCGATCTCGTTGGTTATCCTGTTGCTGATGCGCTCCATAAGGTCGTGGGGTATCCTTGCCCAGTCTGCAGTCATAGCATCCAATGATTCGACTATCCTTACAGTGACGATGTGGCCGTATACTCTCTCATCGCCGAGCACGCCGACTCCCTTGTCATCGCCTACGATCGCAAATGCCTGCCAGACCTTGTCGTACAGGTTGGCCTTCACCAGCTCATCCTCTACGATCCTGCTGGCATGCTTGCAGATCGCGACCTTCTCCCTAGTGACATCGCCGATTATCCTAACAGCTAAACCGGGGCCGGGGAACGGATGCCGCCTTATCAGATGATCGGGCATGCCGAGCAGCTTGGCTACTTCCTTAACCTCGTCCTTGTAGAGGTTCTGCAGTGGCTCTATTACTTTCAGGTTCAGCCAGTCAGGCAGCCCTGCGACATTGTGGTGCGCCTTGATCCTGGCGGCCGGGCCCTTCGATACACCGCTCTCTATCACATCAGGATATAATGTGCCCTGCGCCAGCCACTGGAACGGCCCCTGCTCCTTCACGGCGTCCTCGAAGACCCTGGCGAACTCCTCGCCGATTATCATGCGCTTCTGCTCCGGATCGGTGATTCCTTTCAGCCGCCGCATGAACCGTTCCTGCGCATCGATGTGGATGAGCCTGATCCCGAAGTTGTCCTTGAACATCCTCACGACCTCGTCATCCTCGCCCTCCCTCAGCAGGCCGTGGTTCACGAAGATGCAGCGTAATCTATCGCCTATGGCCCTGTGCAGGATGAGTGCAGTTGCGGTCGAGTCAATACCGCCGCTCGTTGCGCACAGGACCGGCTCGTTTCCTACCTGCTTCCTGATCTCCTCCACCGTGCTCTCCACAAAGTTCTTCATATCCCACTCCTGCCTGGCGCTGCAGACCCTGGTCGAGAAGTTCTTCAGTATGTCCAAGCCTCGCTCGGTGTGCGCGACCTCGGGGTGGAACTGGATGCCGTAAACCTTCCTGTCCTTGTTGCCTATGGCCGCCGCAAAGGAGTTCTCGGTGTGGGCCAGGATTTTGAAGCCGTCGGGAAGGTTCTCGGCCGCGTCGGCGTGGCTCATCCAGCACCGTATCTTGGAGTCCAGGTTGCTGAAGAGGTCGGATTTATCATCGATCATAAGATCTGCGGAGCCGTACTCGCGCTTGGCACGCTTCACCTTGCCGCCGAAGCTGTGCACAAGTAGTTGATGGCCGTAGCAGATGCCGAGTATCGGCAACCCCATATCGAAGATCTTGTTGTCGCACTTCGGCGCGCCGGGCTCGTAGACGCTCGCCGGACCGCCCGAGAATATCAGCCCCGTCGGTTGCATCTTCCTCAACTCCTCTGCCGAGATGCCGTACGGGACGAGCTCGGAGTAGACCTTGCACTCTCTTATCCTCCTGCAGATCAGGTGTGCGTACTGGGAGCCAAAGTCCAGAACTATGATCTTGTCCATCGGTATCTACCTTGTTTTTTCCAGCATCCTGGCGAATACCCACGTTGCGGTGTTGAGTATCTCGTTGAGCCGCTCCCTCTCCCTGTAGTTGTTGACGACGATCTTCTTGATGACGCCGTCCTCCTCCTCGATCGAGTAGCTGATCATCTCATCGCTGCGCAGCTGGCCGAGCTCAACACGCTCGGTATCCTTGCCCTTCATACCCTCCAGTATCCTGCTGAGGAAGAACGACTGGAAGGGCGGCGTGCTCGTGCTAAGTTTGAACTGGCTTGCTGGTACGATCGTGACCGAGGTCGGTGACGTATATGCATTTGCAAGTACAACGTTGTCCTTTGTCTTCAGCGGCCTGGCCTCGCCGTGCTCGGTGACCTCCTTGCCAGCCGTCTGGCTTAATGTTACTGCGGGCCTGAAGCTGACCTGCTTCAGCATTCCGTCTATCAGGGTTAGTGCTGCCTTGAGCCTTGCCACTTCGTCCTCCTTCTCGTTCAGCTGCTTGACAAACCACTCCCTGAGTTCCGCGACCCGTTTTACTTCGTCTTCAGAATAACTCATCTAAGGATGATAATGTTCACTGGTATAATAAATTTAATCGGCGCCACAGTTGGCTGGTTCCGGGCATCAGTCCCTGTTGCCGCGCCATACGCTAATCGCAATAAGGATAAATGCGATAGCCAGTGCCAGGGCCATTACAAGCGTGCCGACGTTGGGCATGGCTCCAACCGCAGGTCATGGAGCATAAAATCTTTTCGTGTTTTGAAGATCATACTATTATTTCCGCAGGATTCATGCTCGGCGGATCAGCGAGCGAACTTCCTCTAGGGAGATGTTCCTGAAACCTCTTATCACGCTTGGCGAGGTATTGTAAAGCTCCGAGCCCGAGAAGGTGGAGAGCCGTTCCAATAATTCCTTGCCCACGGCCATCTTCTCGACCTTGAGCTTTTCATTTTTTACCCCGGTCTTGGAGTACCTGCCGATCTTTTCCCCAAAGTCCATGCCCGCCAGCACGATCGTCCTTGCCCTGAACTCGCTCGCGAGGAAGACGGCCCGATCTCCGTCGGTGAAGCCCCCAAAGTTGTAGACGTTCCTGATCGGCTTGACCTGCGTGCTTCCTATACAGTTATGCATCTTCGGCACGAGGTTGCGCATCAGGTTGACATTGTCACCATGAGCGTGCACGACCATTACCGAGTTCTTCCTGTCGGCCTGCAGCAGATGTTCGTGACTTCCGTCGAGATCGGTTACCACGACATCGGGCCTGATCCCGTTCTCAAGGAGCGCCTGTGTTGCGCCATCGGCCGCTATCATCCTGAAACCTCCGATCTCTGACAATTTCTGAAGCGCGTCCTCCAGCGACGGGCCAGCCCCCACCACAACAACATCCCGGTCAGATATGATGTCGGCCAGAACCTTGGGCTCCAGCGCCCTGCCCTCCAGCAGCTCGCCCAGAAATATCGCAGCGTTCTGGTCCTCCACTATGCTGTAGCCGAACTTCGTCCTTATGCCGTCGTAGCGCTTCAGCCACTCCTCCAAGTTCATACTGTTCGATCACCGGATGGGCGGACGCACATATCAACAATTTGATCCGCCGATCGGTGGAGTAATATGTCCATGGGGAAGGAAATTATAGCATATGCGTATAAGCGGCTCGTTGGGCAGGATCAGGGTAATGGGCGTGATCAACGTCAGCCCCGAGTCCTTCTACAAACAATCGATAAAGACCTCGGCGAGGGAGATAGCCAGAACCGCAAGAGAGATGGCGGAGCAGGGCGCCGATCTGTTAGATATCGGCGCGATGTCAACCGCGCCCTACCTGAAGACCGTGATCCCGCCGGAGGAGGAGGCGGCCAGGCTGAGACATGCAATCAAGGCTGTGAGGGATGCCTGCGGCCTGCCGGTCTCGGTAGATACGCCGAGGGCGAGGGTTGCGGACGCGGCACTGAACCTCGGGGCCGAGGTTGTGAACGACGTGACCGGCCTGAAGTACGACCCGGATATGGGAAGGGTCGTTGCGGATCACGGTGCCTCCCTCATCGTATCTGCGTATGAGAAGCGCACGGTATCTGGCGACCCCGTCAGGACGACGATAAACTCGCTGAAGGCAAGCATCAGGCTGGCCAGAGAGGCAGGGATAAGATCAGACAGCATAGCGGTGGATCCGGCGATAGGCTTCTTCAGGAGTAAGGGCAACCATCCCTTCTTCACTAGGATGAAGAGCACGACCTGGCTGGAGAGGGACCTTCTATTGCTGAGGAACCTTTCGAGGCTGCACGCCCTGCGGAAGCCGGTCTGCGTATCCGTATCAAGGAAATCATTCATCGGCAGGGTACTCGGGATCGAAGAGCCGGAGGAGCGACTCCTCGGCTCGATCGCGGCAGAGGCCATCTGCGTGCTCAACGGCGCGCATCTGATACGAACCCACAACGTTGCAGCCACAATCCAGGCAGTGAGGATGGCCGAGGCCGTGCTCAGAGGATGAATAAGTAGAAATCCAAAAGCTAAATCTAGGTGTTCTGCAGATCTTCTTCGCCTTGAGCAAGAAGATAGCGCAGAACGAGGACGAGCTCATCCTGCCGGAGAAGTGGCTAGCCTGCTTCAGGAAGAACGGCAAGTCCTTCATACGCCAGTTCATGGCGGAGGGCTACTACGAGGCCTACGATACGGTCCTGACCTATGCCGAGAAGCGGAGGATCGAGGTCGTCTGGTTCAGGGAGAAGCGCAACTGCGGGGATCACCTGAATAAAAATTATCCAGAGCTTGAATCGTTCTGTGTTTACTGCAATGCAGTCTTCAACGACAGGGAGCCGATTCCCTGCAGGGAAGAGAGTTGCGAAGCTTTGTTCTGTTCCAGGAGCTGCATGGAGGAACACTGCCACTTCAGACACAACTCGGTATAGAAAATAAGCCGAGGTAACGCTTATAATGGCATACCTAAATTACTAGCGAGGGATTAGGTGGAAATAAGAGAAGGCCTAACGTTCGACGACGTGCTGCTAGTCCCAAAGCGCTCCGCCGTTGTTTCTAGGGCGCACACCAACCTGAAGACGAGGCTGTCGAGAAGGATCAGTCTCAACCTTCCGATCGTGAGCGCCAACATGGACACGGTAACAGAGGCAAACATGGCCATAGCGCTCGCAAGGGAGGGCGGGATCGGCGTAATCCACCGGTTCCTGACCGTTGAGCAGCAGGTCGAGGAGGTCCGGAAGGTGAAGCGCTCCGAGAGCATAATCATCGAGCAGCCCTACACCATCGGGCCGGACAGGACGATAAAGGAGACTAGGGAGACGATGCAGCATCACGGCATTTCCGGGCTGCTGGTGGTCGAGGACGGGAACAAACTGGTCGGGATCGTGACTAGGAAGGACGTGCAGTTAGAGACCAACCTGCAGCGCAAGGTATCGGACGTGATGACGAGGAACGTCGTGACGGCCGAGTACGGCATCCCGATCGAGGACGCGAAGGAGATACTGCGCAAGCACAGGATCGAGAAGCTGCCGCTGGTCGACGGCGAGAGGCGCGTCAGGGGCCTGATAACCGGCAAGGACATAACCAAGATGGAGCAGTACCCGCTGGCGTCCAAGGACAAGAAGGGCCGGTTGCTCGTCGGTGCAGCAGTTGGCGTGAAGGGTGACTTTATGGAGCGGGCGGAGGCACTCTTGGAGGCCGGCGCAGACACGATCGTGGTGGACATAGCGCACGGCCACAGCGAGAACGCGCTCAACGCCTGCAGGCTGATAAAGAAGGCGTTCCCCGACTGTGAACTAATAGCAGGAAACGTGGCTACGGAGGATGGCGCCAAGGACCTCATCGACATTGGCATCGATGCCGTCAAGTGCGGTGTAGGCTCGGGCTCGATCTGCATAACTAGGATCATAACCGGCTCCGGCGTGCCGCAGCTCACGGCGATAATGGACTGCGCAAAGGTCGCAAAGGAGTATGATATACCGGTGATAGCCGACGGCGGCATAAGGAACCCGGGTGACGTCACCAAAGCTCTTGCTGCTGGCGCGTCGACCGTGATGGCCGGCAGTTTGCTTGCGGGAACCGACGAGAGCCCCGGGGCGTACCTGACAAAGAACGGCAAGCGGTTCAAGATCTACCGCGGCATGGCGTCGTTCTATGCATCGCTGGGCAGGAAGATGCGCGAGGAGGGCGGGCTCCCGATCGAGGGGGACCTCAATGATTATGTTCCAGAGGGAGTCGAGGCGATGGTGGAGTACAAGGGGAGCGTCGTCGATATCATACGCCAGCTGGCGGGCGGCCTGCGTTCCGGGCTGAGCTACTGCGGCGCGAGCACGATACCCGAGATGCAGAAGAACGCCACCTTCATCAGGATGACCACGGCTGGCTACATGGAGAGCATGCCGCACGACGTTGACGTGATGTAGCAAGTCAACGGATTACTTTTTGCCTTCGAACCTGGGATAGGATCCGATCACCTTCAGGAACGTCGTCCTCGCCCTCAGGCGCTCCAAGCATTCTCTCACATTTGCATCTGACCTGTGCCCCTCAAAGTCAACGTAAAAGTTGTACTCCCAGGGCTTCTCCTTCGTCGGCCTGGACATTATCATCGTCAGGCTGATGTTCCTCTCGGCGAACTCTCCTATCGCTTTGTAGAGCGCGGCCGGCACATGCTTGGTGGTGAATATCACCAGAGTCTTGTCTTTTCCAGAAGGTTCTGCATCATTCCAGCCTAGGACTAGGAACCTCGTGTAGTTGTTCTTGCTGTCCTCTATGCCCCTTGCGAGTATCTTCATGCCGTAGGTCTCTGCCGCCCGTTCGCCCGCTATCGCCGCTGCTTCCTTCAGCTCCAGCTGCTTCAGCATCTTCACGCCGCCGGCCGTGTCGTAGAACGGGATCGCCTCGAGCCCGCGCGACCTGATGAACTCCCTGCACTGGCCGAGGGCCTGCGGGTGCGAGTAGACGATCTTTATCTCCTCAGCCCTGCTATCGCTCATGCCGATCAGGCAGTGCACCACCCGTAGGTAGACCTCGCTGCTCACCATCAGCTTGGTCTTCAGAAGCAGGTCGTAGGTTTCATTGACACTGCCCTCGATCGAGTTCTCTATCGGCACTATGGCATGGTCTGCCCTGCCGCCCTCCACCACCTCGAACACGTCGGAGAGTGTCCTGCACGGCTCGAGCTCTATGCCGGGGCCGAAGTGCTGCAGCGCAGCCATCTCGCTGTAGGCGCCGCGTTCACCCTGAAAAGCAATCTTCAACCTAACTACCCTGATACTGGGGGAAGAGTGTGCTGGTCTTTCCGTAGTCCTCGGCAAGCTTCCGTTCGTCCTTGGTGCCGCACTCGGCGCACTTCACGCTGCTGTTTACCCTGACCACGTTGCCCCCGCAGGAGTGGCAGACGGTGTAGATGACGCCCAGGTTCGGCTCCCTGAAGCTCAGGTGGATCTGTGAGTTCAGGAGGCTCACAACCCTGCCCCTGACCACGTCGCCCACCCTGAACATCACCACGCGCCTCCCCCTGCCGCCGCGCGAGACCGAGATCGCGCCGAGCCTGGCCTCGCTCTTCTGGTCGTTTATGTAGAGTATCTTCACGCCCACGATGCTGCCGCCCATATTCTCCACGAAGCCGATCACGCTGTCCCCGACCCTCGGGAGACCCGCGCTCCTCGGCATGCGGCCTATCTTCACGGTCCTGCTCTTCAGGTCGAAGACGGCCTTCCCCATCCGGCTGGCCCTGATCACGCCGTTGGACTCGTAGGTGCCGTCGGCGCCCACGAACTCCTCGATCGAGGCTATCCTCTCTCCTGGGAGAGTAAAGGATTCTTTCGCCATGTCCAAAGACTATCAGCAACCGGTATTTTATTGTTATAACGCTCCCTGCGTTCGTTCTGTTTCTAGAGCCAGTGCGGAATCTCTAGGAACGCACCCGGCTCCTCTCCCGCGAGCAGCCTCAGCAGGGCGTTGGCCTGCGGCACGGAGAGAACAGGCTTGGAGAAGGAGTTATCGATGGATATCCTCGGGCAGGCCACCTGTATGAAGGCGTCCACGTTCGCGAATATCCGCAGGCGCTCGTCCGTCACCTCGGTCAGCGCTATGAGCTGGACCTTCTTGCCGTGGGCCTCGAGCTTCCTCTTGAGCTCGGTGACCCTGTTGAGCATGAACTGGCCCTCCTTGAGCCCCACCACCAGCCCGATCGTCTGGGCGTCCAATGCTTTGTAAACGGCAAGGACCGACCTCTTCTGGAGGTCCCGGGCAAATTTTGTAATATCCCTGACCTCGTCGAAGTACGGGTCCAGGATGAAGGTCGGCTTGCCCGTAGAGAGCGCGACGCCCGCCGCGTGGAAGGAGCTCTGCCCCAAGAAGACGTAGGCATCGACCGCCTCCCTGAGATCGAAGGCCGGGTAGAACTCGCACCCGAAGACCTGGCCGTCGTTCAGCTGGCCCTTGCCGCCGCCGATGACGACCCTGAAGCCGTTGCGCTCCAAGATTTTTCTAACATTTTCCACCTGGTGCAGGTGCTGGCTGTCGGTCACGATCGAGACGGCCTTGTAGTTGTGTAGTTCCTTGGCGCACTTTTCGGCGACCGAGTCGAAACTTATATCATCATAAGCGTCCACCATCACAACCTTGCCGAGCTCCGGCATCGAGATCGTGTGGCCTATGTGGAAGAGTATGTCCGCCTGCAGCATCTCAGCGGCGTGGAGGTTGATGTCGCAGGAGCCGTAGCAGGTATCGCCTATTACATAGGCGTCTATGCCGAACTCCCTGCCGACGCGGTCCGCAACGTCCTGGATCTTCCGCATTATGCCCTCCGGCCCGTTGAAGGCAACCACCCTCGGCTTCCGCTCTATTATCGCCTGCATTATCCGGTCCTCGTCTATCCTGATCATTGTTCGACGCACATCTGTGCAGAGCTTATTTTATATCTAGTGGTCTAGCAAAGTGGCGGAGTGCACACAATATTTAATACTCTCCGGGCGATAGACACAGTGTGCCAAAAGCCTTCGTCCTGATTAATGCCGAGCTCGGCGCCGAGGAATCCCTGATCAGGGAGCTCAGGAACATCGAGCACGTGAGCGAGGTCTACGTTGTTTACGGCGTTTACGACGTGGTGGCCAAGGTCGAGGCCGACACCATGGAGAAGGTGAAGGAGACTATAACTTGGAAGATCAGGCGGCTCGACAAGGTAAGGTCAACCCTCACGATGATAGTCGTGGAAGGTTAGCCGATAAGGCAGGTCGCTGACCATGTTGTACATAGGGTTCGACGATACCGACAGCAGGCACGGTATGTGCACCACCTATCTGGCGTACAGGGTGGTCGACTTTTTGCTGAAGAGCAACGCAAAGTTTCTGGATTATCCATTGCTGATCAGGCTGAACCCGAACATCCCCTGGAAGACGAGGGGGAACGGCGCCGTCTCGCTGCGCGTCGAGGCAGACGACGAGCAGGCAGTCATGGACGGCGTAAAGGCACTGGTCGAGAACGGCTCCCACATCGGCAGCGGCGCGAACCCCGGGCTGGCGTTCTATTCCGGCAGCCAAGTTCCTACTGAGATTACAGGTTTTGCGGCCGAAGCACTATACGATGTCCTGGGCAGGAAGAGGGCAGCCGAACTAGCCAGAAAATACGGGGTCGAGCTCTGCGCCTACGGAAACGGGCAGGGGGTGGTCGGCGCGCTGGCGGCCGTTGGAACTCCGCTGAACCTCGACCATACATTCGAGTGCATAGCATACAGGAAGGAGGAGAACTGCGGCGGGCCCAGGCCAATATCCAGCGAGAGCGTGCGGGAAATGGCTGTGCAAACCTATCCACACACCTACAACAGCTACGATCACAAACATGAGCGCGTGCTGATCGCGCCGCACGGCCCGGACCCGATCTTCTGCGGCATAAGGGGCGAGGATCCCAACGCAGTGCTCCAAGCGTTTCTGATGCTGGAGATACCGGAGGAGCTCGCGGGCTACATGATCTTCCGCACCAACCACGGCACCAATGCCCACCTGGCCAACAAGTTTAACCTGGCCAACCTGAAGACGTACACCTCCGGCTTTGTAGAAGGATACGTGGATGGCGAGCCCCGCGCAATGATGGGCGGCCACACGTTCTTCAGGCTCAGGAACGAGCAGGGCTCTGCCCTCTGCGCTGTATATGAGCCAACGGGGCTGAGCCCGCTTGCACAGAGGCTGAGCAGCGGCGACTTGGTGGAGATAGGGGGAGGCGTGCGCAAGGCAACCTCGAAGCACCCAAAGGTGATCAATGCGGAGTACATCCATCTTCTCAAGGTTGCGGCGAAGTTACGCTACCTGAACCCGTTATGCAGCAGGTGCTCGAGGCGGATGAAGTCGGAGGGAAAGGGCAAAGGCTACCAGTGCGAGCATTGCGGCCACAGGGAGCGCGGCGCATCCAAGGTCGCGGTCAGTGTTCCTAGGGAGATCAAGGAAGACCTCTACATCCCGGTTCCAAAGGCGCACAGGCACCTCACTAAACCGCAACAGAGGTACGGCATGGAGAAGAACCGTTTTGTTCCAGTTCTGGATTCGCGCTGGTACCGCAGGTTCGTGTCGCCCGATCTGGCAAGCAGCGCGCTGAAGGAAAACTAGAGTCATCTCTGTCAGCGAAATTAAATGGTAGCGGGGGGTGGACTATCGAGAGGAGTTTTAGAGCTCCGTCTTTTCGAACCACCGCTCTGCGGGTTATGAGCCCGCCGGGACTCGGCCCGAGTTGGTTAACCTGGCTTCCCCACCCGTATAGGGCAGTTGCCTCGCTACGGAATCCCGCTACGGATTTGATGAGCTGCTCGGATATCTATTAAATCTTTGCCCAAAATGATCCCATCCTCCGATCCGTCTCACAGTCATTTGAAATTTTGCGGCAACCCGGCTCGCTCTTCACTACATTAAAAAGCCGTGGCCGCGGCACCTACCATCATGAAAAGAACCGCGATGATCGGGGCCGCAGCAGCCGCCGTCATTGCCATCATACTGGTATCGCTCCCCACCACACCACCGCCGATACCGTCTCCGATGGAGTTGAACGCCACCGGGTTCGAGGTGGTTGTCTCGAATCTGGAGGTGCCCTGGGCGATCGACTTTGCCGACGATGGCCGGATCTTCTTCACCGAGAGGGCCGGCAGGGTGAGGATGGCAGACAGCGGCGGCAATCTGATGACCGAACCCGTCTTCGAGCGGGATGTGGCGCGGGCGGGCGAGGCAGGGATGCTGGGGCTCGCGCTTGATCCGGACTTCAGCGAAAACGGTTACATTTACGTCTATTACACTCACGCTGATGTGGCGGGCAACCTCTGGAACAGGGTATCGAGGCTTGCCGAATCTGGATCAGGGCACGACGAGCAGGTCTTGGTCGATGGGATTCCCGGAGCCGCGATTCACGACGGCGGGAGGATTAAGTTTGGCCCAGACGGCAAGCTCTACATATCGACCGGCGATGAGGCCGACCAGCCCGGCGCC
>CAYJSN010000007.1:0-77737 GCA_964373125.1 uncultured Nitrosopumilales archaeon | reverse complement strand
TTCCCTTGTGCACAGGTAGTAATAGAGCTCGTTGCAATTTAAGGGTTATCCGCGCAAAAAGCACTAACCCGGTAACGCAAGATACGGCGTTAGTTCAAAACATAATTTAAATAACGTTCCGTGACGCTAGAGTGTCATGATGTCCACTGATGTCAGGGCTGCAGAGAAGCCTAGGCCAGTGGACGCAATGAAATACGATGTGATAATTCTTGGCTCCGGGCCTGCAGGCTTGACCGCGGCCATCTACACCGCGAGGGCCAAGCTCAAGACACTAGTTTTGTCAGGCAACCTGCCCGGCGGGCAGCTGATGACCACGAGCGAGGTTGAAAACTTTCCCGGGTTTCCCACCGGAATCTTCGGTCCAGAGCTGATGATGAATATGCGCCAGCAGGCCGAAAGGTTCGAGGCCGTGGTGGTCGATGACACAGCGGTGAGCGTTGATTTCAAGCACGGGTCCTTCAGGGTCATGGCCACCGACAGGGAGTTCGAGGCCGATGCCGTGATAGTGGCCAGCGGGGCCTCCCCTAGGAAGCTGGGCGTGAAGGGCGAGGAGCAGTTCGGGGGCAGGGGAGTATCCTACTGCGCAACCTGCGACGGCCCCTTCTTCAAGGGCGAGGATCTCATCGTGGTGGGGGGAGGCGACAGCGCGGTCGAGGAAGCGATCTTTCTCACAAAGTTCGCCAAGGGTGTGCAGCTCGTCCACAGGCGGGACAGGCTGAGGGCCAGCAGGATACTCCAGGAACGGGCCTTTGCGGAACCGAAGATAAAGTTCCGCTGGAACACGGCGGTTGTAGACATAATCGGCGATAAGAAGGTGCACTCTGCTGTTCTCCAAGACATCAGCACCGACGAGCGCACCAAGGTCGATGTTGGCGGGATCTTCATCGCGATAGGACACGATCCCAACACCCAGGTCTTCAGGGGACAGCTGGAGATGGACGAGCAGAGCTACATAGTTGTGAAGAACCATACCCAGACAAGCGTTCCGGGCGTCTTCGCTGCCGGCGATGTCCACGACCACAGGTACAGGCAGGCTGTGACAGCAGCCGGGTTTGGCTGCATGGCCGCGCTGGACGTGGAGAAGTACCTGCAGGAAAAGAACAGAAAATAATTTACAGGATATCTTCGATCAGGACTTGCTCGCGGCCAGCTCGAACGGCAGCTCGTTCAGCATGCGCGCCTGCGCTAATGCTTTGTCGAATTCTGCAGGAGTGAAAACGCCTTGGTTTTCGTAGAGGCTCCTGAACTTCCTGCCGTCATCGGCAAATATGCAGACAAGGACGCCCTCTTCAAGCGTAGCTGCCAACTTCCTCGTTGCGACCATGACGCATCCGGACGACGGGCCCACCAGGAGATTCTCCTTCTCATAGAGGTTCCTAGCCTCCCTGAACGACTCCTCGTTCGTTATGGTGTACCACTCGTCCACGGTCTGTTGCCTCTTCTTGAACAACGGCGGCATGTCGGACTCCTCGTAGTTCCTGAGCCCCTGGATCAGGTGCTGCTTCTGCGGCTGGACCGCGACCGTCCTTATCTTCGGGTTCTTCTCCTTGAGGAACGTAGAGATGCCGGTGATCGTTCCGCCGGTGCCGGCACCTGCGATGAAGTGTGTTATCTTTCCGCCCGTCTGCTCCCATATCTCGGGCCCGGTGCCCTCGTAATGCGACCTGAAGTTCGCATCGTTTTCGTACTGGTTCGGCATGAAGTACGTCTCGGGCCTGGCGCGCGCCATCGCGCTTGCCAGGGATATGCTCTGGTCAGTGCCCACCCCAACCCTGGGGCAGAGGTCGTCCGAGGTCTCGTAGAGCTTCGCCCCCAAGCTCCGCAGGACGAACTTGGTCTCGCTGCTGACCTTTTCGGGGATGACGATCTCTGTATCGTAGCCCATCAGCCTAGCTATGCCCGCCAGCGCTATGCCCGTGTTGCCGGAGGTCGGCTCGATTATTATGCTCTTGTTCTTCTTCAGGATGTCGCGCTTCTCCGCGTCCTTTACCATCCAGTAGGCGGGCCTGTCCTTTATCGAGCCGAAGGCGTTGTACCACTCCAGCTTCGCGAAGATCTTTACCATGTTGGAGTATGACTTCAGCTCCAGGAGCGGCGTGTTGCCTATCTTCTCCAGTAGCTTGGCGGAAAGCGTCTTGACTGCCATCTTGACTATTTCACCTTCTTTATCAGGAAGACCAAGTTCTTGTCTTCCTTCGAAAAGTTCACCATCTGGTGCCCGTTCCGGCTGACCCAGCGCGAGATGTCCTCCTCGGCATCGGGGTCGTCGGCCACGACCTTGAGCACGCTGCCGACACAAAGCCGCTCCATCTCGATCTTGGTCCTGAAGACAGGCTCGGGACAGAAGAGGCCCCGCACGTCTATCGTCTTTGCCGGCGTAACAGTCTCACTCAACACTCTCGCCCAACGTCCCATCATGGGCCGTGTATCATATTTGAATCTTATCGAAAGAGATCATTTTTGCGCGTCCTTAGTAATTCCTTAGCAGAACTTTCACCCTTCTCATAGCGCAGGCCCCGCACCACCGCAACCGGGATCCGATCTGCCTTGCCCATGACGAGTTCCGCGGCGCTCGCGATCTCGTCGGCAACGGCGATCTGGGTGACCTTCAGCTTTTTCCCAAAGACGTCCTTTGTTCCGCGGTAGTCCCTGATCGGTTCGAGGCCAGACGCTCCGATCGCGACATTCACTTGGCCCTCCCTGAAGGGCCTGCCGAAAGTATCGGAAATTATCACCGCGATCTCCTTGCCTGTTTTTTTTCCGAGCTGCCGCCGGATCCTTCCTGCCGACCTGTCGGGATCCTTCGGCAGGAGCGTCGCCCGATCGCCACGAACGTTCGATTGATCAACACCCGCGTTTGCGCAGACAAACCCCTGCTTGGTCTCTGTTATTATTATGCCGTCCTTCATCTTCACGATCCTGGTCGACTCGCGGAGGATCAGCTCGACTACCCTGGGATCCTTGGCATGCTGCTTCGCGATCCTTCTTGCCCTCGCCGATGGCTTCACCGCCGAGAGGTCGACGATCCTGTCCTCGGCCTTGGAGACTATCTTGTGGGCTATGACCAGCACATCGCCGTCCTCCAGCCTCTGTTTCGTCTTCCTTAGGGCAGACGCTATCACCTCTGCGATGCTGGCGCCGGGCTGTACGTCCTGCGCCAAGCGAATCGGGATTACCCGCATCGAGATTGCATGAAGCAGAGCCTACTTAAAATGCCATCTCTGGAGGCTGGGCCTACCTCGGGGACTTGGCAAAGACCGTGCCGAAGCGCTTCTCGATCACTCCAAGCAGCAGCCTAAGATCCTTCTCCTCGATTACGACGTCCGCGCGCTGCTTCACCACGTCCTGCGCGTTGAAGGCTACACGCAGGCCGGCTATGTCGAATAGGTTCAGGTCGTTCGCGCCGTCCACGACCGCGACCGTGTCCTCCTTCTTCTCGTTCCATTGTCTTACCATCTTGGCAACGGCATTTGCCTTGTTGGAGTTCACCATTATATCCACTCCCGCCAGCCTGCCGTCCTTGAAGACGAGCTCGTTCGAGGCCACGTGGTCCAGGCCCAGCTCTTCCTTCAGCCGGTCCGTCATTATCGTGAAGCCCCCAGAGACGGCCAGCAGCTTCCAGCCCGCCTTCTTCAGCTTCTGGCATGCTTCCTTTGCACCGTTCATGATTGGCATCTGCGCGGCTATGGCGAGCGCCCGGTCGTGGTCTATGCCCCGCAGGGCATCGATCCGTCTAAGCAGTCCCTCCTCCCAGGGAATCTCGCCCCTTATCCCTTTGAGCGTGATATCCATGATCTCCTCCTCCTTGCCGACCAACTTTGCGAGGAGAGGGAGGTACTCAGCGTCGTAAAGCACGCCCTCAACGTCGAATATAACCAGCATCTTCACCGGATCGAAAATATCTAGATTATATTAAGTTAGCTCTCTTTTGGCAGAATTTTTGTCGCTTGATCAAACGCAGCGTTTGCGCCGGCGCGGTATGAAGACTACTGTTTGCTGCCAGTTGTAACACGAACAGGAACAGGCACAGAAACGCCCCGGGGTGTCGGAAGCAAGGCAGGCTGAGATTCGGCAGCAGCACTACGTGAAGCACGGTTCCATGGTATATAAAACACCAGCACGCCTCTTACCAAAGGTCAGTTTGGTTGACAACTTTTCGGTCATGATGCTCTGGCTGGCCGAGCTGGTCGGTTCAAGCTATCTTCTGTCAAGGGGCGCGGAGAACCTCTCCAGATCACTTGGCACTAGGTTCGTGGGCCGGACGCTACTCAGCATTGCTACGACCCTGCCCGAGATCGCGATAGTCATCTATGCCGCAGCAGGAGGATCTTACGGCATTGCCATCGGGTCGGCGCTGGGAAGCAACCTGCTGATGATTACGCTGGGCCTTGCGATAATGCTCCTCATAGCGACCACCAAGCTATCGCAGCATCCAGCCAGGGAGATCGACGTGACCCCCTTCAAGCTCGACAAGTACCTGCTGATAATATCCGCGATTGTGAGCATGTTATTATTCATCGACGGTTTCGACTTTATCGACGGGGTGATATTCAGCGCGATGTTTGCCGCGTACCTCTTCCTGGCATACAGGGAGATGCACAAGGAGCGCGCCGAGATGCGCGCCGCGGTCGGGGTAGAAATGAACGGCAACATCCGGAACAGCAACCAGGTGCACCACGAATCCAGAGCGCACATGACAAAGGCCCTGATACTATTTGGGGCCGGCACCGCGGGAATATTCGTCGGGGCGGAGCCCTTCATCCACGCGATGGAGGGGTTTTCGGTCGACCTCGGGCTCTCGGTGGTCGTACTGGCCGTGATCATGAGCCCGCTGGCAGGCGAGATGCCAGAGAAGATATCGATGATGATACTGGCCAGGAAGGGCGCGGCGGGCACGTCCATAGCGGTCGCAAATGTCCTAGGCTCGAAGATACTCAACAACACCCTCCTCCTAGCGGTTGCGGTGTTCGGCGCGATGATCTACCACGGCTTCTTTGCCACGATCGAGACCACGCCAATGCTCTGGTACCAGATGATCCTGGTGACGGCCATCACGATCGTGGCCATGGTACCCATGCTGAGAAACAAGCTCGACCTGCGGAGCGGCGTGCTCCTACTCGCGCTGTACGGCATAGGAATAGGACTGCAGTTCCTCATGCCAGCGGAATAAGCAAACCCGGTTTTCATCGCATAGCTTCGGAAAGGTTGCCTGCCGAATTATTTCTTGCTGGCATTCATACTTATATTCACCGTCTTGGAAGGTATCTATGTGAGCGGGGGCGAGGCGCTGCACAAGTATCTGGTAGACATCAAGGCGACCGAAAAGACGATCAAGATAACCGATCAGGCGAAGGAGGAACTGAAGGCGGTGGGGATGATGGACGAGAAGGGCAAGCTGAAGCTGAAGGGCGTGAGCCCGAAGATGCTGAAGCGCATGAAGACCGAGTATGTAGACTGTCCGGTGCTCAAGCAGCAGATTGGCTTCGTGCAGTGCTATGTGTGTAAAAACTTCATTAGCAGGGTAAAGGGACAGGTTTATTGCAAAGGAGACCCGCTGTGAGTCGCCCTTCTTGGGTGGACTTGCCAAGCATTTGGCTACGCCTTGAACGATGGCTATGTCTGGAAGAGCCGTCTGACGCATGTGAGGACAGCTATGATGTAACAGATATTACTTATTATCTATGAATCTTTATATAGTATAACACTTATTACAATGGTATGTCAAACCTAATAACAACAAACGCACTACCGACATACTTGTTCGCAACTGTGGAAAAGCAACAGCACAACGAAGTACCAAGTTGAAGGAAGTCGACTATATAAACTGATTCGGAAGTACATCCGGTCGCTTCGATGTTATAGCCTCATTCAAGGGCAATGACATGCAAAAGACAAATGCGGCAATCAAGAAGATCAAGTCTATCAAGGGCGTAGCTTCAACATCCTGCCTCGTTCCCTTTGAAGGTCACGTAAACCCAAAGAAGGATGGCGAGCGCGCAATGGGTCAAGTACTCCTAAGAGTAGACCGACCTGTCCAAGACATAATCCAGGCATTGAAGAGCATTTCTGGCGTAACAGAAGCCTTGGTTGTATCAGGCGAGTGGGACATACTAGTAACACTACGCGGACAATCCTACGAAGAGATTCTCCAGAAGACTGTTCAAGAAATCTCTAAAATCGACGGGATTCGAACAAGTGAGACCACGTTCGTCTACAAGCCGACAGCCTCTGCGTAGACGGGCTCCCTTTTTTATTTTAGTAGACTAGGCTTTGGCCTCTGCTTCGACTATAGCTGCTTTGCTTTTGTCTATTTCCTGTCGCAATATCTCATATGCTCTTGGGCCGTCATGCCTACTAAGAATCAGGATAGTTTCTTCTCCGATGTAAGTATCGCGTATATGTATACCTTGGCTGTAGAGTAATTCGGTGAGGAAAAGTCCAAACCCAGGTGTCATTTCCACGGCAGGAGGGAGATGAATATCCAGTCTGGACAATTCAGTTTTTTCTCTTGCAATCAGAATTTTGTCAAGAGATGAACGAATCAAAGACTTGTATTCACTTTCATCAGCAATCAGTTTGATCGAGCTTGAAAGCTGGAATATGTGAATGGGTTCATTTAGACTGGAAGACAACTCGGCTATACGTTTTGCGATGAGAAATAAATCAGACTTCTTGGCCTTAATAGTTACATCCACTACATCACTAGCTAGCTTTATTCGAGCATCCCTTAGAATGCGCAGTGGTTCCAACGTGCCTACTTCGGTTATTGCATCAGAAAACCTCTTGAGTGCGACCACAAGTGTATTGATGCTTGTTTTCTTACCCGTCAGCCTTTCAACTTCGGGTTTGATCCTGTTCGCTAGCGCATGGTAATTAATAACCTTCAGTTTGACGCATTCGTAGAGCGGCTGGTTATGTGTTATTATTGAGCCTACAGCGCTTGGAACGGTAGGCTTTTCTAGGAGCATACAGGTCTAGGATTATCCATAACTGTAATATTTAAGTATTGTAGGCCATAGAATCACTTTGTGCGTAATAATTATTACATAATGTGATGCAAGGATGAACATTATCGGGCAAGCAAAGGGCCTGCGAACCCTAAACTCCCCTACTAAGCACCCATAGCAATGCCTAGTGTTCGAGCTAATGCTCTAATCCGCGAACTGAAGGGTTCTTGACAGTGTCTAGAATAATCGCTATAGCCAACTCCTTCCTTATAATTACTAGTTTAATTACCAGTTATACCATCTGCGACGAACATTGAATAGCACCCAAGACCACATTCTTCGCAAATTGGCTTTAGCGCTTTGGTATCTGCACTTCCGATACAACATGGCTGCTTTATTCTGCCCATGTGATCCAGTGAAAGTATAGCCCATGTGGGACATTGAACTGGCGTCGTACCGACTCCACCCCAGTTACCTTTCATCAGCGACAGCTGCTTCTCGCTATTGACTACAAAATCTGGGTATTTACTGTGCAATGCAATTAGTCTGTCAACCACCTCCTTACGTTTTTCTCCAAATGGCAACCATAAAGGATCTCCCTTGATAAAGGGGGTATGAAACTGGAATGCTATCTTATTGACCTTTTCTCTCCATTCTTCAACCAAATCCTCAATTGTACTGTCATTTAGTGCGTTGATAGTCGTTGAAATCCAGATTTCTTTCCAAGTTGGTTTCCCTCGACGGTCAGGCCCTGCTATATAATCAAGGATGTTCTGTCTAGTCTTTGCGTATGCACCCTCTCCTCTGATGCTGTCATGTATTTGCTCTGTTCCATCCAACGATACCCAGTAAAAGTACAGATTGTCAAATCTCCTTAAAGGAAAGGTCCCATTTGTAACAACACAAACTCTTTTGGGCATTTCCTCACAGAAAACTTCAATGACATCAGGACGCATTGTTGGTTCTCCACCTACAAGAGTGACAAAGGAAATTTTCTGTTTTTTGAAAGTCTTTCTGATTATTTCCCTCCACTGTTCTGCAGATAGGTCTTCGCCATCCTTTCTGTTCAACCACCAGTAACAATGGGTACAGTGTAAATTACAGACATTGATAATGTCTGCAGAACCAAATATAGCTGGTTTCCCATGGAAAAGCTTGATGCTTGCATACTTTGTGAATAGGCTAACATAAACTGGCATTTCACGGATAATATCGGTTATTCCACGACCATAAATTAGATCTACCATAATTTTAGCAAAACAAAACAAGTAAATATATATTTATAACATTACAAATTATCCGGATTTTAGCGGCACTGAAACCACGTGGTGCGAACACGCGTCCTATTTTCTGACTTTAGCACGTGTTGATAAAAAAATTGGAAGGGTCTGTGAAGCCGACCCGATGGCGTACTGCCTCTCAATACCTCTCAAAGGGCGATTCCTCTGTGAGCGAAAGCTTATTGCAAGGGCGACCCGCTCTAGTTGGCGTGAGTTCGGTTGAGCAAGGAAATCGGAATCACTGCGAAGAAGGATGAGGACTTTAGCGAGTGGTACACGCAGGTTGTGCTCAAGTCCGGCCTCGTGGACTATGCCCCGATGAAGGGGTTTATCGTCTTGCGGCCCTACGGCTATGCCATCTGGGAGAGCGTCAGGGAGATAGCCGACAGGCGCTTCAGGGAGACCGGGCACCAGAACGCCTTCCTTCCCGTTCTAATCCCGGAAGGCCTGCTGGGGAGGGAGGCCGAGCACTTCGAGGGCTTCAAGCCCGAGGTCTTCTGGGTCACGCACTCGGGCAACGACCAGCTCGGGGAGAGGCTGGCGCTGAGGCCCACCTCGGAGACCCTCGCGTACGAGGTCTTCTCCAGATGGGTCCGCAGCTATCGTGACCTGCCGCTCAAGCTAAACTTCTGGAACAGCGCCCTCAGGGCCGAGATCAAGGCCACAAGGCCCCTGATAAGAAACTCGGAGTTCCTCTGGCAGGAAGGGCATACGGTTCACGCCACCGGCGAGGAGGCTGAGGAGGAGGCCAAGACGATGCTGGAGGTATATAGAGAGATCATCGAGAACCACTTGGCCATACCCGTGATCGTCGGCTACAAGAGCGAGAGGGAGAAGTTCGTCGGCGCAGTATATACGATGACACTGGAGGCTATGATGGCTGACGGGAGGGCCCTGCAGATGGGCACGTCCCACAACTTGGGGCAGAACTTCGCCAAACCCTTCAACATCAAGTACCTTGGCACCGATGACCAGGAACACCACGCATGGCAGACCTCCTGGGGCATGTCCTGGCGCCTGATCGGCGCGCTGGTCATGGTGCACGGCGATGATAAAGGTCTGGTTCTGCCGCCAAACGTGGCCCCGATACAGGCTGTTATAATTCCGATCCTTTACTCCGACAAGGATAACACCGGGATACCCGCAAAGGCAAAGCAGGTCAGGGACCTGCTGGCCAAAGAATCCGTAAGAACGCACAGGGACGACAGGGCAGAAGATACTCCAGGCTGCAAGTTCAACGACTTGGAGGTGAAGGGAGTGCCGCTCAGGATAGATATCGGCCCCAATGACCTGCAGCAGAACAAGGTCGTGCTGGTCAGGCGCGACACCGGCGAGAAGTCCAGCGCCAGCGATGCCGAGGTGCAGATACGGGTCATGGAAGTCCTGCGGGCGATCCAGAACAACCTATTCAGCAGGGCGAAGGAACTGCTGGAGAAGAACCTGTATGCCGTTGACGATTACGCCAAGTTCAAGGAGACGATCGAGAAGCGGGGAGGCTTCGTGAGGGCGTCGTGGTGCGGCGAGGCCGAGTGCGAGGTCAGGATAAAGGAGGAGACGGGGGCCGACATACGGGCCATACCGTTCGAGGACGGGCGCCCCGGGAAGTGCGTCTACTGCGGCAGGGACGCAAAGCACGTCGTCTACTTTGGTAGGGCCTACTAGTTTCTGAGATTAGACTTGTCTCGCTGTAATTCCATCGCACGACTATAATTATATACAAGACTAAGAGAGTTAAGACGACTTGGTTGATATAACGGAGCTCTTTCCGTTCGACGAGAGCCTCGGTTACCTCGGCCTTTTTGCGGCGAGCCTCCTCGGGAGCGTCGTGATCTTCCTTCCCGTCCCATTCTTAGTCCTCCTTGCAGCCATGGGCCTCGACCCCGTGTTTGACCCGCACCTCCTGTCACTGGTGGGCGCGGCAGGAGCCACGGGCGGGAAGATGGTCGTCTTCTACGGGAGCTACTACGGCAGGAGGATGCTCACAGAGGAGACGAAGCGAAGGATGCGGCCGCTGCAGAGGCTCGTCTCCAGGTACGGCTGGCCCGCGGCCTTCATAGCCGCGGCAACGCCCGTGCCTGACGATCTGGTCTACATTCCGCTCGGACTCTCGAAGTACAACCCGCTGCGCTTTTTCTCCGCAACGCTGGCAGGCAAGATCGTGCTGTCGGAAATGATAGTCTGGGGCGCCAGGGCAGGACTCTCGTCGTCGATCCAGCCAATGCTTGAGAGCGTTCAGGATCCTATCTGGGTCTACGTGTCGACGGCCATACTTGCAGCAATAGTGGGCGTCCTGATCTACTACACGGTGAAGGTAGACTGGTCAAAATCTATCGGGCGGCTCTTCCCGTGGACGATGGCTGAGAACGACGACAATAATGGCGGCCCGGGCGAAGAACACTCCGGCAAGAAGACGAAGTAGGGCAGCAGCCAGGATAACACGCTACCGATCGGGCCTCGGTCTCTTCGAGACGAACCTGCTGTCCGATACCAGAAACCGCCACTTCTTATCCAGCGCCACATTGATGCCTATCCTCGGAGCGGCGATTATTCTCGAGCTCTCGGCGCCTTCTCCGTCGAGGACGTACAGCTCCTCCCTCCTTGTGACATCTGCCCCGTTCTGTTTCTTGTTAATCCTTAATGCTTCGGTGAGCTTGCCCGGCCCGCTAGCCAAGTTGAAGATGTCATCGGTTCCCCGGTGCATCTGCATTGTTGATACGCCCTCGAGCGGCTCGATCGCCCTGATGAGGACCGCGCCAGCCGGCGTGGCACCGTCCTTTGCGACCAGGTTGAGGCAGTGGTGGTTGCCGTATGTGAAGTAAACATACGCATGGCCGACCGGGCCGAACATCACGCTGTTTCTTTCTGTCTTTCCCCGGTAGGAGTGGCTTGCCGGATCATCGGTGGAGCGGTAGGCCTCGCTCTCGACTATAATGCCAGAAAGCATGCGTCTTCCGTCAAGAACCCTGACCAGCGTCTTGCCCAGCAGGTCGCGCGCGACCTCGATGGTGTCCCGGTCGTAAAATTTCCTGCTCAAGATTCGCATCAGAGGTACTCCTCCAGCGATTCGTGCTTCTCGGACTCGATCCTCTTAAGCTCCTTCACGAGGTTCAGGATGTCCCGCCTGAAGACCGACTTTAGGTCGGGGTTGTAGATGACCGCGGCCGGGTGCACGGTGAGGAAGTAGTGCCGGCTCCCGCGCTTTACGACCCTGCCGCGGTTCGACGTTATCGACCCACCGCCGAGCAATGATTCATAGGCCGTCCTGCCCAGGACGCATACTATCTTCGGGTTGATGAGCCCGATCTGGCGCTCCAGGTAGGGCCTGCAGGCGCTCCGCTCCTCATCCTTTGGGACCCTGTTGTTCGGCGGCCTGCACTTCACTATGTTGGTGATGAAGACCTCCTCCCTGGAGAGGCCGGCCTCCTGCAGCGCCTCGGTCAGGAGCCTGCCGGCAGCGCCCACGAAGGGCCTTCCCTGCTCGTCCTCGCTCCTCCCCGGCGCCTCGCCGATGAACATTATCTTTGCCAGGCTGCTGCCCTCGCCGGGAACCGCGTTGATCCGGCCCTTTGCCAGGTCGCAGAGTGTGCACTCCCTGACCTCTCCGGCTATTATCTCAAGCGAATCCCCGTCCATCTCTGGATGAGATGAAATGCTGTTCTTATTTTGCTTTGTCGTAATCGGAGCGAACGGCCTACGCGCCTTCCACGCTCTTCACGGTCGCCGTGCCCCTGACGTAGGGGCCACCGTTGCCCATCCTGAGCGTCTGCATGGGATCGCCCTTCCCGCAGTTCAGGACCGGCCTCACCTCGAACTCCCTGCCGCAGGCATCGATCGAGGCGAAGAACTCGGGCGCTATGCCCATGACTATCACATCGCGCAGCAGGTTCCCCACCTCGCCGTTCTTTATGCTGTATGCATATTGACAAGATATGCTCCAGTTGTAGCGCATCATGTCGATCGAGGGAACCTTCATGTTGCAGATGAGGACGCCGTCCTTTACCTCCTTGATCATCTCAGTGTGATCCCAGTCGCCCGGGCTGATGTAGGTGCACGCCATCCTTATCAGCGGCATGAATTCGTAGCCGGTCGCGCGCATGCCGCCGTTGGGCTCGACGTTGAATTTTGCCGCGGTCTCCCTGCTCTGCATATGGTTCACAAGCATGCCGTTCCTTATCAGGACCTTCTCGTTTGCAAGCACGCCCTCGTCGTCGTACTTGTACCAGCCTAGGTTGTGCTCGATGGTCGGGTTGTCTGACACGCTTAACGCTTCAGAGCCGACGCGCTGTCCTATCTTTCCTGCCCACCAGGCGCCGCCAGCCCATGCCATCTCGTAGCCTAAAACCCTATCAGCCTCCGAGGGGTGGCCGAGTATCTCGTGGGTCAGGAGCGCAACAAAGTCGGGGTTCATTACGACCCTTGTCTTCTGCTCCTTCGCGGGCTTGGCGTCTATCAGCTCCACCGCCTTCCGGGCCACCTCCTCGGCCCTCTGCATCGCGTTTGCGTGCTCGGTGATCATCTCCATCCCGCCCCTTCCCCCCTCCGTGGCCGAGACGCTCTGGGTGAGCCCGGACTCGTGCGCGGTGGCCGAGAGGTTGATCACAGTGTCAAGATAGCTCTGCATGATCCTGGCGCCATCGCTGCTCACAAATGTCTTCTCGGTGAATTCATACTCTGTGGATACCGACGACCTGTGTATCCTAGCCCCGGCGCTCCTGATTATCTTGTCGCAGTCCTTCGCTATCTGCACCAGCTCCTTCACAGCGTTCCTCGGATCCTTCCTGAACCCGAACTCCACCCTGTCAGTGTAGGCCTTGGTATCGGCAAGGGAGACCTTCCGCTTCAGGCTGGCGCTGTAACCCTTTGCAAGTTTGACGGCCTTCTCTGCCGCGGTGCGCGAATCGGCAATATCTTTGGGATTGGCAAAGGCATAGAACCCCCACGCGCCATCTGCTATGACCCTGACGCCTAGGCCCGACTCCCGCGCCGACGCGAAGTGCTCTATGCTGCCGTTCTCCACTAGGAGCCCGTTTTCTGTCCTGGCCTCAAACCTGGCATCAGCATAGCTGGCGCCCATCTTCAGGGCATGATCCACCGCCTTTGAAGCAGTATCCTCGCTCACCCCACTAATACTGGGGGGAGACGATAAAACCATAATGCTCATATGGGCAGGGGTGGATGGTGTATACACCTTGCCAAGGACCGTTATCGAGTGCCCGCACTGTGGGAGCATGATGAAATCGACCTATGTGCACCAAGGCCACGCGGGCAAGCGGTGGGTCAAGGTGGGCACGATCTGCGCAAACTGCGGCTACTTTCTGTTCGGGTACAAGAGCTGATCAGAAGATCGGAGTATGGCCGGGCAATGATCCCAGTTTATAAATTGGTACTGGAAATACTATAGAGAAGGAAAGATCGATGCGGATACTTCAGACATCGGATAACCATATCGGCGAGATTGCCTATTCGAAGGCTGACACCTCTACTGGCCTCAACGCCAGGAGCCTCGACTACCTGAACGCCTTCAGGAGCATAGGCAGGATCGCCCTGAACGAAAGGGTCGATGTCTTCCTTATCGCTGGCGATTTATTCACCCGCACGAACCCCCACCAGTACTATGTCTTGGAGGTGACGCGCATCCTGAAGCGCCTGTCAAGGGCCGGGATAATGACCCTGATAGTGAGCGGGAACAGGGAGACCCCCAAGACCAGCGCGGGCCTGAACCCACTCACGATCCTGAGCGAGATAGACAACGTCTTCGTCGCAACCGAGCCGAACACCTTCATCTTGGGCGCGTATGACTTTGTCTGCGTCCCGGCTCCGGCAAAGTTCGACGAGGTGAACGACCAGTTCGCCCCGATGCTTGCAACGGCGCTCGAGAAATCAACGTCCGACAAGAAGATCCTAGCGACACACGCGCCGGTGGCGCAGGCAGTCCCCAGCTCGGAGGAGTTTGTGGAGCCCTTCGTCGGGAAGCCGCTCAACCCGTCCCAGATATCCGATGGCTTCTCATACGCGGCCCTGGGGCACATGCACAAGTTCCAGCAGATCAAACATGCGGTGCCGATATTTTACTCGGGCTCCTCGGAGCGCTTCGACTTTGGGGAGGAGAACGAGGAAAAGTATGCCCTCTTGGTGGAGTTCGAGGAGAGCGTCAGGGTCAAGCCGGTCAGGCTGCCGATAAGAAAGATGGTCACTGTAATAGATTTTGACTGTTCCGGCTCCTCCGCGTCAAAGATCGCAAAGCTCGTGCTGGAGTCGGTCGAGCAGAGGACCAAGGAGATAAAGAACGCGCTGGTGAGGATAAAGCTCGAGAACATCGATGTGCACGAAAACAGGTCGATCAACTGGACCCCGATACTGGACAAGCTCAGGGACTGCAGGGTCTTCGACTACAAGTTACAGGCCAGGACGACGGTCTCGCTCCCCGAGTCGGGCGTGCTGGGAGAGCGCTACGTGCTCTCCCCCGAGAAGGAGCTCGAGCTCTACGTGAAGAGCAAGAGGCAGCTCGCAAAGAACGCGCCGCAGCTGCTCAGGGTCGGCAGGGAAGTGATCAGGAGGGTGGAGAAGCAATGAAGGTGAAGAAGCTGATCGTAAAAGGCTTCATGCCGTTCAGGGAGCAGCAGGAGATAACGTTCCACGAAAATACGATGACGCTCATATTCGGCGAAAACGGCGCCGGCAAGACATCATTGCTGGACGCGATATGCGTGTGCCTCTACGGCAGGACGTTCAGGACCTCTCCTGACGCCGAACGTGGGTTTCTCGAGCTCTCCGATCTGGTGAACCACGACTCCTCCGAGGCGTCGATGCACCTGGAGTTCGAGAACCACGGGCACAACTACGTGGTGAAGAAGAGCATAGGAAGGACCAAGTCAGGGGGCGAGCTGCTTGAGGACGGCGAGATCAAGGCCGAGGACGACGAGGTCTTCGAGTACGTCACCCGCAAGGCCATAGGCCTGGACTGGGAGGGGTTCCGCCGGTCTGCAGTAATACTGCAGGGCGAGATGAGCTCCCTCACGGACGTGCTCCCCTCCACCCGGAAGGAGGCCTTCGTGAACCTTTTCGGCCTGGCGAAGTACGACGGGTACAGGAAGGCCATAAGCGGGGAGATCGAGCAGAAGAACGTCGTCTCCAGGGAGATGGAGGTAGCGAACGAGCTCCTGGCGAATGAGACCGCGAAGATCCCGCAGGTGGAGAGCTCGATGAAGCGGCTGAAGAAGACCGTGGCGGATCTGGAGCAGCGGGTATCAAGCTCGGCAAGGAGGCTTAGGCAGGTAAAGAACCTGACGAAGCGGCTGGAGAAGGATCACTCGCGGTACCTCGCGATTAACGGCGCGATCGAGAACATAGCCACTAAAATGAAGAACCTGGAGAAGACGCTGGAAGGAAGCAGGGACGAGTTCAACGAACTCGGCGGCCTGAAGAAAGAGTTCCGAATGCTTGAAAGATCGTATCTGGAGCTGGAGGGGTTAACCAGAACGCTGAAGGATGCCGGGAAGAGGAAGAACGCCTACGACAAGCTCGCGGCCAGGATAGCCTCGCTGAGGAACTCGCTCAGGGAGAAGCAATCGAGGCTTGCCGAAGCGCAGAGCGAGCTGGAGGCCTCAAAAGAAGCGCTGGCCGGCCTGAAGAGGGAGGTTCCGTCGCGCCAGAAGGTTGCCGGCATGCGGAAAGAGATCGCCCAGCTGAGGCGCAGGAAGAACGAACTGGAGCGGAGGAAGCTCAGGCTCGAGGCGCTGCTCGGCACCACCGGCGACGCGATAGACAGCCTGAGGCGGAAGATGGGAGCCGTCAAGCGAAAGAAGGCCTGCCCCGTCTGCATGCAGAAGATAGCCAGCCCCAGGAGCGTCCTGCGGCGCTACTTGGCCGAGATAAACACGCTGCTGGCGACTAGGCGGAAGGGACAGCGGGAGCTTGACGGAGTGACCATGCGGCTCAGGAAGATCGGTAGGTCACTCGGCAACCTCGAGATCACCGCGACCAAGATGGAGAGCGGCCTCGGCAGGTACAACGAGCTCACCGGCGAGCAGAAGCGGTTTGACCAGCTCAGGGCCAGGAGGGACGGGGCGCGGCGCGAACTGGAATCCGTGAAGCAGGAACTGAAGAGTTATGCAAGACAGCTCAAGTCCCTGCGGTTCACCCCTAGGGAGTACGAAGCCATGGAAAGGCATGTTTCGGCACTGCGGCACGAGAGGGTGGCCGAACAGTACTCGAGTGCCAGAATCCAGCTCAGGCGCCTGCCCGATATAGCCGGCCACATGGAAAAGGCAAGAAAGACGCTGGCATCCCTGAGGGACCAGCGCGCCAAGCTGCTTGGACAGATGCGGAGGCTCGGGGATATAGAGCGCAGGTACACATCGGTGAAGCAGGAACTCGAGTCGGCGCAGAACGCTCACCACCAGAACGTGCTCAACCTGACGAAGGAGAAGACGAACTACGACACGCTCGCAAAGCAGCTCTCCGAGCTGAGGAACAAGGAGAAGCGGCTGCGGCAGAACGAGAACAAGATCGAGGACCTGCGCGAAAAGATCTCCTCGCTGGAGGAGCTGGTGAAGATCTTCGCCGACATACCGCAGAACATACTGCGCAGGCTGCTGCCCTACATCGAGAAGGAGGGCACGACCCTGATCAACGACCTCTCGGACGGCACGATCACCGCGCTGAACATAGACCGCGACAGCCTCGGCGTGGGCGCCACGATGGCCGGCGAGGTGAGGCCGATACAGTACTTCTCCGGCGGGCAGCAGGTCAGGATCAACATGGCCCTGCGCGTCGCCATATCCAGGATACTGAGCAGGTTCCCGCAGACCGACGGCGCGTCCGGGATGATGCACACGCTGATAATAGACGAGGGCGACTTTGGGACCCTCGACGAGCCAGGTGTGCGCGACGCGATGAGCGTCCTGCAGAAACTAACGAAGGAGTTCAGCAGGATCATACTCCTGAGCCACATGGAGAGCGTGAGGGAGAACTTCCGCGGCTACACGGTCGAGCTGATAAAGACCGGCCCGTCCCAGAGCACGGTCAGCGTTCCCGCGGAGGAAGCGGTCAGCGTTCAGCCGGAGGTTCTGTAGATATTTATTCTGGTCTTGCATAGGGAGTGACATACAGAAAGGCATGCAAAGGTTGGTTTGTCTTGGAAAAGAAGCTTGTGCTTGATACCAGCATAATAATCGACGGCAAGATATCGAAGATGATCGAGTCCGGCGAGCTGGCCGACTGCGAGATAATAATACCCCATGCCGCGCTTGACGAGCTCCAGGCACAGGCCTCGATGAACAGGGAGCCTGGCTTCATGGGGCTGGCAGAGATAAAAAAGATCCGCGAGCTCTGCGACGGCAGGGGCATCAGGATAAGGTTCACCGGCACCAGGCCGGGAATGGACGACATCAGGCTCGCAAGGCACGGCCGGATAGACGCCCTGATAAAGGATGTCGCCAAGCAGGAGGGTGGCACGCTGGTTACAGCAGATTATGTGCAGGCGCTGGTGGCCGAGGCGGAGGGGATCAAATCCACACACATCAGCACCCCGGTAAAGACCACCGAGCTCTCCTTCGAGAAGTTCCTCGACGCCGATACCATGAGCGTCCACCTGAAGGAGGGGGTACCGCCCGTTGCAAAGCGTGGCAAGCCCGGCGCATTCCAGCTCACAAAGCTGAGGGACGAGAAGTGCTCCTATGCCGAGCTGATGCAGATGGTGCGGGAAGTCTCCGAGGCCGCAAGGGTGAGCGGATCGGGGTCGTTCGAGATAAGCAGGAACGGCGCGATGGTCGTCCAGCTCGGCAGGTACAGGATCGCGATAACAAGGCCGCCGTTCTCAGATGGGTTAGAGATAACCGTGGTCAGACCGATCGTCCGCCTGACGCTCGACGAGTACCACGTATCAAAGAAGCTGATGGAGCGGCTGAGGGACAAGGCAGAGGGTGTAATGATCGCCGGCCCTCCTGGCTCCGGCAAGAGCACACTGGCCAGCAGCGTGGCCGAGTTCTACGCATCGCTTAACAAGATCGTGAAGACCTTCGAGTCGCCGAGGGACTTGCAGGTGAGCGACGAGGTTACACAGTACGCGCCGCTGGAGGGAAGCTTCGAGAAGGCCGCCGAGATCCTGCTGCTAGTGAGGCCTGATTATACGATATTCGACGAGGTGAGGAAGAGCGAGGACTTTGCGGTATTTGCCGATATGCGGCTGGCGGGCGTCGGCATGGTCGGCGTCGTGCATGCAAGCAGCCCACTCGATGCCGTGCAGAGGTTCATGGGGAGGGTCGATCTTGGGATGATCCCACACATACTCGACACGATAATCTTCGTCAAGGACGGTGAGATCAAGAAGGTCTACGAGCTCGACCTCACTGTGCGCGTTCCTACTGGGATGACCGAGCAGGATCTGGCAAGGCCCGTGATCGATGTCAGGGACTTTGAGACCGGGCGGCTCGAGTACGAGATCTACACCTTTGGCGAGGAGAACATAGTGGTGCCCGTATCGAAGGAGGAGCACGACGGCGTGAAGAAACTCGCAGAGGCCAGGATCCTCGAGATGATGCGCCGGTTCGACAGAGGGGCCGAGGTGGAGATAGTCTCGCATGGCAGGGCCCTGGTCAAGGTCGACAAATCGGCGGTCCCCGTGCTAATCGGGAAGGGCGGCGCCACCGTAAGAGAGCTGGAGAAGATGCTGAACATAAAGATCGACGTGGAGCCGCGCCTCAAATCGCTGGGGCAGGACGTCAAGTTTGACGTTGGCGAGGCCGGCAACTCCGTCAACCTGCTCTTCGGCGACGAGACGGTGGGCAGGCCCGTCGATGTATATGTGGACGACGAGTACCTCTTCTCGGCGGTCGTCGGGAAGAAGGCAAGGGTGAAGGTCTCGAAGCGGTCCGAGGCCGGCAGGAAGCTGATCGGCGCTATGATGGCGGACGGGCGGGTCCGTGTGCTTACGGGCACACGATAGATATTTATCGACTGCAGGCAGGTTATGATCCGTGGTTATCAAGCTCGACCGGTCCTGCGCACTCATAATCGTGGACATGCAGAACGATTTCATGCCGTCTGGTACTCTGCCCGTGCCCGACTCCGATAAGATAATACCGGTACTGAACATGTACATCGAGATCTTCGCGTCAAGGAGACTCCCGATCTTCGCAACGCGGGACTGGCACCCGCCGGACCACAAGTCCTTCAAGCAGAGGGGAGGGGTCTGGCCCATGCACTGCGTCCGGGACACGAAGGGGGCAGAGTTCCACCCGGACCTGAAGATCCCTAGGAGTGCGACCGTGATCTCAAAGGCCACGGACGCCGACAGGGAGGCCTACTCGGGGTTCGCGCACACCGATCTCGCAACGAAGCTCGAGCACGATGGCATAAGACACGTCCTGATCGGCGGCGTCGCGACCGACTACTGTGTGAAGAACACGGCACTGGACGCGGTCAGGCTCGGATTCGACGCGGTCGTGCTCGAGGACGCCGTGAAGGGGATCGGGAACAGCACCGATGCCATAAGAGAGATGGAGCGAAGCGGCGTCAGGAAGGCCAAGATCAAGCAGATGGGTTAGCAGATTTATAATCTCCGTGGCGCATCTTCGGCAGGGAGGCCGAGTTCCTCGTTGCAAGCTATCTCAGGTCGAGGGGCTGGGATATCGTGCTGAGCCCGGCGAGCAGGGGCGCGGCAGACATGGTAGCCAGCAAGGGATCTGACAGGTGGTGCATCCAGGTCAAGGCAAGCACAAAATCGCCTCACATCAAGTCGGAGGAGATCTGCAGGCTGGTCGCCCATACGTCTCTGATAAGGGTCGTCCCCGTCTTTGCATCCGTACAGCCTTGGTTCGGCAGCGCAATGCCCGAAGGCGCCTCGGTGGGAAATTACATGATCTTTCTTTATTCCATGCGTGACTGGAAGCTGCTGCGCGCCTGATCTGCGGCAGTAACTTTCGGTAACACAATTTTATATGCGCCGAGGGCATTCGTATTCTATGAGAAAGTTTGCTCCTTATTTGATCGCGGCAGCACTCTTTCCGTTCCTGTATCCATTATCTCTAGGAGCCGGCGCTGCTGGCGAGTGGGCAGCATTGTCTCCCATGCCCACGGAGCGCACCGAGGTCACGGCAGCCACCGTGGGGAGCAATATCTACGTAATCGGAGGCTTTGACTCGGACGGAGATACGATGGACATAGTGGAGGTGTACGACCCGAGGAGCAATGCTTGGTCCAAAGCCAAGGAGCTACCCATTCCGCTTCACCACGCATCTGCCGCATCGTACCAGGGCAAGATCTACGTTGTGGGAGGCTATCTGTCAGGATGGGTACCCACCAACAGGCTCTTCATCTACGACCAGGCCACGAACGTGTGGAGCGAGGGCAGGCCTATGCCGACGCCGCGGGGGGCGCTAACCGCCCAGTTCATTGACGGCATCCTCTACGCGGTTGGGGGATTCAACGGGCTCACCCTGGGAACGAACGAGGCGTACGACCCCTCAACCAACGCATGGAATGTGAAGACGCCAATGCCCACGCCGAGAGAACATCTGGCATCGGGCGTGGCCGACGGCAAGCTCTACGTCATCGGGGGCAGGCAGGGAAGCCTGACAAGCAACATGAACGTCAACGAGGAGTACGATCCCAAGACCGACAAGTGGGCCACCAAGACACCGATGCCTTCAAAGCGGGGCGGGATCGTCGGCGCATCGCTGGCCGGGAGCATCTATGTCTTCGGCGGCGAAGCTTCAACAGGCACGTTTGCCAACAACGAGCAGTACGTGGCCGAGCATGATCTGTGGATCGCGCGGGAGCGGATGCCGTCCGCAAGACACGGTCTCGCTGCGGCAGAGGCCGGCGGCGACGTTTACGTGATAGGCGGCGGCCTGCAGCCCGGGCTCTCCGTGAGCGGCAGGAACGAGGTCTTTGCCCCGGGGGACTGGCGGAAGAGCCTGGACGTGAATGCGCATGCAACCATCACCATCGAGCCAAGTAAGAGGATCGAGCTAGGCGACAAGATTCGCGTCACCGCGACCATAGAGACAAGCACGGCCGGGTACACGGTCAAGTTCGACGCGCCGGCCCAGAAAGGAAGCGAGTTCACAGCCGATGTGACGGTGATCCCTCCGCCGCCGGACAAGTTCGTTGCAGAGGTCATAACTGAGCACAGGCACACATACTCTATCGATGGGCTGGGTGACGGCGAGTACCGGTTCGCAGTGCTGATAAACGGCAGGTCATCGCCCGCCGCCTCCCTGGAGTTCATCGTCGGGCTTCCGCCGCTGACGGTCGAGACGCCGAGAGAAGAGGTGGTTGAGTTGAGCATCGGGCAGGAACTCATCCTGAAGCGCAGCCTCGAGAACAGGGCAGAGACTGTGCAGCCGTACGCTTACATCGTCCAGGTCAGGGATTCGGACGGCATAACTGTCTCTATCTCTTGGGTCGAGGACGAGCTCCTACCGAACGAGCAGGCCATTGTATCTCAAACATGGATGCCCGAAGTGGGCGGCAGCTACACCCTGGAGCTATTCGTCTGGGACGGGCTGGATGACCCAGAGATACTTGGACCGATGCACATGCTGGCCGTGCAGGTTGTCTGATGACACACAGAATAATTTATCTAAAACAAAGTACAAACATAACCATGCAGCGGGCCGTAGCTGCCCAGCAGGCAATGTACAGAGAAAGGCGAAGACGCTTTGAAAAGGCAGCATATATCTCGGTTCTGATCGGATTTCTGGGCACGCTATCCTACCTGATCGTGCACTGCCACCACGCCGCATAGCAAAGATATTTAAAATCCTCCCGCAACATAAGCACCGACGGTTATGTCTGAGCGGAGCGCAATGTACAAGATTCGCTGGGAGATACTGATCATGTGTGCCTCCTTGGCGCTCGCCATAATAGCGGTCCTTGCGATACCGAACGACTTTACGACGAAGATGCTGAAGGATCAGAAGGAAGAGAAACAGAAGGCACAGGAGCTAGCGGAACAACTTGCAAAGCAGAAAGAAGCCGAGCAGGAAGCCGAACATGAAGCTGAGCACGGCCTTGAAGAAACAATACCAGAGAACGCGAGTAGCACGAACCCCTGATCTCTACAGATCGATGGGTCAGCCGACCTTTATCGTAAATGCATAGGTCGTGTCACCCATGTCCTGCCACGCAAGGTGTGCGTCTATAACATAGATGCCGCTTGGCAGGTCCGCCCTGTAGCTGTATTTTGATTCGCCCGCTGCAAGTTCACCGACTCCTCGCATATTGCCTTGGTCGTCGATGGTGTATGCCTGCACATTCATGCTCGTGGGCTCGGTGAGGCTGTTGGTTATGAAGCTCATGGAGGAGCCCTTCTCAACATCGAACTGGCCAAGCGGCTCTCGCAGGGGGCTGTCGACGCACCTCTCGGCCCAGCAGTAGCTCCCGCGCAGGCCCGTGTGCATGTCTCCTTTATAGGCGAGCCACACCGTGGGCGGCTCGTAGTTGCGTTCCTGCGGCAGCACGGCCTGGTATCCGGAGCCTATGATGAACCAGAGCGCCACAACTATGCCGGCAAGGACACCCATCACTATCTTGGTGGGAAACCCTTCCTTTCTGGCGTAGGCGTCCTCGGACATCAGCCACAACTAGTTGGCAAAGGTGTACTCTCTGAAGCCTTCCTTCTTGTTGCCCTTGCCCACGCTCACAAGGATGAACTCTTTCTTCTTCTTTACCAAGATATCCTCCATGCCCCTCTGCTCCTCGTGAAGACTCTCGTATTCCTCGATCGAGATCTTCTTCCTGGAGCCTATCTCCTGCTCCAGATCCATGTGCTTCACTATGTCGATGTAGGTCGGCTGGATCACGCCGCTGAAGACCATCGCGCTGCTGCCGCTTCCGTAGGACGCGAAGCCTACCCGCTTGCCGGTCAGGTCGTAGCCCTTCTTGTGCTCGAACTCCAGCTCGCTTCTGAAGCCAACGTAGAGCGAGCCGGTGTAGAGGTTGCCGATCATCTCTGATGCCTTGAGCGAGCTCGCAAGCTTCTTCTCGAAGGCCTCCTTGTACTGCGGCGACTCCATGAATTTCTTCCTGAACTGCTCATCCTTCTCCATGAATTCTCTGTCCATTAGTACCGATTCGATCGTTCCGCGGCTGTCCTTCGGCTTCGGCTCCTCCATCCCCACGAACTTGAGCACCTCCTTCCAGCGGGGGAGGTTCCTCCACTCGTGGCGCAGTAGGAACGCCAGCGCGTTCTTGCCCATCTTTGCGAACGGCAGGTGGAGCGCGATCAGGTCTATGTGGTCTATGACCGACTCTCCCGGCGCCATTTTGATGAGGCCCATCTCCAGGGCCTTCTGCTTGTACGCTATCATGGCCTTCTTTACCTGGATGAGGTACGAGAGGTTGGAGTACTGCCCGTTCACTATCGGGGTCTTGCGCGCAAAGGGCCTGTAAAAGTCGTATTCATTCTTGATAACGGTCGAGGTTACCTTCGGATCAAAGACGATGATCCTCGGCTTTTCCTTGACGAGCATCGCGACGGCGCCGGCCCCCTGAGTGTACTCGCCGCTGGAGCCGATGTCGTACTTGGCAACATCGCTGACCACGACTACTGCTGCCTTGCCGGCGTTCTCGCTGGCCCTTATCCAGTTCGAGTTATCGTAGAGCGCGTAGGAGCCACTCACGCAGGCAAACTTACACTCGATGCCCCCGCAGTGCTCGAACGAGTCGTCCCCGTAGATCTGCTCCAGCATCCCCACAACGTAGGAGTTCATCGCCTTGGACTCGTCGAGCCCGGACTCGGTTGCAACATAGAGCCTGCCTATATCCTCCGGCGAGAGTTTGTTCCGCTCCATCAGCCTCAGCACAGCGGTCGCTGCCATGGACGCGGGATCCTGGTCCACATCGGGCATGGCCATCTTCTTTATGCCTATGCCGAACTCGAGCTTCTCGGGCTGTATCCCGCGAGCCCTTGCAAAGTCCTTAAAATCGATGTAAAGCTGAGGGACATAGATGGCTATGTCATCTATGCCTACAAGCCCAGACATTAGCACTCCCTCTCTTAATCTTACTTATATACCTATTCGGGCAAAAATCTTTTGCGGCTCGTATAATAATAAGATAGTCTTTGCCTCACGGAGCGTTTTGTCCTGCGAGATATTCTCAAAATTTTATACGAAGATGTAGTAAACCAGCGATTAAGTTGATCCCTTCAACAAGCTTTCATCAAGCTCTTGTTTGATCGAGTGCGAAGATCGTCAACGGCATTAGAAACACTTTCAAATAAACCCGTCATCTAGGTTCACTGTTGATCAGGATAACTCGGGCCGATCCCTGGCACAGGGCCATGACCGAGAAGGAAACGCTGGAGTTCCTTCGCGAGCCCCTCCTGCTGCGAATCGGCATGGTCGACGCTGATGGATATCCGATGGTGCATCCTGTCTGGTTCGTCTACGAGGACGAAAAGTTCCTGATCGTATCGGAGCGGAGCAGCAAGAAGGCAGGCGTTGCGAAGAAGAACGGCAGGGTTTACTTCGTTGTCGACAAGGTCACGGAGGAGACCGGCTCCTGCGGTGTCAGGGGCAAGGCCGATGCAAGGATAATTGACGACCCGGCATACGTTCTTGAGCTAGCCAGGAAACAGCTGCTGCGTTACACCGGCTCGCTCGCGGGAGATCTGGCAGAGAAGATGATGGAATCGGCCAAGGACATGGTGGTTATCGAGCTGCGCCCCAAGTTTCTGGGCACATGGCGCCAAAGATAATTTTATATCACATACCTGCGGGGTTACGCTTGTCGGCCTTTGGTCAGGGTATTTGTTAACGGTTTTGGCACTATCGGACGCAGGATCGCCTCTGCACTGGCGAACGACAAGGAGTTCCAGTTCGTGGGCGTGGCAAAGTACACCCCCGACGAGAGGATCAGGGAGGCCTACGAGCAGAAGATCGACGTTTATGCCCCCGAGGAGAACCTTCCCGCCTTCAGGGAGAAGAACTACAAGGTCGCAGGGACAATAAAGGAGGCCCTGGCGGCCAGCGATCTTATCATCGATGCCGCGAAGGACGGCATGGGCTACGATAACAAGGTGAAGTATTACCTGCCTATGTCAAAGCCAGCGATATTTCAGGGCGGCGAGGAGAGGTTCGGGGAGCGGAGCGTTACGGACATGATCCATAACTCCAGAGTGAACTACGAGCAGGCCTTCGGGAAGAAGTACGTTATGCAGGGCAGCTGCAATGTAACCGGCCTCGGCAGGATAATGCAGCCGCTCATCGAGCAGTACGGCAGCGAGATCAGGCGGTTCGACGTCGCCCTGATCAGGAGGTGGGCCGACTTGGAGGACAAGAAGGAGGTGAAGGACTCGATCGAGTGGGACAGGAACCCGCACCACCAGGACGACGTTGGCGACTTCATCAAGGGATATCCGCTGTATGTTGATGTGTACAAGGTGCCGTCGAGGATGATGCATTTGCACCAGCTCACCGTCAGGTTCAGCAATGGCGCCCCGAGCAAGGAAAAGATACTCGAGCTCTTCGAAAAAGAGTTCGGCGTCGTGGTTCTAGGCAGGGCCAAGGGCACAGCCGATGTCAGGAAGAAGGCCCTAGAGCTAGGATTTCCGTTCGGCGATACGTCGCTGGCCCACATTCACTCCGAGGTGGTGAAGGTTCAGGACGACACTCTGAAGATATCTTACTCGGACGACCAGACGGGGATCGTGGTTCCCGAGAACCATCTTCTCATGCAGGCAATGATGCTGAGACGGGGGAAGGGCGAGGCGCTCGAGCGAACTGACAGGCTCTTCAGGATCAGCGAAAAGAAGAAGCTCCTGAAGAAAGAGTTCGGTTAAAGCAGTAACTCTGTTGCAGGTCACCGAATTTTTTATCGCCCCGCATGTCGGTAGATCGATGAACAAATCGCTCATAATAATTATATAGAACAGCGACAGCAAGCACTGTACATGGCCAAGGCTAGCAATGTCATATACGTAGGGAAGAAACCACTGATGACATATGTAACCGCAACGCTCGTGCAGCTCGCGAACGAGGACTTGGTCACGATCAAGGCCAGGGGCATGAGCATCGGCAGGGCCGTCGATATAGCCCAGATAGTCGAAAAGAGGATGGGCACCATCGGCTATAAGGTAGGAGGCGTCAGGCTGGGAAGCGAGTCCCTGCAGTCTCAGGACGGGAGGACCAGGAACGTCTCCACCATCGAGATTGACATAGTTAAGACCGGCTCTGCCTCCGGTGCGAGCCCGGCTCCCCCGGCAGAGGAGAGCAAGCCTAACTCCGATAATCCAAGGAAGAAGACCAACGCATAGAAGTGATTTACTCGTAACACTTTAAGGCTTCATATTTATCAGACCTAGCATGGACAGGAAACACAAGCTGTTAGTTATTGGCTACAACTCGGATGCCTGCACCAGGAAAGCATACAGCGTGGGCTACAGTGTGGGCAGGGCGATTGCCGAGAGCGGGGCCATACTTGTTACGGGAGGTCTGGGCGGCGTCATGGAGGCAGCCTGCAAGGGCGCCAGGGATGCGGGCGGTATATCGCTGGGGATAATTCCTTTTGACAAGGCCTCGGAGGCAAACAAATACTGCAGCATAGTGGTGTGCACGGGGATGGGCTATGCCAGGAACTATATCACGGCCTACACATCCGACGGCGTCATAATAGTTGGTGGTGGCGTTGGTACGCTGATCGAGGCCGGCGTTGCCTACATGAAGAAGAAGCCGATCGTGGCTCTTGTCGGGAGCGGCGGTATAGCTGACGAATATGCTGGCAGGTACCTTGACGACAGGAAGCATGTAAAAATAGCATCTGCCAGGAACGCGAATGAAGCCGTCAACTACATCATGCGAAGGCTGGGACGCTGAACGGTTCCTGTTCTGCTACTTGCCCTCGGCCATCTTTACCAGCGTCGCGTCGGGCTCGTAGAAGCTTCCGTAGGTCTTGGCGGCCTTCCTGAGCTCCTCAACAATTGCAGCGAGGCCGAACCGCTCCGCCAGTACAAACAGCTCCTCCTTCAGCCCCATGCCCAGCTTCAGCGCCTTCTCCAGCTCCTCCCTGGTGCTGGCGCCGTTCGTGATCAACCATGATGCGTTGTTGACGGCCACGGCCAGCAATCTGAGGGGGTTATAGCGCCTGGCATCCTCCTCTGTCAGGTTTATCCTCTCGTACGTTCCGCTCTTGTACTCGTAGAACCCCCTCCCGGACTTTTGGCCGAAGTGCTTGTTGTTGTAGAGCTCCTCGATCATCGGGCAGGGGTTGATCACCTTCTTGTCCCTCGAGTACATCTCGACCGTCGCCTTGTGCACCACGTCTATGCCGGTATAGTCGGCCAGCTCGAATATTCCCATCGGGAAGCCGAGCCTGAACTTCACCGCGGCATCGATCTCCTTCATCCCTGCCGAGTCCCTCTGGAGTGACCAGGCAGCCTCATGCACCAGCGGTATGAATATACGGTTCACTATGAAGCCCGCCACGTCCTTCCTGCAGAGCACCGGCTGCTTTCCGAGCTTCTTGATGAGCTCCATCGTCGAGTCAACCAGATCACGCTCGGTTCTCGACCCGGGTATCACCTCCACCAGGGGCATCAGCTGGGGAGGATTGAAGAAGTGGATCCCGATGAACCTGGCCGGCCTGCTGGTGCTGTCGGCGATCTCCGTGATGGGGAGCGTGCTGGTGTTGGAGGCAAACGCAGCGTTGGCCGGCGCCAGCTTGTCCACCTCCACAAAGACCTTCTTCTTCAGGTTCATGTCCTCGGGCACGGCTTCGATAACGATGTCGCAGCCGTCGAGGGCTGCCTTGAGGTCGACGAAGGTGGTTATCCTGGCAAGCGCCGCGTCCGCCTCTTCCTTTCGCATCTTTCCCTTCTCCACAAGCTTGTTCAGGCTCCACCGTACCTTCTCCATCGCCTTGTCTAGGAATGACTGGTCGATGTCCCGCAGCGATATCCTGTAACCGGACATCGCGGCTACCTGTGCGATGCCATGGCCCATCACCCCGGAGCCAAGGATCGCGATCTTCTCGATCTTCATGTGCAGAAGAGGCATATGGCACACGAGTTTTTAAGATTGTCTGTGGCGCGGTCATTCGATTTGCGGACGGGATCACCATGCAGGCGGTGCGTTGTGAGCACCCCGAGGCGGCTAATTCGCTAAAATTTAAATTATGAAAAATGGCTGGTTCAGCTAGGTTGGATTTAGAGAAGTTCACACGCGATGTGGGCAACGTCGCGACGAGGGCGTGTGTGAACGAAGACCAGATCGTCCTCAAGCGGATGAACTTTGTGAAGCAGAGGCTCATCGACCTCTACAAGCGTAACCTGGTGAAGATAAACCACTCCGTGATGGAGATGGTCTGCGCAAAGCACCTCATAAAGCACGGCTACGACGTCGACGTCGAGAGGCAGCTCTCCGACACGCTCGTGTGCGACGTTTATGCCATGAAGGGCGACGGCAGCTTCATAGTCGAGATAGAGACCGGGTTCACGCCTCCCGAACATGCACTGGATCCCTCCGCATACTATGTGGCTAGGATTGCCAGCAAGCTTGCCAGATACAGCCAGTACGCGAACAAGTTTGCGCTGGCGGCGCCGCCAGCAAGCCTCCTGCCCATACCCAGGATATTCATGAAGCCGCCAAGGAAGCGTAATGCCGATGAGATACTGAAGGTAAAGGAGCTCTGCGACAGGTACTACAGGAGCCCGCCAATCAGCCCCGCCGAGATTCAGAACGCGAGGCTGCACTCGGTGTACATAATAAACGTCGATGAGGCCTACGTGGACGAGTTTGACCCCGAGTCTTATCTGGAATTTATAAAGGAACTCAGCGCGCGGACCGGTCTTGAAATATAGAGAATAATTTCTGGCTAAAACTCATCCAGCCCTATACGCAATAGTTCGGGCCATGAAAAGTTTAAATCCGATGTTGACGATATAATAGGTTGCCATCCAGGCGAAAAAGAAGATGGTTAGCCGGCAGGCTTGCGTATCGGGGGAAGCCTTGGTATGCTGCGCGGACCGGCGACCGCCGGTGCCTCGCTGCGGAACCACTGGGGCAACCCAGTAGGGTCTCGCGGGTCACTGGTGCGGGCCAACTGATACAACGCGTGAGGCTAAGAACCGCGACAGCGTTGTAGGCAGAAAGCCACATCGTCTTCGAACTCTGGGTGGCCTAACTTTTCTCAACTACATGCAAGTATCATGAATCCCTGCGGCGCCCCTTCTCCTCCCAAGATACCGCATTATCCTACCTGCAGCAAACCCGAACACGAAGCCGCCTATGTGCGCAAAGTAGGCTATGGATGCGAAGCCAAAGAACGCAAATGGAATCTGGGCTATCAGCCAGTAGAGCGCCAGCCTGTCCCCCAGTGCCGCCGCTATGCCTATTATCCCGGATATTGCGCCCGATGCGCCCACGACTGGAGTATATATGCCGTCCCCGGAGATGAACGCGTACGCAGTGTGCAGCCCGGTTCCCGCAAAACCGGAGAGCATGTAGATCACGATGAACCTTCTGGAGCCTATGTACGGCTCAAGGATCCTGCCGAGCGTGAAGAGTGCCAGCATGTTGAAGGCTATGTGCGCCTCATTTGCGTGGAGGAACATCGATGCAAGTGAGGAGAGCGCGAACATGGGAGGATCTGTAACATAGACAGGTACGAGGGCATAGCCGCACGGCCCGTCGGAGGTCAGATATCCAGTCACAAAGATCAGGACATTGATTGCAAGCAGTGCCAAGGTTACGGGTGGCAGCATGGACATTACCGTGTCACACTAATCGCTGCCCGGTCAAAAGTATACGTCAAGGTTGCCCGATCCTTCATTCTGCGTCATCATCCGGTTCATCCTTCCAACCATGCTCTTCACGTCCTGCATCTTCCTCTTGCCTACCCAGAAGTAAACCTCGTCGAGCGTGTCCTTTGTTATCAGCACCACAACCCTACCCGGCGCCTTCCTCCCAGTCCTGCCCTTCCTCTGCACGAACCTTATCGCGCTCGGGACATTGTCGTAGAATACAACCAAGTTGCACTCCGATATGTCCAGTCCCTCCTCGCCGACCTGCGTGGCAACCAGTATGTCGAACTCGCCATCTCTGAACCTCTCCAGCGCGTTCACCTGCTCCTTCTGCTTGAGCCCGCGCTCGCCTGCCTTGCCGATCAGGTAGCCCGCGCTGAACCCCATCTCGTTCAGCTTCTTGTGCAGTACTTCCACCGAGTCTCTGTAGCTTGTGAAGACTAGGATTTTGCCGTCCACGTTGGAGAGCACGCTGGCAAGCTTCTCCAGCTTCGGGTGCTCTATCCCATCGTGCTCGGCCTTCCGGGCAAGGTCTAGCGCGCTCCTAAAGTCCGGGTCAAAGAAGAGCTCCTTCGTGCCCCAGGCGCGCTTCTCCTCGAGCCTCTTGCAGAACCTCAGGAAGGAGGTTATGCCCTGCGTGTCGAAGATGTTCAGCGCGTGGCTCAGCCTTATCGCCGTGTAGAGCGCCTTCGCTGCGCTCCTGTTCTTGTAGAGGTACTCTCTTGCCCTGATCAGCTCGCTTGCGGACACTTTATTGCTGCGCACTATGCCCTTCTCCCTGAGCTCCGTGGTCCGCTTCTCCAGTGCCCTCCTGAGGTGGGTTCTTATCTGTATAAGGAGGGGCGGCATCTCGACGCGCACCCACTCGATGTTGGTCTCCTGTACGTAGGACTTCACATCGGGGCTGGACTCGTCCCTCACCTCGATCTGCTTTATCTCCAAGTTCCGCACTATCTCGTTGGCCCTTTCCTGGCCGCTCGGCATGGTTGCTGTCATTCCTACAAGCCGCACATCTTGACCCTTCAGCAGCGAGGCTATGCCCGCGTATGCATAGTTGCCCACGGTTCTGTGAGCCTCGTCGAATATGACGAGTGAAAAGTCCTCCGGCCTTATCATCTGCCGCTCCATATCGTGAAGCGTGATCTGCGGCGTCGCGCAGATGACGCTGTTGTCCCAGGCCTTCTCTCTTTCGTATGCGTCATTCTCGCCTGTGAGCATCGAGACGTCAAGGATCTGTAGGTGTTGCCGGAGGTATTCATAATGCTGGTTAACAAGGACACGCGTTGGCGCAAGGAATAAGCATTTCTTCTTCTTGGTCGCGAGTGTTTCAGCGATCACGAGCAGCGCAATCGTGGTCTTCCCGAGCCCGGTGGGCAGCACTATTAACGTATTCCTTTTCAGCGCCGTCCTTGCCAGTTCGGCTTGATAGTCACGCCTTTCGACGCTTTCAGGTTTTATCAGCCGGTGCTCGATCCAGTTTTGTGTGCCGCTCAATCGCTCACATACCGTTAACTGCAGCGATGTAAATAAGGTATCACAAGTTATTTATGCTTAGGGCGGGTAGGCATTATAGCGTGTCGGGGCAATGAACGCGGGAGTGGCAAGTTGCAGAGGATGATCAAGTCCGATCTGGCACAGCGACTGGGCGAGCTCTGCAGGGATACGCCCAACCTAGAGCCCTCCCTGCTCGTCTCTGCCACCTACGACGGCGAGAAGCGGGTCGCAGTCCTGAAGTTCTACCACCCGGGAAGCCAGAGGGTCTACCTCTGGCACGACAACACGGGCCACAAGCCCTACTGCTTCACAAAACGGCTACCAGAAGAACTCAAGATACTGGAAGGGAGGAGCGACGTGGTCGGACTGGACCGTGTGGAGAAGTACGACCTGCTCAACGACCGGCAGGTCACGCTCACCAAGATCGTGGCTGCGGATCCACTGGCGATAGGCGGCACGGCGACCGAGAAGAGCATCAGGAACCTGCTGGACGATGTGTGGGAGGCCGACGTCAAGTATCATGAAAATTATCTCTACGATAACCAGCTCATCGCCGGCACCTACTACTCGATAAAGAACGGCAGGCTCGAGAAGCACAGCTACCAGGTTGCAGAGCAGGTCGAGTTGGCCCTGAAGAGCCTCGTCTGGGACAAGATAGCCGAAAGCATCAGCGGCGACGGCGAGGACGAGTCCCGGAAGTACATAACAGAGTGGGCCAAGCTGCTCAACCAGCCCATACCCAGCATAAAGCGGGCCGCCATGGATATCGAGGTGCTCTCGGTGGAGGACAGGCTGCCTGATGCAAAGGTGGCAGAGAACGAGGTGATCGCGATCTCCTTTGTGGGCAGCGACGGCCTGAACGAGGCGCTCGTGCTCGACCACCGCAGGGACCAAGGAAAGAACGAGATGGCCGACCACATCTCGGTAAGGTTCTTCGACGGGGAGAAGGAGATGCTGCTTGCGGCGTTTGAGCGGATGCTTGACTACCCGTTCATAATCACATTCAACGGCGATGACTTTGATATGCCCTACCTCTACAACAGGGCCAAGAACCTCGGCATATCGAAGGACGAGATCCCGATAACTATGCAGCGCGATGCCGGTTCGTTGAGGCACGGCGTGCACATCGACCTCTACAGAACGTTCTCCAACAGGTCGGTGCAGATCTATGCCTTCGGACACAAATACTCTGAATATACACTGAACGCTGTGAGCGAAGCGCTGCTGGGCGAGTCGAAGATCGAGTTCGACGGTGGCCTCGGCGACCTGCCACTCTACGAGCTTGCAAGGTACTGCCACAACGACTCGCGCCTAACTTTCAACCTGACAAGCTTCAGCAACGATCTCCTGATGAAGCTTCTTGTAGTGGTATGCAGGGTCGGAAGAATGCCGATCGACGACATCTCTAGGTTCGGCGTCTCGCAGTGGATAAGGAGCATGCTCTACTTCGAGCACCGGCGCCAGAACGTCCTCATGCCAAAGAGGGAGGAGCTCCAGGCGAAGGGCCAGGCCTCGACTACAGCTGTGATAAAGGACAAGAAGTATCGCGGCGGATTTGTTGTTGAGCCCGAGGCCGGCGTCCACTTCAACGTGGCGGTGCTGGACTTTGCGAGCCTGTACCCCAGCATAATAAAGGTGCACAACCTCTCCTACGAGACTGTCAGGTGCGTCCACGACGAGTGCAGGTCGAACCTAATACCGGAGACCGAGCACTGGGTCTGCAAGAAGAGGCATGGGATGGAGTCACTGCTCATCGGCTCGCTGAGGGACCTGAGGGTCAACTACTACAAGCACCTGGCAAAGGAAAAGTCGCTCTCCAAGGAGGAGAAAGAGCTCTACACGATCATCAGCCAAGCGCTCAAGGTCATCCTGAACGCCTCCTACGGCGTCATGGGTGCCGAGATATTCCCGCTCTACTTCCTGCCGGTGGCGGAGGCAACGGCATCGATAGGCAGGTACACCATAACAAGGACGATCGACAAGTGCAAGGATCTGGGCATAAGAGTCATCTACGGCGACACCGACTCACTCTTCCTGAAGGGGCCCTCGGCCGAGCAGATCGAGGCCGTGTCCGCGTGGGCCAGGCAGGAGCTGGGCGTCGACCTCGATCTGGATAAGATGTACCGGTACGCTGCCTTCAGCGAGCGGAAGAAGAACTACCTCGGCGTCCTGCTGGACGGGAGCGTCGACATCAAGGGCCTCACCGGCAAGAAGAGCCACACGCCGCAGTTCATCAGGGATGCCTTCTACGCCGTCGTCGATATACTGAGCAACGTAAAGACCGAGGCCGACTTCGAGGACGCGAGGGAGAAGATCAAGAAGATAGTGAAGGAGAACGCAACAAAGATCAAGGCAAGGGAGATCCCGCTGCCCGCGCTCGCATTCAACGTGATGGTCGGCAAGTCGCCGAAGGACTACAGGAAGACGATCCCGCAGCACATACGGGCCGCGCAGCTGCTGGAAAAGGCCGGAAAGGGCGAGATCAGGGCCGGTGATATCATCTCGTTCGTGAAGACCACGGCGCCACCGGGTGTGAAGCCTGTCCAGCTGGCAAGATCCGATGAAATCGACACGGAAAAGTATCTGGAGTACATGGAGAGCACGTTCGACCAGATTCTATCTGCGCTCGGCTACGAGTTCGACGTCATACTGGGCGCGTCAAAGTTGGAGGACTTTTTCTTCACAGAATCCTGAAAAATCAGTATTTGAAAAATCTTATATGCAATGAGATCAGCTACTGCTAGGGCAAGGATGGCAGGATTCAACAACGATCTGTCTATAGCTGGTGAGCATAGATGAACAACAAGGGTATTGATAGACATTCTTTCACCGGCAAGAGAATACCGCACATAAAAGTTCCCATGGACGCGACAATCTCCGAGATCATAGACCTCTTCGCGTCGGCTGGCTACAACGCCAGAAAGCTCGGGGAAGCAGCAGAGCTGTTCTACAGGATGATAGACGAAGATGCAACGATATGCCTGGCCGTGGCAGGCGCCATAACACCGCTCGGCTACGGCGGCCTGATCAAGGAGCTGATAGAGCGTGGATTCGTTGACTGGATCATCGCCACGGGAGCAAACATTTACCACGAGTCGCACTTTGCGTGGGATCTGCCGGTCAAGCAGGGCCACGACGAGGTCGACGACGATATCCTGCACCGGAAGGACATAGTAAGGATATACAATGTCTACATCAAGGGGGAGGGAACCCTCCAAGCCCAGGACCGTGTTATCCAGGAGGCAGTAGAGCGGGAGCTGCAGGACTACTCCTTCACGACGGCCGAGTTCTCGCGCGTGATAGGCAAGTACACGAAGAACGCCAAGTACCCCGAGCGTTCATTCTTGGCGTCCTCGTATGACTATGATGTCCCCGTGTACATCTCCACGCTGAAGGACTCGTCGCTGGCACTCGACCTGATACCGCTAAGGCTCAAAGGCAAGCGCTTCCTGCTCGACATTGTGCGGGAGATAACGGAGCAGGCCGCGATAGTATACCATGCCGAGAAGGCGGGCGCAGTGGAGATCGGCGGCGGCGTGCCCAAGAATACCGTGCAGCAGACCGGTCCGACGCTCGACCAGATACTGCAGCTCAACCACGGCGGTCTTGATTATATCATACAGATGACGGATGCGAGGCCCGATACCGGCGGGCTCTCCGGCGCCACGCTGGAGGAGGGAAAGAGCTGGGGCAAGGTGAAGACCTCCCACGAAAACCTCATCACGATATACGGCGATGCATCGATCACATTTCCGCTCCTGTGCCTTTACGCGATCTCGAAGCACAAGCCGAGGCAGCCTAAGCGCATCTTCAATAAGCTGAATGAATATTACGAGAACCTGAGGACGATCTACGAGTCCGGCAGGATTCTCAAGAAGATAAAGTGAACCGACGATTTCGCATCTGATCTTTCTTACACTGAACGCTGTCGTTAGACCATTATCTGCGGTCTCTTGGACATGTACTTTGGCATGTTCAGCGGCATGAAAGGCTTGTCCCTTGTCACACCGCCTATCTCGTCGACGAGTTCCTGGAGGCTCGACTCCCTGACCTTCCCAGCTGCGCGGTCCCTGATGCTCATCTTGTTGCCCTTCACCTCTTTCTCCCCGACCACCAGTATGTAGGGGACCCACTCGGTCTCTGCCTCTCTTACCCGCTTTCCCAGCGTCTCTTCCCTGTCGTCTAGGTCCACCCTGATCTGCTTGGATTCCAGATCCCCGACCAGTTTCTCGCAATGCTGCAGGTACTCCCGCGATACCGGGATGACCCTGACCTGGGTGGGCGAGAGCCAGAGGGGCAGCATCGGGCTCCCGCCGGCCTTCTGTATCTTTGCAGCCTTCTCCAGCAGGGCGTAGATTACACGCTCGACAGCGCCGCTCGGCGAGTTGTGCAGTATGATCGGGTTCTTCTCCGCGCCGTCCTCGTCGACAAAGGTTATCTTGTACCTGGCCCCGTTCTCCACGTCGATCTGGTCGGTGGAGAGCGCGGATGCCTTGTCTAGGTTATCAACGAAGTTGAACTCCCACTTCAGGACGAAGTAGAAGAAGCGCTCGTTCCACTCCTCCGCCAGCGCCGGCTTGCCCAGCATCCGTATCAGCTCGTGGACGAACTCCTTGTTGTCGTTGTAAAACTCCCTGGTGAACCTGATTGCCATCTCCACGTCGTCGAGCGATATCCCGAGGTTGTTTATCACGTCGATCGAGAGCCTGAACCTCTTGAGCATCTCCTCCTTGGACTGCTCCATATCCCTGCACATGGCGTGGCAGTCTGGCATGGTGAAGGCGCGCAACCTCCTGAGGCCCACCAGTTCGCCGCTCTTCTCCTTGCGGAAGCTGTAGCGCGTGAGCTCGTAGAGTTTCAGCGGCAGGTGCTTGTATGATAGTTGGAAGTCCTTTGCCATCAGGAACTGGCCGAAGCATGCCGCGAACCTGAGGAAGAGCTCCTTCCCCTCGGAGCTGATGCTGTACTGCCTGGCGGGGAACCTGTTGAAGTAGCTCTCCATGCTGGGGTGCTTCGCGTCGTACATTATCGGGGTCTCGACCTCGAGCCCGCCGTACTCCATCACCTTCCTGGTAACGTACTGCTCGATCAGCGATTTGATCAGCCTCCCCTTCGGGTAGAGCCGCATATTGCCGAGGTCCGAGGCCGGTTCATAGTCGGCGATTGCAAGTTTCTTCATCAGCTTCACGTGTGGCGGCTGCTCGTCGGCTGCCCTGCGCTTTGCGGTCTCGTACTTTGCAAGGAGCTCCAAGTTCTTCCGCTCGCCAAACTTGTACTCCTCGACCGGCGTCAGCCTTCCCTCGGGGTCAATTACGTACCAGCACGAGACGAGCTTCTCCTCCGCCCTCACCGCCTCGGAGAGTTTCTCCTTCTCCTCCGCAATGGCTTGCTTTGTTATCGAGCTCGAATGCTCGGCCAGCGGGTGGCCCTTCACGCTGATGTTGAATGACTTGGTCCATCCGAACGGAGCTCGATATACTTCCGCGCTGTCCCTCGCGATCGATTCCATAGTCTTTATCAGGCTCAGCGCCTTGCTCGGCGGAGCAAGGTTCGAGCTCAGGTGTGCATACGGATAGATCAGGAGCCTGCTGCACTTGACAGCAGAGAGCGATTTCTTTATCTCCTCGACGGCCTTCTTCGCCACGCTCTCATCATCATCGCTCTCAACGGCAACAAAGGCAACGACAATCTCCTCAAGTCTGACCTTCTCCTTCTTGGCCTCCTCGGCAGATGCGATCTCCTTCTCTACCGGTTCGTACTCGATGAAGCTTGAGTGCAGCTGTAATATTCGCATCCTTTCCTAGAGAGAAGTCGGAACCGAATTAAAGGTTTCTACACTTCTGGACCGTTTGAGCTCCATGAATCATGAAATGATTAAATGATTAGAATCCGCCGCCGTACCTCAGTGCCACGTCGTCTGACTTGCTCTGCTTCACGGCCTTCTTCCACTCCTTGTAGTGTTCGGTGCAGAGATATGCGCGCTTGGAATCGCCCACCGAGAGACCGGTTTCCTTCACCTTGCTGGCGCTCAGCGATCTTATGGCACTGTTCGAGCAGCCACCCACGCTGCAGCTTATGCCCTTGCTGATCTTCCCCATTTGAGTAGGATACTTTGCCGATGCTATAAATACTTGCTAGGCGAATCAGTATTATTGCTTAACCGCATAAGGGAGAAGATCGAGCCGGCGATGAACAGCCTCGGACTGAAATTCGCATCCACCGGGCTCTCTTCAAACTTCTGGACCTCGCTTGGGTTTGCGATCTCGGCCGCGTCGGCGGCGGCATATGCAGCAGCCGGCATCGGACTGGAGTTTGCGGCGCTCTACGGCGGGCTGCTGCTTCTGGCATCAGGCTTCTTCGATATAGTCGATGGCAGCGTTGCAAGGGCCACTAAGCAGGTGTCACGTCGTGGGGCATTCTTGGACTCGACGCTTGACAAGGTCGCCGAAGTTATAATCTTCCTGGGGATAGCGTACGGCGGGCTGGCCGACCCCACCCTGGTCGTTGTGGCACTGGCACTCTCGCTGCTTGTAAGCTACGCCCGGGCAAGGGCCGAGTCCCTCGGCATCGAGCTGAAGGGCGTCGGGATCGGGGAGCGGGCGGAGCGCCTGATAATCATAGCAGCCTTCAGCATAGGCGGGGCTGCGCTTGGCATAGGGAACGCCACGCACTACGGAGTGCTCATAGTCGCCATAGTGGCCGGCATAACGTTTGCCCAGAGGGTGGCGGCCGTGCTTGCACACCTGAGGAACTGAACAACACGGTTAACTAGCGCAGGGGTCCGCCGCTTCTTCTTTCCTGCTCTGCCCTGACCTTGACAATGCCGTAGTAGACCGCGCACGATACGCAGTAGTTCTTTATGATGGTGGGAGCGGCTATGTAGGTGCCGGTCGCCCTGAGCTCCTTCGCAAGCGAGGGCTCGACCAGCGTGAGCCTTGAGGTGACCTTCTTGGCCTTGTCTTTAGGGACCCAGCGGCCGCAGTTGCTGCACTGAACTAGGCTCGAGCGCCCCTTGCCTCCCTTTGACCTGCCCCTGCTCGCCCTCTTCTTAGTCATGCGTTTTAAACCGGCGGAGCATGTTTTAAGTGTTATGTTGCGATCGGGCCGCCGGGCAGCTACATGCCACCGGTCGGACAATGGCACAGATTATTATAAAGATGCGGTGAAGGGTCTCCGTGAAGATCGCGATCGTGTCGCACACCCCGATAGATCAGATCGAGGGCCGCGGGGCGGTTGAGACCACCTTGGGCGGGCCCACCAGCTACGGCGGGCTCACGGCCAGGGAGCTCGGCTTCGACGTCAGGCTGGTAACTAGGATCGGCCGCGACTTTCCCGGCGAGTTCAGGGAGCTGCTCCGGCAAAGAGGCTTGGAGATTCCTTCAGAATGCATATCCACAGTCAAGCCCTCGACAAGGTTCAGGCTCGTCCTCAGGGATGACGGCAGGGAACTATTCCTGCTCGCAAAGTGCGACGACCTTGCTCCCGGCGATGTCAAGGTGGACGCCGATGCCTTCATAGTAAGCCCCATCATAAACGAGGTACCCGAAGACGCGCTGATGGAGGTGCACAGACACACCGGCTTTCTCTTCTTGGACCCGCAGGGATTCCTTAGAAGGGTCGGGGAGGGCGGAAGGGTCTACAGCGCCAGAACCGAGATCGGGCTGGAGAAAGCGCACGTCAACGCCATAAAGGTCGACGATGAGGAGGTCCAGGCGCTGACGGGCAGCGCCGGCACGGACGGCCTCATGAAACTCAGGACAAGCATAGCCATCCTGACCCGGGATAACAGGACGACCATGCTGTACAACGATCGCCTGTACGAGCTCGAGACTGGAGCTATAGATGCGCGTGATTCAACCGGCCTGGGCGATATCTTTGCGGCTGCATACGCCTGCACATTTGCGAGCGAGCCCGATGCCGTGTGGGCCCTCTGCAACGCTGTAGCGGCATCCCAGGCTGCGATAAGGACAGGGGAGACCGGGATATCAAAGATCCCGCGGAGACAGGACCTCGAGAAGGAAGCTTCGGCGCTCTCTGACAAAGTGATAGCCAGACGCCCTTAGTTTTTTATCCCAGTGCAACATATCTATGCTATGCCAAAGGCACTGGTGCTGATCACGGTCGATTCCGGGACCGACACAGATGTGGTGGCAGAGCTCAGGAAGGTTCCGAGCGTGAAAGAGATCTACGAGGTGTACGGCGCCTACGATATCGTGGCGATGGTGGAGGGCAACTCCAACGCCGGAATAAAGGAGACCGTCTTCAGCAAGATACGGCGCCTCGACCATGTAAAATCCACGCTGACGATGATGATCGTCGAGGACTGAACAATTCCGCGTCATGGAAACTCATCGCAGACGGTCTGAATTCTCTGAAACCTTGCTAGCTTTAAATTTAGGTCCAGCGAACTCGCATTCATGCGTGTTGCGCTTACCAGTGCCGATGCCCAGGACGGGATGCTCCTCCAGCTAAAGAAGACCTTGGAGAACATGGGCATGGAGGCCCAGCTGATGAAGAAGCAGTACAGCATTGCCAAGGACGTCGATCTCGTCGTGGTTAGCGGCGGGGACAAGGGTATACTCCACTACTTCCACCGGATGGTCGACGACTCTGCCCCGGTCCTGGGAGTCTATGAATCAGATTCTACAGGCTTCCTTGCGCAGATCGAGACGAAGGACCTGGAGGTCGCGATCAACAGGCTGAAGAGCGGCGACTACAGCGTGGACGAGGTCACACGCCTAGGAGTGGAGGTGGACGGCAAGGAGATCGACCCCGTGCTGAACGACGTTGCCGTATTCTCATCCAAGAGCGCCACGCTGATGGAGCACAAGCTCAAGGTGAACGGCGAGGATGTCTGGCATGATAACAGCGACGGCGTGATAATTGCTACGCCGATAGGTTCCACCGCCTACTCGATGTCCGCCGGCGGCCCGATGATACTGCGGAAGGCCAAGGTCTTCGTCATAGTATCGGTCAACTCGATCGACGTGACGCGCCGGCCGCTCGTGGTCTCCGACGACACGCTAGTGGAGATCGACGATGTGACCAGCCGGTACCACTGCGAGGTCATCCCGGACGGCGGGAAGAGGCTGACCATAAAGAAGCGGCTGCAGTGCAAGAAACACCAATATCCGGCAAGGCTGGTCAGGCTGGCGGAGGATTCGGCCGCGATCTCGCTGATAGCAAAGAAGGTCAGGCTCGCGGAGGACCTGCTCGGCATGCCTCCAAGCGCGAAGCTCGTGCTGAAGACGCTGGAGTACGAGGGGCCGCTGAGCCAGAAGGACCTGGCCTCTAGGACTATGCTACCAGAGAGGACGGTGAGGCTGGCGCTATCGCACCTGCTCGGCAAGGGCTATGTTAGGAAGAAGGTATCGCTCAGGGACGCCAGGCAGCGAATATACGAGCTCAAACTGTGAGTCCACGCACGAACCTATTCTTTCTTGGCAGCGGCCTTTACGAATGCCAGGAATGCCTCCTCGGGCCTGCCGGGCCTGCTGGTGAATTCCGCATGGTACTGCACCGCAAAGTAAAACCTGTGGTTTGGTATCTCCAGCGTCTCCATCCTCTTTCCGCTGTCGCTCGAGGCCGATAGTATCATCCCTAGCTTCTCGAACTGCTCCTTGTACTCTTGGTTGAACTCGTACCTGTGCCTGTGCCGCTTCGTTACCCTGGTGGAGCCGTAGATTTTGTTTGCAACTGTGCCGGCCACCACGTCGATCTCGTGCGCGCCCAGCCGCATCGTGCCGCCCATGTTCTCGACGCTCTTCTGCTCTGGGAGCAGGTCTACAACCGGGTCTTCGGTACCCGGATCGAGCTCGGTCGAGTTTGCCTTCGGCAGGTTTAGCACGTTCCTTGCAAATGCAACCGCCCCCAGCTGGAATCCAAAGCATATCCCCAGGTAGGGGATGTTCTTCGTCCTTGCAAAGTTGGCGGCGTTGATTATGCCCTTGCTCCCGCGCACTCCAAAACCGCCAGGCACAAGTATGCCGTCGTACTCCTCAAGCCTGGCTAGGTTGCCGTTCTCCAGCGTCTCCGAGTCTATCCTCTCGATCTCGACCCTGCGGCCGATCTTGGCGCCGGCATGACCCAAAGCATGATTCACACTCACATAGCTGTCTGCAAGCTTCACATACTTGCCCACCATCGCTATCCTCAACTCCTCCCCGAGGCTCTTGTAGGAGCTCAGCACCTCGGCCCAGTCGCCCCAGTCAAAGGAGACCGAGCCCATGCCGAGCTTCCGCGCCACTGTAAAGACCATGTCCTGCTTCTGCAGCACCTCGGGCACCGTGTATATCGAGGGCGCGTCGTGGCTCGAGATCACGGCCCCTTCCTCAACATTGGCGAAGAGCGCGATCTTCCTCCGCACGTCCCTGTCGAGCTCGATCTTGCACCTCACCGCAACGATGTCCGGCTGGATACCGATCCTCCGGAGCTCCTGCACGCTGTGCTGGGTTGGCTTGGTCTTCACCTCCCCCACCACGTCAAGCATCGGCGCAAGCGTCACATGTATGAATAATGTCTTGTCGGTTCCATCCTCCAGCCTCATCTGCCTCATAGCCTCGAGGAACGGCTGGCTCTCAATGTCGCCCACGGTGCCGCCACATTCTACAACAAAAACATCCACGTTTTCGTGCTTCGCGGCGCTCCTTATCCTGTTCTTTATCTCGTCGGTGATGTGCGGGATTATCTGCACGCATTGTCCTAGGTATTCACCTTTCCGCTCGCGCTCGATGACCTTAGCGTATATCTGGGCCGTGGTCATGTTGTGATCCTTTGTAAGGTCGATGTCAAGGAAGCGCTCGTATGTCCCTATGTCCATGTCGCACTCTCCACCGTCGTTCGTCACGAAGACCTCGCCGTGTATCAGCGGGTTCATGGTTCCGGCATCAAAGTTAAGGTAAGGATCAATCTTCATGCAGGAAACCTTCAGCCCGCACAGCTGGAGCAGTTTTGCAGTGGAGGCCGTGGTGATGCCCTTCCCTAGGCCGGACATAACTCCACCCGTCACAAAGATGTACTTGGTGGAATTACTGCGGCTCTCCTGCATATCGGGGTATGGTGGCTCCGCTTTTTAATTGTTATTCCGGATCTAGGCTGGAGTGCGCACACGCGTGACCTCCTTCAGGCTTCTCGCGAGGGACTCGACCTTGGCCAGGGCGTCCTGCCTCGACGAGCTCTCCTCGATCAGGTTCACGAACGCGCTCCCGACGATCACGGCGTCGGCGCCCGCGTCGAGCATGAACCTTACATGTTCGGGCCTGCTCACGCCGAAGCCAACTCCCAGCGGTATGCCAGGCCCGCCGCACTTCTTCACCCTCCTTATCGCGTCTGCCGTGTACCTCTCAAACGTATCACGCTCGCCGGTCGTGCCGAAGACTGATACCAGGTACAGGAAGCCGGTGGTGAGCTTCACGATCGTCCTGATCCGTCTTGCGCTGGTGTTTGGCGATACGAGGAAGATCGTGTCCATGTTGTATTTGACAGCATACTGCTTCAGCTGCTCCGACTCCTCGTAGGTCAGGTCGGGTATGATGACCCCATCGACGCTGCTGGACCTTGCTTGGCCGAGGAATGAGTCGAAGCCGGGCCGGTAGAGTATGTTGTAGTACGTCATCACGGCCAGCGGGACCCCAAGCGTACCGTTGATCCGCTTCGCCAGCTCCAATGCTTTTCGGGGCGTCATCCCCTTCTGCAGCGCCTCGTAGGACGCCCTCTGTATCGTGTGGCCGTCGGCAATCGGATCGGAGAACGGGATTCCCAGCTCGAGGATATCGACGCCGCCCCGCACCATCGCGCTCACAACGTCGAATGTTTGTTCCTGATCCGGATAGCCTGCCACCGCATAGCCGATCAGGGCCCGCTCTTTCTTGGAGTTAAGCTCGGCGAATTTCTCGCCTATCCTGCTCATCGTGCTTCCCCGCTCAGGTACCGCTCCACGACCTCCACGTCCTTGTCACCCCTACCGGAGAGGGCCACGACGATCGAGGAGGTTTTGCTGTAGTCCTTGGCGATCCTCATCACATAGGCCAAGGCATGGGCCGGTTCGAGCGCGGGTATTATGCCCTCGTGCTTGGAGAGCGCCAAGAACGCATCGACGGCCTCGCCGTCGCTCACGCTGGTGTACCTGACCCTGCCCACGCTCTTCAGGAACGCATGTTCGGGCCCGACTCCCGGATAGTCAAGGCCCGCGGCGATGCTGTCGGTGTCGAGTATCTGGCCCTCGCTGTCCTGCAGCAGGTAGGTCAGCATCCCGTGCAGCACGCCCTCGCTGCCGGCGCAGAGCGACGCCGAGTGCTTGCCTTTGGCTGGTTCGCCCTCCGCAAGACCGGTTGCGCCTCCGGCCTCCACGCCGTAAAGGTCCACTTGGCTGTCGAGGAACTCGTAGAAAGTTCCGATGGCGTTGCTGCCGCCGCCCACGCAGGCAACTATTGCGCCTGGGAGCTTGCGCATCATCGCAAGCATCTGACTCTTCACCTCCCTGCCGATCACGCTCTGAAAGTCTCTCACCATCATCGGGTAGGGATGCGGCCCGACGACGGACCCGAGCAGGTAGTAAGTGTCACGGACGTTGGTTATCCAGTCCCTCAACGCTTCATTTATCGCGTCCTTGAGCGTCTGCGAGCCGGCTTCTACCGGCTGTACTTCCGCGCCCAGGAGCTTCATCCTGAAGACGTTCAGCCTCTGCCGCTCGACATCTTTCGAGCCCATGTAGACCTTGCACTTCAGCCCCAGCGCGGCACAGGCCATCGCTGTCGCGACGCCGTGCTGCCCCGCCCCCGTCTCCGCGATTATACGCTTCTTGCCCATCCTCCTTGCCAAGAGCGCCTGGCCCAGAGTGTTGTTGATCTTGTGGGCGCCGCCGTGCAGGAGGTCTTCTCGCTTCAGAAATATCTTTGCGCCGCCGACGGCCTTGGTCAGGTTCCCGGCGAGGTAGAGCGGAGTAGGCCGTCCTGCATATTCTCTCAGGTAGTACTCGAGCTCCCGCCTGAACTTCTTGTCCCTGCTGAATTTCAGGTAGGCTCTTTCAAGCTCCTCGAGCGCGGGGATGAGCGTCTCGGGCACGAACCTGCCGCCGAACTTTCCGAACCTTCCGCCCACGGGGTATGATTTGAGGCTTGGGCGCGATCCCGGCCTGCGTCTTGATTTTGATCTGGACTTCAAGTTGCCACCACTCAGAATGCCATCACCAGCTCTCTTACCTTGGCTTTAATGTTATCGGATTTCATAATCTCTGTCCCCACAAGGAAGGCATCGGCGCCAGCGTTCTTCAGGTATCTTACCTGTTCCGCGCCGGAGATGCCGCTCTCGCTCACCACCGGCTTGCGCTTATCGCACTTGCTTAGCAGGCGCTGTGTGGTCTTCAGGTCGATCTCCATCGTGTCCAAGTTCCTGTTGTTTATGCCCACCAGATCGGCATCGCTGCGCATCGCCTCCGCAAACTCCTCCTCGTTGTGCGTCTCCAGCAGGACCTCCAGGTCCAAGCTGTGTGCCTTCCTGATCATGTCACCGATGCTTCCCTCGCAGAGGTTCGCCCTGAAGAGCGATGCGATCAACAAGATACAATCTGCCCCCAGCTTTCTTGCCGCGCTGATCTGGAGATCGCTCACGATTATGTCCTTCATCAGCAGCGGCACGTCCAGCAGCAGTCTCGCGTTTGCCAGATACTCTGGTCTGCCGTCGAACATCTTTGGCTGGGTGAGTATCGAGAGCCCCACGGCTCCGGCCTCGACCATATCCCTAGCTATGAGCATCGGGTCAGAACGCCTTCTTATCGTGCCGGCAGAGGGCGACGCGAACTTGATCTCGCTTATCAGTGGCGCGTGGCTGCAGGACTTGATCGCCCTGACCATGCTGAACCGCGGGCCGTAGATCGTGAACTCGATCTCGTAGTTGCCGGCGTCCAGCGCCTGCCTTGCGCTCTGGGCGAGCTTTTTCAGGAACTCTGCCATCGCCTCTCCGCCTCCTCCAGCTTTGCGGTACTGCCGCACCTGTCGATGAGCGCCCTGAACTTCTTGTAGGCGCCGCCGCTCTCCAGCGCTTCTTTGGCCTGCTCGATGCCGTCGCTGAATGAATCAGACTTGGCTGCAACTATCAGTGCAGCTGCAGCGTTCAGCAGCACTGCTCCCGTCTTCTTCTCGTCGGCGCTACTGCTGAGCACCCTGAAGAAATGCATAGCCGACTCTTCCTTGTTCGTGACACTGAGGTCTGCAGGCTTGGCCGCTGCTAGGCCGAGGCTCCGTGGATCCAGGTCTAGGCGCTCCATCGAGCCGTCCCTCAGCCTGACGATCTGGTTCACGCATGTGTTCGAGAGCTCGTCTAGGCCGTCCAGGGCATGGAAGACCATCGCTTCTTTCCGCCCCGCGCTCTTCAGCAGCAGCGCGATCTTCTCTATCAGGGTCGGGTCGTATACCCCTACTACCTGCGCATCGACGCCGGCCGGGTTGCTCAATGGACCCAAGACATTGAACGCCGTCCTCACGCCCAGCTCCTTCCTAGCGTTAGCGACGAACCTCATCGCCGGGTGGAACTTCGGGGCAAAGATGAACCCGATTCCCAGGCTCTCAATGCACTCCCTGACCACGGCTGGTTCGGTATCGAGGTCGTAGCCGAAATATTCCAATACATCAGCGCTGCCGGACGGTCCGGTCACAGACCGGTTCCCGTGCTTTGCGATGCTCGCGCCTGCTGCGCTCGTGACAAACGCGGCCGCCGTGCTTATGTTGAAGGTCTTTATCCTGTCCCCCCCGGTGCCGCATGTATCCACGAGCCTGCCCTTCACCTTGGGTTCTATGCGTACAGCGAACTGGCCCATCACATCGAGCATCGCCCTCAACTCATCAACGGTCTCGCCCTTCATCTTGAGCGCCAGAAGGAAGAGCGATATCGATGTGTCTGTGGCGTCGCCCTGCATTATCTCCTTCATGCACTCTACCACTTCCTGGTACTCCAGGTTCTTCGACTCGGCCAGCTTCTTTATCGAATCCTTGATCATTTCACGCATCTCCGCCGGCGATGATTCGGTGGCACTACCGCTTCACCATCTTCAGGAAGTTGAGCAGGAGCTTCCTGCCGTCATCCGTCAGGACAGACTCGGGGTGGAACTGCACGCCAATCATAGGATATTCTTTATGCCTTATGCCCATTATCTCGCCGTCGTCGGCCGAGCGAGCTGTTACTTCGAGGCATTCCGGGATCGAGTCCTGCTCCGCAACCAGCGAGTGATATCTAGTGGCCCTGAAGGGGTTCCTCAGGCCCTCGAAGATCCCGGAATTATTATGTTTGATCTCGCTGGTCTTTCCGTGCCTGAGATGCTTTGCATGGACGACCTTTCCGCCGAATACGTGCACCATGCCCTGGTGTCCGAGGCAGACGCCGAGGATCGGGATCCTCGGGCCGAGCTCTCTTATCACGTCGCCGGAAACCCCGAAATCTCGTTTGTTGGCAGGGTGTCCTGGACCCGGCGAGATGACTATCGCGCCGGGGTTCATCTTCGCGATCTCCTCGACCGTTATCTTGTCGTTCCTTACCACGACCGGCTCGGTCTTCAGCTCCCCGAGCAGCTGGGCCAAGTTGTACGTGAATGAATCGTAGTTGTCGATTATCAGGATCTTCATCTTGCAGCCCTCCTCAGCGCCTCCATCAATGCATCTGCTTTATGCTCCGTCTCCATCCACTCGTTCTCGGCCTTCGAGTCCGCGACTATCCCTGCGCCGGCCTGGACATATGCCCGGTTGCGGTTGACGAACATGGAGCGTATCGTGATCGCAAAGTCGCAGCTGCCGTTGAAGGAGAAGTACCCCAGCGCGCCGGCGTACGGCCCCCTCTGGTCGGGCTCAAGTTCGTCGATTATCTCCATCGCCCTGACCTTCGGCGCGCCGGAGACGGTTCCCGCCGGGAAGACGGCCCTGAAGGCGTCGTAGCAGTCGTAGCTTGGCTGTAATTCGCCTGTCACATGCGATACGATGTGCTGGACGTGGCTAAACTCCTTCACAGCCATAAGCTCCCTGACCCTGACGCTGCCCCATTTGCAGACTCTGCCGATGTCGTTCCTGGCCAGGTCGACCAGCATCGTGTGCTCCGCCAGCTCCTTCTCGTCGTGGAGCAGCTCCTCCCTCAGCCTGATGTTCCGCTCCCTGTCCCCGACGATCGGCCTGGTGCCCGCGATGGGGAACGTCTCGGCATTTCTTCCGCTGACCCGGATCAGCATCTCGGGGCTGGAGCCGATAACCGACCTCTCGCCGGTCTTGAGGCAGTACATGTAGGGCGACGGGTTCACCTCGCGCAGGCTGTCGTAGACCTTGAGCAGGTTTCCCTTCACATCGAAGTTGAAGCGCTTGGAGAGGACCACCTGGTAGATGTCGCCGTCGTAGATGTACTTCTTCGCCCTGCCCACCATGCTGGCAAACTTGTCTTTGTCCATGTTCTTGGCAGGTTCGGCGTACTCGAAGAAATCGTCCTGGCCGTCGCCCAGCTTCAGCTCGTCGATCCTCGGCTTGTCAAGGTAGAAGTAGTAGGCCTGGTTCTCCCTGTGGTTGAAGAGTATGCCGTCGGTGTAGACGCCGAACTCCATGTAGGGGTAGTCTACCGGCCGCTTTTCTGGCGGAAGCGGCAGGCGCTCCCAGAACCTGATCGCGTCGTAGCTTGCATATCCTACGGCGCCGCCGATGTACCTGAACCGATCGTCGTTGATCCTTGGCATGATCTTGCGGAGCTGTTCCAGCGGTTCAGTGATATTGTATGTATCCGCATGCCCGTCGCGATCCCTGACTGTGAATGTGTCAGAATTACAGCTGACGACCAGCTGGGGATCAAATCCGATGACGGACATCTCGGACATCTCCCTAGGCCCGGTCAGCGATTCCAGAATGAATGCGTGATCGTACCTTGCGTAAATCTGGCTGAAAAGTTCGAAGGGTGTTTTATCGATACCCAGACGTCTGAAGGTCAGGGTACTATCCTGCGAAAGACGTCCAAAGGTATCCACCCATTTCCGGTGAAGGTTTTACTCGTTCCATATTTATAATTACCTTGCATGGTGCTGACATTATCATCTGTTGTTGCAAGACATGACGCCCGTACCTGGCTGGAAGATCAGCTGGCCGTGCGCACCCAGATGATGGTGAGAGGCCCAGTCTCAGGAGATATGCCGTCCTTGAGTGCAAATATTTATATATCTGGTATAAATATTGTTAGGTTCAAGCCATTGGTTATAAAATTTGTGGTGAATGGGCATTGGTGAAAGATGTTTCTGTATCGGGTGACAGGTGTCCGAGATGCGGCAAGGGGCCTATGGTCACAGATAATGCTACCGGAGAGATGTTCTGCGGCAACTGCGGCTACGTACTGACTGAAAGAATCGAGGAACTCGGGCCGGAATGGAGGGCATTCTCCAAGGAGGAGCACGAGGACAGGAGCAGGGCAGGCATACCGACATCGCTTGCGATGCACGACATGGGCCTTGCGACGATAATCGGGCCAGTAGACAAGGACGCTTCCGGAAAACCGCTCTCTGCGTCGATGAAGAGCACGATCGAGCGGCTCAGGACATGGGACAGCAGGAGCCAGGTTCACGAGCCGGTGGACAGGAACTTCAGGCAGGCCTTCAGCGAGCTTGACAGGCTCAAGGACAAGCTGGCCGTCGGCGACGCGGTGATCGAAAAGTCGGCCTACGTTTACAGGAAGGCTCTGGAGAAGGGCCTTGTCCGCGGTAGGTCGATCTCGGCGCTCGTGGCTGCCGCGCTCTACGCTGCCTGCAGGGATACCGAAACTCCCAGGACACTGAAGGACATCGCAAACTCCAGCAACATAAAGAAGAAGGACGTCGCGCGCTGCTACAGGCTCCTGATTCGGGAGCTTGATCTGAAGATGCCGGTGGTCAACCCCATAAAATGTGTCGCAAGGATAGCAAGCAAGTCGGGGCTGACCGAGAAGACGAAGCGCAAGGCGCTCGAGATTCTGAAGAAGGCCGAGGAAGCGAAGATATCCGCTGGCAAGGATCCGATGGGGCTGGCTGCGGCCGCGCTCTATGTGGCATGCGTGATTAACGGCGAGAACAAGACCCAGAAGGACGTTGCCGAGGCAGCCGGTGTGACCGAGGTCACGATAAGGAACAGATACAAGGGCCTGAAGCTGACCCTTAAACTCTAATTTTTATTCATTTCATCTGAATTCATAGCCAAAGCATGGCATAAATATCATTTTAGCGTCTTTACAGCCGAAGGCTATGCCGCGCAAGTTGCTGTATCCTGCCTTGGCACTGGCTATCCTGCTCATAAGCGGGCTTCCAGGCACAATTTACCGGGTCTATGGCGCAACACTTGACACCGACAGAGATCAGGTCGCCCTCGGGCAGGATCTTACGATAACCGTTGACGAACCCGATGCCAACCTAGATTCCAGAAGCAAAGAAAGGATCTCGCTACGCGTGCTTCTGATAACAACGGACAAGTTCGACGAGGCCCCGCTGGACGAGGTCCTTAAATCGTCAGGTGTAGACGTGGACCATCCCTTCCTGCTGGAGACGGATTTCAACTCGGGCGTCTTCGAGGTCACACTACAGAGCATAAACGACCGCCTGGTTGGCAGAGGCGAGGACATACGGATCACCTACATCGATGTAACATCATCTGGCGCGGGCTCGCCTGTGAGGGCAGAGAAGATCGTTCACGTGATGAAGAGCGGGATCGGAATACAGTTCAGCAAGCCGGTATACTCTCCCCTCGAGACCGTGGAGATCCTGCTCCTTGCGCAGATGTTCAACACGGACAGGAGCAAGGTCGACACGATCAACGCAGAGGGGGTCGGCAAGGTTGCAGTAACATCCACATCAGGCAAGGTGTACTATCCTCCGATGCTTGAGACCGGGGCCAACACTGGCACCTTCACCGGCAAGCTGCGGCTCACACTGGACCCGGCATACAGAGACGGCGACCTAGTGGTGAAGCATGGTGAGAGTATAAGCGTGACAGTGACAATCGTATCGGGCTTCGATGTGAGCGATTCCGCGCTTGTCTCGAGCAATCTGGGGAGCGTCTCCTTCAACAGCCCTGAATATGCAGCGATAGATTCAGCCAAGGTGGTTGTCATCGACCCGGACGAAAACACCGATTCCGGCGTGGTTGATACTGTGGAGGTCAGCGTCTGGTCGGCCACCGATCTTGATGGGTTGGTGCTGACGCTGCGGGAGACGGCACCGTTCACAGGCATATTCGAGGGCAGCATCGCCCTGGGAGCAGGATCAGATGCACTGCGGATCCTGGAGAGCGACGTGATATTCGCAAGGTACCACGACAGAACCGTGCCCTCGGACGAAGACGGCGCGGGCAAATACCTAATTGCGGCCGCGAGGGTGGGTCAGCAGGCCGGTTTGGGGCTCCTTCTCTCGGAGCCCCTGCTGCTAGATCAGGACGGCAATGAGATACAGTTACCACAGGTCGGGCGGCTGCTGGCAGTGGAGTCGATCCTAGCAAATCTAGACGCGACGGGCCAGTACTTCGTTTACATAGTGTATGTCAGGGATTCGGAAGGCTTCACAGTACAGCTAGACTGGGTGACCGGCACACTGGAACCCTTCCAGTCGCTGAAGGTGGCGCGCTCCTGGATTCCGCAGGCCGGTGGCGAATACACGATCGAGGTGGTTGCATGGGACGATCTGGCCGAACCATCAGTCCTTGCTCCCCTGAAGAAGATTGTTGTAAGCGTAACTGAATAGAACTTTGCCCTATGCGAAGAGCTTCGTTCTGGCGCTTATGCTCCTGTTCAGCTCCTTTGCGATTACCTCGATCTCCTGGAGGTCGTTATCCGTCACCTCACCGCTGCTCTTTGCTGCAATAAGCGCGTTGCGCATGAGCTTCATCGAGTTTGTTACCTCGGTATCCAGGAGGATCAGCTCCTCCAGCATCATTTTGCTGACATCGCCGTTGGCCGAGACCAGCTTCTCGTACCCGTTCGTTGCGGCATTGTTTAGCTCGTTGAAGAGGGTCAGCAGGCTCTTCCTGAAGTGCCTGAAGTGGCTGTCGTCCCTGTGGTTGTTCTGTATATAATCCACATACCTCACGCTCTCATCGATCTGGGTCTTGATGGAGTAGCTCAGGTATCTGCTTACCTCGCTCATCTCGACATAGTTGGACCTGCCCGTGTCCAAGGCCTTCTGAAGCAACGACGCAAGCTTCACGACTCCGCTGAAGGCAGGGTCCATCTTCTTCTTGTACTTGGCATCGTCGCTACTGTACATCTGCGCAATCTAGAATAACGGTTACTTAAATTTGTTTATAGTTGATCCGCCCGCGCTCCTGAAAATATCACAAATCGAGAAATATTCATTACAATCTCAGGCTGTTACCCGCTTCTTGGCAACCTCTGCCAGATACCTCCTGTCGAAGGTGTTGGCGAACTCTCTGTCGATTATCTCCATGTACATGTTCACCTCATGGTCGTCCATGTACTGGAACTGGTACTCGCCGTTGTACGGAGACGGCTCGCCCTCCCTGCGTATGAACTCCAGGTGCATCAGGGGGTCGCCCCGCTTTATCGTTATCGGCGTGCGCTCGTTGCTGAGGTTCACAAGTTCGAGTGCGAGCCTGCCTATGAAGCCGCTGTGAATCTTTGCAGCGTTCAGGAACGAGAGGCCCAGCCTTCCGTACCTGCTCTTTGCGGTCAGGTGCGCAACATAGGTGGGCGGCGTGAAGACGACCTCGTGGGAGATCAGGTTCCTGTGCTCTAGGTAGTTCAGCGTAATCTCGTCCTTCACCGTCAGCACGTACCCGTCGCCGTCCAGCAGCGCGTGTGTAAACGGGTATATGCACTTGTACTTTTCAACGAGTTTCGTGAACTCGCTCTTGCCGGCCACGGCCATGAGGCTAGATAAGGCCGGTGCCCTTAAAACTATTCTGCTCGCCCCGGACCGAGAGGCTAAGGAAGCTCCGCAGGAAGATTCCAATCGCGATCACGCCCACCATGGTCAGCAGTGTATCGATGCCGGCGAGCATGGGGTTCTGGGCCGGGTTGGACCAAGAAAAGCCCCACACGGTGCTACCAAAATAGGCGTAGGAGAAGACGAAGTAGTTCACGCTCCAGTGCAGGATCACGGCCGCGTGGAAGCCGTATCTGTAGTACACCCAGCCGAGGATCAGCCCGCCGACGATGGCCTGCGGGACCTTGCCGTAGGTCCACCCGCCGCCGAAGAATAAGTGCGCGAGCCCGAAGATGGTGGCGCTTATGGCTATCAGGACGTAGATGTTCCTTCTGCCGTCCCAGGAATATGGCAGGTGGCCGCTGGGGTGCCAGAGCGTCCTGAAGAAGCTCGCGAAGGAGCGCCTCTCCGCGAAGATCATGTAGGCAGGTATACCTATCAGCAGCACCCTGAAGCCGGCCTCCTCCCTGAGCGGCGCGGCGGTCAGGTTGAGGAACTGCACTAGGTGGTTCTCGACCTCGATCGCGCCAGCGCTCACCCCCGCCGATGTTAAGAGCAGGTCTAGGCCCTTCGATATGACGTATAACACTGCAAGCCATGCGATGACCATGCCCAGCGAGTTCTCCCTGAGCTCCCCCGCCCCGCGCACCATCGAGACCAGCGAGTCCAGCAGGTTCTTCCTCCGGCCGAAGATGAGTATGGAGAAGAAGAGCAGGTAGACGCACCAGATGGCTATGAAGACCTCGCCCAGCTGGAGGTTGAGCGGAACGACGAAGGGCAGCACGGCAAAGAAGAAGATGCTGTCAAGCGGGAATTCGTGGTTCAGTGATTCGCCAATATCGGTGCTGAACACCACGTAGGCCCCCAGCGGGAAGGAGGCCACCATCATTCCAAATACTGCAGCGATCAGTGCTGCGTAAAAGATCAGAAGAAGGTGCCAGCTGGCCGATTTGGCGTGCAGGGGCTGCATCGTCAGTGCACTTCGATCGATGATTCGCTGAACCCGAGGTCAACGAGGTGCTTCTTCACATTATCCCTGTGATCGCCCTGCAGCAGGATGTAGCCGTCCTTTGCGGTGCCTCCGCAGGCAAGCCGGTTCTTCAGGTGCTTGACAATCTTGACCAGGTCCGCAAGCTTGGGGTTGAAGCCCTCGATCATGGTTGTGTCCTTGTTGAACCGCCTCTTCTCGAGGCGCACAATTATTTTTGTTTCCTCCTTTTCTAGTTCACCGCAAGCACACAGGTCTTCGGGTAGTCCGCACTTCTTGCAGATAACCGCCAACGTGAATGACGTGGCTGTTCCTATTATTAAGCCTTACCTCATTTGGTGAAAATTATTTGGCAGAAGTTCGCGATGTGCACCAATATTTAATATCTCATATTAACATGCTGGCGGTTTCATTCTTAACCTCAGCCTGCATGCTCGGATGGCTTTTAAATCGCCCTGTAGAATAGATCGCAGGTTGAGCAAGGAAAGACTGACCACGGCGGCAGAACTCCTGCGGAAGGGAGGCACTCTGATCGAGGAGCCGTGCAGCGCGTGCAAGGGCGTCCAGGTGAAGTACGCCGGAAAGATAGTCTGCGTGAGCTGCGGCAGGGAGATTACAGAGGCCCCGCAGCCCAAGGAAGAGGCAGCCGCAGAGAGCAAGGCCGAGGCCCCGGCCGAGGTCATAGGCGAATTAAGGAAGACGGTCACGGCAAAGATCAGCGAGCTCCTGCCCATCCTCAGATCCGAGCGCGATCTGGAGAAGCAGCGCGAGCTTACGAAGCTCCTAATCGGCTATCTGGAGATTCTCGAGAAGATACCTAGTTAATAGATCTAGATAGTAAGGTATTTATTCTATAACGATAAAGCATGCTCGATATCGATGAGCTCGAGAAGAAACAAACGCCAGGCCCCATTGCCTGCGTCGAGCGCTGGACTGCTGCGATTCTTCGAGGACGAGACGAAGGGGATAAAGATACGGCCCGAGATAGTCTTCGGCATCGCGGGGGCGCTGATCGCGGTATCGCTGCTGATAAAGATAATCTTCCCGGTATAGAATCAGTATGAGCGACGAGTCGGTAGGCCGGATCCACAGACGGTTTTACCTGACACGCGTAAACCCGGCGTCGTACAAAACATCGCTTCTTATCTCTTTTTCGTGCATCTCCCTAGTGGTGGCGCTCTCGCACATCACTTACCTCGGCCTGGATCCGCAGGACCTGATGTTTGTGATCCCGATCTCGCTCGGGGTTCTGTACGCCGGGATGATGATTGACCTGGCTTTGCTCAGGGGCCTGCCGGTCACGAAACCCGCCAAGGTATATCATACTGCAGCCTTTACATCAATGCTCTGGCTGCTCACGGTGGCGCTCGGTATAGCCTCGGCAGCGGTCTTCGGCAGGGCCGAGCTAGGCCCGCACGTCATAGTTCAGGGAATGCTGCTTGCTGTCGGGTTCAGGATCGTGGTATTCAACTCGGTCTTCGGCGCCGGCCTGGCCAGGAGCATGGCAATCTCGCCGATCCTGCCGCTGATGGTCTTCGCGTCTCTCATGTCCATTGGAGAGATACCAGTTTACCTCACCAGCCCAGCCGGCCTGGGGTTCGGGCTTGCTCTGGTCGGCATCTCCATAGTCTGGTCGGTCATCGCGGACAGGGTGGGGAGGCCGGGGGTGCAAAGTACATTCAAACTATTACAGGCGTACCTGCTCGCGTGGACTGAGAAGAACCCGGCGTCGATGGAGACGATAATGGAGGGCAGGGCCCGCGAGTCCAGTGTCAGCACCTACTCGCTGGCCTTCATCACGCCCGGAGCAAGGTCGCTCATAGTTCTTCCCGACGTGCACCCCGGGCCGTTCTACCCGGTGGGCGGCAGCAACCTTCCCTACGAGATATACAGGGCCTACTCGAAGGACTCGATTAATGCCGTCGTGATGCACAGTGTCTCTGACCACGCGCTGAACCTTCCATCCAGGAGGCAGGTGGAGCGCTACCTCAGCAGCCTGAACGAGCAGGAATCGTTCGAGCATGGCAGGAAATGCACCGAGCCGATCGTCATACAGGTCAACAAGGCCCGCGTGACCGGGCTTGCCTTTGGCAGGGTTGCGATGCTGATGATCTCGATGGCACCGCACGGCATGGAGGACGTGCCGGAGGTCGTGCGGAGGGAGGTAGAGGAGCACGCCAGGAGCAGCGGGTTCAGCCACGCGCTCGTCGTTGACACGCACAACTCGATGGGCGAACACCTGGAGGGGGACGAGGTTCTCGACATAGTGAAGGCCTGTAGGATCGCGCTGGACGAGCTCGTGAAGAAGCCGCAGCATCCCTTCAAGTTCGGTTTCTGTCATTCATCGGAGATCGCCGCGAGCACCGACGATGTGGGACCGGCCGGCATGGGCGTAATGGCGTTCAGGATCGGCGAGAGATCATTTGCGATAGGCTGGGCCGACTCGAACAACATGGCGAGGGGGATGAGGGAGAACATCCTCTCACACCTAGAGAAGAACGACACATCGATGGTGGAGGTCTGCACCTCGGACACCCACTTCACATCGGGCAGCGCTAGGAACAGGACGGGCTACTTTACGTTCGGGAGTCTGACGCCGTCCGAGGCGGCCGGCAGGTGGTACCTGGAGATGTCAAGGCGCGCCCACGCCAGGGCCGGGGACGCAGAGTACGACCTGGTCGGGGCATCGTCCGAGGTGAAGATAATGGGCGAGGAACAGTTCGAGGATTACTCGAGCGCGCTTGACAGGGCCCTGAATGCCACGAAGGTTTCACTGGGCGCAACGGTAGCAGTGTATATCGCGATGCTGGTGGTCTAGTTCACACGGCAGAGACCAGCCGCATCCTGTCAAGGTAGCCAGGCATCTCATTCAAAAACGACCTGAACTTTGTTACCGGGATCACGGGCACACCGTCGGCGAAATCAACCGACTCGGAATGCAGTGTCAGTATAGCCGGCACAGCCTTCAGCACAATCTCGTTTCCGATCTTCTTGTTGGCTCCGACGAAGGCCTGAGCCCGCTCCGTCTGCATCGAAGCAAACCTCCTGAGCTCAGATGGAGCCGCGCGCTTCCAGTGCTTGCAGTCCACCAGGAGTGCTAGTCCGTCCCTGATCCCGATAACGTCGACCTCCGCCCTCGGCTTCCTCAGCCTGAAAGCGTGGTGTGTAGTGTATCCGCCTGCCTCGAGCATCTTCGCGGCCAGAACCTCGAAATCCTTCCAGTCGAGCACCCTGGAGAGTTCCTCCAGGTCGGCTCCAATCCGCACCGCAAGTATAGCTGCACGCATCCTGTCCAAGGGTTCGAAATCGACATGGTCCGGATCAAGAACGCCAACGCCGTTCCTTGCAAGGAACACAAGCAATTCATTGGAGACCCTGTTGCCCAGGCCCGTGGCGAGCGCGAATTCGTCAAGCGAGAGCCGGCCCCCATTTATTGCGGGGATGACTTTCAGCACAAGCGACGGGTTCAACAGGGTAGAGATTCGCCGCAGATATTAAAATTAGCTGCACACAAAATAAGCAAAGTTTGCAATTCCTCAAACCATCTTTACGGCATCAGCATAATTTGCATACATCTCAAGGACGGGTTGTGAATCCTGCAGAGTATTTGAAAGCCCCCTATATCAAACCCAAGCGCGGGCGTGCACATTGATCCTATAGGCAGGGATCACCCTTTTTGCAAATTCCGGAACAAGGAATATTAACACTGCAGGGCAAAGACTTGTTAATGAAACGTCTTATCCCGGCAGTGCTTCTGCTCGTCACGCTGATCTCTCCGCTGTACCAGAACGCGGGCGCGGAGACCGATAAAGGATCGTACATCGACCAGATCCAGTTCATACACTACCTGGACGAGAGCGTCGCCGTTCAAGAAGTAAAGGCAGGGAACCTCGACCTCTACCTCTTCAGGATGCCGCTCGAACTGGTACAGTCCACAAAGGAGGACCACAGGGTCAGGGTCTACGAATCTGTCGGCGGCTCCCTCAGCATACTCCTGAACCCGGCACCGGCGGACGAGGGCCTTAACCCCTTCTCGATAAAGGAGGTCAGGTACGCGATGAACTACCTGATAGACAGGCAGCTCATCGTCAACGAGATACTGAAGGGCTTCGGTGCGCCCATGCCATCTGCGTTCAGCATATTTGATCCCGACTACCTTGTCCTATTGGATGCTATCGAGTCGGTCGGCTTCAGCTACAACCCCCGGCTTGCAGATAAGATGATCTCCGATGCTCTGACCTCGCACGGCGCTGTGAAGAAAAATGACAGGTGGTTCTTTAACGAGAAGCCGATCGTGGTGAAGTTCATGATACGCAGCGACGACCCTAGAAGGAATGCCATAGGCGAGCTGCTCACATCCGAGCTGGAGCGGATTGGCTTTACTGTTAGCAAGGACGTAGGCGACCTGAACAAGGCCTTCACCGTAGTTTACGGCTCGGATCCCAAACTCCAGGGATGGCACATCTATACGGAGGGCTGGGCCGGCAGGTCCGCCTTTGTGCGCTACGATACCTCTCAAACAGCACAGATGTACGCGCCGTGGTTCGCGCAGATGCCGGGCTTCCAGATACCGGGGTTCTGGAACTATGAGAACCCGGAGCTGGACGAGGTAACGCAGCGCATCTTCACGGGCAACTTCACAACCAAGGAGGAGCGGGACCAGCTCTTGGGCGAGGCCGTGAAGCTCGGGATCAGTGAATCTGTAAGGATATTCATTGCTAGCTTGGTTGATCCGTACATCACGGCGTCAGATCTGGACGGCGTCGTCAACGATTTCAGCGCCGGTGTGACAAGCAGGTTCACACTCATCGAGGGCAGGACTCCGGACGAGCGGGATCTCAAGGTGGGAGTGAAGCAGATCTACCAAGGGGCGTGGAATCCGATAGGCGGGTTCAGGGACGTTTATGCGAGCAGGATCTGGGGCGTGCTCATCGACCCGGGCACCTTCAGGAACCCGTACACGGGGGACGTGATACCTGTCAGGACCGAGTTCGAGGTCCAGACAGCCGGACCGGAGGGGAAGCTCGCAGTACCGGCAGACGCGATCATCTGGGAGCCAGTCAATGAGAAATGGGCCGCTGTGGGGGACGGCGTCACGGCCACCAGCAAGACGACGTACGACCTGACCTACAGCAACTGGCACCACGGCGTAACGATGGACGTGAACGATATTCTACACGCGATCTACTTCACCCATGAGTGGGGCACGACCGAGGGCGACGACGACCGCACGGTCGATCCGGAATATACTTCGACGACCGAACCTCTGGTTGCGACGCTCAAAGGCTACAGGTTCCTGTCGGACGACCGGGTCGAGGTCTACTTCGATTACTGGCACTTCGACGAGGGCGAGATCGCCGACTACGGTGCCGTCTGGAGCAGCATGCCTTGGGAGATAATGGCAGCCATGGAGAGGATCGTGCTCAACGGCGAGGCCGCGTTCTCCAAATCCGCGGCCGACGCGAAGAACGTGGACTGGCTGTCGCTGATAATATCGAGCAACGCGCAGATGGTGAGGAAGACGCTGGAGGACTTTAAGCGTGAGAGATTCGTCCCCGCCGACCTCAAGGATTCGGTAAGCGAGGAGGAGGCCCTGGCAAGGTACGAGGCTGCCATAAGATGGATAGACGAGAAGAAGCACGCGGTTATAAGCAACGGCCCGTTTTACCTGCAGAACTACAACCCCGAGGCCAGGAGCATCACGGTGAGAGCCTTCAGGGATGATTCCTACCCCTACGAGGTGGGCAGGTGGAAGGAGTTCGAGGAAGCCAAGGTTGCCACGATATACAACGCGGACGTGCCGCTGACCGTAGTCAGAGGCTCGGAGGCCGTGATATCGGGCACCGTCAGGATCGACGGCGACCCGAGCAGGGACGTCAACCTCTACTACTTCGTGAAGGACAGCGGCGGAAAGGTGGTCCTGCGCGGCGGCGTGATCCCCGCTAGGGACGGCGGCTTTCAGATACCGTTATCGAAGGACGACACCGAAAGGCTTTCCGTCGGCTCCCACGAGCTAAAGATGCTTGCGGTAAGCAACCTTGCCCTCCGCCCGGACATTTACGGCACCAGCCTGGTGGGACTTTCGGATGAGCTCGTGCCCGTGACTACGCCAGACACTGACGGGCAGGGCCCGCTACCGCAACCTCCATCAGGCTGTCTCATAGCCACCGCCGCCTTTGGCTCCGAGCTCAGCCCGCAGGTGCGGTTTCTCCGCAGCTTCAGGGATGATATGATTCTCTCGACCGCTGCCGGCTCGAGCTTCATGAACGTCTTCAACGCGTGGTACTACTCCTTCAGCCCGCAGGTCGCCGACTACGAGCGAAGCAACTCCTGGATGCAGCAGGCGGTTAGGGGATCGATCTACCCGCTGATAGGAATACTGCTGGTCTCTGAGAAGATACATATATCCTTCGGAGGCGAGGTCGGCGCCGTTGCCGCAGGACTCGGGGCAAGTTTTCTGATCGGCGCGCTCTACTTCCTGCCCTTATCTCTGGCAGTGAGGATAATCAGGCGCAGTGAAATATCTCTGCGAATCCCGCTGCTTGCGGTGGTCACTGCCACAATCTTGGTCGTCATGGGTATGCTTTCCAGCAGCGCCGCACTGCTTATGGCCAGCACGAGCATGCTTGTGCTTTCCACGCTTATAGCCGGAGCCCTGATCTCAGCAAGGCTGTTTTACAGGTATGCGATGTTCAGGATAAGGACGGGCTGACCGGTCAGGAATCGGGGCTGAAGGATCTTATGACTTGGAGGGCCCTGTCGTCCAGCTTCACGGTATATGCCATCGCGTCATCGGACGATATCTTGGAGAGGTCGTCTAGGAACTTGGCCTTGTCCCTCCCCCGCTCGTACATGCCCCCGCTCTCCTTTATGCAGAGCGGGAACTTGGTCATCTTCAGGTCGTTCTTAATCAGGTGGCTCACGAACTTCCTGTAGGCATCGATATCGTACCATTCCGTGTTCCTCTCATTGCAGAGCATTATCCAGACATCGACCGTGTTCTGGAATAACGCCTTCGTTCTGAGCTCTTCGAGCAACATGGTAACACCACCTGAACCAAATTAAAAGATATTCTCTAGAACTCGGCCCGTCTCATCCTAGAGCCGCACCTAGGGCACTCGCCGCCCTTGAACCGGTGGCCGCAGGCGATGCAGATGTAGTTTACACCGCTGAGTATCCCGGTGGGGTAGCCCAGGCTGCGCCTGCGCATGTACATGGAGAACAGGATGAAGATCGCGAACGTCACGGCCAGGCCGACAAAGAAGCCGAAGAACCACGTGAGCGCCATGCTCACGGCCATCGAGACCAGGAGAACAGAAATCATGCGAGTGTAATATCTCATTGGATTTCTCGTGAGGTCAGGCGCGTTATTAAATCTTTTTAAGAATAGCGCCGCACTTTCGGAAATTTCAGCTATCAGTCCTGCAGGGAATATTCCAGCTCGCTTCCGTTGACATCGTAGGCAAAGACGTCGTTGTCTTCGTACGGGTATCTGACAATGATGCTGACCAGCCCCGTGAAGTGGTGCAGGTCCGTCAGCGACGGCTCCGGGTTCCCGCTGGGGTGCGAATGCGCGGTTCCAACGATCGAGTTGTCCAGCGGAAGCATGTATATCGGGAAGCCCGAGTAGTAGGGACCGTACTCGGACATCGGCGGAACCATCAGCTTGTCTATCACGAGCGCGTCCTTCTTGCTCGTGCCGCAGAGAACCAGTATGGCCTCGTTCGGGTGGTGCATCTTGCAGAAGGAGAGGATGCTGTCCACCACCTCACGCTTCAGGACCAGCTTCTTGTTCAACTCGATCTTTATTCCGAATCTTGTTTATTAAATGCTTACCAGTCAGATGGAGACGCTTCCAGCTAGGTAACAAACATTTTGGATCAGGAACACACGGACCTATAAGCACAGAAGTATGACTATGTCGTTCACGTTCGTCCCTGTGGAACCCGTAAGGATAGTATCGCCCAGCTTCGTGAAGAAGGTGTTGGAGTCGTTGTTGCGGAGGAAGCGGTGTGGGTCAAGCTTCAGCCTCACCGCCCTCTGCAGGGTAAGAGAATCGGCTATCGCGCCAGCCGCATCGGAGTTGCCATCGATCCCGTCGGTACCCATCGAGGCCACAACTGTATTGCCAAGATCGCCGATGCCCCTGCAGGCCGAGAGCACCAGCTCCTGATTCCTTCCCCCAATTCCTTTTCTCCTGACTCTCACCGTGGTCTCACCCCCCATTACTACGGCGACCGGCCTCGCATTCTGATCCCGGACAATCATATTTGCTAGAGACGACACAGCCACACCCACATTCCTTGCCTCGCCCTGCAGGGAGGTCATGAGGATCGACGCTTTGATGCCTTTGTTTTCTAAATAGTTCACCGCGGCCTCGCATGCGGTTCTGTTGTTCCCGATCAGGAAGTTCTTCACATTCCTGAACACTCTACTTCCAGGCTTTGGTGTCTCGGGTATCTTCCCCGACTCGCCCATCGTTATAATGTGCCTGACCTTCCGGTCAACAGATCGCCAGAGGCCGTACTTCTTCAGGACATAGAGCGCATCCCTGAACGTGGTGCTGTCCGGAACGGTAGGTCCCGATGCTACTGTGTCGAGTCTGTCGCCAACTACATCAGAGATGATAAGCGATATGATACGTGGCCTTTGCAGCAATTCTGCCAGCCGTCCTCCCTTCACTGCCGAGAGATGTTTTCTCACGCGGTTGAGTTCCTGGATGGTTGCCCCCGACCTCAGAAGATCGCTGGTTATCGATTGTTTATCCTCGATCGTGAGACCTCCATAGGGCATGGCCATCAGAGCAGAACCACCGCCAGATATCAGGCATACCACAAGATCCTTTCTGTCTGCACCGCGCACAAGATCGAGCATTGCTATCGTGCTCCTAACCGACCTGTGATCTGGAATCGGGTGGGCTCCCTTCAAGAGTTGGATCCTGCCGGTCCTCAGTCTGGTTCGAAGATAATCGGGCACGATCACCAGACCGCCGCTTATCCTGTCGCCAAGGATCTCGGAGAGCGCCTCTGCCATATGTCCTGAAGCCTTTCCGGCACCAATTACGTAGATCGAGTCAATGTTCGAGAGCTGGACGTGTTCATGGTTTATCTTGAGCGCATTCCCGCTCACACTCGCGTGTCTTTTAATCGCACTTCGAGCATCGGCAGCGGTAAGAGCTGCCTCCAAAGCTCCAAGCACCAGCATCCTTGCTTTCCTGCGGGTTTGAGAACGGAGCAGTTCTCGCTTGTTGGTTATCAACGAATCAGTGACGCATCGCCGCTACTATAAAATCTTGGGTTAGATCTTTATGCGACGCCACGGATGTGTCGAAGCTGGCAAAGATGGGTGAGCAGGTTGGACTGGCGATAATTCAAGAGGCGGTCAAGTACCAGCGCATCGACAACTGCATGCAGACCCGTGTTTAGGCACCCAGAACCGTTTGGCAGTGTACCTCATTTAAATCCTTGATGCGTAATCTTAATGATATGAGGGAGCACCACACAATCGAGATCTTCTCGGCTAACTGTCCACTCTGCATGCATGTTATTGAGGTAATCGAGATCGGGAAGTGCCATAGCTGCAACCAGATAATCTACGATGTTAACAACATGACTGAAGAAATTAAGGTAAAGATGAAGGAATACGGTGTAAAAGCTGTTCCAACGACAGTTATAGACGGCAAAATCAAGGTCGAGGGTATTCCCGACTTTCCTTGGATATGCGGAGACGACCTGTACAAGAAGCTCCGAAAAGAATATCCCTTAAAGCAGGACTGACAATCACAACACGCTTAAAACTCGGCGCTTCTCATCTTGGAGCCGCACCTGGGGCACTCGCCGCCCTTGAACCGGTGGCCGCAAACTATGCAGCGGTAGGTAACACCCATGCTAAAGGAGCTCCCAAAGCCAGAACCTATAGCCCTCCGCCTCACCATTATGTTCAGCAGGATGAAGACCCCGAAGGCAAGCGCAAGGCCGATGAGCAGCCCGAAGTAATATGTGAGGACGTAGCTGATCGCCGCGGTGGCGATCATCCAGACAAACATCTTCGCGTACGGGTTTCGCATCTTTGGATAATTGTCCTTACTCGTTTAAAACTTTTGCCCAGAACAAGTTCTGCTCGCACGCCAACGCCAGCAAATAAATCGCAAATCTCGCCGGGAAAAACGCCGGGGGAGGGATTTGAACCCTCGCGTCCCGAAGGGACATCAGCTTTCATGTCCGAGCTCTCGTTTCATCGCCCTTTTTTAAGATCTCGAGGCTGACGGACTACCAAGCTATCCGACCCCGGCAACGCGAAATTTGTCTGTTAGAGATATAACCCTTTAGATGCACCCAAAGAAAAATCAGGGACGCCTGAGAAAGGCGTAAATCCTTGTTTGCCTCGTCATCCACCATGGGTCTTGATCTAAAGCCGCTCGTGCAGTCGATCCAGATAAAGCTCGAGGGGCTCTCCGGCAGAACCGTGGCCGTGGACGCATACAACGCCATCTATCAATTCTTGGCGATCATCAGGGGGCAGCAGGGCGAGCACCTGATGGACAGTGCCGGAAGGGTGACCAGCCACCTGAGCGGGCTCTTCTACAGGAACATCAACCTGCTGGAGATGGGCATCAAGCCGACCTACGTCTTCGACGGCCGGCCCCCCTCATTGAAGTACGCGGAGATCGAGCGGAGGAGGAAGGCCAAGCAGGAGGCCATAGTGAAGTACGCACAGGCGCTCCAGGAAGGGAAGATGGAGGAGGCGAGGAAGTACGCTCAGTTCACGTCCGTCATCAAGGACTACATGGTCGAGGATTCGCAGCGGCTGCTCGGGCTGCTGGGCATACCGCACATAGATGCGCCTTCGGAGGGCGAGGCAACGGCGGCGAACCTCACCATAACCGGCACAACCTATGCGTCGGCCAGCCAAGACTTTGACTCGCTGCTCTTCGGCGCGAAGCGGCTGATAAGGAACCTCACCGTGAGCGGGAGGAGGAAGCTCCCTAGGAAGCAGGTGTACATCGACGTGGAGCCCGAGATCATAGAGCTCGAGAGGATGCTGGGCGACCTGGGCATATCCAGAGACCAGTTAGTTGACATCGGCATCCTAATCGGCACGGACTTCAACCCGGACGGCTTCAGGGGCATAGGCCCCAAGAAGGCGCTGAAGATGGTCAAGGAGCACGGGCGGCTCGAGGATATACCTGAGATCAAGGACAGCTTGGGTGAGATAGACCATGTAAAGATACGCGAGATATTCCTGAAGCCTGATGTTGCCAGCGTGGGCAAGCTGGACTTTGGCGAGCCCGACAGGGATGGTCTGATCCAATTCCTCTGCAAGGAGCGCAACTTCTCCGTTGACCGCGTTGGTGCTGCACTCAACAGGCTGAAGAAGGCCAGCGAGACCAGGAGCCAGACGCTTGAGCACTGGTTCAGCTGATCATCGGGTTATGAAAACACGGCTGCAAACCACCGAAAATGGGTCAGCGCTTTGCCTCGCCCTCGCGCAGCTTTGCCTCCTTCCTCTTCTCGGCGTCCAGCCGCTCGAGCGAGTAGTCCTTCATGTCCACAAACCTGATCCCTCTTGCCAGGTTCGGGTGGACACGCTCTATCGACCTGTACATCTCCTGTGCCACCACTCTGTAGTCGGGGTGCCCCTGCGGCGTCGAACGGAGCTCGATGAGATGGCACGCCTCCCTGAGGTTCATTCTGATGAAGCAGGGATACCGGTACGCAAAGTTGATCACGTACTGGGCCTGCAGCGGAATGTCTTTTGACATTGCTTCATAGACAGTTTTCGTCCTGTACATGCAGTCGTCAAAGTCCTGCTTCATGCCGAGCTCCACGACCTCGGCCGGGGTGTCGTACCCGTGCTTCGTGGTAAGGAACTGCCGCTCAACGGTCAGGACCCTGTGCCTGTGCAGGTCCCTGAAGATGCCGAAGTTTGTCAGCAGTTCGAACGTATATTCTGCAACCTCGAAGGCCCTGCCCGGCCTGTGTCGCCTGTTCGTCCTGTGGGCTGTGTAGGCATCGATTATGCGCCTCCGCTCCTCTTCCGGCATCGAGCCGGCAACCTTCCTTATCTGCTCGAGCGACTGTCCCCCTGCGTGCTCGTAGAGTATGGCCGCTACCACGTCGGCCTCCGCCTTTTTGTTGCCGGTCCAGTCCACCAGTGCGACGTGCTGCCTATAGCCCGGAGGAAGACTGGCCAGATGACCCGTTGCAATCTTCCTAATATCTTCCTGCGTCTCAGCGAGGTATTCCTGCAGGGCTCTGCCGTACCTGTCGTCCGCGCGCCTCACGAAGGACGGCATCACCTGGTTGAGCTCGGCGTGTAACATTTCAGCGACCCTCCGCTCTTCTTCGAGCTTCGAGCCGTACAGTATGGAGAGCAGGTACTCGAAGGCCCTGCCGTTCCCGGCTATCCCGACGTTGGTGAGCGTGGAGGCCGGCAGCAGCGAGCGCAGTATATCGAGCGCCTTTGCCCTGATCGTGGCCTTGTATATCCGTCTTGCGGACTCGATGTCCGGCTCGCTCCTCAGCCTGCCGAACGGCACGTCCGTACCCGACTCGCTCTCCCTGAAGCCGAGGGACTCGATGGGCTCCCGCTCGCCAAGGTAATTCATCATCGGCTCGAGGTGCTTGTGATAAGTATCGAAATCCAGGTCGCAGGCCTCGATGTACATGTCAGCATATCTGGACTCCATGATCGTCTTCTCGCGGTGGTACCTGTACCTGCCGCTGATCTTCTGGTCGAACGTGACATACCTGGATGATTTTTCAAGGTAGGAGAGTCCGATCCTCCTGTCCTCGATCTTCTGCACAGCAATATTGGATATGTCCTCGATCGCCACCTGCACCTGTCCGAGCTCGGCGACCGAGTCGTCGCCGTACTCGAGCAGCACCTTGTTGTAGAACTCCTCCCCGCGGTTCGGGTTCCTGAGGAACTCGTCCAGGAAGATCCGCCGCATGCTCTTGGTCGAGCGGCTGTACCTGGACATCAGCGCCCCGCGGTCGACCTGCCTGGGCGTGTTTATGACAAAAACAGGTTTATCGACGTTAGAGAAGTGCTGCCTGAGGATCTCCTTCTCCTCCTCGGTGAATTCGTCCCCCTGAGAACCCATACCATCAATTGAGGCAGTCCGAATTTAAGAATTTGGTTGCCAGACTGAAAGATGGGCGCTAGGCGGTAAATTTTTTATTGCTGGCGCCATTCCCATATACCGATGTCGCCAGATTCGGAATCAAGGCCGGTCAAGCTTTACGAGGAGAGCGCAAGAACCAAGGTGAGGTTCGCGGGCACGGGCGATGGGAGCAGGCTCAGAGAGTTTAGGGCCGGGGCCCTGCGTGATATTGAAACATTCTGGGCCGAGCAGGCTGATTCACTCCTCTGGTTCAGAAAGTGGGATCGCGTGCTGGACTGGAACCCTCCCTTCGCACGGTGGTTCACCGGCGGCCTGATAAACGCCTCCCATAACGTTGTTGACAGGCACATGCAGTCTAGCACCAAGGATAAGGCTGCGATAATCTGGGAGGGGGAGAACGGCGAGCGCAGGACCATGACCTATGCCGGCCTCCACAGGGATGTCAATAAACTGGCCAGCGGGCTGAGGAAGCTCGGCATCAAAAATGGTGACAGGGTCACGCTCTACCTTCCGATGGTTCCCGAGCTTCCAATTGCGATGCTTGCCTGTGCCAGGCTGGGTGCCGCCCACTCGGTGATCTTCTCGGGCTTCAGCTCCCAGGCCATAGCAGAGCGTGTGAACGATTCCCAGTCCAGGGTAGTGATAACGGCAGACGGCGGGTACAGGCGCGGCAAGGTCGTTAAGCTGAAGGAGATCGTCGACGACGCTCTCCAATCATGCAAGAGCGTCGAGCACGTCGTGGTGATGAACCGTGCAGACATCGACGTCAGCATGAAGCCCGGCGATATCGGGTGGGACGACCTGCTCAAGACGGCAGATGATTACTGCGAGCCCGAGAGGCTTGAGAGCAACCACCCGCTCTTCATGCTCTACACCTCCGGCACGACAGGAAAACCGAAGGGCATAGTGCACGGTACCGGTGGCTTCCTGACCTATGTTTACTCGACCACAAAGTGGATCTTTGACCCGAGGCCCGACGATGTCTACTGGTGCACCGCCGACATTGGCTGGGTGACCGGCCATACCTATGTTGCATACGGGCCGCTGATGCACGGCGCCACGGTGGTGATGTACGAGGGCGCGCCCGATTATCCCAAGCCCGACAGGTGGTGGGAGATCATCGAGCGCTACAAGGTTACCACGTTCTATACTACACCAACTGCGCTCAGGATGTTCATGCGCTTCGGTGATGATTACCCAAGGTCGCACAACCTGGACTCGCTCAGGTTACTCGGAACTGTTGGTGAGCCGATCAACCCGGAGGTCTGGCTCTGGTACCACAGGGTGATAGGGAAGGAACGCTGTCCCATAGTAGATACGTGGTGGCAGACGGAGACAGGGGCTGCGCTGATAAGCCCGGTGCCCGACATAGAGCTCATCCCGCTCAAGCCCGGCTCGGCCACGTTTCCTGTTCCAGGCATCGACGCTGCTGTAGTCGACGAGCATGGCAGGGAGGTCCCGCCGAACACGAAGGGCCTGCTGGTGATAAAGAGGCCCTGGCCGGGCATGCTCCTGACAATATGGAACGATGACGCCAAGTACGAACAGGTCTACTGGTCCAGGTTCCCGGGCATCTACTACGCTGGTGATTACTGCATGGTGGACGAGGAAGGATATTACTGGCTGCTCGGGAGGGCTGATGATGTACTCAAGGTGGCCGGGCACAGGCTGGGGACGATGGAGCTCGAGAGCGCCTTTGTGGCCCACCGGGCTGTCGCCGAGGCCGCGGTGAGCGGCAAGCCGCATGAGGTGAAAGGCGAGGCGATAGTGGCATTTCTAGTAACCAGGGCCGGGTTCAGCCCGAGGGAGGACCTGAAGAAGGACATAGTCGCGCACATACGGAGGGTCGTGGGCCCGATAGCGACGCCCGAGGAGGTATACTTCGTGGATCGGCTCCCGAAGACCAGGAGCGGCAAGATAATGCGCAGGCTCCTGAAGGCGATAGTGAGCGACTCCCAGATCGGCGACATCAGCACGCTGGAGGACGGCGCTGCCGTCGAGGAGGTCAGGGCTGCCTATGAAGAGCTGCGCAAGGCAGTCAGGTAAGGAAGCGCATCACGGAACCTTCGGTTATATTGTGCTCCTGGACGAACCCGGCATTAACTTCTAATACATAACTGGCCGGCTCGTCAGGGCTGAAGGTGCAGGACGATGCATGTGCTGCGTCTATGCATGGTTCAGCGTTTTCCACGATGTAAACTACCTTACCATCCGCGTCGAGCCACACCATGTCGATGCTGAACTTCATGTTCATGGTCCAGAACTGCCACTGCCTTGTATCGTTGAAGACGAAGAGCATGCCACGGTTCGGCTGTAGCGGGTCCCTGAACATCAGCCCCTGCGTGATCTTGTCGTTGTCGTCGGCTATCTCCACGTCCAGGATGGTGTCGCCGATCTCTACGGTCCTGATCTCGTAGTCGAACTGCTGCCCCTCGCTCTGTAGGGTGCTTGGCTGGGGGGTGACATAGCCTATGACCGCCCATGAAACCACTCCGGCGGCAACCGCGAGCGAGATCGCGATGATGATGTGCCTGTCCATGCCCAGAGTTCGGCTGAGGGGTTAATTAGGATTGGTCGCTTGTATGCACGCCCGCGCTTGGGCAAGTAATAGGGGGTATTCAAATACCCTGCAGGATTCATCGTTCGCGTGCAATAAACCTGATAATCGGTATGAACGCGCCAGTACGGCCTCAAGGAATTGCATATTGGAATGGTCGGAATAACAACTCTCGAACATGGATTGCGGCAGACGCTACCGCTATCACCCGAGAAGTTAACAGAGCCAGTAATAGCAAGGTATTTAACTAACTTATATTCATTTTATACTAAAATGCATTTTAGTATAATACCAAACGTGTTTGTTATACTATCCCATACTAATGTAACGCAGCCTACTGCTTACTATATTAGGGAGTGAGAGGATGGAGCAACTACAATTTGCAAAACCTTTTGGCCGACTGACAAAAAACAAAGACGGTCATCTCACATTTATACCAAACAACCTGCCACCCACAATTAACTATGACGAAAGTTTAACTGCCTTGATCTCAGAGGCCAGCGTACAACTTGGTAACTTATCTGGCATAGGTAAACTGATGCCCAACCCCCATCTACTAATTAGCCCCTATTTAAAGCGCGAGGCCGTGCTGAGTTCCAAGATAGAAGGCACACAGGCATCAATTCTAGATGTCTTTCGTTATGAGGCCGGAGGCATGGTTGGAGGAAAGGAACAAGAAGAGAAAAGAATAATCGAAGTAGTAAACTACATCAACGCGTTAGACAAATGCTTATTTGATGTAAGAAAGGGCGCACAGATAGACCTACAGATGATCAAGAACGCACATAAAATATTGATGCGGAGTGTCAGAGGACAGGAATTACAACCTGGCGAGTTTCGGACAATACAGAATTGGATAGGGACAGAAGGCACTAAGATTGAGGATGCCACATATGTGCCTCCACCATCGGAATACGTAAATGAACTCATGGTTGGTCTTGAGCAGTTTATTCAGAATCCGCCCGGACGAATACCGATATTGCTCCAATGCGCGATGATTCACTATCAGTTTGAGGCCATACATCCTTTTAGTGATGGTAATGGAAGGATCGGGCGCTTGTTAATTCCAGTTTTGCTTGCCCAGAGGAAACTGCTTGACCACCCCCTACTGTATCTTAGTGTATTCATAGAACGCAACAAAGGAGAATACTATTCGCTGTTGCTTAATATTAGTCAGAAAAATGCGTGGATAGAGTGGATAAGATTCTTCTTGTACGGAGTAATAACTCAAGCAAATGATGCAATAAACAACATACAACGACTTGTGGCTTTGAAAGATACGTATGAGAAAAAACTAATCTCTAAGAAAGCATCTGGTAGTGCAACAAGGCTTGTAGATTACCTATTCTCAAATCCAATAATTACCATACCAAGGGCGGCGGATTATCTTCAAATAACATATCCGCCAGCCAAGAACGCTTTAGAATCTTTGAAAGAAATGGGAATTTTGATTGAACAGAATGATACACGGCGAGGAAGAATGTTCGTGGCACATGAGATAATATCGATCTTAAGTTGATTATCCACAAGCATCATCAGCCATTTAAGACCAATTCTTACTTGGTCAGACCTCTGACCAGAAATTACGAGGTAGGACACCGGCAGACTTGTGCGGAATAAGGGTAGAAGGTAAGAATAAGTGGCTCACCCTAATACAGAACGCGAGTAAGTTAACAAGCACATCATAAACCAAGACGATTTGTTCTAGCCATCTAACGCTTATTTGATAGTGATGTAGTTATGCGATTAGTTGGAAAAGCAAACAAAAGGCGTGGGTATATCAATCTGTTTAGGAATCGCCGGTTTTCTTGTTTGGCTTACAATACATGAACCTACGGCATTAGTAGCATCCATTATGGGCGGAATCGTTGCGGGTATCATCAATTCGATAATCTGGTCTCTCACACCTGACTCTAATAAAGAAAAGAAGAAAGAAAGCCACAAACAAGTAATAATTACAACGCTTGAGAGAACAGAATATGTACAAGCGGTTTTTCAATCAGATAAAACTCTCGTATTAATGATACCAAATAACGTCAATTCATACATAAACACAGAAAAAAGATCCATAAAATCAGATCCAGACAAATTCTTTCCACTTGAGGAATTGCATGGTTGGGATAGGGCTAAATCTCATCTGAAAGATAAATATGATGATGTTTGGAATTTGTTCTATTCCACCCATAACAAAATCGAAGAATATAATAATACACATACAACCAACACACCAGAAAAGTTAGAGGCATCATATTCAGACATTAAGAAGATCCTTGATCAATTCTCCGAGTGTTTGCATGAAACCGTTTTAAAGTTAAAGGATGGAGATGAACTTGAAGGCAAATGCGAAGTGGGTTATTAGGCACTACCACGCACCTTTGACATGCTAGAAGTTGACAATACATTAGACAGGACGCGAACCAGTCTTACATAGTCACGATACCTAGGAAAAACGCGGTCGGAAATGAACTACTAATAGACGCGATAACCAGATTGGATTTTTTTCTATCTTGATTATCAGATTTCCTATACTACTTAGGTTTAACGATTCGGTTGAATCGTATTCTTCCCCGCGTACCCAAAGTAGCAAATATCAACCCGAGATATTTTTGGTCTTTAATCGCGTCTGTTTGGGAACCGGCGTTTTGCGAGGATATTCGGCGGCGCGCTTGGGTCAGAGATGCCGAGTTTTAGTTTGCGTTTCATCATCCTCCAGTTAGTACCTTAAATATCACTAGAGATGACCCGACACGCAACACACTCATGAATCCGCTAGATAACCCGAGAACGCACCAATGCCACATGGGCAAAGATTTATATATGATGTGAACTAGTATATAAGTATTCTCTAACGAACATGAAATCCAAGTGCATCGTCTGTTATAGTGACAGGACAGTTACCGACAACGCCACCGGCGAGGTCATCTGCAACAACTGCGGGGTGGTCCTTGCCGAGAATACCGAGGTAACTACCCAGCCAAGGGCCTTCAGCAAGGAGGAGCTGGAGGCGCGCAGCCAGACCGGCGCTCCCAGCTTGCTGGCAAGGCATGATATGGGACTATCCACCGTTATAGGCAGGGCCAACAGGGACGCATCCGGCACCGGCATAAAAGCCGAGATGAAGACGATGATGGACCGCCTGCGGACGTGGGACTACAGGACACAGGCAAACAAGCCCAAGGACAGGAACCTGATGCTTGCATCCAATGAGCTTAGCAAGCTGAAGCACAAGCTATCCCTGAACGACGCGATAATAGAGAAGGCCGCATATCTTTACAGAAAGGCGCAGGCAAGGCGCCTGATCAGGGGCAGGACGACCGTCTCGATGGTCGCGGCATCGCTCTACACCACATGCAGGGAGCTGGGAGTGCAGAGGACGCTGAAGGACATAGCCGATGCGAGCAACGTGAAGGTCAAGCACCTCTCGCGTTCCTACAGGCTGCTCCTGAACGAGTTCGAGCTCGAGATTCCTGTACCAGATCCGGTCAGGGCCGTGGCCAAGATCGCAAATGTATTAGAGCTCGGCGAGAAGACTACCCGCGACGCTGCGCTGATTCTGGAAAAGATCAAGGAGCGCGGCGCTTCTGCCGGCAAGGACCCGATGGGACTTGCGGGCTCGGTGCTGTACCTGGTCTCGCTGAAGAACGGCGAGAACGTGAGCCAGAGGGAACTCGCGCACGCGGCGGGCGTCACCGAGGTCACGATACGGAACAGGGCCAAGGAACTGAAGCACAACTACCGCGGTATCCTGAATCTCTAAAAGGCTCGGCAGTACATCCCGTATTTTTGTAGCTCTCATCCAGCCCTCGGCATCCTGCTGCCGGTTGCGTAATCATGCCGTCTTTGTCAGGAGGTTACCAGTAGGCGCTCGCTGCCATATCGTCGTTGGGTATTATCGCGACATCCAGGGAGTTGAGGCCGAAGACAGTCCTGACCGCCTTTATCTTGCTTCTGTAAAGATAGTACCGCTTCCCGTCGCTGCTTATCACCGAGCCCTTGATCTGGATCAGGCCGGCCTCCTCAAGGTCGTGGACCCGCCTGTAGGCAGTGCTCATAGGAATCCCGCACTCCATGCTGATGTCAACAACTGACTTGGGCTGATCCATTATGGATGCAAGTATGTTTCTGGAATACTCGTCAGCGAGAGCCTTCAGGACATTCTCCTTCAACTTTGCGTTGCTTACACTGACACCAGCCTGCAACGGCATAGCTTGGTTCTCTGCACTTATATTTCTTCACGGCTCCTGCGCACAAATAATAAAAAATTAAACTTGCATCACGCCATCCCGTGCTTCCTCATGATCGCTACTACCTCGTCGTCGCTGACCTGCCCAAAGTCACGGTAAAACTCGCCCACTGCACCGAAGAGCAGCGGCGCCATGAGCACGACCACCTCGTCTGCGGCCAGCCTGAGCCTCTCCACCGTCTCGGCCGGCCCAACGGGTATAGCCACGACCAGCTTCCTTGGCTTCTGCTTCCTCACCCACTCCACGGCAGCGAACATTGTGGCCCCGGTCGCTATGCCGTCGTCGACGAGGATCACGATCCTGTCCTTCAATTCAGGGTATTCCTTTCCTCCCCTGAAGATCGTCAGCCTCCGCTCAATCTCCCGCGTCTGGGCCGCGATCTCCTTGTTGATGTACTCCCTGCTCACCCGGAGCAAGGCCACGATCTCCTCGTTCAGGACGTGGCTGCCGTTGTGCATCACTGCGCCTATCGCGAGTTCTGGCTGCATCGGGGCGCCGAGCTTCCTTGGCACCACCAGGTCAAGTTTGACGCCCAGGGCAGTTGCAACTATATCCCCGGTCACCGCGCCGCCGCGGGGGATGGCCAGTATGATCGGGTCTTCCTTCCTCAGGTGTTCCAGCCTCTTTGCCAGAGCCCTGGCCGCCTCAGCCCTGTTCTCGAAGACCACCCGCGCGCCTCCATGCTAGGAAACTATCAGCGTGATGTGCTCTACCTTTGCTGTTAGCGGCAGCGGCGAGTCCATGCTCTTCCATACGAAGACCTCTACAACATATGTACCTGCGGTCTCGGGGATCCAGGCAATACCCGATGTGAGGATCTGCATCGGGGCGATCGGGACCGTGCGCCACTCTAGGAAGACCGTCACTGACTCGGAGTCCTTCACCTGGACTATGTATGCAAGATCATGGCCTATCTGGAGCATGTTCCTGACAGTTGACTTGACGAAGACAGGCTCGCCCACCTTTCCCACAGTTATTGAGGATCCGGCCTTGTCCTCGAGCTTTAACCCTGTTACCGTGATCCTCTGGGTGGGCAGCTCCGCGACGCTGAACTTCGTGCTGGCCGCAAAGTCCATGAAGGATGCCCTGACGCTGTACTCGCCGGCCTCTGCTAATGTGAAGGAGGAGGTGTACCTACCGCCCTCGAGGATCGGCACCTCCTTGGATAGCACGGCCTTCTCACTGGGGCCGAGCACTTCCAGCAAAACTGACTTGGCCAGTGCCGCTGCCTCGAGCTCTTGCGGCAGCGTTTGCGAGGTTTCTGGTTCCGTCGGCATGCTGGCTATTCCGCTCACAGTGATCTGCTCGCCAACTTCGTACAGTTTCCTGTCTGTCGTGACGCTGATCGGGTTGGTGATGAGCGTGAGGATGCCCCTCGCCCAGGGATGTATGGCACAGTGGTAAGGATACACCCCGTCAAACATCCTGGATGTGTCCAGCACAAATTCTAACTTGGGGGGTATCGGGCCGGAGTCGAACATCTCTCCATCCAGCTTTCCCTTCACGGTGTCGCTTGTCGCGGTGTGCTTGACCAGGTCGCCGTTCACCCACACAATCTGCGTTCCGATCTTGGCCGTCACATTCTCGGGCACATAGTGAGGATTCCCCACTGTGAAGCCCCGCGAGAGGATCATTATTTCTATGGTCTTCGGCCCGGCCTGGAACGTCTTAAAATCATCGGTCGTATCAGTGCTGAAGAGGGGGACGAAGACGGCGAGGAGCAGGACGGCCGCAAGGGAAGCGATGCCGAGCATGTTTCTCATACACAACATCCATCTATGCTGAATAAAAAACGTTCTCACACAGCTACGTACCGGGCGATGCCAGTGCCCTGACCACGTCGGTCTTGGTGACTATGCCGACTAGGTTGTTGCTGGGATCAACTACAGGAAGACCGCTTATCCTGTTGCGCACCATTATCTGGGCAGCGTCGCTCAGGTCCGACTCCCCTGTTATGGTCAGTGGATCGTACTTCATCACGTCCCTTGCCAGGAAGACCGCGCTTATGCCTGGCGGCACGATAGTGCCGGCCACCTTGCGTGAGAAGAATGCTTCTCTTATTGTCTCGTGGGCGTTCGGCCCGAAGAGCGCGCTGATCGGCAGCAGGTCACGCCCGGTTACGATGCCTGCCGGTTTCTGGTCTCGCACAACCACCACCCTGGAGATCTTGTTGGTCACCATTATCTCGAGGACCTTGTGCGTGGTGTCGTCCGGCGCTACCGTGAACACAGACTTGGTCATGTAATCCCGCACGTGGTTCTTTCCGGTAAAATGATCCGCGTACGCCCTCACAAGGTCGCTCTTGGTGATTATGCCCTTCAGGCTGCCCTTGCTGTCGGTGATGATCAGCGAGCTGATCCCTCGCTCAAGCATGAGCCTCGCAGCGGTATCTAGGTCGCCCTCCTCGGCGATAGTTATTAGGCCTGACGTCATCACCTCGTCCAGCCGTATCTCGCTCAGCTTTCTGGCCGGGTGTTCCCTGAAGAGGAAGCCGGCGACGTCCTTTTCGGTGAAGATGCCCACGGGTTTGTTGCCCTCGGCCACCACGATCCTGCCTATGTTGTACCGTTTCATCAGGTTGCGCGCATCGTCCAGGGTCCGGTGCGGTTCCAGCGTGATCGTCTTTCTGCCAACGTCCTTTGCCCGCAGGTCGATATATCGCTGCATGTAATTATTATCTTGGCAGGGTTACTTAAGAGCAGGGGACGATTTCTAGGATTGATAATCATAGGCCGGGATTAGGCTCATACGCTGCCGTAGGAGAGGAATGAAAAATTATGTGTTACTTGTTCAGCTCCTCGATCATCTTGAACCTTGTCATAGCGAGCAGGATCTCGTCCCTGCCTGCCTCGCGCTGTATCGACTTGGCCAGGTCGGTTGTGGTCACTATTCCGAGCAGCTTGCCTTCCTCAATGACCGGCAGCCTTCGTATGCTGTTCTTGTACATCACGTTTGCAGCGCTAGTGATTGTGGCCTCAGGCCCCACGCTTATCAGGGGCTCAGACATTATGTCGCCGACGGTCGTCTTTGCCGTGTTCTTCTCCTCAGCTATTACGCGCCTGACGAGGTCCCGCTCGGTGATTATGCCCACGGGCTTGCCCTTCTCGACAATCACAAGTGAGCCCCTGCCGCGTTCCTTCATGATCTTTGCTGCCATCAGAGCTGAGAGGCCTCGCTCAATCGTGTCGATCGGAGCTTCGGTCATCACTTCTGTGATCCGTTTCATTGTTGACATAAGATTACTGGCTCGCGGGAATTATTAAGCACTTGGGCGATTCCTAAAACTGGTAATCACAGCTCCTAATAACTCTGCGCGCCGGACCGTTTCCCAATGTTGGGTTTCGGTGATGGACTTTTATACAGCCTCAATCATCTAACAGGAGGTTTTTGACGATGGTAGTAAAAAGAATGACCCAGGAACTCTACGATTCGCTTGCCCCGCTCCGCGCAAGGTCGGTCAGGGAGGTCATCGAGGCCCCCGTGATCGTGGATGGCAAGAGCCCGATCTCTGAGGTCATAGGCGTGCTTGCAGAAGCCAATGCCTATGAGGCGTTCATCCCCCTGCACAACAAGGTCGCGAGCATAAACATGCGGGACGTACTCGGGTACAGGGACATCAGCTCTGCCAGGCCGTCCACGCTCGGCAAGATAACCCCCACACTCACGCGCGAGCAGAACCTCGGCTACGCAGCTAGGGTGATGACGCGCTACAGGCTGAGAGCGCTTCCGGTGGTCGAGCAGAACAAGATAGTGGGGCAGGCGAGCGCAAGGGCGATCGTCCGCATAGTCAACGATGCTGAGATCAGTAAGGTCAGGGCGCAGGACATAATGACGCCCCACCCGATCTCGGTGAGGGCAGAGGACAAGGGAGCCACTGCAAAGGGGCTGATGATCAGGAACAATATAGATCACCTGCCGGTGATGCAGGACGGGAAGCTCGCAGGAGTGGTTACGTCCACGCATCTGGTCATGGCGAAGGTGCCGTCGGAGAAGGTCGGGAGGAGGTCACTTGGACTTGATGCATTGACAAGGATGACCTTCCCTGTAATAGGCGTGGCCGACCGCAACGTCATCACCTCCGACGTGGGCGACACGGTGCATGCTGTTACAGACCTGCTCGTGGAGATGGGCTCGACGTACTCGGTCGTGATGCTCGGCGAGGAGGTGCAGGGCATAATCACGGCCAGGGACGTCGTGGGGCTGCTTGAGGAGAGTGTCGAAGAGGTGGTTCCGGCCTTCATCGTGGGCCTGCCGGACGATCCCTTCGAGGCCGAGCTTGCCAAGTCAAAGTTCACCTCCGTTGTCAAGCTGTTGCGGAGGGTCTCGCCCGAGATCGAGGAGGCCAGGTGCAACATGAAGATCAGGGACAAGGAGGGGGAGCGGCGGAGGTACGAGGTTGATGTTCATCTCATAACGCCTTACGAGCGGATAACCTACACAAACGC
>CAYJSN010000006.1:49806-79361 GCA_964373125.1 uncultured Nitrosopumilales archaeon | reverse complement strand
CAGGTCACAGAGGAGATGGTTATGGGCGCCCTGAAGAAGTGCATGGACCCAGAGGTACCCTTGAGCGTTGTTGATCTGGGCCTGATCTACGGCGTCAACATCAATGAGAAGAACGACATCGATATCAGGATGACGATGACCACCCGCGGGTGCCCGCTGCACGACACCCTGGTGAATGACGTGAAGCGGTATTTGGGCGCCGTGCCCGGCATTGGCAACATCAACGTACAGATAGTCTGGGACCCGCCCTGGACCCCAGAACTTATGTCCCCGGCGGCGAAGGAGAAGATCTACGGGAAGAAGAGCCTCAGGTTCACGATCGACCTAGAAAAATCAAGGCCGCTCAAGCAGGGAACCGTCGTAAAGCAGCAGGACGGCTCGCTCGCGCTCATGAACGGCCAGAACCAGGGCTTCATGGTCAACGATGCTCTGGTGGAGTTCTGGAACATATGCGACGGCACAAAGACCGTGAACGAGCTGATAGACGCATTCTCCGTAAAGCTCAACCTGCAGAGGGCCGACGTGGAGAAGGAAGTCGTCGAGCTGGTCAGGCAGCTGCTTGAAGCCAGCCTGCTGAAGGCAGAGACCTAGGTAACAGGTCTTCCGGAAGCTTGTGTTAAGCATGCAAACCTGCCTGGATTACACTTAAATTGGCAGAATTTTTCTCAGAGCTATATGCAGGCTCGTAGGGCGATGATCGCTGGTGGCATCGCGGCCGCCGTGGCCGTTGGAATCGCGATAACGATTATCACGGCATCGCGGGCACCTGCGGGCGAGGACGGATCTACGGTCGGCCCTCCGATCAAGGTTGACTATGCCAGGGTGGTGCCGTACGAGAACGCCACCGACCCCGCATCGATCAACAGGGGCTACGTGATGAACGTAAAGCTCTCATATACGGAAGGGGTACCGCCCAAGCCATTCTACCTCCTGCTTTTGCCCGCAGGGGAGTCGTGGAACGGCCTCACCACCCCGCAGGAGTGGGTGCGGCAGGAGTATCACGGGTTCGAGGTGCTCTCGAGCTCTACGAAGTTCGACGTCTTCACCGAGTACTACCCCTTCGATTCGTCGTTGATCCCGGTCGAGATGAGGCTGTACTGCGAGGTCTGCGATACAAAGTGGTCCGAGCCCGAGACTGTCTGGCACGGGGTCGATGAGAAGATAACCAAGGTCAGGGCCCTGGGCGTCAACGACGGCCCACAGTATTACGTGGTCGGGTTCGCACTCTCAAATGACCAGGGAGACTTCCTGCCAGCCAGCGGCAGGGTTGAATTCAGGCTCACCGACTCCGCAGGCGCCACGCTCTTCGAGAGCTTCTTTGATGTGAAGGAGAAGGATTTCAGGGAGTCCAACAATCCCATCAGGCTGCTGAGGGTCCCGATGAGCGGCGCTGCCTTCTACGAGTTTGCGATCCCGGTCGAGCAGATACTTCCATCGCCGACGGGAAAGACAGACGGCTTTGCGTTCCTGAGCTTCATCCTGGAGGACGGGCGGGTGCTCTCGGGTGGAACGGGCGGTGTAAAGCTTCCTCCCAAGTGATCAGGGGCTATAACGTGTCGTCCGCAGCTTCAGGCAGCTCCATTGTTTCGGCCGGCTCTGCCTGCCTGTTGAAGAACTGCCGCATCTGGTCTGGCGTGGGTTCGTGCTCGAAAGGCACGTCAAAGGAACCCAGCAGGAGGCTGTAGGTGCTCTTGCCGGTGACCATCGAGTCCTCGTCCTCGAAGGTATTTTTGTACTTCTCGAAGACCTGCGTGTCGGCAACGAACTCTGACCTGATGATCTTGTTGCCGAGCGGTTCTAGCATGAAGGGATCCATCACGCCGTCGCCGACCTTCTCGCCGTTGACGGTTACGCTGTAGGCAGTCTCGCCTATGAGGAAGAGGAGCACGCTCGGGTTCTCAAACTTGAGGGCAAGATCGTAGGTAGTCGTATCGGCATTCTTCTCGACCTCCGTTATCTCGTAAAGGCCGACGCCAAGGTTCTTTGCCGTATATGCCTGGAAGAACGCCAGCACTGCCAGGCCTCCCAGGACCGAACTTATGATTATGGCCTTCTTTCTTCGCTTTGTCACGATGAATCATTCTTTTGAGCGTATTAATCACCTCAAGTTAGGGATTTTCTAACCGGCGGTCAAAGATCACACAGGAACAAGAGACGGTTGTCAGAGACACTGCCCCGCCCCGCTTGATGAGATTGCGGCCCTTATTTCCCGTTGCGCGCTCTCGCGATCCTGTTGGCGATCGTGGCCGCGAGGGCGCCTGCTCCGATCCCGTTGTCTATGTTCATAACGGCCAGCCCGAAGGTGCAGCTCTGCAGCATCGATGCGAGGGCGGCAATCCCCTCCGAGCCGAAGCCGTAGCCCACCGATGTCGGGACGCCTATAACCGGCACATCTACTAGGGTCGTGACCACCGATGCCAGTGCCCCCTCCATGCCCGCAATGACGATTATCGCGTCGACGTTCTCCGAGACCATCTGCTTCAGCGACGGGAAGAGCCTGTGCATCCCGGCTATGCCTACGTCGTAGCTGGTGACCGCCCCGCACCCCATCGCCTCCACCATCAGCTTTGCTTCTTCTGCAACAGGGATGTCCGACGTGCCGGCGGTGATTATGCCGACCCTCCCGCCGGATCGCATCACCCTGCCCTTGGTTGCCACCAGGGTGCGTGCACGCTCGCTCAACTTAACGCTGGCGCCGCGTTTTCGCAGGAATGACTGTAGTTTGCGCATATGGTCGTTGTTTATCCTGCTGATTATCACCGACCCCCTCCGCTTCAGCGCGGCATCGGCGATCTTAGTCAGGTCGGCATAGACCTTCTTCTCTGCATAGACAACCTCGGGGATGCCCTTCCGCTTGCCCCTGCCTATGTCGAGCTTCGCCATGTCCTCCACGTACTCGATCGTGTGCAGCGACAGCAGCCGCTGCGCCTCCCTGACGCTTAGCTTTCCTGCGGCGAGCCGCTCAAGAACCTCTCTTACCTCCATACCGGTGGGTTCTCATGAAGGATCAGAATAAAAGCCTATTCGCGGAACTCGACAATTCCGCTTCGTGTTAAGTGTCAGGTGATCGCTGACTAGCGTGAAGATCTTAACGGTAAGACATTCCTTAACGAACTCAGTCAATGCTAATGAATCATTAAATTCTTCAAAGTTATAGCATATAACCCCCTTCTGGTCCTATAACCTCCAACTTCCCAGATAGGGGGTCTGGTTTTAAGCCCAACGATTCGAGCGCAAACACCCCTAAAAGTGGTACCGGTACATCAACTTCTGCAACCATAACGGGGCCCTTCCTACGCCCTGCCTCAACCTCCGCGACATATAGTTTAGCTTTAATCTTACGTTTATCATCAAGGGTAAGCTCTACTTGGCAGGGTATAGCCGCTAAATCGAGTTCCTTGATGGTCTTTGGATCTAGGATCAGGCAAGTCGCTCCAGTATCTACAAGAGCTCTAATGGCTCTCTGTTGTTTTCCCCTTACCTTGATTTCAGCATACACAGACCCCATAAGTTAACCGAAGATAGATGATGTCTACGGCATATAACCTTTCGTTGAAGTGGGTTTTGGAAATGCGCGTTATCCATACTGGTAGACCACGCCCTTCTCGCCCCTAGGATGCTTCCATTCTGTCTCCTTCGAGCAGGTGCCGCACTCGATGCAGCCCTCGTGCTGCAGCACCACCTGCGACCTGAACCGCTCCCTGTCGATCAGCTCCATTATGTAGCACTTGGTGGGGCAGAGGTGGACCATGCTCTTGATGAACTTCGAGTCCGGGTCGATTATGCGTATGTGCGGCTCCGGCTCGTCGTTGATCCGTATCTTCGCGATCCTGTCGTCTATGCTGGGCGACTTGATCTCGTATTCCAGGTTGATCTCCCTGCCGATCCCCTCGGCCACCTCCATCGGGATCCTCACATACGCCTCGTTGCTCTCGATGAGGCGCAGCAGCGTCCTCTGGTCCAGCATCTTTGCCACGACCGTGGCGAACTCCTGCACCGATGCCTTCTTCAGCAGCGCGAAGGCCAGTCTGAGGAAGAGGTTGAGTGATTCTGTAGGTATGTTTGCACACGCGTTTACGAATATCTTCAGGTACTCAAAGTCGATCGTCCTCACGTCCCTCGCGTAGGAGCTCTCACCGATCAGCTGTCCGTAATACCCGCCCATGTACTGCTCCGAAAAGTCGTTCCGCTCCTTTGCTTTTGCAACGGCCCTAGCCGCCCTTGCGGCGTCGTCGATCCCTATGTTGATCCCCTCGATCCGTGTGCCGACAAATACGCCCTTGCCGGCCGCGTCCCCCACGAAGAGGACATTATTCTTGTAGGGCTTCTCCATCATGGCGCGCTTGCCGTCCGGCACAAGCTTCGCCGAGTATTCCAGTTCGACGTAGTTGGTGCCGAAGGAGACGCCGAACTCTTGCTCCAGCTTCTGGCGCGTCTCCACCAACCGTTTCCGCAAATCTTCCTCGTCCTTGTAGAAACCGGCCTCCAGCGCCCGCTTCCTGGCCGTCTTGGAGTAGCAGGTGTACCTGAGCTCCTGCCAGGACTTGAGGAGCTTGCTTATCCCGAACCTTATCCTGAGCTGCTCCTCCTTCGGCATGTCCCTGTCGACCTCCTTCGCAAATGGTACTTCATCCCTGATGTAGTTGGCGACCAGCGGGATGCGGAGGAAGCTGTCCAGGAGGGCATACGGCTCGATCGGGCTCTTCACCAGCGAGTCCAGGTGATATACCACTCCAACTGAGAGCGTGTCCCTGTTGGTGTAGAGGAACCCGCCGCCGTTGTGGCCCCTGGAGATATCGCCCGCGAATAGGTGTGCAATACCTTCGTCGTTCTCCAGCTCGAACCTCTGGTCGATTATGTCCTCGGGCAGGCTCACCACGCACTTCACGCCCTGATAGAGGGCCTCGTGCGGGAACTTGTCACGCGCACCCACGATGAGCGCGGTCTCGGAGTTGACGCCGTCGGCAGCGATCACCGCTTTCGCCTCGAAGGGCTCGAGCTCGTCCGTCTCGATTACCGTCCTGCCGTCCTGCCAGGATATGTTGCTGACGTGCACGCCGGAGACTATTCCACCGCCCAGTCTGCTTGCTGCTTCCTCGGCCCGCTCCGCGAACCAGGCGTTCATCCTTCCCATAAGCACGGAGTAGGCGAAGTTGGTCAGGTAGTTGTGGGCGTCGGTGAGGTCGATCGTGTAGGCCCTGTTGCCGGAGACCGCGTTCAGGTAGTACCTGGTTATCTTACGTTCCAGCGGCGCCTCTGCTAGGAAGGACTCGCCGTAAACGTCCTCCACATTGTACACCTTTGCGCCGGGGTAGTTCTTCGAGTAGAGTATCCCGCCCGTCACGCTCTTCGAGCCGACCGGCTTGCCCGCCTCCAGCGCCACAGCCTGCAGCCCGAGCTTGGCCGACTCGATCAGGGCGGCAAGCCCGGCCGAGCCGCCGCCGATTATAGCAACGTCGTACTTCTCCACAGTTATCGCCTGCCCTTGGACCTCACCGACTCGATCAGCACCGGAAGCACGTCCTCCAGCCTGCCCTGTATGTAGACATCGCTTTCGTACTTTATAGGTGCCTCGGGATCCGGGTTTATCGCAACGACAAAATCTGAATCCTTCATCCCGACTATGTGTTGCGTCGCCCCGCTTATACCGATTGCTATGTAGAGCTTCGGACTGATCTTCTTCCCGCTGGTGCCCACCACCCTGGCCGGGATGAAGTACTTCGACCTGATCGACTGGCTGACGTTGTAGGGCTGCTTGGAGAGCGGGAGCGAGATCGCGATCTCGGCCCCAAGCTCGTCTGCCAGCTGCTCGATCAGCCGGATGTTCTCCTCGGGGCCGTCCTTTATCCCCCTCCCGAAGGCCACCACGGCGCTCTTTTCCTGCAGCGGCACCTCATCCTTGATTATTCGCCTTTGGGTTATCCTCACCTTCAGATCCTGCTCCGAGAACTTGGGTTTGTACTCGGCTATGTTCCCCCGCCGGCTCTCATCCCTCTTGAGGGGCTCGAAGACCCCGGGTATCAGGCTGCACGATTGGGGCGAGTACTCGCGCGCGATCTCCGGGTTCTTGTTATCCAAACATAATATCTGGGTCCAGAGGAAGCCGCTAAAGTCAGGCCTGTACATGAAGAGGGTCTTCTCGTAACGCTCGCGCTTCCCCTTTGTTTTGTGCTCGTGCGTTATATCCACGTCCTCGACCACCAGCTTATTAACATCTGATGCGAGGCCGGACTCGAGCTCGGCCAGCACGGTGGATGACAGATGTCGGCCTATGCTGTCGGCGCCGAAGAACATGTATCTGGGCTTGATATAATCTGGCAATGTGTTGGGTGCTGCTCTTGTAACAATTTCCCGGTCCCTGACGATCGAGCATATCACCCTAGTGTCGACAGTGTTGCGCGGGAACCTTAGCTCTGGATGATCGGCAAATATCACCGCGTCGGCGCCAGCGCCTATCGCTTCGTCGCACAGCTTTCTTATGTTCTGGCCGAGGACGAGCGCGATCACCTTTTCATCGAGCGAATATTTTTTGTTGAAACAATCCATCAGCCGCCTGGCCTCGCCGAGCATCTCGTAGCTGACCCTCAGCGGGTTCCCGTCGTCCTGCTCAAAGTGCACAAAGAGGTGCTGGTACTTCATTGTCATCGCTTCCTGCTGTTGACGACCTCGAGCATCTTCTCCGCAAGCTCGTCCAGCTCCCTGGCTCTGCCGGGGTCGATTATCCTAGCCTTCCTGCTGGCCTTCGCCTTGGGTATCCTCTCGACCTTGTACACGATGGTGGGGGAGCCTGCCAGCCCTACATATCCAGGCTCGACGCCCAGGTCCTTGCCGCTCCAGACACTGAGGCGCTGCTTGTAGTCTGCCGCCTTTCCCGCCGCATCCTTCTGGAGCCTGATGTACTTCAGCCTCTGGGAGACCGTGGTGTAGCGCTCCCTGTAGCTCGGGTCTACCGAGATCAGGGCGGGGAGAGGACATTCTACCTCCTCCAGCACGTTGTAAAGCCCCTGGTACTCGATCAGCCGCTTCGCGCGTAGCGTCCTGCTCTGCGCATCTATGCTGTACTCAACCACATTGCCGAGGAACGTAAACCCGAGCTTCCACGCTGCCTGGGGGCCTGTCTGGCCGGTCTCGCCGTCCACGGCCCTGTGCCCGCTGAGCACTAGGTCGATCCGGCCCATCTTCTGTATCCCCTGCTTCAGCGCCTCCGCGGTCGCCAGGGTATCGGCGCCGGCGAAGGCTCTGTCGCTGTAAAGATGAAGTTCGTCGGCGTCGCAGATCTCCATCGCCTGCCTCAGCGCCACGTCGGCCAGCGGGGGGCCCATCGTGCAGACGCTGATGCGTGCATCATAAAGCACCCTGGAGTAGAATGCCGCCCTGCAGGCCACGGCGCTGTGCGGGCCCAGGATGCTCCTCGTCTGGGACCTGTTGAGGGTCCCGTCGGCGTTGTAGCTGACGCTGCCCTCGGATAGGTCGGGCTCCAGCTTCACCATCACGGCTACGTTTAGCGAACCTGCCATCTTTCACCACTACGATCTGTGATCTTTCTCATAACGAAACTCACGCTGCGAGGCATCAGACGCATGCCCGCGCCTCGCTATTTGCAGATGGTTAGATCGAGATAATATAAAGGATTCAATCACAGTCCGAGACCGCTCACCGCGTTCCTGACGCTTTCGACGCCCTTGTCGAACCACTGCCTCTCCTCCGCGTCCAGCTCGAGTTCGACTATCTGCTCTAGGCCGTTTGCGCCCAGCACCGCGGGCACGCCGATGCAGATGTCCTTGGCGCCGTACGCGCCGTTCAGGTAGGCGGTCACCGGCAGTATTTCCCTGCGGTCGTTCAGTATCGAGTCGGCCATGTGGGCCACCGCGTTGGCGGGCGCATAGATGGTCGCGCCCTTGAGGGCAATCACCTCCGCCGCGACCTTCCTGGTGTTCTCCACAACTTCCCTTGCCTTCTCGGCCGAGAGGAACCGGCTCAGCGGTATGCCCGAGACCGAGGAGTGCCTGATCAGCGGCAGCATGTTCTCGCCGTGCTCCCCGATCACCAGCGCTTGGATCGATCTTCTGGAGACCTTCAGCGCATCGGCTATGAAGCTCTTGAACCTGGAGACGTCGAGCATGTTGCCCATACCCATCACTTTGTTAGGCTTGAAGTTCGTGACCTTTAGCGTCACGTACGTCATCGGGTCCAGGGGGTTAGTTACCGTTATCACGGTCGAGTCCTTCGCATGTTCGGCGACGTTCTTGGCGACGTCCCTGACGATCGACGCGTTCGTGTTCAGTAGATCCATCCTCGTCATCCCGGGCTTTCGCCCGACGCCCGCGATTATCACGACTATGTCGGAGCCTCGCATCTCGCCGTAGTCGTTGGACCCTTTCACGTGGACATCAACACCGCGCTCTGAGAGCGTGTGAGAGATGTCCATCGCCTCGCCCTGGGGCAGCCCCTTCACGATGTCTAGGAGCAGTATCTTCGTGTCGAGCTCCTGCAGGACGATCTGTAGGGCTGTCGAGCTCCCGACCTTGCCGGAGCCCACGATCGTTATCATGCAGTGCCTAGAGTTAGCGATTACTTATAGATTTTCATTGGCCCGGCAGCGAAATTGCAGCGCGATTTTAAAATAAATTTATATCCAAAAGCACTGCTACAACCGGCATGCTAGCTGTGTTTGACTGCCAGGTCGCCGGCATTTCCGGCGACATGATACTCTCCGCCCTGATCGATCTCGGGGCAAACAGGGGCAAGGTCACGGACGCGATAATGTCGTGTCCGAACTTCCTAGCGGGCAGCAGGATAGCCGACCTGGCCTTCGATGACGTTAGCAGGTCCGGGTTCCGGGCAAAGGCGCTCAGGATAAAATATGAAGACAATGTGCACGAGCGGAAGGGCATCGAGGTATACGACGCGGCCGCGAGGTGCTGCGACTCACTCGACCTGGATAATAAAGCAAAATCCTTCGCGCTTTCGAGCATCAAGACGATCGTCGAGGCCGAGGCCGCCGTGCACGGGGAAAGTTATTCGGAGGTGCACCTACACGAGGCGTCAAGCATAGATACGCTCGTCGATGTCGTCGGCTCAGCTGTGGCCCTGCAGGATCTGGGGCTACTGGGCGCAACCATATTTTCCAGCAGGGTCGCTGTTGGCGGAGGAACGCTCAAGTTCTCGCACGGGCTCACGTCGAACCCAGGCAGCGCGGTGCTCGAGATATTCAGGAACCGGAACTTCAAGATCGTCGGAGGCCCGGTTGAGAGCGAGCTCACGACCCCCACCGGGGCGGCAATGCTCGTCAACCTGGCAAGGGGCTCGCTGGACTTTTACCCGACGCTCCAGCCCGTTAAAATTGGATATGGAGCAGGGCAGAATGACTTTGAGGGCTTCCCGAACGTGCTGAAGGTGGTCCTCGGCAAGGAGGCGCAGCAGATGAACGTCGATACGATCTATACGCTGGAGACCAACATCGACGACGCGAGCGGCGAGGTGATGGGCAGCCTGGTGGAGAGCCTGATGGAGAAGGGCGCCAAGGACGTCAGCGTCATCCCGGCCCTGACCAAGAAGAACAGGCCCTCCTACGTGGTGAGGGTGCTCTGCGACCAGGAGCGCATGAACGCGCTGCTCCAAACACTGGTGCAGGAATCCGGCACGCTGGGAGTGAGGGTGCAGGAGAGCCCCAGGTACGTGCTGCCGAGGGTCGTCCTGTCAGTACCGGTCAGCATAGGCGGCGAGGACTTTGTCGTCAGGGTCAAGGTGGTCAAGGATCAGAACAGGATCGTTTATGCAAAGCCCGAGTACGACGACGTGAAGGACATAGCCGCGAGGCTGAAGATGCCGTACCGCACAGCCAGCACGCTCGTAACCCAGGCTGTCACTGAAAAGCTGACGGTGCTGAAGTGATGGTGCGATGAAGACGGAGCGGCGGTTCGGCGAGCTCGTCAACTGGTTCCCCAGCGGGAGCAAGGTGATAGTGGCCCTTTCGGGCGGGGTCGACAGCGCGGTAGTGGCGCTGGCCGCAAAGAGGGCGCTTGACGGGAACGCGATCGCCGTGACCGCCGACTACAAGACTCTCTCCGAGGAGGAGCTTGAGAGCGCCAGGAGGATAGCGAGCGAGATAAGGATACGCCACGAGGTGATCGAGTACAGCGAGCTCGAGAACCCGGATTTCGTCAGGAACGATACGCTCAGGTGCTTCCACTGCAGGAACGAACTCGCCGGGCACCTGCTCGAGTTCGCGGAGAGGGAGGGCGCGAGCCTGATCGTGGACGGGACCAACCTTGACGACTGCAGCGACTTCAGGCCCGGCATCACGGCCCTGCGGCAGCACGGCGTCAGGAGCCCCCTGGTCGAGCTCGCGATAACAAAGACGGAGATAAGACAGATGGCAGAATCGCTAGGCTTATCTATCTTCGACAAGCCTTCCAATGCCTGTTTGGCGTCCAGGATCCCGCACGGCACCGAGGTGACAGCCGAGAAGCTGAAGCGCATAGAAGAGGCCGAGCAGGCAGTGAAGCAGATCTTCAACGTAAGGCAGGTCAGGGTGCGGGATCACGGCGACATCGCAAGGATCGAGGTCGGCAGGGACGAGCGCGAGCTGCTCTTCGATCCCGCAAAGCTCGACGAGCTCGACGCAAGGCTCAGGGAGCTCGGCTTCCGGTTTGTGGCGATCGAGGCAAGCGGTTATAAAAGCGGGAACCTGAACGTGATCCCGTGAACCCGGATTCAAAGATCATCTACCTGGACAACGCAGCAACAACGCCGGTGCTTGACGAGGTGCTGGAGGAGATGACACCATTCATGAAGGAGAGCTACGGCAATCCCTCCTCGCTGCACATGATGGGCAGGCGGGCGAACAACGCCCTTGACCTTGCCAGGAAGCGGGTAATGAAACTAATCAACTCCGGTAGCGTCATCTTCACCTCGGGCGCGACCGAGGCAAACAACCTCGCCATCAAAGGAATGGCACATGCAATGAGAGCGAGTGGCGATCATATAATCACCAGCAGCATAGAGCACGAGTCGGTGCTGGAGCCCTGCAGGGCCCTGGAGAGGGAGGGCTTCAGTGTAACTTACTTACCGGTGGACAGGGAGGGCACCGTTGACTTGGAGGCGCTGGAGCGCTCGATCGACGGGAAGACCCTGCTGGTGAGCATTATGTTCGCCAACAACGAGGTCGGCACGATCCAGCCAATCAGGGAGATAACCAGAATTACGCGGCGACTGAACGTATTCTTCCACACCGACGCCGTGCAGGCAGCCGGCAAGGTCCCGATCGATGTAAAGGAGCTGGGGATAGACCTGATAACGCTCTCCGCGCACAAGATGCACGGGCCGAAGGGCATCGGCGCGCTCTGCACCGGCGGCGACCTGAAGCCGGAGATCGAGCCGATACTGCACGGCGGCGGCCACGAGCGCGGTGTCAGGTCAGGAACGCAGAACGTTGCCGGCGTCGTAGGAATGGGCAGGGCTGCGGAGATAGCTCTAACTAGGATGCGGGAACACTCTGCCTACCTGAAGGAACTGCGGGATCGCCTGATCGGTAAGGTGCTGAAGGAGGTGCCACACTCCAGGCTCAACGGCCACCCCGGGCGCCGGCTCCCGAACAATGCCCACTTCACATTCTTGGGAGTTAATGGCGAGGACCTGATAATGAAGCTCGACGAGCACGGCATCGCAGCGTCGACCGGCTCGGCCTGCTCCGTGCACAAGCAGAAGGCCTCGCACGTGCTGGAGGCGATGAACTTCACCCACGAGGAGATCACGGGTTCGCTCAGGCTCACCCTCGGCATGCAGAACACCCCCGATGAGATTGATAAGACCGTGTTCATCCTGCGGGAGACGGTGAACGAGCTCAGAAAGGTCTCGCCCTTCGGCATGAAGTACGCCATGCAGAAGTGATCTACGTCATCTCCTTGAGCGTATCTGCAAATATCCTCAATGTATCGTCGTCGTAGAGGCAGAAGACTATTCTCTCGAGGGCCGTGGCCGACTTTGCGTGTTCGATCGCAGCCTTGAGCATTACCTTGGCGCACCTGTCTTTGGGGAAGCCGAACGCGCCCGTCGATATCGCCGGGAACGCAACGCTCTTCAGCCCGTGCTTGTCAGCCAGCCTGAGAACGCTCAGCGTGGCGCTCCTGAGCTTAGCATCCTCGTCGCCCTCGCCGTTGACCGGGCCCACCGCATGGATGACATATTTTGCTCTGAGCTTTCCTGCGTTGGTGATGACCGCGCTACCCACGGCGCAGAACCCGAGCTTGTCTGACTCTTTTTGTATGACGTAGCCGCCCTTGCGCACGATGGCTCCCGCGACCCCTGCGCCGTGTTTCAGCCTCGAGTTGGCGGGGTTCACTATCGCGTCGATACCGAGCTCCGTGATGTCGCCCCTGATCAGCTCAATGGAGAGGCCGCCGATCCTGACCATAACGCTAAATCCAGTTGAAGTTGATTAATAGATTTTCCACCGGCAGGGATCAGACGCAGCAATCTTCGGATTCACAAAAACCTTTTATAATTAATTAGCAATCTGCCTCACATGGCCAAGCGAAAAGCAAAACGAAAGACGTCCAGAAAAGCAGCTAGAAGGGTAACGAGAAAGGCACCGAAAAGGGCCGCGCAAAGACCTCCAGAGGTAGGGTCGAAGGCTCCAGATTTCGTGCTCCCCGACCCGGAGCTGAAGATGACCGGCCTCAGTGACTTTGCTGGCAGGAATGTCGTGCTGGCATTCTTCCCGGCTGCACTGTCTCCGGTCTGCACGAAGGAGATGTGCTCCTTCAGGGACTCGTTTGCGGAGCTCAGCGCTGCGGGCGCCCAGGTCGTTGCTGTGAGCATAGACGGCCCGTTTGCAAACAAGCAATTTGCACAGATGCACAACCTGAACTTCCCGGTGCTGAGCGATTACGCCAGGGACGCTGTTAAGAAGTACGGCGTGGTGATGCCCGACCTGCTGCACGTGAAGAAGTACAACGCCGCAAAGCGGTCGGTCTTCGTGGTCGACACCAACGGCACCGTGAGGTACAAGTGGGTCTCCGACAACCCGCTGATCGAGCCCAACTACGAGGAGATCAAGCAGGTAATAAAGAGCATCTGATCCGGCCTATCCCACACTATTTTGTCTTTACTCGATAACGGCCACGACGTCGTTCCTTGCGACGTTGGCGCCTTCCTTGATCCTGAGCTCCTTGATCACGCCCTCCCTGTGGGCCTTGATAGCGACCTGCATCTTCATCGACTCGAGCACTGCAACGACGTCGCCCTTCTTCACCTCGGCGTTTGGCTGCGCGAGTACGGAGACAACCCTTCCAGGGATCGAGCTCGTGAGGTATCGCTGGCCGCTGCCGGCAGATGAAGCACCGGAGGATTTCTGGGCGATCGCCCTGAGCTCTGTGAACCTGCTGACCGTTACGGTGCGGCCGTCGACCATGATCTTCATATCGGCGCTGTTCACGTCCATGTACCTTGCGTAATGATATGAATTATCGAGGATGAACTCAACGCCCTTGCTGTCGCTGCAGATTATCTGGAGCCTGTGCTCCTTCTCGCCTATCCTGACCACCATCTCGTCCGGGCCTGTCTTCCTCACGATCTCGGCGTCAAGGGAGAGCGCCAGGTCCTCGATCTTAAATTCCATAGCTGAAGCTCCTCGCGAACCTGCCTTCCTCCTTCCATCTCCGGTTATTTCTGTCTTGTTCGGGCTGGCCTCCCCTCCTCACTAGGACAGAGTGGAGCAGCGCGGCCGCGACTATAGCATCGGCGTTCTCCTTCATCTCGGCCTTGGCCTCGGCCTCCATCTTCTCCATCACCTTGAACCGCTCAAGGTAGTCGGTGGAGAGGTCTCCCTTGATGAACGACGGCTCGTCGATTATGGTCTTGTAGAGCGGGATGGTCGTGTTCACACCCTCGATGTAAAACTCGTTCAGAGCGTTCATCATGCGCCTCCGGGCCTCATCGAAGGTGCTTCCCCAGGCGAGCAGCTTGGCAACGAGCGAGTCGTAATAACCTGACACGGAGCAGCCCGGGTAGAGGTAGGTATCGACCCTTATGCCCGGGCCGTAGGGGATGGTGCAGTTCCCGACCCGGCCCGATGACGGGGCGAAATCGCTCAGCGGATCCTCGGCATTGATCCTGCACTCGATCGCACAGCCGTTAAGCGCGAGGTCGCCCTGCTTGAACGGTATCTCGCCGCCGGAGGCGATCCGTATCTGCAGCTTCACTAGGTCCAGGCCGGTGATAAGTTCTGTTACCGGGTGTTCCACCTGCAGCCTAGAGTTGATCTCAATGAAGTAAAACTCACCATCGTCGGCGCGCAGGAACTCGGCCGTGCCCGCATTCAAATATTCGACGGCGTTGGCCGCCTTGACGGCTATGCCTCCTATCCTGCTGCGGGTCTTGCTGTCGACGACCGGCGAGGGTGATAATTCGATCAGCTTCTGGTGCCTGCGCTGGATGGAGCACTCCCTCTCGAACAGATGCACAGCATTGCCGTGGGAATCCCGCAGGAGCTGGAACTCGATGTGCCTTATCCGCGGCAGGAACTTCTCGACGTAGAGCGCGGACCTGCCGAAGGCGGTCTTTGCCTCCATTGCCGCCATCTCGAACTCCTGCCTTAGCTGCTTCTCGTTGTTTGCAAGGCGTATGCCCCTGCCGCCGCCGCCGAAGGCGGACTTTAGCAGGACCGGATAACCGATCTCGTGTGCTATGTCCACGGCCTTCTCGACATCCTCTAGGGTGCCCTTGCTTCCCGGCACGACCTGAACGCCGGCCTTCCTGGTTACTTCTTTACACTGCATCTTGTCGCCGGTAAGGCGGAGGGTCTGGCTCTTCGGGCCGATGAAGATCAGCTTGGCCTTCTCGCAGGCCTCGGCAAAGTTGGCGTTCTCGGAGAGAAATCCGTAGCCCGGGTGCACGGCATCTGCCCCTGCCTTCGTTGCAATTTCAATTATCTTCGGTATGTTCAGGTAGCTCTCCGCCGGGCTTGCCGAACCTACGTGGTAGGCCTCGTCGGCGCGCCTGACGTGCATCGCCTGCGCATCTTCATCAGAATAGATCGCCACGCCCTTTATGCCGAGCTCCCTGCAGGCACGTATTACCCTGAGCGCGATCTCGCCCCTGTTGGAGATAAGGATCTTGTCTATCATCACGATCAGAGGTTTATGTTCCCGTGCTTCTTTGGCGGCCTGCTCTCCCGCTTGTTTGACATCGACTCGAGCGCCCTTATCAGCATCGGCCTGGTCTCAATCGGGTCGATGACCGCGTCTATGTAGCCCTGCTGCGCAGCGATGTACGGGTTTGCAAACTTCTCCCTGTACTCCCTGATCAGCTGCTTACGCTCGGCCTCCTTGTCCTTCGCCTCTGCCAGCTCCCGCCTGAAGATTATGTTGATGGCCGCCTCCGGGCCCAGGACCGCGATCTCGGCCGTCGGCCAGGCATAGTTGACATCGGCCCGCAGGTGCTTGCTGCTCATGGCGATGTATGCGCCGCCGTAGGCCTTGCCCACTATGACCGCGATCTTCGGAACGGTCGCCTCGCAGTACGCAAAGAGCAGCTTGCTCCCGTGCCTTATGACGCCGTGCCGCTCCTGCTCGAGGCCGGGCAGGTAGCCTGGCGTGTCGATTATCGATATCACCGGTATGTTGAAGCAGTCGCAGGTCCTGATGAACCGCGCGGCCTTGTTGGACGAGTCGATGTCCAGCGAGCCGGCCATGTGTAGCGGCTGGTTCGCAATGATGCCCACGGTCCTGCCGTTCAGCCTCCCGAATCCCACCATAACGTTGTTGGCCCAGAGCTCGTGGACCTCGAAAAAGTCGCCGTTGTCGATGATGGATGTCACGATCTGCTTGATGTCGTACGGTTCGTACGGGTTCTCAGGCACGATGCTTGCGAGCTTGCTGTCGGTCCTGTTGGGATCGTCGGTCGGCTGCACCAACGGCGGGTCCTCGGTGTTGTTCTGGGGCAGGTATGACAACAGCTTCTTCACAATGTCCATGCACTCGTACTCGTCCTTTGCGACGAAGTGCGCCACGCCGCTGTACTTCGCGTGCGTGTAGGCTCCGCCGAGCTCCTCGAAGGAGACGTCCTCGCCCAAGGCTGTCTTCACAACCTCCGGCCCGGTGACGAACATGTGGCTTATCTTATCGGCCATTATCACAAAGTCGGTAATCGCGGGTGAGTACACGGCGCCGCCGGCGCAGGGACCGACGCTTATCGTTATCTGCGGCACCACGCCCGAGGCCATGGTGTTCCTGTAGAATATCTCGCCGTACCCGGCAAGGCTCATCACGCCCTCCTGTATCCTAGCGCCGCCCGAGTCGATTATGCCTATGACCGGGCACCCCGTCTTTATGCCGTGGTCCATCACCTTCGCGATCTTCTTCGCGGTCATCTCGCCAAGTGAACCTCCCAGCACTGTGAAGTCTTGAGAGAATACAAAGACCTGCCTGCCGTGCACGGTGCCGTGGCCCGTCACGACGCCGTCGCCGGGGATCCTCTTCTGATCAAGACCAAAGTCGGTGGACCTAGTCGTTACAAGCTTGCCAATCTCCACAAAAGTGCCCGCATCGAGCAGGAGCGCGAGCCTTTCCCTGGCGGTGAGCTTGCCCTTTGTGTGCTGATCCTTGATCTTGTCCTCGCCGCCGCCCCGCTCGGCACCCTTGTTGAACTGCGAGAGTTTCTTGATCTTGTCCTCGTGCATAATGTATCAGTAAAATCTTCTTCAGCGATATATAAATCACTTGCACGCAGCAAAAATCTCTGCCCTGAACCGGCTGCTAGTGGTGCTGTTCCCTCGCGCCCTTCACCCGCCTGAAGGCGCCCATGCCGCTGGTGTAGTTCTCGTACAGCATGGTCAGGATCCTGATCTCATCCTCGAGCTTCTCGATCTCGTGCTCTGGCGGGCTGGGCTTCTGCTGGAGTTCCTGGATCTTCCTCTGCTTCTCGTCCACCAGCTGCTTCACATTCTCCTCGTAGAGGGTTGCCATGCCGGGCTATACCACCGGCGGGATCAGATTTTAATCTTTGCCGCCGCCAGCCGGGCGGAGAATGCGGTGCGGTACTCTGCGTAGGTGTCCTTATGCTCCTGGCATCCCTTGCATATGCACTGGTTCGAGACCTCGCTCCTGTCGCAGACGTCCAGGAACTCGCACTCGGAGCAGCCGGCGCTCTTGCCGCAGACGAAGCAGGGTAGTTCTATGACTACATCGTCCTTCAGGGCGTCCTTCAGTATGATTATCAGCACCGCTACATCTGTCTCCGGCGCTACCATGAAGAGCCGCTTCTCCCTGTCGTACTTGAGCCTGGCCTGCCGCATCAGCCTGGAGAATACGTCGGGGCCCACCCGCGGAAGGCCGAACCAGCTGCCGAGGAGAACCCTGATCACTTCTTCAGCCTCCCGATCTCGCCCTCAATGACGGCCTCCAGCGCCGGGTCGATATTATTGGCCGCCAGGAATTCCTTGATGCCAGCCTTCGTCTTTGCGAGTATCATTATCAGGTAGGGCAGGTAGTAGGCCGCGACCGCGCGCTTCGAGGTGTGCATCTGCTTCGCCAGTTGCCCCGTGAGTTCCCTGATCAGCCTCGCCTCCCTGAAGACCCTGTTCATCAGCACGAACGGAATATCGTACTGGCTGTATGCGAGCCCCCTGCTGTCGCTGAAGAGGCTGTAGGCGACTATCGAGTCGATGTAGCGGAGCATGTTCCAGTGCCTATTCCTGCCCATCCGCCCCACCAGCAGGTCGGCGTAGGAGAGCGCCAGCAGCATCCTTGCCAACTTCTCAGTGTCATCGACCCTGCCGGTGACTATGCTCGAGAAGAGGGCAGCAAGCTTGTCGGTCCGCCTCCTCTCTGCATCGTATCCGGGAAACCGCGGGTCGGCATAGGAACCCTCGCTGCGGGCAAGCGCATCTCTGGCCTCCTCGGCCTTGTCAGCTGAGAAGAACCTCGTTACAGCTTTACTCATCTCGACCGAGAAGCTGACCGGGTGCGCGCTGGCGGCCCCCGATGATGCAAGCGACTGGGCCTCGTTGATCAGGGCTCTTATGTCGCCGCCGCTGAGTATGATGAGCCTCAGCTTGTCGCCTATGCTAAGTTCAGCGTCCTCCTTCCCGAGTATCTGATCCAAATAGAGGAGGAGCAGCCTTGGCGGGATCCGCCTGAACCTGATCATGGTGCTAACCTTCTTCAGCTCCTTGATCTGCTCGCCGACCTCCGCATTGGCGGCCATCACTATTGGAACGTTCGGCTCCTTCAGAAGCGATATCAGCGTTGCGAAACCTCCCCGGTCTCCCCTGGCAGTCATCCCATCGACCTCGTCCAGGAAGAGCAGCACCCTGCTGCCCAGCACGCTGGCATTGCTCAGCAGGGGCGGTATGATCGATTCGAGCCGGTCCTTCGTCCTCACATCGCTGGCGTTGAGCTCCACCATATCGTATCCTAGCTCTCTGACTACAGCCTTCACCAGCGTGGTCTTTCCGGTGCCCGGCGGGCCGGCCAGCAGGACGGGCCTAGTTCCTGTCTTCCAGGTGGCCAGCCACTCGAGAAAATCAGTCCTTGCCTCCTCGTTGCCGACCATATCCTTCACGCTCTGGGGCCTGTACTTCTCGGTCCAGCTCATTCTGAGATCACGGTTGCCTAGCTTCGCAGCGCCCATCATAAAAGTCTTGTACGGTTCTTAGCGCGTCTTTATCGCGCTGAGCTTCTGCTCAAAGCCCGCGAAGGGGCTGGACTTCTTCAATTCGTTGTACCAGAACTGGTTGTAGTGCCTGACCGTAAGGAAGAGAAACTCGAGGAAGGGCTTTGTCTCGAACTTTTCGGGAAGCATCTCCAGAGCTATGCGCGCGTCCTCCAAGTAGAGTTCGCCCTTCTTCAGCGTGAGCTCGAACGCCATCCTTACGTTGCTAGTATTCATAGCATAGTAGAGCGGCCAGGAGGGAATCTTTATCGCCCCGTTCTTGAGCGAGTCCTCGATCTCGTTGCCGCAGCCCACCGATTCGCCGGCCCTAGCCATCCCGTGGTAGAATATCTCTCCCAGCGGCTTCCTGCCCAGGGCCATGTTCCTGCCGGCCGTCCCCATCACTGCCCTGTACTTCTTGTAGCACTCCGCCATCTTCTCCTCCGATATCGACGACGGGTCGGACTTGAGCTTGTAATCGATATATTGTCCTAACCTGGCATCCTTGAAGCCCTCCTCGAACGACCTGAGCACAGCATCCCCGGCAGAGGCGATCCTGCTCCTCGCAATCTTCAGTATGTACGGGTTCATCAGCCGATAGTCGTCGAGGTATTCCAAGTCCTCGTCCCTGTCGGCTATCCTGTCCATTGGCTCGCTCAGGTCGATCGCGATCACGTGCCCGTCGATCACGGCGTTCCTGAGCTCCTCGCTCGCGCCAAGGTTGAGGTAGGAGTTCGCACCGTCGAAGAGCGCGTTGAATACAGGGAAGGTCATCTTCACATAGTTCGAGTTGAGGATGCGCCGCACCCTGTCTGTCAGCGTGCCTGGATCGGAGAGGCGCGCCCTGACATCCTCCACCCTGGATCGCTCGAGCGATAGCTCCTGCACCCCGGCCTCCTCCACGAATGAGGCGAGCGTCGATGCCGGGTTCTGGTCGCTCTTCATCTCCGCGTGCAGGGCGGAAACAAACCGGTTTGCGAACGCCGCGAACTCCGATTCAGCCAGCTCCTTGTAGTGCTGGAACTGCTTGTAGCTCTTGCTGCGGAGCAGGGCCTGCTTCATGATCTCCTTCCCCGCACTTGTGGTTGCGAGGGCCTCTTTGGAGAAGATGTTTTCGTCCTTGCTGCTCATTCGGACTCTAATCTTGTTGTAGAGTATTTATCTCTTGAGTCCCGTTGCAAACGTGAGCGATCGAAGAGACCAGTTCCAAATTTTTGCCGGCATTGAGCTGTCAGTTCAAGTCTAAGTTTTTAAGAGCGGTTCTCGCTCTACAGCATGTGTTTGAAAACGAGTCAACGCTGGTCAGGCTGACGATGCAGAAGGGCGAGGAGGAATTCCACGCCAGATATGAAGACGCAGCCCTGCGCGTAAGCGATGAGCTCGGCAGGACCTATCCGATGATAATCGGCGGCAAGAGGATAAACGCAGCAGGAGTATTTCCCGTACTCTCGCCGATTGACACGAGAATCATCGTTGGTCACTTCCAGAGCGGCACTGCCGAAGATGCAGCAAGCGCAGTCAGGGCCGCAAGGCAGGCCTTCGGGCAGTGGAGCAGGACCGACTACAAGGAACGTATCAAGATAATGAGAAGGGCCGCTGACATTATGAGCAGGAAAAAGTTCGAGCTCTCGGCGCTCCTGACATTCGAGAACGGAAAGAACCGCTACGAGGCTATCGGCGACGTGGACGAGGCGCTCGACTTTTTGCGGTACTACGCTGAGGAGATGGAGGCCAACGACGGCTTTGCCAGGCCGGCCGGCGCCGCGTATCCGGGCGAGAAGAGCAGGAGCGTGATGAAGCCGTACGGAGTCTGGAGCGTGATCGCGCCGTTCAACTTCCCGATCGCGATAACCTGCGGCATGTGCGCCGGAGCCCTGATAACCGGCAACACCGTTGTTTTGAAGCCGGCAAGCGACACGCCCCTCACAGGGTACAAACTGTGCGAGATACTCGAGGAGGCCGGCCTCCCGCCGGGCGTGATGAACTTCGTCACCGGTTCAGGTGGTACCGTGGGCGGGGCGCTTGTGGAGAGCGACGATGTAGACGGGATAGTCTTCACCGGCTCTAGGAGCGTGGGTCTGTCAATATACGAGCGGGCGAGCGCGAAGCGCCCCAAGCCGGTGATAGCAGAGATGGGAGGGAAGAACCCTGCCATTATAACAAAGAACGCCGACCTCGACAAGGCGGTTGAGGGCGTTGCGCGGGCGGCCTTCGGCTACTCGGGCCAGAAGTGCAGCGCCTGTTCGAGGGTCTACGTGCACGAGAGCCTGCGCGACGAATTCCTCCGGCGCCTGGTAAAAAGAACCGAGGACCTGAAGGTCGGGAACCCGATCAAGCGCGAAGTCTTCATCGGCCCTGTGATGAACGAGAGCGCATACGGGAACTTCAAGAAGTACGCAGACCAGGCCAGGAGGGACGGCAAGATTCTCAGTGGCGGTGGCGTGATTACAGAGGGCGACCTCAAACACGGATACTATGTCCAGCCAACGATCGTGGACGGGCTGCCGAAGGATCACATGTTCTTCAGGGAGGAACTCTTCCTGCCGATCCTATCAGTTGCAGGTTATCATGATCTGGACGAGGCGATACGGCTGTGCAACGACGTCGAGTACGGGCTCACCGCAGGGATCTTCAGCAGCGACAAGCAGGAAGTTGAAGAATTCCTTAACAGGATCGAGGCGGGCGTCGTCTATGTTAACAGAGAGAGGAGCGCCACGACGGGCGCGATGGTCGGCTGCCAGCCGTTTGTGGGCTGGAAGTATTCCGGCATAAGCGGGAAGGGAACCGGCAGCCGCTACTACCTGCCGCTCTTCATGCGCGAGCAGAGCCAGACGGTCTGCGGCTGAGATCTTTAGAATAACGATCTGGCGAGCAGCAGTATGTTCCTCGGCCGCTCCTTTATCCGCCGGATGGAGTAAGGCACCACCTTGCTGCCGTAGGGTATGTACTCCGCCAGCCTGAACCCCTGCTCGATCAGCAATGGTTTGATGTCGTCCCTGATGCCCTTCAGCATCTGGAACTCGAAACGCTTGCCAGGATATTTTTTGCTGAGCCTTACGGCCTCGTCGATCATCTTCTGGTCGTGCGTGGCTATCGCAAATTCATTGCCGTGCTTGAAGAGCAGCCGCATCAGCTGGCGGTAGCTCCTGTCGACGCCCGACTTGGAGTTGAAGACCACACTTGCGTCTTCCCTATAGGCGCCCTTGACCAACCTGATCTTCCCGCCCTTCTCGAGGATGTTCAGGAGGTGGAACGACCCCTCCTTGAGGTATGCCTGGAATGCGAGGCCGACGTTCTCATGATCCTTGAGGAGCGTCAGGTAGATGCCTATGGAATCCTCGAGGTAGGCCGAGGACTCGATGTCGATCCACATGAACTTCTTCAGCTTCGAGGCGTGCCCAGCCAGCCGGCCGGCATTGTTCAGGCAGAGGTCGTAGTCGATGTCGAGGCCGAGCTGCGTCAGCTTGGGCGAGATGCTTCCGTCTATATGCAGCCGGTTCATCTCGTCAAGTATTGTCGCGTATTCCCTCATGCTTGCCTCGACCACGTCGTGGTTTTCGTAATGTTCTCCCAAGTAGTTAATTATCGAACCCATGCCGCGCCTGTTCGCGTCCCTTGCGGATTTCATCGCGTCCCGGATCGTCCGCCCGGCGACCCACTTCTTTGCGATCTTGCTCACAAGCTTTTCGTACAGGGTCGGTCCGGAGCGCCTAGCCTTCACACGGAATCTACTGCCTGTGCTTGATATAACGCTTTGTCATCGAAGTCAGACGGTGATTGCAATTCCTTTTTCTGGCAGAGTGAACCGCGTCAGGTCGCCGCACCACTTCGAGAACATAGACGCGCGCTCCGTGTGCATCGGGATCGTCCGCTTCGGCTTGATCGCCGCGATGACGCTGCGCAGCTCGTTCGGCATTATGTGACCGGATGCGTGTACATGGTACATCGGGAGCGCAAAGTGGTCCAGCCAGTTCTGGAACTTCTCGAACTCGATCTCCGACTCCTCGTTGAACGGCTCGGAGGACGAGTAAAGGTAGCAGCTCCCCGCCCCGGGCCTTATGTCTATGAGCTCCTTCAGGTCTGAGAACTGCGACACGAGCACGAACCTGGAGTGTTGTTTTCTTACATCCTCGGCGTCCCGCACGTTGGGCATCTCCAGGACCTCCTTCTCCCAGTCGTAGTACTTCTTCTTCTCCCTGCGGTAGACCACGATGCTCTCGTCCTCCACGTTCGGGACGCTGATCCTGTTGGCGTTCTTCAGCCGCTTCAGCATGTATGCCTGCTTGAGCGAGAGCGCCAGTATCCTTTTGTTCTCGGACGTTGCTTCATAGAACGTCCTCAGCCTGTCCACGTCGGCCATGGAGAAGCCGGCCAGCACCAGCCCGCTAGAGCTGCCGATCACGGCCGAGATCTTGCGCTTCACCTCGTCCTCCTGCACGACCTCGCCGCGCCCCAAGTTGGTTCCCTCGCTGAGCAGGACCACCGGCTCGGCGCTCTTAGCCCGCTCGATAAAGTCTCTGGTCAGGTCCGGCCTGGTGCCGTGGTTCCTAAAGTCTCCCGTGTAGGCGATGGTGCCGCTGCTGGTGTGCACAAGAAATCCATACGCGGCCGGGATCGAGTGATCGACGTGCACAGGCTCGACCTCGATCGAGCCTACACTGATCTTGCCGCCGGTCCTGAAGGTATGCCAGTTTATATCCGAGAGATCGTGCTCAAAGTCCAGCGGCCTGGTCTTGTCGAACGTTTCAAGAAGGATCCTCGTCGTCTCCCCGCAGTACATCGGTATCTCCCGCTTCAGGAATGACACGTACTTGTAGTGGTCCGTGTGCGCGTGGGAGAGGAACAACGCATCGACGGAGGGCCTGGAGTCATCGAAGCGGTATATTCCTTTCAGGTCAGGAAGTATCCCGAACTCCAGCAGTCCCCTCTCATCACGCGGGAAGAGCCAGGGCTCGGAGTAGTACTTTCCCCGCTCGCCGTAGCTCATGCCGAAGTCCAGCAGGATGCGGGCGTCCCTGTCCTCGATCAGGATCTTGTTCCCGCCGATCTCGTTGACGCCGCCGTGCAGCGTTATCGTGGTCATACCAGACGATATCCGCAGACAGTTATCTAACCTTTCGCCCGGTTCAAAGAAGGCATCCTTTTCGGGCTGTGATTGCCGATTCGTCAGCGCGTAGATTTATTACACGCCTGAAATCATTGACGCTCATGGCTTCGGACGACGTTCTGCGCACACTAATCGAGGCCTGCTCCAGGGTGCGGTCGGAGGTGAGCAAGCTCACCGGGAGGGCCGAGGCCTACGAGCCCTACGGCGTGGGCGCGGGTGGCGACATATCCAGGAAGATAGACATGGTCGCCGAGAAGGCAGCCATAAACACGCTGAAGGAGCACGGCATGAACTGCACCGTAATAGCCGAGGAGTCCGGCACGGTCGATCTCTCCAACGGCAGGCCCTCCGGCTACGTTGTGCTTGACGCTGTTGATGGTACCACGAACGCCCTGAGGGGACTGCCGTTCTACTGCTGCTCGATAGGTTTTGCCGACGCGTACCGGCTGAGCGCCATGAAATATGCCGTGGTGATGGATCTGTACTCGGGCGATGTCTACTCGGCATCGAAGGGCAACGGCGCGTTCGTTAATGGCGCCAGGATGCATGTAAGCACCGAGGCCAAGGAAAAGGGCAACTACGTGGTCGGGATGAATGTCTCAGGAGTTACTCCGGAAAGGATCGAGAAGCTCAAGCCTGTGATGTCGAGGTCGAACCACGTGAGGCACTTTGGCGCGAACGCGCTGGAGCTCTGCATATTCGCCCGGGGGCTGATGGACGCCTTCATCGACCTGCGGGACAAGATCCGGATCACGGACATGGCAGCGGCATACCTGATAGTCAAGGAGGCCGGCGGGATCCTGATCTCCCCCAACGGCAAGGATCTCGATTCTGACCTGGATCTCAGGTCCAAGATCTCCTTCATTGCCGCTACAAACAAGAATGCCTTGAACGACATACTCAACCATGTGGGGCCGTGGGTGCAGGAGTAGCATATCTCCGCAGCGGGCAGAAGACTTTATTGGCGCACCCGGCCTAACAAAAGTGAAATATGAGCAAACTCGTGCATGACGGCCATGTGGTGGCCAGGAAGTTCTTCGCAAGCACTTCCTCTACCTACGACACCGTGGTCGGCATAACGACCTTCGGCCAGGACGCTGCCTGGAAGCACGCGTTCCTTGGGCTGATTCCTGAGGGCGATTACAGAGTTCTGGACCTGGCGTGCGGGACCGGGATCCTTAGCCGCGCGATCGCAAGAAAAGTGTCGTTTGTCCTTGGTATCGACATGATGGAGGAGAGCGTCCGCATCGCAGGGAAGAAGTCTAGGGATGGCGCGAGCGGGAACGCGGTCTTCGGCACCGCCGCGGCAGAGGCCATCCCCGCACAGGATAACAGCTTTGACTTTGTGACAGCTTCATACCTGCCGAAGTACTGCGACATCGATCTGGTTGTGGGCGAGTCGGCTAGGGTCCTCCGGCGAGGCGGGATCCTGATCATGCACGACTTTACCTACCCGAGGGCGCCCGTGATGAGGAGCCTCTGGAACACATATTTCAGGATCCTGCGCATCGCCGGCGTATTCACACCCTCTTGGAGGCCGGTCTTCAACGAGCTCGACCATGTGGTGAGGCAGAGCAGGTGGGTCGACGATCTGATGCGTTCGATGCAGGAGCACGGATTTCAGAACATAAGGCGTAGGTACCTGACGCATGAGACGGCGGCAATAGTATGGGGCGAACTGGGCTGATTCGTTCGGCACCTGATATTTGGTAAGGTCTTATCTCAACGGCTAAATTTTCCTTATTACGTCGTCAACGCCCTTCCTGTATGTGGGGAATTTCAGCATCAGGCCCAGCTCTCGCTTTATCTTCGAGTTGCTCGCCTTCACCGAGTATGTGAGCAGCTTGATCATGTCGGAGCCTACTGCCATCTTGGCTAGGAATGCGGGGACCTTTGCTGGCCGCTTCACCCCTAGTCTGTCAGCAACGTAATTTACGAACTCGCCGAACGTTGCCGGCTCGTCGTCGCATACAATGTAAGAAGTGTTCTTGGCGTTCCTTTCGCCCAGAAGCGCCAGCGCGTTTGCAACATCCTCAACATGCACGAAGCTCCGGAAGTAGTCGCCCGACCCCGGGATCTTGAAAGAGTCGTCCCGAAGCTTGCTGACGATCAGGCCGAGAAACCATCCGCCTGGGCCATACACATCGCCCAGTATGCTCACGGTAACGGGAAGCCCGTTCTCCCTGCTGGCCTGCCATAGCATCTCCTCAGCCCTGCTCCGGCTTCTTGCAAAATCCGTGTCGGGGTTTCTGGGCGTCGATTCATCGATCGGAGTACCTTTGGTGTTGCCGAAGACGCCCGTGCCCTGCGCGTAAATGAATAGTCCGATTCTTCCTTTCAGGCAGGCGTCGATGAGGTTCCTCATGCCGTCGATGTTCACCCGTTGCTGGATCTTCCTGTCCTTCTCGAGTGGGTTGATCGCGGCTAGGTGGAAGATCACGTCCACATCCAGATCCCTGAGCGCACCTGAGAGCGCCTCCCCGTCGGCGATGTCGGCAATCACAAATCTCGCGCCAAGGTTTTGTAGAACCTGCTTCCGCTCCTCGCTCCTCACCAGGGCTGTGACCTCGTTATCCTTCCCCGATAATCTGTGTACCAGTGCGGAGCCTATGAAGCCAGATGCACCGGTCACGAGAACCCGCATTCTGCCTAGGTTCACCGCAGCGGCTTATATCCCTTCTATGCTCTGTAAATTGACGCTGCAGAAAAGTGAAATTGAAGGGGTACCAAATAACGCCATGGGCGACGATGCCGGCAGGATAAACGAGTGGTTCGTCCCGAAGTTCGGCCCGGTGCGGTTCCGGGTCTTCGCCGGGCTGCTCTTCCTTCCCTACACCGGGATGTGCGTCTCCTTCACGCTGATAGGCTCGATGCTGGTGCCCGCGATATTCTGGGACCGTGTCGCTGCACTGGCACTGATCTACTTCCTAGCGCTGGGCATTGCGGCCCACGCGATGGACAGCCTGGGATCTAGGAAGACGAAGCCCTGGGGCACCTACTTCAGCAAACAACAGCTCTGGGCGCTGGCCCTGTGCACGCTGGTGCCGGCGTACGGGCTCGGCATCTATTACATGATTCTATACGTGCCGCTGCTCTGGGTGATCGCGATAGCCGAGGGGTTCTTCATCTTTGCCTACAACCTGGAATGGTTTAACGGCAGGTTCCACACCGACGGGTGGTTCGCGTTCTCGTGGGGCGTGCTCCCCGCAATGGCCGGCTACATAATGCAGACCAATTCGGTGTCGCTGCTGGCATTCGGGGTAGCGGCCGTGATGGGCTTTCTCAGCTACGCCGAGATAAGAACCTCTAGGCCCTACAAGGAGCTGAAGCGCGGCAACGTGCAAACGTTACCGCAGGAGGAGGTGCTCGCCAAGATCGGCCGCTATGAAAGGGTGCTGAAGGCACTGAGCATAGGCACCATAATCGCCGCGGCCGTGATGCTGATCTGGAGGGCCGGGATCGCGTGAAGGTATCAGTAGCAGAGGGCGACTTTGGCAGGGAGATGCTCCTCCGCCTGAGGGAGCTTGAGAAGCGGGCCGGCATAAAGCTCAGCAGGGCCGAGAAGATTTTACTTGCAGAGATCGGGACCGTGGAGCAGGTCCTGAGCATACTGCTCGGCTCGCCGGTGGACGTCAGGGTGAGGAGGCAGACAGAGAAGAAGAGAATCATCGAGCGCGAGGTGGTCCTTGCAAGGGAAAAGTCGAAGATGCCGCTCATCCGCGCGGTGACAAGGATCGATCTGCGGGGCCTGCCCAAAGCGGTGGCAAGCGACATAAGGTCTAGGAAGTTCGGGATCGGAACGATAATCAGCAAGCACGGGCTGGAGACCTTCCGGCGGGTCGTGGAGGTCGGCTACGAGCCCAGGCGGAAGAGCGTCTACAGGGTCTACGAGATCATATACAAGGGCGAGCCGAGGTTCAGGGTCAGGGAGGAGATCTACAGCGCTAGGGTCAGGGACGCGAAGACAGGTGAGTTCTAGAACACCATCAATTCTTCTTAGTCCTTAGTCTGGCGAGGAACTTTTCCCTGCTGACGACGATCCTCTCGTGGAGCGCCTCGCCTATCTTCTCCTTCGCATCGAATGCCTCCACATTGAAGGTCAGCTTCCTGCCCTCCACGCCGGTCAGCGATGCCTTTATCATCACATCCATGCCCAGCGGCGTTGCCGCCAGGTGCTTGGCGTCGATCCTGGCGCCCAGCGTCTCCTCGTCATCGCCAAGATACGGCTTCACCATCTTCCTGCAGGCCTGCTCCATCAGGTTTATCATCGCGGGCGTGGAGATGACCGCTCCTTCCTCGCCGAGAAAATCGATCACCATCTCTCTGGAGACCTTGGTCGTCGTCTCCGCGCTCAGCCCGGGCCTGAGGTCTCTGGACATTTGCCGTTGCTATGTGCAGGCTGATTATTTAGTTTGTGTGTAATTGAGAGGCGCCCTGGCCGGGACTTTCCGATCCGCAGATCTTTTGAACCCGGGCCGCAGGCGTGACAGGCCCGCATACTAGGCCAGGTTGCACGAGCGCATTGCTCTCTATACTACCAGGGCGCGGATATACTGCCTGTCTGTTGCCACTTTAAAGTTTTCTTTTTCCGTTGTTTCCTGTGCTCTGCTAATAAGAGCTGGTTTCTGCATTAAAGACTAAAATTATAGCACGGGCGAGAAGAGGCTCGGGCCCGTAGCTCAGTCAGGTAGAGCACCGGAAGCAATGGTGAAACTTTTAACTTGGCTGGAGAGATCCGGGGGTCTCGGGATCAATGCCCGACGGGCCCGCTACAACATTTAGTGCGAACCAATTTTTCTAAAACTACCTTCTGCCACAGATGCAAGAGTTATGAAACCTGCAGGTTCAGCAAATTATGACCTAAACTTTAGTTGTTTTTGCGTCCGCAAATACGATTTTATGAACTCACTTGCAAAAGCATCGGCATTTTTTTCTGTTCCTCTATGCTCGCCAGATTTAGATCTGATATGATGGTAGAACTCGTGCAATATTACAAACGGATTGTATAGTATATCAGAATTCGACGCATAGATTGTATTGTCTTTATGAACATAAACGGCAAGCGCTGTTTTCCTGCGCTTTTTTATTGTACCAACTCGCAATTTTGGATTTTTGACCTTGTACAAGGTAGCTAAGATCTCCAGGGCTTTTTCTGGCTCCTTCTCTAAAATGAGGTATACGACCTTTGATTTGGTACCGTCATCTGCCTCTATTGCCATTATTAACCACTGTAGAAAACATCAAGATACTGATATAAGGTGCTCTATTAATCGCCGACAGATGGTCAGGAAATAGTGAAGAACAACCAAGGAAACTGGATGCACAAAGAATGTGTCGAAGAAACAAAAGACGATGTGTCAGCATGATAATGAGTAAATATTTTAATTAACAATTTATCAAGCGATTTTAAATGAAGGATTCTGGTATCAGAAAGGCTCTTAAGAACGACATTCTCAGTCCTTCTGAAATGAAAACTGGAGTTATAGAAACAAACTCTGGTAAAATTGTAATCGAATTCTTTCCAGAAGACGCCCCGAAGACTGTCGAAAACTTTGTAAAATTAACCAGTTCCTCATTTTATGACGGAACGCTATTTCACAGGGTGATACCTGGTTTTATGATTCAGGGAGGCGATCCCAACACCAAGAGTAGTAATAAAAGATCGTGGGGTACTGGTGATCCTGGTTATACTATAAAAGCAGAGTTCAATTCAAGAAGTCATGTAAGAGGAATAGTTTCAATGGCACGTGCACAGGATCCTGATAGTGCTGGTTCGCAGTTCTTTATCGTTGTT
>CAYJSN010000006.1:44093-49796 GCA_964373125.1 uncultured Nitrosopumilales archaeon | reverse complement strand
TCGTTGTTAAAGACTCCAAGTTTCTCGACAGGCAGTACACAGTATTTGGCAAAGTTGTAGAGGGAATGGATGTGGTAGATAAAATTGTAAATCTGGAGAGAGGCAGTAACGACGTTCCACTACAGGATGCCAAGATGAATAGGGTATACATTACTGAATAAAAAATAGTAGGCTGGCAATTCATAGACGCGCTACCAAAAGGCAAGGTTCAAATCCCACCGAGCCCGCCGCCAGCACGCATAATAATCAAGGCTCTTCTCCCGTTTCGTGATTATGCGATCGAGTCCTGTGCGCACCAATCCCGTCGCATCGGGTCCAAATTCCGTTCAATTTTGTACTGGTACCCGACGGGCCCGCTTACTTACGAACCATCTTCTCAATGATCTGATGTTAAGTTACATAGCAGCGCAAGGTATTCATGAGAGATCATTATTGCAATTTGTATGGGAATTCCCGAGAAGATCCAGGCCATCAAGGATGAAATGCACAGAACGCAGATAAACAAGGCGACCGAGCACCACCTTGGCTTACTGAAGGCGAAGCTCGCAAAACTTCGCAGGGAGCTAGAAGAGAGCAGGCAAAGCAAGACCGGCAAGGCAAGGGGAGAGTCTTTTGATATCAGAAGAGCCGGTGACGCTACCGTGGTTTTGATCGGCTTTCCAAGCGTCGGCAAGTCAACATTGCTTAACCGCCTCACAAACGCAAAATCAAAGATAGCAGCATACCAGTTCACCACATTAACGGTGGTGCCAGGGATGATGGAGTACAGGGGCGCGAGGATCCAGATACTTGACCTGCCGGGAGTAATAGAAGGGGCGTCATCTGGTAAGGGACTGGGAAAACGGGTCTTATCTGTCGCAAGGAACGCCGACCTGATTTTGCTCATTCTGGACGTATTCAACCCAACTCATGCAGAATTGCTGAAGAAGGAGTTAAGGAACATAGGGATACGTGTAGATGAAAAGCCTCCGGACGTGGTCATCGAGAAAACAGCCTCGGGCGGAATTACCGTCAATGCACAGGTCAAGTTGAAGAAGATCTCTGAAAACCTGATCAAGGATATTCTGCGTGTTTACGGCATACATAACGCCAGAGTGATTGTTAGGGAAGATCTGACTGACGAGCAACTCATCGACGTGCTGGTGGAAAACCGCACATACGCCACTTCGCTAACGGTTCTAAACAAGATAGATCTGGTGAATCAGGGATTTATCAACGAAATACAGGATGGCACGAAAACTAATTTCATACCCACATCCGCCGATGCGAACGTCAACATCGAAGCGCTCAAGGAGGAGATCTTCAACAAGTTGAATTTCATACGTATCTATATGAGACCGAAGAACGGAGAACCCGATTATGAGGAGCCCCTGATCACCAGAAACGGCTCTACGATTCTTGAGGTATGCAATAAGATTCACAGGAACATGCGGGATGAATTCAGGTACGCAATGGTCTGGGGCAAGAGCGTGAAGTTCGGCGGCCAGAAGGTTGGTATGAACCATAGATTATTCGATGAGGACGTCTTGACGATAGTCAAAAAATAGAACGTGCAAGTTATCAGATTTCCGCAGTTTTAGATATGAAACACCAGACCTGCAAGCACCAAAACTGTACCGAGCCCGAGTTCTGGACAATTTTATACCATGTCCCGACGGGTCCGCTTGTTCCGTAATCTCAACTTCATGACGGTACGACATTAACAAACCAATATATGGTTGCCCGACAAAAGGCATCCATGACGGGCAGCAGGTCAGTCGTATTTTTGTTATCAATCGTAACTCTCTTACAGTTTACTGGTTATACCCCGGCATACGCTCTCCAGACTCAACTATGGGACACCAATATTCACATCGATACTACCCACCCGAGCACCGTGACGAAGGAAAGCAAGTTTGTTGTCTCCGCCGTGCTCAGGGCAAAAACGCCCGATAACGTTAATGTGACATTGTCGCTTGCTCCTCCGCCCGCGTTTAAGATCATCGGCGACAATTCATTTTACGTTCCCGAACTCCGGCAAGATAGTACCCTAGGATTTACTTTTGAACTGGAAGCAACCGCGGATGCCACGGAAGGAACCCATTCGGCCAATCTCTTTGTAAGTTATGAGCACAAGGAACTGCTCGGTGATTACACCGAACAATCCTTCTCAAAAGCCATCGAGATACAAGTGAAATCGCTGCCCGAGATTGTTTATTCCGTCAAGGCCCCCGATTCATTATTCGCAGGCGATAAATTCTCCGTCAGGGTACAGCTGCAGAATATCGGGTATGACGCCCATGACCTCAAAGTGAATATAATACCACCGGGCAACTTGGTGATTATAGGCCAAAATACGCACACGCTGAGTAAACTGGAAGCAGGCGGGGAATTCGACTTTGAGTTTGAACTTGAAGTTCCGGAGGCCATAGACAAGGCCGAAAGCAAACTGCTCGAAGTCAAGGCTTCTTATTTAGATGCTGCAGATGATTATCACGAATCTGCGGAGACATTCCCGCTCTTTGTAAGGCCGAGGGGATTTCTTGAGATAGGCCCGGCCGGGGGAGTGTGGATAGGACCTGCCTTTATCTCATTCATTGTTGGTGCAGGCAGTATTGCATCTACAGCAATCGGGGTCATAATATTCGCATACCATCTAAAACAGAAAAGAAGAGAGCATTCTAAAACAAAGAGAACAAAGTCCTAGCCTTGAGATTGTCCGCGTTCAGTCTCAACGCGTACAAAGCATTTGGTATGGTAAATTACCATAGACGGCGAACTAGAGGCTGTTATATTACCAACAGTTATATGCCTTGCCAACACACTTATCTTAGTGATTGTTACAAATTATCCGTTCATCTGGTCGTGTTGAATCTTGGCCAAGTCGGCAAACGTCATAAAACAAAAGCCAGTTGGAAGGGACGTAATGATTTCACAGCTGTCTAACTATAACCTGCCAGACTATATACTGGAGAAAGTAGCAACGCAGTGCAATTCGGAACTTGTTAAGAAGGGCAAACTGCAAAAAATTCTCAGCAGTATGAATGAATCGGCACTGGCACTCCTCCACAGGATATTTATCCAATGTGAAGATGACGAACAGGGCGAGTTTTCAGATTACAGGTTTGGAGTCTTTGTATCAAGCAAGGTGAGCTCAAAGCTCATCTTTAATCAGACCATAACTGGCGGCTCCGGGATTGCCCACAGGGTTAAGGTAGCAGCATTCGGGGTTCACGGCTTAATTGCTGTTGGCGAGAACAAGTCGAAGGGAGACAAGGTTTCGCCAGTCGAACTGCTTCAGTTCAACGAGATGGTCAAGGACGTATCAAAGTCAAAGGACGGGCAAGGCCTGCTTTACGCATTTTATGGTTCGTCAGTCGGTTATCACGATGGATTCAACAAGGCGTTTACTGGCAATAGGAAAACAAAGGCGCCCGTGAACAAGTATGGTTACAGCACGCCCAAAAGAATAATCCTTCTGGAGTTCAGGGATAAGAACACAAACCAAGTCTTCTCTGCTCCGTTCTAGATAGTTTATTCGCGCAGGTTTTGGAACTAAGCGCGGCAATCAAGTCCGGTTTCAGGACAATTTTGTTTCAATACCCGCCCCGGGTCGCAAGCCAATCATTTTACGATCATTGCGATGCTATTCACAGGCGCGAGGATCACCGGTTCTGTCAAGCTATTCCACACGAAAACCTGGATCGTGTACATGTCTTTGATCTGCGGCACCCACTGGTGATCGATGCTGGTTGACCGGCCAGACCCGACAGTGGCCTCCACAAATGATAATTCCGAGGTAAAGCCGTCACCATCGATTATCTGGATTATCAAAACAAGGGGCTGCTCCGTTGTCTTTGTGTTGGTTATTGACGACTGGATTACTGCGCTGGCACCCGCCTGCACGCTGTTCACACTGTCGCCTTTCTGATCCAGGATCCGCGGAGCTGTAACAGTAATTGCAGCCGGTTCTTTCTTTTCAAGACCGCCAGAGATCTTTGCCGGGACCACCGAGACAACCTTCTCCACGCGAATAGGAGCGCCTCCTCCTCCTGACGGCGTGTCATCAAAGAAGATGATCCTGATCTTCGAGTTCCTGTCGGCCAGCTTGCTGTTTATGCTTTTGAGCGTAACCTCAAACACGCCGGTGTCGGGCCCGGTTTCCCGCAGGGACGACTGGCTTGGCTGGACGCCTGTCACCTTCAGCACCTCATCCAGCGAGGTTTCATCAAACCTGTCCGTGGTCACCAGAATCTTATTTAGAGAGATTGTATCCACGCGCTTGGAGTCGATGTTGGCATCCGGTTCTTCGAGAATTATAGTAAGGTTCTGGCCCAGGTTCATCTCATCCTTGTCCGTGTCAAGGAAAGCAGAGATGTTACTGACCGAGGCCGAGCCGGTTACCGGGCCCGTTTTGAGCTCGAACGGGTCATGGAATAAGACGGTAACCGATGAATTTGGTTCTATGTCCTCAGGCATCCTGACCTCGAACTCAAAGACGGACGTATTCGAGCCGCTCTCAAGAGCCCGCGTTACTGACCTGCCGTTCCTGTCCTTGATCGATCCGTCCAACGCGCTGAGGGTTATCGTTCCCTGCGTGGGCTGCAGAATCTTGATTTCAACTATGGGCTCGCCATCAACAAGCTGGGTCAGGTCTATGTACTCCCTGACATCGTCGTCGCGGTTGAAGTCCTGGTCAGATATGCTTACATAGACTATTTCGCCGGGTCCGTAAACATTTTTTTCAACGGATACTTTTGAGTCTGGTTCGACCTGCTGCGCCCTCGCGTCATACGGTCCTGGGCCCGTTAGCACTAGGCCGGACAGGAGCAGTGATATGACCAGTAAGCTTAGCAATTCGAGCCGCAAATCTCTGTATCAAGAAGGTTTTTGGAAAATAATAATCTATACCCGCAGGCGGATGTTGCGGTACCGGGCACCCTTCCACATTACCTGCAGCCACTGACTATACAAAGGTAAGTTTTTAAGCCCGCGGGCGGCATGATCAGCGAGACATCGAGAGAATGGACCAGCAACAGATGGACTGGATGATGGAGAATATGAAGTGCTGCCCTGTAGAGAACACCTTAAGGATAATCGGGAAGAAGTTCACCGTACTGATACTCAGGAACATGATGAATATGAACCAGACAAGGTTCAACCAGTTCCTCGAGTCGGTCGAGGGAATAAACCCCAAGACGCTCTCCATCAGGCTGAAGGAGATGGAGAAGTACGGCCTGATAGAGCGGAAGGTCTACCCCGAGACCCCGATAAGGATCGAGTACAGTCTTACGGAGAAGGGCAGGGCATTAAAGCCCATCCTTGAGCAGATGGCCGCGTTCTCGATGCGGTGCTGCTCCAAGGACGTCTTCAGGGACGGTAAGCCGCGAGCGTTCCAGGAAGTATTTGGCAAATCGATGAAGGCACCAGCCGGCGGCGCGTGCTGCTAGGTTCCGGTCAGGTAAACGGCATCAATCGAACGTTCGGCCCGGCATTGGGCGAAGTCAAGTCTCTTCACGGATGGCGCTCAGTATCGACTGCTTGGCTTCAGGCGAGAGTTCGTACTTGTCCAGAACCGAGGAAGGATCGTTCAGTAGCGCCTTCCTGAACTCGGGGTCCTTGGCGGCCCTGGTGAAGATCTCGTTGAGGATCTGGACCGCCTTCTCGTCGAACTCTTCCATGCCGGGATCGTGGCATGCGACCAATTATATATTTTTACGAACC
>CAYJSN010000006.1:0-43993 GCA_964373125.1 uncultured Nitrosopumilales archaeon | reverse complement strand
GAACTCTTCCATGCCGGGATCGTGGCATGCGACCAATTATATATTTTTACGAACCGGCGGGTCGATCAAGACATTAATAACCGCTTCGGAAGTTAGTACCAGTATGCCACGGGACGAAGGCAGCCCTGTCGATCTGCGCAGCCGCAAGAAGTGGAGCTCGAAAGGCACCTCCAGGATCGTCCCGGTCAGGGAGACGCTCGAGCGGGTGGAGCCGGTAGCAAGACAGATCGGCGTAACAAGGCTCGCCGACATCACGGACATGGACGTGCTGAGGATACCGAACTACTCTGCGGTCCTACCCGGAACCGAGGACTACATCTGGGTCTACAGCGGCAAGGGGCCCACAAAGGCCCATGCGCGGGCAAGCGCCCTGATGGAGTGCGTTGAGAGGTACAGCTCGCTGCCCGGCTCGTCTCCTAGGCGCTACATCACAGGATCGTACGATGAGATGGCAGGACTGTACGGAAGGGATAATGTCCTGCACCCCGATGATGTGGTGGAGCCACTCAAGTTTCCGTGCGAGGATCGCACGCAGATGGACTTTCTGGAGGGCTTCGACCTCTTCACGAGGGAGCGGGTGGTCGTGCCCGCCGGCATCGTGCTCTCTAGGTACGAACCAAGCAACGGTAGCGTGAACCTCTTCAAGTTCTCGCACACCAACGGCCTTGCCTCGGGGAACGTGATCGAGGAGGCGGTATGCCACGGGCTCTGCGAGGTGATCGAGCGCGACGCGGTCAGCCTTGCCGAGCTCAGATCGAGCGCCCTGCCGTTCCACAGGCTGAGGAGCATGGGCGAGGCCCTGCGGAGGAACGGCTTTGACGTTGGCCAGATCGATTCCGATCTATACGTGGATGATCCGGATCTGTTTCCCGAGGTCGATGTCGCGGGCGTGGAATTTCCATATACCAAGACACTGGTAGAACGGTTCAGGGAGGAGAAGATCCCGCTGCTGGTGAAGGAGGTAACCACCGATATAGGGGTCCCGACATTCATAGCGACCAGCGTGCAGTGGGTGACCCACGACTACGGATACCTTGCGGAGGGACACGGCACGCACCCTGACGCAAGAATAGCACTGGTGAGGGCCATCACCGAGGTCTCCCAGACCCGGGCCGCAAACATCCAGGGCGCCAGGGACGACCTGCGCAGGATGAACTACGAGATGGGCAACACCGCCGAGACGAAGGCCTGGCAGTTCATGCGCTCTAGGCACCACAAAAGTTTTGACTCGGTCACCACCTCCGAGAATATCGACATCTTGGACGATATCCGTCTCCTGCTGAACGGGCTCAGGAGCGCCGGGCTTGAGAAGGTCATAGCCGTCAACCTGACCAGTCCACAGATCGGGATCCCGGTCGTCAGGGTGGTGGTGCCCGGCTTGGAGACCTTCAAGGTAACAAAGGGAGTGATTGGATGGCGAGCAAGGAAATATCTTCCATCACAGGGGATGCGAGGTTGATATGGCACCGCCGATAATATTCCTCGGCCCGAGCCTGAAGATCGAGCGGGCGCGCAGCATATTTCCGCTTGCAGAGTACAGGCCGCCCGCCAAGAAGGGAGACCTGCTCCGGCTGGCAACCGAGGATGACGGCAACCAGAGTTTCGTGGGGCTGATCGACGGCGTCTTCCTGCAGGATTATCCTCCCACGCCGATCGAAGTGTATACGTTCTTGCGGAAGAGGAGGACCCTGCTGGCCGGCGCCGCAAGCCTGGGCGCGCTGCGCGCCGTCGAGCTGGAGAGGTTCGGGATGGTGGGGATAGGCAGGATATTCAAGCTCTACAAATCGGGCAGGCTGGACTCGGACGATGAAGTAGCAGTCACATTCTCCGAGCCCGACTACCGCCTCCAGTCGGAGGCCATGATCGACATACGCTACACGCTGCACTGGGCCGCCAGGGAGAGAGTAATAAGCCCGGACACAAAGAGGATGCTCGCAAGGATAGCAAAGCGGATCTACTTCCCCTCCAGAAGCTACGAGGAGATGATCGAGCGGGCCAGGGCCGCAGGTGCCGTTGGGCAGGGCGAACTCGAGAGGTTCGGGGAGTACGTTATCACCCACAGGCGCAGCCTCAAGGAAGAGGACAGCGTCAGGCTCATCGAGTTCATGAAGCAGAGATACCTCGAGTCACTGAAAACGTGAGTAAACACGGGCTGAGCATCACCGCGATCCCGGATCCTGAATCTGCTGACCATTGATAATATTAATACTGGACCGTGGAAATCTGGCTGACCCATGGGCTTCGGCAGGTTCCTGATCAAGCGTTCCCTCAACATGATCGTAGTGCTCTTCTTCACATTGCTGATAACCATCATCCTTGTCGGCCCCACGATGGACAACATACTGACGCGCTCAATCGAGCAGGAGGTCCGGAACGAGATAATCAACAACAAGGCGCTAGTCGGCAGCTTCAAGGATCCCGATGAACTGGATAACTACATCAAGTCCCAGATAGAGACCAGGACGAAGACGATCGGCCTCGACGAGCCGTGGTACTCGCCCAAGCGGCTCTGGTTCACCATGCTCAGAATACTCAGCCTGGATTTCGGGCGCGCCTACTTCCTCACGAGCGAGTCGGGCTCGTCACAGGTCGCGGACATAATATCGGAGCGCCTGCCCAGGACGGTGCTGCTCTTCACGACCTCGACCGCGATCGTGTCGGTGATCGGGCTCTACCTCGGCGCGTTTTCGGCCAGCAGGATGGGCTCGTTCGTGGACAAGATGACCTCGAGCTTTGCGGTGATCAGCAGCAGCTTCCCGCTCTGGTGGACGGGCATGCTGATGATACTCGTCTTTGCGTTCGTCTACAACATCTTCCCGGCCAGGGCAACGCCGCTGATACCGTCCTCTGATCCCGGCTACATCCCTGCACTGCTCTACCACATGACGCTGCCGCTGATAACGATAGTCCTGGTGAGCTTCGGCGCCTGGGCCTACATAGTGAGGAACTTCGTCATCGGCGTGCTGAACGAGGACTACATAATGGTGAAGCGCGCCGAGGGGATACCCGAGCGCAAGGTCATCTACTCTCATGCATTGAAGAACGCGGCCCCGCCGATAATCACGGTGGTGGCGCTCTCGCTCTCCGCATCGATAGGCGGCGCCATAATCTCGGAGGCTGTCTTCGACTGGCCCGGCATCGGCAAGCTCTACTTCGACGCGATCAACGTCCTGGACCTGCCCATAATAATCGGGCTCACCTACATCACCACGATCGTCTTCCTGATCAGCATATTCTTGGCCGACCTGCTCTACGGATTATTCGACCCCAGGGTGAGGGTGGGATAGTGAGCACGGTCTCACTCTCCGACACATGGAAGGAGTTCAAGAAGAGCAAGATCGGGCTTGCCGGGCTTGCCATCCTCGGGATACTTGCCGGCGTCTCGGTCTTCGCGATGGCCACCATCCCGGTCGATACGTTCAAGCAGTGGCAGAACCCGTCGCAGTGGACCAGTTATCCTAGGGCGGCCATGCCGGTCTGGACGAACTTCTTCGCGAGCGAGAAGCTGCCGATGCACATGATCCTGGGCAACCCAGCCGTACTGGAGCAGCGGAGCGACGGCATAAAGATGATCACACACACATATACATTCGACTACCAGTTCGACGGGTTCCCGAACGACTTTATGTTCAGGTTCAAGACCAAATATCATGCAGCGCCGCCGCTGCTGCAGCTCTCCGTGGCAAGGCCCGACGGCGACAGCCTGGAGCTGGCAAGGATCTCGCTGCCCTCCTCGCCGGAGGAGGAGTACGAGCACAGCGGCACGATCTTCTCCACCGACCCTATAGTGAAGAGCAGCATATCCAACTACCTGCCGGATTATCGCTTCGCGGCCGACCAGCCGCAGCCGCAGGTAATGGTCTTCTCGAGCAAGGACGAGCGAGCCGTGCTCAAGGGCACCTACCGGGTCAGCGTGGTCTTCTTCCTCTTCGATGAGAGGGACGAGGTCACCGAGAGCAAGATGATCGTCGGCGGGAAGGTCTACGGGCTGCTCGGGACCGACGAGCTCAGGCGCGACCTCTCGGTCGGGCTCATCTGGGGCGCTCCCCTTGCCCTCTTCATCGGAATTTCTGTTGCGTCGCTCTCGGTCGTCATCGGGATGATCTACGGCGTCATGGCGGGGTACAGGGGCGGGAACACGGACGAGGCTATGATGCGCCTGAACGATGTAATCTATGCTTTGCCTGCGCTGCCCGTGCTGATCCTGCTCGCGGTGGCCGTGGGCAAGAGCATCTTCCTGATAGTGGGCTACCTGATAATCTTCGGCTGGGTCGGGATAGCCAAGGTCTCCAGGAGCATGGCCCTGCAGATCAAGAACCTGCAATATATTGAAGCGGCGGAGCTTATGGGCCAGTCCAGGACCAAGATAATGATGAAGCACATCCTGCCGCAGATGCTGCCATATACATTTGCGAGCATCGCGATCTCTGTGCCGGGGGCCATAATCACAGAAGCTGGTTTGAGCTTCCTCGGCTTGGGCGACCCGTCTCTGCCTACGTGGGGGCAGCTGCTGCACGACGCCAACGTATTCGGGGCCTCGGCGAGGGGGATGTGGTGGTGGATAGTGCCGCCGGGTGTGCTGATCGCTATAACTGGTTTGGCGTTCGTGCTGATGGGGACCGCGCTGGACGCGATAGTCAACCCGAAGATGCGGAAGCTCTAGCACGCCTTCGCTTAAGAATCTTGCACGATGCCGAGGCCAAGGAACTTCCGACAAAGGGCGCAGACAGATAAAGCCAGAGGTATGCGAGGTTGGAACTGAGCAGGGCCGGCGCGAGTGACCTCGCGGGGTTCATCGAGGCGCCTGAGATTCCGCCGCCGAAGAATATGTCCAGGCCTATTATGAGGCCGATTGCAGCGCCCCCAAATCCTCTCAGTCCTCTTGTGTGCACAACGGCCAGAATGACGCTCATCAGCAGGAAGGTCAGCAGCACCTCGACTAGGAAGGCTTCTGCGAAACCGACATCGCCTGGAAGGTTCGCGCCCAGATAAGCGTCGGAACCTATGCTATGCAGAACCACTATGCTGCCTAGCATGGCTCCGCCGATCTGCGCTGGGATGTAAAGCACAAATTCCTTCGCCGTGATCGAGCGATTGATCAGGAAACCGAGGGAGACGGCAGGGTTGAAGTGTGCACCGGAGGTCTTGCCAAAGGCATAGACCATCAGCCCGACCCCCACGGCCGGCGAAAAGGCGATGCCAAAGATTCCTACTGCGCTGGTCTGCGCGTCCAGCACGATTGGCGATGTTGCGGAGAACACCAGCACGAGCGTGCCGACAAATTCGGCGACTAACTTTCTGATAACTGGCGTAGCAGCCCCTCCACGATATTCTTCTCGCCGGGCATGGAATCTTTATATTAATCCATATTTATATAAACATTAATTGATATGAACAGCCTGACCCTGCTCAGGTGCATCTGCGACGAGACGCGCTTCAGGATGCTGGAGCTGCTCCAGAAGAACAAGGAGATGTGCGTCAGCGATCTTGTATCAGAGTTAAAGAGGGATCAGCCGCTGGTATCGCACCACCTCAAGGCACTGAAGCAGTGTGGGATAGTCAGGTCGAGGGAGAACGGGAAGATGACGATGTACAGCATAGCCAACAAGGAGGTATCGCGCCTGATAAGCGATATAACGAGTGCGAGCAGGAAGATCGCGAAGATGTGCGAAGACCCGGCTTGCTGTTCCTAGATCGGGCGTAACACTCTTTCGGCCGTGCCGCCTAACGTTTTATTGCTTATCTTGCTGCGGTAGCGCTTTCTCGCCCCTAACCCTTCTTACGATCAGATAGATGATCCTCAACACAGCCTCGACCGTCATCGCGAAGACAACGAACTGCGCAATCTCGACGGCGAAGGATGGGAGCTGCGAGACTCTCTCGCGCACGAGATCGAATGAAAAGAACGTGGGGCTTGCCAAGAAGATCGCCAGCAGCGCGAATGGAACCAGTTTTCCCATATCCTTGGCCAGATCCTCGTTGTAGTATGAAGTTATTCTGGTTGCTATCACAAAAGAGACTGATATGAGGAAGATCGTTAGCACCGGCAGGTCTTTTGCAAGAAAGAACATGAAGACGGAATAAGTCAGGAACCACAGGAATAACAGGAACGGGAAGATATGATATACTTGGTAATGTAGGCGCTCACGCTCAGCGCCCTCCTTCCAACCGTCACGTACCTGTCAAGCCGGAGGGGAATGATTTCGCGACGCGCGATGAATCTGTAGAAGTGCCAGATAAAGACGGCATAGGCAGCCATTCCGATTGCGTAGGCCAGCACATCGAAGACCGATGTCCCGCCGACGAGATTTCTTACAATCTGCTCATAGAACGTTTCCACTGCGGAATGAAACATACTGCAAAGTACGTTTTGTGAACTAATTATGCGTTTCTAAACTTTAGTCTCGGCATCTGTTCAGAGGGACCAGAACATAATCCCAGAAATGCAGGGGGTGGGATTCGAACCCTTATTGACGAGCCCTTAGTTTTTTGGCGCCGGAAATTATCACCGGAACATCTTTCTTGAACGATTCTTTAGCCTTTAAGATTTCAATTCCTATGATCTCGCCGTTTTTAGCCAGATCCACTACCACGTTAGACGCTACTTCGACGCTTTTCCAGTACTTCCTTTTGACTAATTGGATGCCAAGAACGTCTTCCTCAGCGTCATACCAGAGCTCGCTCATACCTAATCTAACCAATAGGCCGTTATTATCTTATATGTTTGCGGCCCGGTTCTTCTGTAAACAACTTTCAGCACTCGACCTGACCTGGGGACTCTAATGAGAGCATTATACGCATCGGCCCATCTTTTATCCCGGACAATCCTTCCCTTCGATATAGCTAACTCTAAGAGCGTCTCCGTTATGTCTTTTCTATACCTTCTTTTTCTCTTCCAATGCCTAGAATATTCTAAACGCGTGTTCTGTGATTGAGCCGCTTTTTATAAAAAGTTAGATATCCATGAATGCAGGGGGTGGGATTCGAACCCACGAACTCCTGAGAGACGGGATCACCCAGCGCGGCTACCTGCGATCTTGAGTCCCGCGCAGTTAACCAGGCTTTGCTACCCCTGCACGGGCAGTCTAGCATGACGTATGAATAAGAAAGTATCGCAGCAAGCCAGAGGGACGGCTTCATAGACCTTCGCATCTTTTGTTTAAAACCACTTTAAAATATCTGCCAGCTATCATTCTGAGGTATCGTCTTTTGCGCATTCTTTATGCACCCAGTTTCCTTGGCTGTTCTTCACTATTTCCTGGCCTGCCTTTATCCGATCTCCACATGCATTGCATGGAGTGCTGAACCGTGCTTTCATACCCGTTCCTTGCCCATCCAGTATAATAAATACGCTCTGGCTATTCCTGGCAGTTCGGGTTAGTTAATTTCCTGCATCTATCGTCATGCCTCCAGCTTCCATTAAAGAAAATCTGGAGATGTACAACACCATTGTTAGAATCTACGCGGTGCTGTCCGTTCTTCGGGCCCAGGCTGACATTAGCAAGTGGCCGCGTATTCTTATTTCCACGCATGTTCATTCGCTCATTCTTAGCTATAAGAATGCTTGCAACAGCAAAACCCGTATCAGCCGCATGTGGTTTGAGTCAATTCTGTATTAAAAGTGAAGGTTCTCTGGTGCCTAATTACTTACATTCTTATAGTCTTGCCTATTATCAAGTGTAGTGAAAGTAAAACACCTTGAAGACCCATCAGTAAATCACATGTATATTGCTATTCAGTCATATCTTGACGGCAAAAGCAGTTGTGATGAGGCAGTTGATGTAATGAGGGGTTCAGATATTTCTGCGGCAAAGATGGCCGGAATTGTGAAGCAACTTTCAGAGTATGGCGATAGAAGCAGGTATTCATTGTTGCTGCACGAATGCAGGTTATTTGGTCTGTGTTGATGTTTGCGGGTATGCGGCATGCCCATCTCAGGAAGGCGTTGCTGCACCTGCGATGCCCCAGATTCGAGTTACTCGATATATAACTCGTACCTGCCATGCGATCAGGACTCAGTTCTCTCTGAGACCGTGATCTGATATTCCTTCAGAACACCCTGCCTCAATGCAGGTCTCACAAGTGCCCCAGCGATGAACTGTGAATCCTGCAGGGTATTTGAAGACCCCCCTATACCCACCGCAAGCGCGGGCATATTGTAATACCATAATCCTTTAACTGCCCATAGCAACATCACACTTTTATTTAGCTGGGTAATGAGAGGATGCCGTGCGAATCACAGAGATACGGAGCGGCATGAGCCGTGTGTCCGTCGAAGCATCAGTCGTGAGCATCTCGGAACCAAGGACAGTCAACACCAGGGACGGAAGGGAAGCAAGGGTCGCCGACTGCCTCATCCAGGATGACTCGGGCCAGATCAAGCTGTCGCTCTGGGACGACCAGATCGACCTGGTCAAGGCCGGCTCGAAGATCACGGTCGAGAACGGCTACGCCAACAGCTTCAGGGGCCAGACACAGCTCAATGTCGGAAAGTACGGCAAGCTCAATGTCGTGGAGTACTGATCCCGCCCGCTGGTATAATACTTCCATACAGCCGGCAGATCGGCACGATCGAAAACTAGCTTATGTAACCCAGATCCTTGCTTGGCTGCTTTGGAAGCTGCTCCTGCCCGCTCGCCCTGCGCATCTGCTGCTCGATCGTCTGTATGAGCGCCTCCGTCTCCTTCGCCCGCTTCTCCAGATTCTCCATATCGAGCTTGAGGCCGATCATGTCCAACAGGGGCTGCAGCACAGCCTGCGCGGCCTTCGCATCGACAACATACCCAGAAGTCTCGCCGAGCAGGCAGACGCCGCGCATGCCCTTCAGCTTTGCAACGCCGACGATCAAGCCGTTCATCCCGGTTATGGTCCCGCCGTCCATCATCAGCATGCCGCGGCTCTCGAACTCCTTGAGGAAGGAGTCATCGGTCGCTGTGGCATACACCCTGGGCTTCTCGATGAAGACCCCCGTGATGTAGGCAGCAAGCGTGAATACTGTATGAGCCTTGAACTTCTGGGCCAGGTCCAGGACTCCGTCGACGAGCATGTACTCGGCTTCGGGTATGGCCGGCTGCGCATCGCCCGTCAGGAGCAGCAGGTCCGGCTTCCCGTTGCTCTTCCAGTAGTAGACGCTGTTCTTCATCAGGTCGGCGATGCCGTCGCTCCTTATCACCACCTGCGGCGGAAATGAGTAGGAGTAGATGTCGGCCAGCGGTTTGGCGCCGAGCTCCTTTATCATGTGCTCAACGGCCAGCTTCCCCACATAGCCGCTGCCGGGCCAGCCGCACACCAGGTACGGCTCACTCAGCACCGGCATCTTCTTCACGCTGTAGATGATCTTCATCGTAGCGGGCGCGGACATAGCAGATCACGATTCGACCAAGCAATTTAAATGTTAAACAAAAAAGTGAGTTAGGGACTCCCTACTCCTCGACGCAAACCATCGTCTCTGTATTCGCAACGCCCCTGATGGCGTGGATGCCGTTCGTCACTATGTCTGCTATGCCCTTCAGATCCGAAGCTTCCAGCGACGCGACTATATCTGTATGGCCAGTGACGGCAAAGGCCTCCCTCAGGCCCGGGACGTTCCGCATCGCGTTCAGGACGCTGTGTATGTTGGTTCCGGCCTCGACCTTTATCTCCACATAAGCCTTCATAGATGCCATACTGTTAACGGAACTTCTCTTATAAGTATTGAGGATGACGACCGAGCCCCAAAGTTATTTATTTGACGGAGCCGCAGCTCGGCCGTTGGAGATTCACCCCTCCCAGATTCCGATAAGCCGCTCCTTCGAGGTCCGGGGCTATTCAGAGGTATGGGAAGTTGTCGACAGGATGCTCGAGAACGAGTTTGGCGAGGCGGGCCAGAGGGTGCTGATGCCGAAGGATAAGGACCTCGCCAAGAAGATAGGCTACACGGTGGTGAACGAGCTGAGCAAGGGCCTGCGGATGAGGGGATACAGGCAGAAGATACTCTACTTCGTCTACCACCACGATGCCGAGCACTACGCAATAGTTCTGGTGAGCGAGGAAGCCTTCTCAAAGCTGCGGCAGTGAGTTGCGGGACATTACCAAGATGCTGGTTGCATCATTCTAACTGGTGCGCTCGAACCTGAGAACCCTGCCCAGCACGTTTGCCACGATCATGCCCAGCAGCACGCCGCCTATCACATCGGTGGGGTAGTGCGCGCCTATGTATATCCTGCTGAACGCGATGGCGGCCGGGAACGCCCACATCAGCATCCCCGCGCTGATCCCGCCTACGTTCCTGTTCCTGAGCATGTAGCCCACGACGAGCGCAAAGGCAGCACTCCTGACCGCGTGGCCGGACGGGAAGGAGCTCGCGAACCGTGATATCACGTCCTGCTCGGGCTTGTACTCGAACCCAATGTTGGGCTGGAACTCGTGCGGCGGCCTTTCTCTATCAACTATGCCCTTGATCTGGGCCGTGGCGAAGGCGGAGACCGCGAGTATGAGCAGCAGTATGGCGCCGATCCTCCGCGTCCTCTTCCTGATCAGCAGTATGAACGAGAATATGATCATGGGCGAGAAGTAGATCGGGAAGAGGTCGGCCGATGTCGTGACGACGATCATCGCCGTATCTGCCGCGGGGTTTCCGCCCGCCCCGAATATTGCATCGGAGACCGACCTGTCAAACTCTGCCGTCGCGCCAGACGCCACGAGCACGCTTACCGCTACGAATATGATGACCAGAACCACAAACCTGACCGACCTTAAGCTGACCACGGTATTCCTTGCGCTCAGCATTCATCATACGTGCCGGACCGCCTGTTAATAAGATAACGCGATGAAAGATTTTTAATTCCTTGCAGCAGTGGGATCGGCGTGGGCATCCTTACGCTTGACGATCTCGAGACCGAAGGCAAGACCGTCTTTGTGCGCGTCGATATGAACTGCCCCATCGATCCTAGGAGCCTTGAGATAATCGAGACGAGCAGGATAAGCGAGGCCAGCGTGACCGTGGGAAGCTTGGCACGCTCGAAGGTCGTCGTTGCCTCACATCAAGGAAGGGTGGGGCGGTACGATTACATCGGGATGCAGCAGCATGCCCAGATACTTGAAAAACTCCTAGGCAGGAGGGTTGACTATGTCGAGGATGTCATCGGCCCGGAGGCAAGGAAGCGCATATCCGGCATGAAGGACGGCGACATACTGATGCTGGACAACCTGCGGTTCTGTGCCGAGGAGAACTACGAGTTCGCGCCGGAGGACGCAGCCAAAACCGTGATGGTCAGCCGCCTGAGCGAGATCCTGGACATCTGCGTGCTGGACTGCTTCCCCTCGGCTCACAGGGCGCATCCATCGATAGTCGGCTTCCCCTACCTGCTCCCGTCCTGTGCGGGAAAGATCGTCGCAAACGAGGTCGAGTCCCTCAACAGGATACTCACCGTGGCCAAGGCACCCTTTGTCGTGGTGCTTGGCGGTGCAAAGATCTCCGACAGGCTGGAGGCTATAGACACCCTGGTCCAGAGCGGGAGGGCAAGCGTGGTGCTGCTGACCGGCCTGATCTCCACGATCTTCCTCATTGCGCAGGGAAAGATAAAGCACGGGGCAGCGTCAACAAAGGACGAGGCTCTGATAGAGAAGGCCCGCAAGATGATGATGATGTACCCGAACGTCTTCGTCACGCCGGTGGACTTTGCGGTCGAGAAGAACGGCAGGAGAATAGATATCGGCGTTGAGAGCATCGACCAGCAGGACAACGTGCTCGACATAGGGCACGAGACGGTCGAGCAGTTCTCCAAGCGGATCAAGGGCGCCGGCACCGTCTTTATGAGCGGACCGGCCGGGGTCTTCGAGAGGCAGGAATATGCCTACGGCACGGAGAGCCTTCTGAAGAGCATGGCGGACTCTTTCAGCACCACCGTAGTCAGCGGTGGGCACCTGACGGCCGCGCTGCAGAAGTACGGCTTGGCGGATAAGATGGATCACGTCAGCACGGCGGGCGGGGCGCTGGTGCTCTACCTTGCAGGGAAGAAGCTACCGCTGATAGAATCGCTTGAAATGGCAGCAGAGAGGGACGGAAAGCACAGGCGCGCCAGGAAATAACCTAGAACAGTTTCGATGCCTCTTCCTTGATCTTCTCCGCGTCGGCCGCGCCGATCTTTTCGGCCAGGTAGGAATAAACTCCCAGCTTAAGCGTCTTGAGCGAGAGCAGCGCGCACTTGATCCTTGCCGGTCCAAGGTTTGGCAAGCCTAGCGACTCGAGGATCTCCTGCTTGCCTATCTTCCTGACCTCGTCAAGGTTCTTGCCCATCACCATCTCGGTTAGCATCGACGCGCTTGCCTGGCTTATCGCGCAGCCCTTGCCGGTGAACTTGATCTCCTTCACCTTCTCGCCGTCGAACTTCATCTGGATCTCGATCTCGTCGCCGCAGAGCGGGTTGCTGTCCCTGATCGAGACATCAGGAGCATCGATCTTTCCGAAGTTGCGCGGGTTCCTGTAGTAATCGAGTATTATCTCCCTGTAGATATCCGCGGTACCCATTCTCGCCACCCCTTAGCTATACCCTAAATATCACCCTTGCCCTCTCCAGCGAGTTGATGAATACATCTACCTCTTCCCTTGTGTTGTAGATGTAGAAACTCGCCCTCGAGGTTGCCGGGACCCCAAGCCTCTCCATCAGAGGCTGCGCGCAGTGGTGCCCTGACCTGATGGCAACTCCGTCCTCGTCCAGTATTGTTGCTAGATCGTGCGGGTGTATGTCCCCGATGTTGAAGGAGATCACGCCGCCGCGCTTCTCCACGTCGCTAGTGCCGTAAACGTGGACGCCTTTTACACCTGTTATGCGGTCGAGCGCGTACTTGGTGAGCTCCTTCTCGTCCTCCCTGACATTCTGCATCCCGAGCTTGTTGAGGTAGTCGATCGCAACGCCATAGCCTATCACATCGGCTATGTTGGGCGTCCCTGACTCGTACTTCCAGGGCAAGTCGTTCCACCGGGTCTCGAACTTGTGCACCTCCCTGATCATGTCGCTACCCCCGATGAAGGGCCGCATCTTCTCTAGGTGCTCGCGCTTGGCGTAGATAACGCCAACGCCGGTCGGGCCCAGCATCTTGTGCGCCGAGAACGCCATAAAGTCGCAGTCCAGCTTCTTCACATCTACCGGCAGGTGTGGGACTGACTGCGCGCCATCGACCAGGACCGGCACGCCTTTCTCGTGGCAGGCCCTTATGATCTCCCTCATGGGCGCGATGGTACCCAGCACATTCGACATCTGGCTTACGGAGACGAGCTTGACCCTGTCGTGTGCGAGGAGATCGTGGAATTCGTTCATCTTGAGCAGGCCGTCATCGTCGACCCCGATGTAGGCCAGGTCGGCCTTGCGCTCCTGCGTCAGCAGCTGCCAAGGTACGATGTTGCTGTGGTGCTCGAACTCGGTTATCACGACCCTGTCGCCGGCATTCACGTTATCCCTGCCCCACGCATAGGATACCAAGTTTATCGCCTCGGTGGCGTTCCTGACGAAGATTATCTCCTCCCTGCTTGCGTTGACGAACCTCGCAACCTTGTCCCTCGCCCCCTCGTAGGCGTTGGTCGCCTCCTCTGCCAGCTGGTGCACCGCCCTGTGGACGTTTGCATTGTAGTTGGTGTAGTAATCGTTTATCGCGTCGATGACCTGCTTGGGCTTCTGGGTCGTTGCGGCATTGTCAAGATAGACCAGCGGCTTGCCGCCCCTGACCTTTCTGCTGAGGATCGGAAAGTCTTGCCTGATCTTAGAAACATCCAGTCCGCCCAAAGTTCACTCACTCCAGCAATACATAAACCGCATCATCTTCTATTTTAACTTTGTAAGATCTTAGCGGTTCTTCCGCCGGCGGGTTCAGCGCCTTTCCCGATTCGAGATCGAACTGCGAGAGATGCAGAGGACATGTGACGGAGATCTCACCCAAAAAACCTTCTGAGAGATCGGCATACTGGTGCGTGCAGATCCTGTCCAGCGCAAATATCTTCTCGCTCTTCTTCACGAGCATTATCTTCTTGCTGTTCAAATCAACACCGAGTATCTGGTCCTCGCCCAAGCTCTTCGCGTCGCAGGCCTTCGCCCAGGGCACCGGTGTCACCTGTACTTGTAGTGCTTCTCGAAGAGGTCCGTGTCCATGTGCCTTGCCTCCTCGACCTCGAGTATCTCGCGCATCACCTCGTCCGTCTTCAGTACCAGCGGCCTGCCCTCCCACTTGCTGTCGATCAGGTAGCTGATCCAGGCCCTGGCCTCCGGGCTCATCCTCCGCATCAGGGGCTCGATGAAGCCCTCCACAATGACGCGCTTGGCGGTGCTCCTGCTCATCCCCCTGCTCATCAGGTAGAAGACCTCTTCCTCGTCCATCTGCGCCACGGAGGCCGAGTGCGTTGCCTTGACCTCGTTGTTCTCGATCTCGAGGCCGGGTATGGCGTCGGCCTTTGCCCCTTTGTCGAGGAGTATGGCATGCCCAGCAAGGTAGGACTCGGCGCCCTTTGCCTGCTTGCCGATCCCGATCATGCCCTTGAAGAGCGATTTCGCGGTATCCTTGAGCACGCTCTTAGCAAGAACCCTTCCCCTGGTGTTGGGGCTGCGATGGAGGATGTTTACGGTGATGTCGAAGGCCTGGTTGTTGTTGCCGAAGACAACGTCGACGTGCTCGGCAGATGCGCCGTCGCCCTGCAGCATATTATCGATCTTGTACCTGGCCAAGCCCGTTCCGAAGACGCCCGTGTAGGAATTGATCCTGGCGTCTCTCCCGATGTAGTCCTTCCTGTTGGAGAAGTGCACCGCGTTGCTGTCCATCGTCTGGATCGTGACCGCCTCCAGCTCCGCGTTGTTCTCGACCTTGCTCTCCTGGAACTCGAAGTAGGCCTGCTGTACGTCGCCGTTCGTCCTTGGCGAATAAAGCTCCTGAACTATCTTGGCCCTGCCGGACCTATCTACAAGAAATATGTTCCTGGCTACCGCGGAGAGGCCGTCTGCGGGCAGGGCGTGTATGATCGTGATCGGCTGCTCCAAGTCCATGTTCTTTGGCACGTAGACGAACATGCCGGAGTTGAAGAGCGAGCATTCCAGGGCCAGGAACCTGTCCTCTGCAGGGTCGGCCCCGCTGAGGAACGGTTTCACGAGTTCCTCGTGGTTCCGCAGCGCATCGCCAATGCTCTCTATTATCAGTCCCTTCTTCTTCAGCTCGTCAGGAATGCGCACCGAGTGCAGGTAGCTGCCCACCTGGAGCACAGTTATCGGGTGCCTGCCCACCTCATCGAGCCGGGGCTTCAGCTCCGGGAACGGTTCCTGGGCTCTGTGATCAGAAGACAGCCGGACCGACTCGGGCTTCAGCACGCTCACGCCGGAGTACTTGTTGTAGAGCGGCGATACTTCAGAGGGCAGGTTCTGGTAGTACGAAAACGCCTTCTTCCTGAGATCGACGAGCCACTGCGGCTCCCCCGCGCTGGTCTCTCTTAGATAATCTTCCTTAAGCGATGATAAAAGTTGGGAATCCATTGCAGATCCACAAAATTAACCTACGGCGCCTTCCATTTCCAGCTTGATCAGCCTGTTGAACTCGACCGCGTACTCCATCGGCAGCTCCTTCGTGAAGACTTCTAGGAATCCGGTTACTATCAGGTTCAGTGCCTCCGACTCGGTGAAGCCCCTGCTCATCAGGTAGAAGACCTGCTCCTCGCCGATCTTGCCGACACTTGCTTCATGTGTTATAGTGGCATCGTCCTCGTTCACCTCGATGTACGGGTATGTATCTGTCCTGGATATCTCGTCGATCAGCAGAGCATCGCATCTTACGGTGGACTTGACGCTGGTGGCGCCCTTTGCCACGTGCAGCAGTCCTCTGTAGGTGGTCCTGCCGTTGTCCCGGCTCACCGACTTGGAAGTTATCCTCGAAGTCGTGTTTGGTGCCAAGTGTACTGCCTTTGCACCGGCGTCCTGGTGCTGGCCCTTCCCGGCAAACGCAACCGAGAGAAGGTCGGCCCGCGCGTTCTTGCCGAGCAGGTAGACCGATGGATACTTCATCGTCAGCTTGCTTCCGATATTGGCGTCGACCCACTCCACCACGGCGTTCTCATACGCGTAGGCGCGCTTCGTGACCAGGTTGTAAACGTCGTTGCTCCAGTTCTGGAGTGTCGTGTACCTGACCTGCGCACCCTTCTTGGCAATGACCTCCACCACGGCGCAGTGGAGCGACTCCGTAGAATATACAGGTGCGGTGCAGCCCTCTATGTAGTGCACCTTGCTGTTCGGCTCCGCGATGATGAGCGTGCGCTCGAACTGGCCCATGTTCTCGGCGTTGATCCTGAAGTAAGCGTTGAGCGGCATGTCCACGGTGATGCCCTCCGGGATGTAGACAAACGAGCCGCCGCTCCAGACGGCGCTGTTCAGAGAGGCAAACTTGTTATCGTTCGGGGGGATGACCTTTCCGAAGTACTTCTTCAGTATGTCCTCGTGCTCCCTAAGGGCTGTGTCGGTGTCGCAGAATATCACGCCCTGCTTTGCCAAGTCCTCGCGCAGGCTGTGGTAAACGGTCTCCGACTCGTACTGGGCTCCCACGCCGGCAAGGAACTTTCGCTCCGCCTCCGGGATGCCGAGCTTCTCGAAGGTGTTCTTGATCTGTGGCGGAACCTCCTCCCAGCTCTTCTCCGTCTTCTCCGTTGCCCTTGCGTAGTAGTAGATGTTGTCAAAGTCGATATTGCTCAGGTTGCCTCCCCAGTTGGGCATCTTCTGGTTCAGGAACATTTCGTAGGCCTTCAGCCTGAACTGCAGCATCCAGTCGGGCTCCTTCTTTATCCGGCTTATCTCCTCGATCGTATCCTTCGAAAGTCCCCTCTTGCTGATGTAGGTGTACATCTCGGTCGAGTCCTTGAAGTCGTACCGTGAATAATCTCTAGTAACCTCTTGGGAAGTCATCAAGCATATAACGCCGTTATAGTTATTTAAACGTTGTACTATCTTTCCGGTGGTTATTTGTGAGTCCTGCATTATTTGCCCAGCAACTTCAAAGTTATTTGGAAAGTTCCCTCGATCGTGTGCTCATCCGAGACTACTGCTCTTACGCCGTGTTCCCTGAGGGCGTCGTCGGTGAAGGGGCCGATCGCCACAACCCTGATCGAGTTGAGCAGCTCCGTCACTTTCTCATCCTTCTCGTAGCGGGTTGCCACCTCGAAGAAGGAGTTCACGGACGACGCGCTGGTGAAGACCATGCAGTCTATCTCGTTCCCTGCCAGCCTGCCCATGAACTCCGACCACCTGTCGTGCGCTGCCGGGCGGACGTCGTAAACATGCGCCTCATCGACGTGCATGCCGAGCTTGGCAAGGGAGCCGGCCAGGAAGTTGTTGGCCACGGCGCTCCGCGGGACGATGATCCTCCTCCCCTTGCAGTCCTGCCTGGATAAGAGCTCGACTATGCCGTGGGACGAGTACCGCTCCGGCATCATCGCTACCTTGATGCCGCGCCGCTCAAGCTCCTTCTTCGTGTTGGGGCCGACGGCTATGACCCTAGCAGAGTTGATCAGCGATACGGCGTTGTCCGTGGCTCCTGATCTTGCGAAGACGTCGAAGATGATCTTCACGGCTTTTGCGCTCATGAAGAGTATGTAGTCGTACCGCTCGCGCCCGATGGTATCGAGCAGCTTCAGGATGGTTGGTTCGTCCCTCGGCACTAACGATATAGTTGGCAGCGCGATCGCCTTCCCGTGCTGGGACTCGACCATGCGCACAAACTCCCCGGCCCCCTCCTCATCCCTGGTTATCGCGATTACCCTGCCATCAAGCATACTTTTCACCAGGCCTGCCCAGCTTCTTCGCCAAGGATACGACCCTGCCTATCACTATGATCGCGGGTGGTTTTATCCTACTTTTCCTTGCCCGCCCGACTATATTGCCCAAGTTGCCTAGCAGGATCCTCTGCCGGCCAGTGGTGCCGCTTTCAATTATGGCGACATCCATATCCTCATCCAGTCCTGCGCCGACCAGCTCGTCCACGATCCTGCCCAGCCTTCCCATCCCCATCAGGATCACGATCGTGTCAGCGGCCGATGCCAGCTTCCTCCACCTCACGGCCGGTTCGCTCTTCTTTGCGTCCTCGTGGCCCGTAACGATGGCAACGGAAGATGAGAAGAGCCTGTGTGTGAGGGGGATCCCGGCATACGCGGGCGAGCCGGTGGCCGAGGAGATGCCCGGCACGATCTCTGTCTCGATCCCGCTTTCGCGCAGGAACTCGGCCTCCTCGCCGCCCCTCCCAAATACGAAGGGGTCCCCGCCCTTCAGCCGCACGACCTTCTTCCCCCCCTCTGCATAGCGGAGCATCAGCCTGTTCGTATCTTCTTGGTGTGAGTAGTCGTCCCCGACGCTCCTCCCGACATATACCTTCTTCGCCGTGCTGGGCACGATCTTCAGAATATCCTCGCCAACGAGCCTGTCGTAGAGCACGACATCGGCGCTGGTGAGCAGGTAGTATGCTTTGAGCGTAAGCAGACCAATGTCGCCCGGTCCTCCTCCAACGATGTAAACCTTGCCATTTCTGTTTCTTTTACCCTTCTTGTCGCCTTTCATTGCTTTCACTTCTTCATCGCGCTCCAGTTATCCACGGCGTCCCTCCAGTTCTTGGCCAGCTTCATAGCACCCTTCTGCTCCAGCTCGTCGGCAACAGCCCTGCCTAGGCGCTTCGCGTCCTCCGCGCCGCCGCTCCTCCTCGAGTCCACCTTCTGCTTCCCGTCCACGGAGTAGACGCTCGCGTAAAGGTCGAGCTTGCCTGTGTTTGCACTGGCTATGGCGCCGAGCGGGAACCTGCAGCCCGCGTTGATGCGGAGCAGCAGCGCCCTCTCCGCGGTCACCTCGATCCTTGATTTACGGTCTTCGATCTTTCTGAGCGTACCGATCAATTGGCGGTCGTCCTCCCTGCTCATCACTGCCATCGCGCCCTGTCCCGGCGCTGGCGTGAACTGATCCGTGGGCAGCCGCTCCGCGATCACGTCCCTCATCCCGAGCCTCGAGATGCCGGCCTCGGCCAGCACTAGGGCATCGAACTCTCCCCTCTGCATCTTCTTCACGCGGGTCTCAACATTGCCCCTGATCGGCTTGACAACGAGATCGGGCCTGAGCCTTCCCACCTGCACCGCCCTTCGCAGGCTGCTGGTTCCTATCACCGAGCCGGCTGGAATATCAGCAAGTTTAATCTTCTTGCCGTTGACGAAGATGTCGTTCGGGCTTTCGCGCCTAGGTATGCTCGCGATCGTCAGTCCCTCGGGCAGCTCCGACGGTATGTCCTTGAGGCTGTGAACCGCGAAATCGACCCGCCCGGCAATTACTGCGGTATCGATCTCCCTCTCGAAGATTCCCTTGCGGTCGATCGTGTACAGAGGCCTTGCATCGACATCGCCCTTCGTCTTTATCGTGACGATCTCGAACTCGAGCTCTGGCTTCATCTTCTTCAGCGCGTCAATCACTAGCTGGGTCTGCACGAGGGAGAGCTTGCTTCCCCTGGTTCCGACCTTTAACTTCAACCCCTCACCCCCTTCAGCGCGCTCTCGGCAGCCTCGATCGTTTGTCTGATGTCTTTCGCGCTGTGCGAGTATGATACGAAGCAGGTCTCGAACTGCGATGGCGGCACGAACACACCTTCCTTCAGTAGCTCCTGGAAGAACCTCCTGAAGAGGTTGACGTCGGATCGCTTGGCGCTTTCATAGTCCCTGACAGCGCCGCCGGTGAAAAATACTTGGAACATCGAGCCGATCGAGTTAACGGTCGCCTCGAATTTCAAGCCACTCAGGCAGTCCCTGATCCCCCTCACGATCTGCTCGCACCGCCTGCCCAGCACCGGGTAGAGAGAATTCCTCCGCCTCGCAAGCGTTCTTAGCGTTGCGAGCGATGCCGCCACGGAGACCGGGTTGCCCGCGAAGGTGCTGGCCTCATATACCCTGCCCAGCGGAGCGAGCTGCTCCATGATCTCGCGCCTCCCGGCAATGGCAGCTATCGGGAAGCCGCTTGCCATTGCCTTTGCGAAGGTGGCAATGTCCGGGAGTATGTTGTAGTACTCCTGCGCTCCCCCGAGGGCCAGCCTGAACCCCGTCACTACCTCGTCGAAGATCAGGAGGACGCCGCTCTGCTGCGTGATCTTCCTGACCGCCTCCAAGAATCCTTTGTCGGGCAGGATCGGACCCATGTTTGCGATGACGGGCTCCATTATCACGGCAGCAACATCGTTCCTATCAATGGTAGTTTCAAGCGCGGCGGGATCGTTGAAGGGCAGGACGAGCGTGTTCTCTGCCGCATCCTTGAGTATCCCGTCGGAGATGGGTATCCCCTGCTGCATCGCCCCGGAGCCGGCCTTCACAAGCACATAATCATGGGCGCCGTGATAGGAGCCCTCGAACTTGATGATCTTGCTCCGCTTCGTGTAAGCCCTTGCGAGCCGCATGGCATGCATCGTTGCCTCGGTTCCTGTGTTGACGAGCCTCACCATCTCGGCGCAGGGCACGCACTTCGCGAACAGTTCAGCAAGCTCGACCTCGCCCTCCGTCGGGGTGCAGTAGAGCGTACCCCTGCCCAGCTGCTGCCTGACCGTGCCCACGACCTCCTTTGGGCCGTGCCCGAGCAGCAGTGCGCCATAGCCCATGCAGTAGTCTATGTACGAATTTTCGTCCACGTCGAAGATTCTGCTTCCCTTGGCCCGGGAGGCAAAGAACGGGTACGGCTCGTAGAACCTGACCGGGCTGTTGACACCGCCGGGCATCCTCTCCTTGGCTCTCGAGAATAACTTCTCGGATCGCTTCATCGTTGCTGATCCTAGTTGCTAAAGTTATAATTGTATCGTGAGGAGTTCCGGTCTTCGGCGCTCAGTTGCCCTTGAGAATACTCGCGGCCTGCTTGGCGAAGTAGGTTATGATGATGTCCGCCCCGGCCCGCTTTATCGATGTCAGGAACTCCATCACAACGGCATCCTCGTCTATCAGTCCCTGCTTCCCCGCTGCCTTGACGAGCGCGTACTCTCCGGATACGCTGTAGGCAGCAACCGGAACATCGAACATCTGCTTCGCCAGCTGTATGAGATCCAGGTACGCGATCGCCGGTTTCACCATCACAATATCAGCTCCCTCCTTTATGTCGAGCTCGATCTCCCGGATTGCCTCCCGCGGGTTGGCCGGAGACAACTGATAGCTCTTCCTATCGCCGAACTGTGGCGCGGAGTGCGCGGCGTCCCTGAAGGGGGTGTAGAGTGCTGACGCGTGCTTTGCGGAGTACGACATTATCGCAACATCGGTGAAGCCGTTGCTGTCGAGGCCTTCGCGGATAGCGCGGACCTGTCCGTCCATCATGGCCGAAGGCGCGACGATGTCGGCCCCGGCCCTTGCGTGGCTCACGGCTATCTTGGCAAGCGTCTCTATGCTCCGGTCGTTGTCTATGCTTCCATCGCTGACCAGACCGCAGTGTCCATGCGTCGTGTACTGGCAGAGGCAGACATCCGTGATCACCGCCAGGTCGTCGCGGAACTCCTTCCTTATCAGCGAGACGGCCTTCTGTACTATCCCGTCGTCGTCGAAGGCCGGGCTGCCTGCCTCGTCTTTCTTTGTGGGGATCCCGAACACTATGACTGCTGGAATACCGAGCGATTTTATCTGCCTCACCTCCTCCATGAGGCGATCCAGGGGCAGGCGCATCATCCCAGGCATCGAGCTGATCTCTTCAGGCCTGCTGAGGCCTTCCTGCACAAAGACCGGGCAGATCAGGTCGCTCGCGGATAGTCGTACCTCCTGCATCAGATCTCTTACACCGCGGTTCCTCCTCAGCCGCCGGAGCCTGACCCTCGGGAAGGAACCGTCACCATTCATACTTGAATAGCTTGGAAACTGCCTTCACCAGCTCCTTGTCTCCATCCTCGGACGACCTGCGCAGCTCATCCATCGGGCTCGAGAGCACGCCCTCCACGATGGCGTGGCTCAGCTGCTCGATTACACGCCTCTCCTCCTCGCTGAGGCTGTCGAGCATCTGCAGCGCCTTCTCCAGCTCACGCCTTCTTATGGCATCGACCTTCCTGAAGAGCGAGTCCACCAGCGGCTCGACCGCCAGCCGCTTCATCCTTGCCTCGACAAAGCAAGATTCTTCGTCGATTATCTTCTTGGCGCTCTTAACTTCGTGCATCCTGGCCCTGATGTTCTTCTCCACCAGCGCTGCCACCTCGTCGATGTTGATGAGCTTTACGCCTTTCAGGGCTGCTATCTTCTCCTCGACCGTCCTCGGGTTCGAGAGATCGACTATGACCATGCCCCTGCGCCGCTTCTGCATTGCCGAGCTTATCCTCTCGACCGTGACCAGGTAGTAGGGCGCGGTTGTGGCAACGAAGAGAACATCGATCTTGGTCAGCATCCCAAGCGCGTCCTCAAACGCGATCGGCTCGCCGCCGACGGTCTCCGCGAATGACTGCGACCTATCTAAGGTTCTGCTCGTGACGAAGAACTTCGTCTTCCGCCTCTTCAGCGCCTTGGCAACCAGGCTCGCCGCCTCGCCGCTTCCTATCAGTAGTATCTTCCTGCCACGGAGGCTCTTCACATGCTCCTCCACCAGCTTGACCGCCATCGAGCCGTAGGAGACGGTGCCCTTGTTTATGCCCGTGCTCGTCCTGACCCTGCTCCCGGCCTTTACCGCCCTGTCGAAGAGCATCTCCAGGTAGGGGCCGGCTGTTTTGTTCTTCATTGCCAAGTCGTAGGCACGCTTCACCTGCCCCAGTATCTGGTCCTCTCCTATGACGAGGGAGTCCAGGCCCGCAGCCAGCTTGAGCAGGTGCGAGACCACATCATTGCCGATGCCCACCTCGATGACATCCTTGAACTCCTCGGGGCTGATGCCGGCGCTCTTTGCCCAAGGCTTCAGGAGATCCTTATAATCTGCATCGCCATCGAAGGCGGCGTAGACCTCTACCCTGTTGCAGGTCTGCAGTATAACACATTCCTTGAGCGAGCCGTTCTTGAAGTTCCTGTAAGCAGAATCCAGATCCTTGAAGGCGAACTTCTCCAGTACGTGTATGGGCGCCTTCCTGAATGTTATCCTAGCGTTTAGCACATTCATCATGTCCATCTCTCCAGTATAGCCATGGCAGCACTTTTGGCATCCTCAAACTTCTCGTTCCTGATAAGGTTTTTGATCCTGTTATCTTTTATTAGCGTGTAGAGGTACTTCTTCCTCGAATCTGGGTCCTTCAGGGTAGCCATCGCAGCCTTCCTAGCAAAGGAAGCCAGCTTCACGTACTCGAGGTCCTCCTTCGTGATGATGCGCTTGAGCGCCCTCTCGGCCTTCATCCTGAGCGTCCTGGCCATCGCGGGGCTGCTGCCCTTCGTGGAGATGGCGATGAAGATGGTATCGCCTATGTTTATCACCGCGGGATGGATAAAGTCCGATGCCGCTGGATCATCGGCAGCATAGGCAAAGGCCCCGACCTCTCTCGCCCTCTGAACCAGCTTCCTGTTGAGCTCGCGGCTGTTGGTCGCCGCCAGGACAAGGAACGGCTCGCCGAACCTGTCGAGGATCTTTGCATCCCTCAGGGTTGTCTTGACGATCTCGATCCTGCCCTCCCTAGCCAGGCCGCGCAGGAAGTTGTTGAGCCTGTTGCTGACAACGATGATCCTGCAGTTCTGGCCCAGAAGCGACCTCACCTTCCGGGTGCCCTCGGTGCCGCCGCCCACCACAACGACGAGTTTGCCGGCTAAGTTGAGATCAATGATCAAGCGCCACACCCAACGCGAGGTAGCGTATGGCTGTATTGTATTTATAGATTACATCAGATTCGCGCTCTGCATGATAGTTAAGGTTTTATCCTGCGCTCCTACAGAATCTGCTGGGCGCGTATGCCGAAGCTAGATGACGCCGACAAGGCAATCCTCAACCTGATACAGTGGGACTTTCCGCTGGTGGACAAGCCCTTCGCCGAGATCGGCAAGAGGCTCAACATAAGCGAGGACGAAGCCATGCGCAGGATCGGCGCGATGAAGGAGTCGGGCATAATCCGGCAGATAAACGCGATATTTGACACCAGGCGGCTCGGTTACAAGAGCGCGCTCGTTGCGATGAGCATCGAGCCAAACAAGCTCGCATATGTTGCGAGTGAGGTAAACAAGCACCCCGGCGTCAGCCACAACTACGAGCGGAACCACGAGTACAACCTCTGGTTCACGATCGCTGTGCCGCCGGAGGGCAGTGTGCAGCTTGACCTGGAAAAGTTTGCGAAGCTTGACGGTGTGCTGAAGTATAGAATACTGCCGACGCTTAAGCTCTACAAAATAGGCGTCAGGCTGGACATGGTGAACGACGATCCCGAGAGTCCGCAGCCCACCGACAAGCCGAAGAACGTAGATAAGATCCCGTTCGCACCGGGCGATGACGACAAGGAGTTCATAAGAGAGCTGCAGAAGGACATCGCGATGGTCAGGGAACCATTTGCAGAACCGGCCAAGAGGCTGGGGATGAGCGTAGAGGATCTCTTCGCAAGGGCCAAAGAATACGAACGGATCGGCGTGATGCGCAGGTTCGCAGCGATACTCCGCCACCGTGATGCAGGCTTCATGGCTAACGGCATGATAGTCTGGCGCGTGGCGGAGGACAGGATCGACGAGGTCGGCATGAGGCTTGCCGAGTTCCCGCAGGTCAGCCACTGCTACAGGAGACCGGTCTACCAGGACTGGCCCTACAACCTCTTCAGCATGGTTCACGCAAGGACCGATGAGGCATGCAGGAAGATGGCGCAGGAGATGTCCAAGCATGTCGGGATAACCGACTACAGGGTCCTTTTCAGCCTGCGCGAGTTCAAGAAGGAGCGGGTGAAGTACTTTGAGGAGAAGTACGAGGAAGTCCTGTCTAACTAGCTGGCAGCCTTTACCCTGACGTAAAAGTTGTTGTCGTACATCTCCTTTAGCATTGCGTACTCCTTCGCATCCAAGTACCGGCCATCGGAGATGGCCGCAAACATCTCGAGCTCCTCGGTGCTGGTAACAGTTGGCAGCACCGTGGATATCGTCCTCTCGGAGAGTATGAACTTTATCGCCAGCTCGGTTATGTTCCAGCCCTTCGACTCTGCAAACGGCCTCATATTATCGATCTTCTGCAGAGCCTCGGCTATCCACTCGCGCTTCCTGAAGCTGCGGTGATCGTCCTTCCCGACAACTGTCTCTGCATTGACCTTGCCCGTGAGCACGCCTGACGCGTCGGGAACCCTGACCATTATGCCGACATCGGCCCTGCCGGCCACCTCGAAAAAGTCCCTGCCGGGCTCCTGCTCGAGGATGTTGTAAACAGTCTGCACCGAGGTTATCCTCCGGTTCTCCATCGCCAGAGTGCCCTCCTCCTTCCATCCTATCGCGGGGCCCAGCGCGACGCCATAGTGCCCGATCCTGCCCTCTTCCCTGAGCGACTCGAGCAATTGGAATAGCTGATCATCCTGAACAACGTCCATCTTCGGGTTGTGCAGGCTGTAGAGTTCCACGTGATCTGTCTCCAGCCGCTTGCGGCTCTGCTCCAGCGCGTACCTGATGAACTCCTCGTCAAACTTCTGCGGCAGTTCCTGGTGCGCGATCTGCTCCACCCCGCTGTAGATGTCGTAGCCGACCTTTGTCGAAAGGATGATCTCGTTTCGCATATCCTTGAAAGCTCTGCCTAGGAGCTTCTCGCTCTTGCCCTTTCCATAAATATCAGCGGTGTCGTAGAAGTTGATCCCTAGGTCGTAGGCGCGCTTCAGCATCCTTACAGCTTCATCATCGTCGATCTTCTTGCTCCACCAGTCGAGGCCGATCGTCCAGGCGCCAAAGCCTATCTCGGAGACCATCAGTCCGCTCTTGCCGAGTCTTCTGTACTTCATGCCAGGACTCCCTCCATCTCGCTCCTAAGAGCATTAAATTCCTTGTCCTCAATGACCGGCCTGCCCATCCTCGCATCGGCGCTTATCTTTATCCACGACCTGCACCCCGAATACTCCGGGCGGCTATCAATCGCCAGGGGGCTTGCCAGCCTGAACGTCCTTAGGAGCAACACGCTCATCGGCCTCTCGCTGTTCCACTGCATCCTATAATCTATGAAGCTCTTATCGTAGATGTGGTATTTTTCCAACCTGTGGAGCACCTCCTTCCTGCCGACCTCCCACGATGCCGAGACCTTCGCGGCCGATGTTATCGTAATTTTATCGCCGGGCCTGCGCGCCAGCAGGTCGTCGTACTCTGCCTTGTACTCGTCACGCAGGTACTCCCTGCCCTGGTGCTCGAAGGTCGGGAACAATAGAAACTCGCTGCTCTCCACCGAAAATCCGGGGTCGAGTATGCCGCCCTTCCTGAAGAGCACTGACTGTCTTCCCTGCTCCAGGGCTTTCACAACAACGGCCCACTCCTTCAGCGTGCTCCATTCTTTCAGCGCCTGCACCATGCTCACCCCAGGCTCTTAATTATCTCCTCCAACGGCTTATAAACACATACGATCATCGGCGTGTCCCTCACCACGTAGCGGCTCACCTGCGTCTCCCTGAGCTGCAGCAGTAGATCCTGGAACGCGTGCAGGTCGTCGGTCTCGAATGCGAGCATGAAGTCCTGGTCGTCGATGCCGAAGGAGTAGCTGGTGTTCAATCTTACAGAGGGGAACTTCTTCCCCACCATCGCGTGTTCCTGCATCATCTTCTTACGCTCCTCGAAGGGCAGCAGGTACCACTCCCGGCTCTTTATGAACGGGTAGACGATGACGTAGCGGAGGGGCTTCTCGCCCTTCACGAACGATGGCACAGCCCCCGACGCGTAGGGCGAGGGTCTTGTGGAGGATAAGAAGTTGTAGCTGGGCACGAGGTACTTCCCCAGGACCGTCGTGTAGAGCCGCGCGATGAGGTCCTGCGTCTTATCCAGCTCATCTGCCATCAGCCAGAGCAGAAAGTCGGCATCCTCCCTGAGGCCCAGCGTGGAGTATGCCCTGTACTGGACGTCCCTGGCCGAGTCCAGGATCGAGATGAACTCCTTGGCGGACTCGGTCTTCGTGGCGTCGTTCATCCACCTCCACTTCAGGTCGATCCTGAAGAAGGAGAAGTTGAAGAAGGTGCGCTGCGAGCCCTCGGCCATCTGCGTGATCGGGAACCGATAGCCTATTTAAAAGTTAAAGCCGGTTCTTTATTGATTATGAACTAACCCGGAGGTTACTGCGTCTTCTCGTCCTCTTCTCCGGTGATCCAGCCGTAGCCCTTCTCCTCGAGCTGCTCCGCGAGTTCCTTCGAGCCGGACTTGACGATGCGGCCCTTCGACATGACATGGACGTAGTCGAGCTGCTTTATGTATCGCAGGATCCTGGCGTAGTGCGTTATCAGGATCACGACCGTGTGCGGGCTGATCAGGGTGTTTATCGCCTCTGCCACAGCCTTCACCGCGTCAATGTCCAAGCCCGAGTCCGGTTCGTCGAGTATCGCGAACTTGGGCTTCAGCACAAGCAGCTGCAGCACTTCGGATCGCTTCTTCTCTCCGCCGGAAAATCCTTCGTTAAGGTACCTGGCAAGGAACGAGCTGTCGAGCCCGACGGTCTTCAGGTTCCTGTTCATGTAATCATGAAATTCTCTTACGGTAAGGAAGACCTCCCTGTTCTCTTGGCCGAATGCCTTGCTCAGGGAGTTGTAGGCGTTGCGCATGAAGTTGCTGTAGCTGACGCCGGCGATCTCGATCGGGTACTGGAACCCCAGGAAGAGTCCCTTCTTGGCGCGCTCGTCGGTCGAGAGCTCAAGTATGCTCTGGCCGTCGATGAGCATATCGCCCTTGCCCACAGTGTATCTTGGGTGGCCAAGCAATGTGTATGCCAGCGTGCTCTTGCCGGAACCGTTTGGCCCCATTATTGCGTGAACCTCGCCCTCCTTGACCGCCAGGTCGAGTCCCCTGATGATCTCCTTGGTGTCGATGTTCACGTGGAGATCTTTGATCTCTAGCTTGGACATCAGGGCAATTAGCAGCGATAATATAATATAAAGTTTGACGACCGCGCGAATAAACTCACTCGCAGAGTGTTGCTTCTAAAAATCGAGGCGCTGACACGATCCGGTCAGTTCTTGGCCGGCCCGGGAACTCCGCCAACCGGCCTGAGCGCGATTCTCATCCTGAAGTTGGTGACGATGTCCTTGCACCTGTTGCGTATCGTGACCTCGGTGACGTTGGAGAGGCTCGAGATATCCCTCTGCAGCACGTTCACGCCCAGGAAGATCGAGGCTATGTAGAGGTACGCCGCGGCCAGCCCGTTTGGTGCCTTGCCGTCAGCGAGAACGTGGTCCTCGGTCTTCTGCGCAATCTCGATGGCGAGCTTCTCAACTCGCGTGTCTATCTTGGCCATGTTCACGAGTTTTGCTATGTACCGGTCGATCGAGAGCGCGCTGACGGTAGCGGTGCTCTCGCCGCCCGCGCCATCCATCACCAGCATGCGGTAGTACTTCGAGGCTAGTTTCAGGTTCGAATTGTCCACATTGGGCGTACCGGTCGCGTTTACTATCTCTTCCAACGACCTGACGACGCCGCACTTCTTGCACGCCAAATAGATAGTGGCAGACGCCATGCAGGCCACGGACTTGCCCTTCGCGGCGTTCTGGTTTTCATAGTTGCGGTAGATCACCGATGCAGTTTCAGTGATCAGCTTCGGCATGTTCAGCGCCGAGCAAGTTTCGTTAATCTTCGAAAGCACGTTTGAAAGCCTGCGTTCCTTCGGCGAGGCCACACGGATCCTGGAGTGCCACCGTCTTACGTTCTGCATCTGTTCCGCGACCGCGGAGTCTATGGCCTTGCCGTTGAAATCCTTGAAGCTGTAGGCGATCTCCGTCCTTAGCCCGAAATCATGTAAAGAATAGCTCATCGGGCTGCCGCTCCTTGCGTTTCGCATCCTATCCTCCAGATCGGAAGATATCGCTTCGGGGCCGAAGCTTGCTATCTGGTCAAGCACGACGTAGCCGCAGCTCGGGCAGAAGCATTCGCCCTTGTTTACATCTTCGATAAGGTTGTTGTTGCATTCGGGGCAGCTGTTGGAGTAGAAAGCGTCGCTCATCTTTTCCTGCCTCCAGTGTAGATTTTCGAGCCAACATACTTGCTCACCCTATCCGTCAGCGGCGCGGCCGATGCGTAGGGCGACCTTACGGGCCCAATCAGCTCCACGACCCTGGCTACCTTTCTGCCTTTCGCATCGACAAGAACTTCACCTGGGCCTACCTTTACTTTCTGGTTGAGCTTTACTATAATCCTGCCACTTTTAGCGATATGCAAGATCTCGCCAGCCTCCCGCAAGTAGATCACGATTTCACACACTGATTATCATACTTCGCTGTCAATCTTTGTTTATCTTATGCTCATGATCACTTTTGCATTCACTTGGTCTTGGACCTTAGCTGCAGGAGTCTCTCCGCGATGTTGTTGATGGTCTTGGACTTGCTGTGCTTCTTCTTCACCACGATGTAGCCCGACCTGACATAGGCGCGTCTCGGGAAGTTCACCTCAGCGTTTGTCCCGGCGAGATGGTATCCGGCCGTCCTCGCGGCTCTCTCAAGCTCCTCGATCTTGGGGTCGAAGACCGCCTTCTCTTTGCCGACCCGCCGGCCCTTGCGCATGCTGAGATTCTTGTTAAAGTAATCTAGCCAGACGATCTGGTGCTCATAATCCTTCATCTGACCTCACTTGCTCATTTCACGAGAATGGCGTTTACAATCCCGTCCTGCCCTGGACGGGAGAGCACCCTAGCGGTCCCAGCCTCAGTCTCGATTATAGCGCCCTTTGTGATGACGCCCCTCCGCTCGTAGTCCTTGTTGGAGGGGTTCTTGGTGACGTTGGTTATCCTGGCCCTTGAGACCTTTCTCGAGGCCGGGTCGACCACATTGGCAAACTCGACCGTCTTGGCGGCTGCCTTGAGGTTCGCGCCCCTGACACGCCTGACGACCACCTCAGCCTTTCCCACGAGAGGCTCCGCGGGGAACCTGTCAATCTCGAACTTTCTCCGCCCCCGGTAGGTCTTCCTCCGCCCCCCGCTAGGCTTCCTCTTCCTGAGATTCTCAACGCTCTTCTTCATCAGTGGTGCTAGAAAATCGCTGCCTAATTAAGCCTTTTCGAGCACCGGCTGCGCTATCTGGGGTACTTGGATGCTCTTCTCTTCCTTCTTCACGAGCTTCCGCCTGAGCTTATCAATGTCCCCGTCCACGCCGAAGTAGTCCTGGAACTTCTTGGTCGTCTGGTATATCTTCACCCGCCCCACCTTCTGGTAGCTCAGGAAGCCTGCCTGGTAGAGCACCTTCAGGTGGTCGTAGGCGGTGCTCCCGCGCACCTCCGCCATCTTCTTGGAGGTGACCGGCTGCATGTAGGCGACGCAGGATAGCGTCCTAAGGATGGCCGTGGAGAGGAAGGGCTTGGTCGCGAACCGCTTTATCGTGTTATTGTATTGTAGTTTCAGCTGGAGCACGAAGGAGCCGTCCTGGAGCTCGACCAGTTCCAGCGCCTGCAGGGTGGAGCTTATCCTGCGCGCGAGCTCCTTGGTGAGCCTTTCCGCCTTGCTGGCGGAATCGGTGCCTGCCGCCCTCTGCAGCTCTTCCACGCTGAGCGGCCTGCCGGCAGCATATAACGCCGCTTCGAGCCTGGCAAGCATCTCCGTGTCTCTTTGCATCTCCCACTTACTTTATGAGAACGAATTTAAGTTATCTTTTCACCGCTAGTTGATCCGGTTGTAAAATTTTACAACTGGTCGGTTAATACCAGCCTGATATCGTCCTCGGTCTGCTCCACGTCGATCTTATCATTCATGGCCAGATATAGCATGGCTATGAAGTACCTCGCTACTTCAACGGGCTCCATCCCCTTCACGAACCTGCCGAAGAAGAGGGCCTTGGCCTTGCTGACTTTGTCGAATAACGCGCTCTTGTACTTCTCCAGCAGCTCCTCGAACCTGACGAGATATTTGTCTAGCTCGCTGCTCTCCACGGGCTCGATCTCAAGCTCCTTATGCCTCGGGTTTGCTATGTGCTCGAGCATGCCCTCCAGGACAGAAAGCAGGTCCTCCAGCGAGACGGGATAGGTCGCCTCGAACCTGTAGGGCATCTCAAGTATGTTCAGGTTCTCAAGGAAGGTTTTATCACGCACTGCCTGGCGCTGCATCGCGATCCTTTCCAGCGCGAATATGCTCTCCACCTTCATCCTGAGGATGAGGGCCGAGGTCACCGCGGCAACGCCGCAGATCCTGAGGTCCTTGTTGCCCGTGGCATTCAGGATGGTTCGCAACTTCTCCAGCAGGGAGGCTATGTCTATCTCCCAGACATTCTTCTTCGCGACCATCGCCGGGTTGAACAATATGTTGACCGGCGGCTTTGATATCGATTCCTGTGGGGCCTGTTCCTGCTGATTCTCCTCAGAGCTCAACGGTCTAACGTTGCTCTCAGGTTATATCAAATGATAGCTCTAGAATCGCTGTGCGAGGGGTCAACTAAATAATGAATGCCGCGAATAAAAAGTACCGTGAAGATCGACAAGATATAATAGAACCGGCCGCCAGAGAATACGCCTTGAGGGCTGCAAGGATAATCAGGCCGAGGGAACCGCTCTCGCTGGAGAGCATATCCACGCCAAAGCCGAAGGGCATGCAGGCCCTTGTCAGGGTTGAATCAACGGGCGTCTGCCACAGCGACCTGCACCTCTGGGAGGGCGGCTATGCCGGACCCGCCGGTACATTCATGAAGGTCGAGGACAGGGGCGTCAAGTTTCCGATCACACCCGGCCACGAGGTCGCCGGCGTCATAGAGAGCTTGGGCGAGGAGGTGGAGGGCATGCAGGCCGGCGAAAGAGTTCTTGTCTATCCGTGGATAGGCGAGGGGCTCTGCCCCGCGTGCAGGGTCGGCGAGGAGAACCTCTGCGACAGCCCGCGCTCGCTTGGCGTCTACCAGGACGGCGGCTATGCCGAATACATCCTTGTCCCACATTCCAGGTATCTGGTCAGGATCGGGGATCAGAGCCCCGATTCGGCTGCGTCGCTCGCATGCTCGGGCCTGAGTGCCTACAGCGCGGTGAAGAACGCCGCCGTGAAACCCGGCGAGTTTCTGGTGATCGTGGGCGCGGGCGGCCTCGGGCTGACCGGCGTGCAGTTAGCCAGGGTGCTTACCAACGCCAACATCACTGTCCTGGACCTTGACAACAAGCGCCTGGAGGAGGCGAAGAAGCTCGGCGCCGACTATGTGATCAACTCGAAGGAAAAGGACGCGGTCAAGGAGGTAAAGGATCTCACAGGCGGGCTCGGCGCGGATGCGATCATCGACTTTGTGAACGCCTCCAAGACCGTTGAATCCGACCTAAACCTGCTCAGGAAGCGCGGCAGGCTCGTTCTCGTGGGCCTCTTCGGCGGCTCGGTCGAGCTCAACCTCGCCCTGATGCCGCTGCGCGCCTTCAGGTTGATTGGTTCCTACACGGGCAAGTATGCTGATCTCGTAGAACTTGTTGCGCTGGCCAGGAAGAATGTCCTAAGGTCGATCGTCTCGCGAAAGTTCAAGCTGGACGAGGCCAACGATGCCCTGACCCAGCTCAAGGAAGGCAGGATCATCGGCAGGGCAGTGATATCTCCCTCGTAGACCCCGGTAGCCGTGCAGGGCATGGAATACTCTCCACAAATATCTGAAAAACAAAAATTCAGGGAGGCTGTACAGCGCCTTCCTTTCAGCCCTGGCCTTCGATTACGATCAGGGTCACCGTCGAGCGAACCTTGGGCATCCTTCGGATCTTCCACGTTATCGTGTCCTTCAGTGTTTCCATGTTGTCGGCCTCGACCTTCGATATAATGTCGTACACACCGTACGTTCCTTTCACTTCCTTCACGCCCGGGAGGCTGGCTATCTCCTTGATTATCGACTCTTCAGATCCCAGGTCGCAATTTATCAGCACGTACGCCGATGGCATGCATATCTTATGAAGGACGTGGTATATAGCACTTTAACAATCTTCAACCGCGGAACCTACCAATGACTACACAGCTACTAGCAGGCGGGTAGGCTCAACTTTTAAGGAAAGTCATTGTATAGTATAAGTATGGACTGCAGCGAGCTCCTGGAGGAGGCGTCCCGTGGGGGCCTCATCTACATGCCGAAGGAGAGGAAGTTCGTCTCTCCCTCGCTCCAGACGGCCGTTCTCAAGTTCGGCATAAAGCGGGTTCAGGCCGAGCTCACCACAGCAAGGATAAGGTCGATGGTGAACGCGACGAGATCAAACTACAGGAACATCAAGCGGATCTGCGACACGACCCAGGATCCTGGCTACTGCTACATGGCAGAGTCGATACTGCCGCAGCTCGAGAGGATACTGGAAGAGTTCGAGCACAGCATAAGGAGCGCAAAGCCGCTGATGATCTACGGGATCGATGAAAACGACAATGTCGGAGGCCTGCTCCTGGAGATCAGGAGACCGGACGATTACTAAGGTTTACTGCCCAGTAACAACCGTAGATGATTTACAAAAAAGTAGGGGATAGGTTACCGGAGGCCGCCCACTATGATCGTCAGGTACGCAGTGTCTGTGTTGTAGCCCGGCTGTATGGGCACAATCAGGAGCTGCGTATGCTGCTTCGGTATGTTCGGCAAAGTCAGCGTGTACGAACCGGTCTTCTTCTTCTCCAGCTCCACGTCCTTGTTGTTCACGGTCGCGAATATCGACTCTGGGTCGATGAAGTTGTCCGCGCTATCGACGAACGCTATGAAGATCGACACGTTGTCGCCCTCGTTGTAGGTGGTCTTGTCGGAGTTAACTATCGGGTGTATGGTGTTTACCGTAACGCTCATTGTTAGCTTGTTCGACCTCGATGGCTTGTAGCCGTCATTGCCCGGAAACTCGGCGTAGGCCGTTACCGATTCTGTGCGGAATTGTCTTGTCACGTCTTGGAATGCTGTCTCCTGCGATGAGAGCTTGACCGTCCATTCGGCCTCAAACACGCCGTCTATGTTGGTTGTCGAGTTGGTCAGCAGCACGATCGCCGGTTTTGGAACCAGCGCAAGGATATTTACCGGTGCGTCCGGAATCGGGTTTCCACTATCATCCGTCAGAGTGCCGGTGAACTTGACCGTGTTGCCGGTATAGACCTTCGCGTTGCACGTCATAGTGTTTAGGCATTCTTCGATCAGATCGAGGCTGGTTGCTGACATATTTCTTGTGTCAGCAGGCGGGAGTGCTGCCATTGTGTTCTGCTGCATCATCGGAAGTATCAGGGCCAGGCCCGACAGGATCGCCAGCATATGCTTGGCGTTCATAGAGTTGAGTTTTGCCCGAATTATATAAGTTTACCTAGGTAACTTGCGGTATTTCGAAAGACTAGGAAAGATTTCGACCGTGATGAGACGCTTCCCTTTGCATGCCAGCCTACTTGCCGGCCTTCAGGTTCCGCATTATGGTGTCGGCCACTTCCTTCGGGGGAACGCCCTTGTTGATCATCGCAAGGATCTCGTTCCTGCGGTCTGACCATTCGCTCGGTCCGATGCCTGCGTCGCTCAGGATCCCGACGACGGTCTCGTACTTCTGCATCTGGTCTGGGCTCAGCACTAGCTCGCTGGATGCTGAAATTGTATCGGGCTTTATGACATCTAGGTAGATCTTGTCGCCGACCTTGATGCCAGAGTCCTCGTACTCCTTTATGCTGAACTTCAGCGTCGTGGTGAAGCCGCCCATCAGCTGGCTCGCGAATATCTTGTTGATGTTCCGCATCATGTCCTCCATCGAGTTGAACGACCCGGCTGCGGGCCCCCCAAACTGTCCTCCCTGCCCCCTGTCCCTGACGTCCTTGGGATCGGAGAGCGAGACCAGTACCTGCGGGCTGCCGTCCGGCGCGGCGTCTATTCTCACAACCACATATTCTTTCCTCATGGGATGATCAATGATAACTTCTCACTTATGTATATTGCTCATCTCACCGATCGCGGCCTTGCGCGGCGGTCCCGGGTCCTGCTGCTCAACCTCTCATGGATATAATTTAATTTTATTGAGCACCTGAGGAGTCTTTTATCAACACCGGCATTTAAACGAGCATCCGGCTCTTACCCGGTAGGTGAACAGTACGAAGGCCTACGTAGTGACACACACAGAACCAGGAAGCGATGTCGAGAGGATCATAGAATCGATTAAGTCCACTGAGGGAGTGACCGATGTCTGCAGGGTTGTCGGTCGCGCGAACATCCTGATCGCGGTCGAGGGAAGAGACCTGAAACACATCTCGGATATAATCACCCAGAGGATCTGCGGTGTGAGAGGAATCTCGGCCACCGAGACCATGGTCTGCGTCGAGTCAGGCAGCATGCATGAAGCCCCCGTGGAGAAGACCCCCGCAACCACAACGGAGCAGTATCCCACCCCCACTATTGCATTCAGCTAATCAGTTTAGTTGGTGCATGTTCACAGACACCACTTATTTTTGCCCGAACCCCCGAGCGCCCAGAATAGTAGTCCCGCGGGCAGGAATTGAACCTGCGACGCTCCGGTATCTGTTAGCCTGAGTAGGCTGAGGACGGTTAGCCACTGGCCAACCACTACAGCCGGAAGCTCTACCAGGCTTCCCGTGCGCTTCAAACCGAAGGGCACTCTGAGCTACCGCGGGACGACTGTGCTAGTTCCTGCGGAAATAAATAATTATCTGGGTCGGAGCTCCGCAGCCGGAAACAGGCACAAGGGGCTCGGGCCTCGCAAAACTTTGTATTCTGGCTCGCCGCAGGGGATGCGATGGCCGGCAAGATCGAGTACACGGGCAATGTCTACATCTACAATACCGGCTATCCGGAGGAGCTCGTGCGGCAGAGCACCCAGAAGCTGGCCGAGTACGGGGTGAACCCGGCAGACATAAAGGTGATCGACCGGCCAGAGGGGCTCCCGGACGGGTCTATAATGGTGACGATCTGGGCCCACAGCCTGGAGGTCTCCCGGGTGAAGACCGTACGGTCTGGCTCGATAATAAGCACCAACCTCTTCAGCATCGAGCTGTAAAGGTTAAATCTTCTTGCAAGAAAATTTCTCCCATGCGGGTCACGATAGGCATCCCATCCTACAACGAGCAGCTCAGCATTGGCAACCTGCTCGGGGCGCTGGTAAACCAGGTTATGACGAAGCACGAGATCCTGGAGGTGATAGTTTCGGACGACTCGACCGACGGCACCCCCGAGATCGTCAGCGACTTCGCTAGGAACTCGAAGATCAGCATCACACTCATACACCACAACAAGCGGAGGGGGGCCGCAAAGGCATGGAACGAGATATTCGCCAACGCTAGCGGCGATCTTCTCGTGCTCTACGATGCCGATGTGATCCCTGACAATGATACAACAGAGATCCTGGCGTCGGGCATCAGCGAACGGGTCGCGCTCTGCGCCGCCAACCCGCTGCCCACAAAGCAGGGCGGCATAGCTGCCAGGGCCTCGAGGTTCAACTCGGCTTGGCTCAGGCGCGTCAGGAACGCAGGCCTATCCCAATATACTGTAATGGGCAGGGCCCTCGCGGTGAGGAGCGGGATCGCGAAGCAGGTAACGATTCCCGACATAATCGCGATCGACCTTTACCTGCAGTGCAGTGTCCTGGAGCTCGGCTTCGATGTGGACTACCGCGACAACGCCATCGTATGGTTCAGGCCGGCGAGCACGATGTCAGATTTTGTGTCGCAGGTCGACAGGGCCCTGAGGGGCCACGAGGAGATCAAAGATTATGTAAAGAAATTCAACATAGACCTGCCGCGCTCGACGCTGCTGAGGGAAGCGGTGAAAGAAGCCATCAGCGACCCGGCGGGCATGGTGGCGCTCGCTGCCTCGTATGCCGCATTTCCCATATACAGGGCTAGGCTTGGCAGCAGGACCGGCGCGGCAGCGTGGCACGTTGCGGACAGCACCAAGGGGCTCGGGCCTGGCGATCTGCAAAAATAACTGATCGGATTAGGGCGCGCAGCTGAGAAAGTCGAAGAGCGGTATGCTCCTGTACTCGCTGGTAAGCGTGCGGTCGTTCGTAAGGACAACCCTCTTGCCCATACCGCTTCTTGTAATCTATAAATCAGATTTTCTTAAATTTTGCTATTGTCGTGCCGGCGGGCCGCGCGCGGTGAAAACTCCCGATAAAATCAGGGGCTGCTCGACTTCCGCCCGTGGTTATATATAAACAGGACCTATCGTGCTGGAGGCAGCCGATTGGCGCGTGTGAATACGTCATCCGTTGTCGTGCAGTGTCGTCTTGCAACCAAGAACGCACCGCCGGGTCGGGGGAAAAGGATATTAAAAATGCAAATATAGCATGGCTGGGTTACAGGGGTTAGAATTGGGCTGGGGATTTGTACGCGGCTATGCGTGTGTGCCAGACGGTCACAACAAGGGCTCGGAGGCTCTGCAGAAGCTGTGGTCCGACTCGCTCTACATGCCAAACCTTTACTTTGCCACCGCCACCTTCTCGGAGAACGGCCGGCCGTACTTTCCGAACCATTCGAACCATTATCTGGTTGGCGCCTTCTCTGATATCGAGCCCGTGATGCGGGACCTTGCGCAGTACGCTTCCGAGCATCCTGCATTCATCTTCCTGAGAAAGGACCAGCTCTTCGAGCGGCCCAGCATGAGCAGACTCAACTTCGTATCGGTCAACTTCATCAAACAAGAATGCGGGGACGACGAGGTGCACGACCTGGAAGACGTCTTCCTCCGCCGGAGGGAGAGGATAAGGCTGGCCTCGTTTGCCAACATGCAGGTGCTACCGAAGGAATCGTCCAAGTTTGCGTTCCCACACTCTGAAAACCTTCTCCTACTGGCGCTTGAATCCGAGAAGAGCCACCAGAGCGACCAGCGCTACTGCGAGAAGACCAGGATCGAGATCATACGAAAAGGCATCAACGTCGACAACTTGGTCAGTTTCTCCGTGCTGTCGTCGCTGAAGTAAAACCAACAAATCAAAATCTGACAAACGTTAAATACCCGCGCAAGTCTTGTCAAGCGCATGAGCAAGCCGATGTCCCTCGGCAGCCTGAGGGAAGGCTCCTACGTGGTCATCGAAGGCGAGCCCTGCAGAATCGTATCCTACGAAAAGAGCAAGCCTGGAAAGCAGTCTTAACTGCCCAGATAGCACGGTTCTGCGAAGGCTAGGATCGCGGCCATGGGCGTCTTTGATGGCGTGAAGCGGAGCCTGGTATCGCCCGTTGACGCCAACGTGGAGGTTCCGGTGATAGAGAAGAAGAACGGGCAGATAATCGCGGTGGTGGACAACAACCTCCAGATAATGGACTTGGAGACTTTCGAGACCTTCGAGACCAGCTCCATGGACGAGGAGATAAAGGACAAGGTGAGGCAGGGCGCCGATGTGGAGTACTGGAAGGTCCTGGGCAGGACGAAGATCGTGCGCATAAAGAGTTAACGTTATTTAGGATCCGAGCGATATCTAATCCGGGTCCTGATGATGCCTGGAAGAGCCGTCTGACCAGATGAGGACGACCAATATCGCTGAGGGATCCGTCTCATGCCTGCATCTCATGTGAGAGGCGTTGGGTGAACGGCAACTGTCCCTAATTAGGGACACTTGTCGGCAAGAACTGGCAGCGGCAAATCACAACCGGATTCAAACTGTCCCTTTTTAGGGACACTTTCACGCGCCCTGCGGCCGGCCATCCATCTAATACACTCATATATCTAGAGCGCTTCCCCTAGCTGAAATGAGGCTCGCGGCACTGTACTCCGGCGGCAAGGACAGTACATTTGCAATCTACAAAGCGGTCGGGGGTGGACACGATGTGGTGTGCCTTATCACGATCCTGCCGGACAGGGACGACAGCCTCTTCTTTCACTACCCCAACGCCCGCCTGACAGCCCACCAGGCCGAGTGCATGGGGATACCGCTGGTCACGGCCAGTGCAAGGTGCGGAAGCAGGGACGAGGAGCTGGGCGCCTTGGAGCGGGCAGTTTCGGACGCCGCACGGAGGTTTGCATTTGACGGTCTAGTCACCGGCGGGATCGCTAGCCGGTTCCAGACGGACAACTTTGAAATGATATGCAGGAAGCTGGGCCTGAAGTATTATGCTCCGAGCTGGGGCGCGGACCAGGCGCGGTACATGCACGACCTGCTGGCGAACGATTTCGTGATAATGATAACCGGTGTATCGGCTGCAGGCTTGGATCAGAGCTGGCTGGGCCGCATCATAGATGTCCAGGCGCTGCACGAGCTCGAAGCTCTCAGCAGGAAATATGGATTCAGCATAGCTTTCGAGGGAGGAGAGGCCGAGACCTTCGTACTGGACTGCCCGATCTTCAGGAAGAGGATCGAGGTCAGGGACGCGAGGAAGCACTGGGACGGCGTAAGAGGTTATTTTGAAATACTGGAAGCGTCACTAGTAGGCAAGGAGGAGAAGATAGTTGGTTCTTGATTCCCTGAAGAGCGGCCTTCGCAATGCTCTCAAGAAGCTCGTCGGAGCGTCCAGCATCGACGAGAACCTGATAAAGGAGCTCGCAAAGGACGTGCAGAGATCGCTCTTGCAGTCCGACGTCAATGTCCAGCTGGTGCTGAACGTCACGGGCAGGCTGCAGGACAGGGCGCTGCACGAGCAGCCGCCGCCGGGTCTTTCGAGGAAGGATCATGTTGTGAAGATACTCTACGACGAGCTCTCCAGGCTCCTGGGAGAGGAGAAGCCCTTGGCATTCAAGCCAAACCATACCAACATAGTGCTGATGGTCGGCATCCAGGGGAGCGGCAAGACCTCCGCAACCTCCAAGCTTTCGAGGTGGCTGGTGAAGCACGGCTACAAGACAGCAGTCATAGGCGCCGACACCTACAGGCCGGGCGCGCTGGAGCAGCTGCGCACGATGTGCGCCAAGGCCAACGTCGAGGTCTACGGCGACGAGAGCATGAAGGACCCGGTCGAGGTCGCCAGGCGAGGACTGGAACGTTTCAAGCCGGCCAAGCTCGATGTGGCGATAATCGACACCGCGGGCAGGCACAAGCAGGAGCAGGAGCTGCTGGACGAGATGAAGAATATTCATAACGCCGTGACCCCTGACCTGGTTCTCTTGGTGGTGGACGGCACCATCGGGCAGCAGTGCTACAACCAGGCCAAGGCGTTCCACAGCTCTACGCCGGTCGGCGGCATAATCGTGACCAAGCTCGACGGTGCCGCAAAGGGCGGCGGCGCGCTCTCGGCAGCCGCGGCGACCGGCGCACGGATAATGTTCATCGGGACCGGGGAGAGGATCGACGACCTGGAGCAGTTCTCGCCCACCCGCTTCGTCGGGCGGCTCTTGGGAATGGGCGATATCAGGGCCCTGCTGGACATGGCGCGGGAGCTGGAGGCCGAGGCAGACGAGAAGAAGCTGAAGCGCATTGCCAGCGGGAAGATGACGATCGACGACTTTTACTACCAGCTGGAGCAGGTGAACAAGATGGGCTCGCTCCGCAGCCTCTTCGAGCACGTCCCGGGACTCTCGGCCGCGGTCAAGGACGAGGACATAGATGTTATGGAGAAGAAGATGGGGAAGTGGCGATTCATAATCCAGTCGATGACCAAGGACGAGCGTGCTAACCCCGACATCTTCAACGCCTCGCGGTTGAAGCGCGTGGCCAGGGGAGCAGGGACGATGGAGCGCGATGTGAAAGAATTACTCACGCAGTACAAGCGCTCCAAGGACGTCATGAAACAAGCAAAGGGCAGGCAGATGCAAGGTTTGTTAAGGAGAATGGGGATTGGCTGATGTGGTCGGCAACCTCCCGCGCGCATCGCTGATATCGAAGACCTACACGCTCTGCGAGCGGTGCCTCTCCAGGCAGCTCTCGCTTCCGCGGAGCCCGAAGAAGCGGCGCTCTGCAAGCGGTGCGGAGCAGTGCCACATCTGCGGCGGCCTGATGGATCGAATGGGCGATTTGCTTTCCCTCATCCTGGACTCGCTGAAGGAATATCAATTCAAATCATTTCTGATAGGCGCGATACTGCCGTCGCAGATGCTCGAGAGGGAGGACGAGCTGCGCGCCAGGTTCAAGGTGCGCGGGAGGGAGAGCATAAAGAGCGACCTGACTAGAGAGTTGGGTAAACTCTTGGGCAGCGCCACCGGCGCGCACGTCGAGTACCTGAGGCCAGATGTTAACATAAACCTGGACCTCACGAAGACGGAGATCACGGTCAGGTCGAGGCCGATCTTCCTCTTCGGCCGTTATACAAAGAACACGAGGGGCATCCAGCAGAAGCAGGAGAGGTGCAGCCACTGCGCGGGCAGGGGCTGCGGCGAGTGCGGCAATACCGGTCTATCAGGATTTGACAGCGTGGAGGGGATAATCGTCAGGAACCTGGTAGAACATCTGGGCTGCGACTCGGCAAAATTCGCGTGGGTCGGCGGCGAGGACAAGGACAGCCTCGTCCTGAACGAGGGCAGGCCGTTCTTCGTGAAGATAATCAACCCAAGGAAAAGAGTGACCGATCCCAAGAAGCTGGACTCCGATGACGATGTGAAGGTTAGGTTCATCAGGGTGGTTGAGCAGTTCCCCGAGCAGCCACCGAGGTTCAGGGTCAGGTCAAAGCTCACGATCGAGTGCGACCGGAGCATAGACGACGCGGCGCTCGCAAAGTTAAGAGATCTAAGCAACACCAGCGTCAGGTTTGTGGGAAAGAGAAACAGGGAGGTCAGCAAGAACATCCACGAGCTCGCCGCGAAGATATCTGAAAACATCCTCGAGGTATCAATGCTGGCCGACGGCGGCCTCACGATAAAACAGTTCGTCGGCGGGGACGGCATCGAGCCCAGCATATCCCAGCTGCTGGGGTGCAAGGCAACCTGCAAGTATTTTGACGTTCTAGATGTCCAGCTGCTGGACTAGGACGAGACCGGGACCAGCAGCATGTCGCTCTCGACTTCTTTATGTTCCTGTATGATCGCGGCCCTGAGCCTTACTCCGGCGTTCTTTGGAAAGTCCTTCCGGGCTATCCTTGCTTTGAAGCTGAAGGAGTTCTTCTCGGCCATCTCGTTCCTGCTCACGTAGAGCCTTGCCGGGGTCGAGATAGGCCGGCCGTTCATCTCCACAAAGAGCACCTGCTCGTTGGTGTCCGTCACGTAGGTGTTTATCTGCACGCCGTCGAACCTGCCGTTGTAGTTGACAGTTACCGTGCCGCTGAAATCAGTTTCCGGCACGATGCTGTCCTGCTCGAGGCTTATCATTATAGCCCTGGCCACAGGGCCTAAGCACGTTGCCACACAGAAAAACTTGCTGTTACCCGCCTCAGAGACAAATGGTTAGACGGATGAAGACATTCGAGAGTCTCGGGATCAGTGCCCGACGGGCCCGCTCAAAATAAGTTCGCACTCAGGGAAACCTTAAATGTAGAGCTGGAGGGTAATTTGTAATAATGACGGCACAGACTGGACTGAAAAGGTTAGAAAGAAAAGTAAATCTGTTATCCAAAGCCCTTAATCTACTGCTTTTCGAGGAGAAGGAAAGAATCTCAAAAAGAGAAGCCAGAGAAATAGAACGAAGACTATCTGCCTATCAGCGAGGGAAGAAGAGCCAATTCGTAAGTTTGAAACCCGCTTAAAATCCACCTAGTTCGTTTGTCATAGTTGATTTTATATAATTGGTTATTCTTCCCTTCTCATCATGAAGCAAAGGAACAAGCTATCGTTCGCAGTACGCAAAGAAGAAAAAGGCTTCAGCGCACAGCGCATAGAATTTCCAGGTATTATCACCCAGGCAGACACTGAGAAGAAACTCATGGATAGAATCAACGACGCTGTTGAGGGCTACTTCAAGGCATTCCCAGAAGAAAGTTGCATGTTTATGCCTGACTGAGACATTTATGCTTTAACCTTCAGCGAGCTTCTTTCTTAGTTCGATGACAAGTTCCAGTGCCTCAGCCTCCTCAAGAAATGTTTCTGGAGACCTACTAGCAGCTATCAGCAATCTTTTCTTAATGACTTTTTCCAGTTCGGCCAGGATCTTTTGTAATGCTTCTTCAGCCAACCCTCCATCACCTTATCCGCCCACTTTGTAAGCTCTTTTGGGTCGCTGAGAAGTTTGTCAATAAAGTCGCGGGCCTGTTTAAGCTCCTTCTCACCGGGTTCCTTCATGACCATACCATGACTTGAATGACCACTTAATTAAACCCTATCTATTTACACTCTGACTTAGCCTAATGGCCTGCATAGAACTCGCATCATCGGGTCCGATTTCCGTTCAATTTTGTACCGTGTCCCGACGGGCCCGCTTCCACCTATTCGAATCAATCTAACCAAAAACTGACATATTCAATGTTGCAGTTTCTTTGCCAGAGATTCTTTACTTTCGACGGTTCCGGTCCAATTTCATCAGGCAGGCGCCGATTATCCTTACAGGTTCCTCAAGGTTCCCTTTTCTGAATTGCAAATCCTGGGTTCTGCAGAATCATCGGTTGTTTTAAATGGTTGTTGAGACGTGGTTGGCGTGAATACATAGAGAGTGCCATCTTCTGCTAATATTCGAATTTTTGGTATTATGTGGGTAAATTTCAGCGCCGAGCCTTGCGGATGGTATTTCCTTAACAACCGCTCAATCTCCCCCTCTTCCTCGCATCTTTCTGGAAGTTCAGAACGCACGTAAGTCAAATTAACCACTCGGCCGATTTTTGTATTACATTTGTGGTGTTCTAGTTCTTCTGCTATCAAACTCATTCCACAGCGCGGGCATTTAGTTATATTAGTCAATGTACTCCAACCTTCTTATCGGGTTTACCTTCATACTCTACTAACCGTTTCTCTAATGAGGCTATTTTCTTTTGTTGTTGATCTACTAAGACGGCGTTAAGGTGCAGAGGGGATGGAAGTCCATGAATACGCCAATAGCCGAGGGTATGCGAATACAGTACAACTTTGTAAAGCCACACATGGCATTGAATGGACAGACTCCATCTGAAGCTAGTGGTATAGTGATTGAAGATAAGAACAAATGGTTGGGATTGATAAGGAAGGCTAGACAATTTCAGTAGCAGCTATAGTATCCCACCGTGTAAGATCAATGTCAAATTTTTGTACGTGTTCTTGCATATGTTCGGCGTTTACCTTT
>CAYJSN010000005.1:0-84712 GCA_964373125.1 uncultured Nitrosopumilales archaeon | reverse complement strand
CTGGCATTCAAGGAGCACGGTTGATTTACGTTGAATTCTTCTCAAAGTTCTTCCACGGGCGAGGCAGACCATTCCAGCCCTTCGGAACCAACCGACAGTTTACTCTGCAACTTTATGAGCTGGAGAGTGCTATGCAACCAGCGATGGAGAAAAAAGTAAAACTGCCAGCAAAATGATTAGTCTAGACCTAGTCTCTGCTTGTAGTATGTTACCATTCTTGCGTGCCTTATTCTCTCTCCTTCATGCCTAGACTTGTCAAGCCTTCTCATATGGTAACGCAGCTGGCTCAGATCGCACATGCATATACCCCCACTCAATGGCTTGTATTTGGAATTGGAGATCTTGTGCTTTTTGTGATCCATATACAGTATAGGTAATTTTGTAGCCGCAACTACGGCTAGTATGCTTCCGATTATCCAGTACATCCTCTCCCCGCTGACTATCGAGTGCAATATCGCATTATGCGGCAGTGACGGAGCAAGCAACCAGCCAAAGATAATTGTTAAAACAACTGCAACCGGAGTCACGAGCAATCCCATCACGGACAGTTTGTCGTAAGGCTCGACTTCCTTTTCAAACCTGTCCAACAGGTATTCCAGCTTTGCATCAAGTTGCTGCATTCACCTGTTATACTTGGTCTTACTAATTAATATTTATGCAAAGATCCTTTATAGGAATACATTCACAAGGTTAAAATTCCCACCGATTTAACACCACTCGCAAGGTAGTCAAATTGCCACGTATTAGCATGCCCAACAGGATTTTTGGTTCCGTAAAATCCTTTACGGCCAAGGGAAGAATGCTTTCCAGAGATACTCTCCAGACACTTGCGGAATCAAGGGATATGGACGAACTCGTTACCCGAATAAAAAATACCATCTACCTTGACGCTATTTCAAAGCTACAGAAACCTTACACTGCGCAGGCAATAGAGAACGCGTTAAGGGAAGACCTTGTCAACTTCCATGCTAGTATGGCAAATATTTCAGGCGGTTCCGATGTGATCAATGCGTACTTCATACGCTACATAATATGGAACCTGAAGCTGATCCTGAAAGGAAAGGCGTTAGGGAAGCATTACGAAGAAATGCTACCTCATGTAAATTTGCGTGCAGAGGAGCTTGTTGGTAGGAGAGACATTGTTGTAAAGGCTCTTGTGGCAAAGGATCTTGACGAAGCTGTGACCAGTTTGACTGGCAGCGAATTCGGCGAGGATGCTGAAAAGGCTGCAAATGCGTATAAAGAAAAAGGAGATCTTCAGATATTCGATACTTTTCTTGATCATGTATTTTACAGGGCGCTCAACAAGGCACTGGCAACATCTGGTGGGGAAGTAGATGTTAAAGCAGTGGCCACGCCCGAAATCGACTCTTACAATGTTTTAAGTGTTTTACGAAGTAAGTTCTGGGGGCTGAGCGACCAGCAGAGCAGGGATCTGGTAGTGGCAACAACATCGACGATCACCGAGAACACGATCCAGAAGATGATCAACGCCGGGAGCGTCACGGACGCAATAGCCGAGCTCAACAATACCGTCTACAAGGACATGATACCGCAGGTAGGGAGCGAGATCGAGATGATCTCGCAGATCGAGAAGTCGTTCGAGAAGATGAACTTCAGGCGGTACTTGGCTGCCTTCAGAACCATGTTCACCTACTCCACCATGATCGCGGCTATCAAGTTGAAGATGGCGGAGGTAAGGAATCTCGCCGCCATAGCCACCGCGGTCGAGCAGAAGGTGGGAACGGACGTGGTCATGTCGAAGCTGCTGTTGCCGGAATAGCTACCCATTCTTCTTCTTCCAGAGCAGGTCGGCGTAAAGCATCTGGGGCACGATCTTCCTGAACTCGGTTCCCTCCCCAGCGTACCACTTCGGGAACCACTCGTATAGGTGCAGCCTTATCGCTTGGATGTAGACGATGAGCCCCTCGATCATTATTATCCCGATGTTGCCCCCAACTAGCAGCGCTATGCCCATCCCCGTATCGCCCTTGTCCACCGAGTAGATGTAAGCATCATTGACGGTTGCGAGCAGCGCCACGTGCACCAAGAGCATTATGCCCAGCCTGCTGTAGCTGATGGTGTGAGAGAGCAGCTCCATCGTGCGCACCATCACTATCTCGATAACCGCGCCCATTATGCCGCCGCCCTCCGACTCAACGCCGTGGGCCTTCCTGTGCTTCTCCTCCTTGATGTGGCCGAGCATCATTATGCCTACGCAGCCGAAGAGCACCGGAACCGCTGCCTTCGCAACCACCTCCACAGTGGCCCAAGAGCCCACCACGAAGGTGATCCAGGGCACCGGCTCCTGGTGGACGCGGTCGGCTACGCCGAACATTCCGATTATATCGTAGCCGGAGCCGATCGCGGCAAGTATCAGGGATACGACCGCACCGTACATTATCAGTATGGGGATATTGTGGGTGTAGACCTCGAGCTTCTTACCCTCCCTCATGTTGCGCCTTATGTTGAGCACGAAGGCGCTGATCAGGTGGACTATTCCTATGGCTATCGAGACCTTCAGCACCATTATGACCTGGTCGAAGGAGAGCTCCCCGACCTGCAGTATTCCTATGGGCTTGCCGATGAGCGGCTGCGGTATACTGCCCAGCACCGCGACATGCTCCATCTGCCAGCCGAAGAACTCGCCCGTTATGAGGCCGGCCATGGCGGCTGCAGCTCCGCTGGCTGCCAGCAGTGTGCCCCAGGTCCTTATGCCGCCCAAGCCCCTGGTCCTGAGGAGCATGCCCAGGCCGAAGAGCAGCAGGCCGTGCCCAAAGTCGGCAAACATCAGCCCATAGAAGAGCGGCCAGACGAAGGCTATCATGGGCGTCGGGTCGGTCTCGCCGTACCTCGGGAGGCCCTGCGTGGCCGTGATGACCTCGAAGGTGCGAAGATACTTCGTGTTAGTGAGGAGCGAGGGTAGCCCCTCCGCGTACTGCGCCTGCTCGCTCTCCTTCACCTCCTCTATGATGCAGACCCAGTCCTTGGAGAGCTTCCTTATCTTCTTCTCCATGTTGCTGGGTATGAAACCTTGGATCATGGCAAAGTTCTTGGTGCCGCCGGGCTTTCGCATCGTCTCGAGGACGTCCTTCGCGACCTTGGCGCCCTCGTGCAGGGACAGGATCTTGGTGGAGATGTTAAGCTTGATCTTCTCTATCGTGGTCGTCAGGTCTTTCAGCTCTGCCTCGAGCTCCTTTGCCTTCGCCTCCACCTGCCTGTAGGCTTCGCCCGGGTTCTGGGGGAGGCTGAGCGGAATTAAGAAGGGGTGGGTGTCGAAGCTCCTGAGAACCTTCGCGATCCTCTCGCTGTCCTCCTTGGTGCCAAATATCACTAGGGCTACCTTAAGCCCGTTAAGTGGGAGCTTGACGATGGGAAGATCCTCCAGGCTCCGCTCGATCTCCGCTGTGACCTTCGTATCCACGACGAACATGTTTCCGTTGAACCGCCTGAGGTTATTGACCTTCGCTAGATCGAGGCTCACGTTCGATGCAACCCTGATCGTATCCCTGAGGATCTGGTTCTCTTCGAGCGATCTCCTTACGGAGCCCTGCTCGTTCAGGAGCGACCTGGCCTCGTCGACGATGCTCTTCGACTTTGCCTCCATGTCGGAGACCAGCCCCTCTAGGTCTTCGATAACAAACTGCGTCTTGCCCTTTGGGGCTCCCTTGAACATCGTTGCCATGACGCCCGTCTCAAGCGGGATGTTGAGGGCTCTCACAACCTCGTCTATCGACTGGAAGAGCTTCTGGGCTCTCAGCAAGAGGTTGTCAAGCTCAGGATTCATATGCTCTGAACCCTTTGGCAGGGGATGAAACCATTCAAGCTCGGCTAGGCTGCTGACTGCCTCCTTGGACTCGGTTCTGGGAAGGATCAGCGTTGTCTTCATCAGCCTAGCTATCGGCATGGATGTTGTGCGCCAGCCACATCTTTAAAATCTTTCTGTGAGATTCTGGTCTTCTAGTATAACGCGCGCAAAATTCCTGCGGTGCTTACTGTCCCTGGCCCAGTATGATGAACATCATGACGATGCCGTAGATCGCGATCGACTCCACCATTCCGATGAAGATGAAGACTCTCGACTGCATCTTTGGATTGTCACTTATGGCTGCCAGACCCGCTGCGCCCACGTATCCCAGACCGACGCCAGCGCCGAGTGCTGCAAGGCCGAACGCCAGACCGGCACCTATCAGCTGCTCCCCGGGGATCTGTGCCAAACCTCCCTTCTCTTCCTGCGCAAATGCCTGTCCACCAATACCGGATATCAGTACCGCCAGACCCGCCAGCAACGCGCTCGACCTAAAATTCATTTGCAGCGAAGATGCATGAGGAGCCATATTTAACGGTATCTCAGATACGATTCGCAAACTGCCGGCGTTTTTGCATAATAATTTCATTACCCAGCTATTTCGACATTGCCTTTTGTTTTGCTGATCTCAATTCCTGTTTGATCTTTTCAATCGCCTTGTCGTGCTCTTCCTTCAGCCTCTTCATGGCTTCATCGTAGAACTGGTCGATGGTCTCGCTGCTCATTTTCACATTCCCTTCTTCCTCTCCAGTATGGTCTTCACCTTCTTCAACCTGACGAACTCCTCCCTCTCCCTCTCCTCCAGCGATGCTCCTATGAACCTTATCGCACCCTCGTACTGGGGCATTATCACGTACTCCAGCGCGTTGATCAGCCGCTGGGTGCGCTCCAGCTCCTTGGCAAGGCTGAAGATCGCGTTCTCGAACTCTGCGGCCTTGCATATGCCCGGCAGTAGGTTCTTGATCAGCTTTGCGGCCCTGTCGACAGAGGCGTTCGTGTCCGCAAAGCCGTAGGAGAGTGACTCGATGTTCTTTGTGGAGACCTGCAGGGTGGGAACCTTCACATCGACTATCCTGCGCATGTTCACATCGGCCTCCATCGCGGGCGGGGTGAGCGATGCTACCGATTCGAGCGTTCCCGTGCCTAGGGACATGTAGGCGTCCCTGACCGAAGAGTAGACCTGCTCCAGTGGGGCCCAGATCTCCTGCCGGGCCTTGTTCGCCTCCTCGATTATCTCGTCTATCCTCTTCAGTAGGACCTCGCGTTTATCGTCGAGGATCTTGTGCACCATCTTGGCGACCTTGAGCGACCTTCTGATCCGTATAAGCTCGATCTTTGTGGGCACGACGGACTTTCCGAAGGACATACGCTATCACGACGCCTTGTAGTACTTCTTCACGTAGTTCTCCTTGATCTTGGTGAGCTCGCCCTCCGGCAGCGATGAGAGCACATCCCATGCCCTTCCGAGCGTCTCCTCCAGTGTCCTGTTCTCGTCGTAGCCCTGTTTCAAGAAGCGTTCCTCGAACTTATCGCCAAAATCAAGATACTTCAGATCGACCCCGGTGAGGCCCCCCTTTCCGACTATCTCTGACAGGGCGCGCACCTCCTGCGCCCTGGAGTAGGCATCGTAGAGCTGGTTGCTGACCTCCATGTGGTCGGCCCTGGTCTTGCCCTCGCCGACACCGTCCTTCATCAACCTGCTCAGGCTCATCAGAACGCCCACCGGTGGGTAGAGGTTCTTCCTGAAGAGCTCCCTGCTTAGTACCATCTGTCCCTCGGTGATGTATCCAGTAAGGTCAGGTATTGGATGTGTAATATCATCGGCCGGCATCGATAGTATGGGCATCTGGGTGATGCTGCCCTTCCTGCCCTTTATCTTGCCGGCGCGCTCGTAGATCGACGCCAGGTCGGTGTAAAGGTAGCCGGGATAGCCCTTCCTGCCGGGCACCTCCTCCCTTGCGGCGCTTATCTCTCTTAGTGCTTCCGCGTAGTTCGTCATATCGGTCATTATAACGAGCACGTGCATGTTCAGGTCGAAGGCTAGGTATTCTGCTACTGTTAGCGCGACCCTAGGCGTTATGATGCGCTCGATGGCCGGGTCGTCCGCCAAGTTCAGGAATAATGCACTTCGCCTCAGCGCCCCGCTCTCCTCGAGGCTCTTCTTGAAGTACTGGGCCTCGCTGTGCTGCACGCCGATGGCCGCGAATACTACAGCAAATTCCTCGCTGGTCCCCAAGACCGTGGCCTGCCTCGAGACCTGGGCCGCCAAGAGGTTGTGCGGCATCCCCGACCCAGAGAAGATCGGGAGCTTCTGCCCCCTGACCAGCGTCAGCATGCCGTCGATGACCGATACGCCCGTCTGGATAAAGTCCTCCGGGTAGTCCCTCCTCTCCGGGTTCATCGGTGCGCCGTTGACGTCCCTGAACTCTTCTGCGATCGGCTCCGGCAGGCCGTCGGTTGGCCTCCCAAGCCCGTCGAATATACGTCCAAGGATCTCGGGGGAGGCGGGCATCTCCATCGTCTTGCCAAGGAAGCGTGCCTTGGTCCCGGTCGTGCTCAGCCCAGTGGTGCCCTCGAACACTTGGATAACCGCTTTGCCGTACCCTATCTCTAGGACCTTTCCGAGCCGCCTGATCCCGTCGGTGGTCTCGATCTCCACCAGCTCGTCAAAGGACGCCCGGGTGACACCGTCGATTACTATGAGCGGGCCCTTGATCTCCTGGACCTTGGTGTACTCTACTCCCGCGGCCTCAACCAACTACCTGCTGCACCTCCTTCTCCTGCAGCCCTGCAAATTCAGCATACATGTCCTTCTCTAGCCCGTCCAGCCTGCCGAGCTCCTCGTCGGGGATCTCGAACTTGGCCTTCAGCATCCTGGTGATTATCGACATCGCCCTGACATCCGCGAGCGAGGCTCCCACCTTCAGCGCCTTCTGCGCCTCCTTGTGGAAGCTGACCATCAATTTCAGAAGTTTTAGTTGCTTCGCTGGGCTGCAGTAGGTATCGATCTTGTCGTAGGCGCTCTGCTGCAGTATGCCGATCTTTATCATCCTGGCCACCTCGAGGACAAGCTTTTCTTCATCTGGCAGGGCCTCGGGGCCGAGCAATCTCACTATCTCCTTGAGAGTGTCCTCCCTCTGCAGGATGAAGTAGCCCTCCTCCCTGAGCTTGAACCAGCCCTGGCCGACGTTCTGCTCCCACCACTTGGCGATGCCCTCCAAGTAGCCGGAGTAGCTGAGCATCCAGTTTATGGCCGGGTAGTGCCTGGAGTACGCTAGCCTGGTGTCAAGGCCCCAGAAGGTCCTGACGAACCTGATCGTGTGAGTTGTAACCGGCTCGGTAAAGTCCGCGCCAGATGGTGATACTGCGCCAACTAGCGTCACGGAACCGACCCTGTCCGGTGTGCCCAGAGCCTTGACCCTGCCTGCTCGTTCATAAAATTCGGCAAGCCTGGAAGCAAGGTAGGACGGGTAGCCTTCTTCCGCTGGCATCTCCTCCAGCCTGGCGCTCATCTCCCTGAGCGCCTCGGCCCACCTGCTGGTCGAGTCGGCAACCAGCACCACATCGTAGCCCATGTCACGGTAGTACTCGCCTATCGTCACGCCGGTGTAGATGCTGGCCTCCCTTGCGGCCACTGGCATATTGCTGGTGTTGGCGACCAGCACTGTACGTTCCATGAGCGGCCTGCCAGACCTGGGGTCCTTCAGCTCGGGGAACTTGATGAGCACCTCGGTCATCTCGTTGCCGCGCTCGCCGCACCCTATGTAGACCACCACCTTCGAGTCGGCCCATGCCGCTATCTGGTGCAGGGTCACGGTCTTGCCGGTCCCGAAGCCGCCGGGTATAGCGCCCGTACCACCCTTCGCTATCGGGAAGAATGTATCAAGGACGCGCTGCCCCGTGATGAGCGGTATCTCGGGGTCCAGCTTCTGGGTGTAGGGCCTCGGCCTTCTCACGGGCCAGTAGTGGTACATCTTTGCCTCGAGCTTCCTGCCGTCGTGCTGGACCGTCACAAGCCCGTGCTCGAGGTCGTAGCTGCCCTCCTTCTCAATAGCGACTACCTTGCCGCCGGGATGATCCGGCGGGAGCATGACGGAGTGCATGAGCAGCGGGGTCTCCTCGACCTCCCCGAACTTGCTGCCCGGCTGGAGCTCGTCGCCAGCCTTCACCGTAGGCGTGAACTGATACTTCTTGTGCAGGTCGATCGGCTCGGTGCTTATGCCCCTGCCGATGAAGGCGCCGGAGCGCTTTGCGATGTCGTCGAGCGGCCTCTGGATGCCGTCGTAGATCTTTCCGATCACGCCGGGCCCCAGCGTCACGCTGAGCGGCCGGCCCGTGCCGGTGACGGGCTCGCCGGGCCTCAGCCCGGACGTTGATTCATAAACTTGGACAAATGCTACGTCGCCGGTAAGTCTGATGACCTCGCCGATGAGCTTGGACTCGCCGACCTGGACAGTCTCGTACATCTTCGCCTCCGACATGCCATCGGCCTTGATCGCCGGCCCGCTTATCCAGACTATCCTGCCTTTCGCTACCATCGACATCACCCGATGAACAGCTTGGCTATATCTTTCTTTATTAGCGGCTTGAGCCGCTCGATCCTGGAGTCGAGCGTATTCTCGAAGACCATCGAGCCGTCCTTCGACCTTACCCTGACGCCCCCGAGGACGTTTATCGGTTCCTTGCTAATGCTCATCCTTACCTTCAGGCTGTGCTCCAGCTCCTGCACGAGCTTGCTCACCAGGCTCCTGTCCTTCTCGTTGCACTCGACGACGGTGTCGCCGCCGACCGCGCTGACAGATTCTTGCAGCAGCTTCTTCGTCATCGATGCATATTTTTCGGTGTTCCTGACCGAGTCAATCTCGGACCTGGCCTTCTCGAAGGCCCTTGAGACGGCGTCCTCGATCGCCAGGAGCTGCCTGTTCCTGGCTGAGAGCCTGCTGCTGCCGATCATCTGGCGCTTCAGGTTCTCCGCCTGCTTCCTGGCGACGTCGATTATCTTGGCATAGTCGGAATCGACCTCGCCCCTAGATGATTGTAATTTATTGACGGCCTGCTCGTAGGCCGAATCGAGCTGGGCGATCATGTCGCCCTCGGCCTGGGTTAAGACCTTGGTTATCGTCCGCTCCAGGGCAGAATTCGTATCCATACGGGGCAAGCACCAGCCAAGGGATTTTAACCTTACTAGGGCGGAAGGTACTGAATGTCTTATCAGTTCAATGCCAAAGTTGGCGGTACTGCCGGACCTAACCTATTAACTTGATGAACTTGGAAATGACTTCCTTATTATCATCGGAAAGGGTGATCAGTGCCTCGATCAGCTCCTTCTCGACGCTTATCTTGTCGGCCACGACCGAGCGCATCTTCTCTGCATCGAGCGGCACCAGCTCTTCCAGCGAGCCTTGGCCGTAGGCCAGTATGCACTCTTTCACGATCTTCAGGGCCAGCGAGGGCGTCGTCTTCAGGAGCACCAGCATGCCCTTCCTGAACTCCTCCTGATCGGGAGCTCCGCCGGTCAGGTATCGTTCTAGGATCTTTGTTCTTGATTCGCCGAGATCCTCCAGGGAGGAAGCCACTAACAATCCTGCATCAGTAAGCTCGTAGTACGGGACGCCCTCCTGCTGCAGCGCCTTCGGTCCCCGCCTGAGCGGCAGGCGCCCGCCCTCCCTCACCACCCCGAGCGGGATCAGGATCTCTTCGAGGTCGCGGAATATGCCGGAGTAGATGTTCTGCCAGAGCATGCCGCTCTTATCTGCTATCGTGTGCGCTATCGACGTCCTGGTCTTCATCTCCGGGCTCGCCTCGGTTGCCAAGTGGGCGATTATCCCCCTCTGGCGCCTCGCCTCTCCGGTGAACTTGCCGCTCTTGGTCTTGAAGGTATCAAAGATTGCCAGGTTTGGTTTCGGCAGACCCTTGGTTTGCAAATTACCACGTAGCCCCCTTGGTGTGAAATTATCATATTTTTATGTGTTGATGTTATTACAATATAACGTAATCCTGCACAGGCTGCATATTAGTACAGCAGGGCTGCCCGGGAAGAGTAACTGGCTCTTCGACTGGATGAAAATATTCCTAACTTGGAGTCTTGGCCGAGCGGTCGGGGTGTCACTGCAGCGTGAAATCGAAGGCCTTCTCCTGGCCGCCGCTCCTTACCGGGTCGGTGATCACGTAGACGCCGGTTATCCGCCAGTCGACGTCGTTGCTCCTGAGGCCTGCCCAGACCTCCTCGAAGATCTTTATCTTGCTGACCTGGACCGTGTCCTTCAGCGTCAGGATGGTACCTGGCACAACGTAGTATGTCTGGCCGGTGCCGGCTATCATGCCCTCCAGCCTTTCCCCGATCTTTGACCTGACAAGCCTGACGCCGTCTGCCAGCAGGTCGTACTGTATCTCCTCCAGGATCAGGGTGTTCCTGTTGGGGTTGACCAGGTCGAACGCCACCTCGATTGTCGCGCTGTCGTCGCTTACCTCCTTGATGCTGAGGCTGTTAACCGAGAGGACCACGTCCTGCATGATCTGCTGTGATGGCGCCATGCCGCCCCCGGTTCCTGTCTGTCCAGGCAGCTGGAACGGTCCTGTTACAAAGATGACCACTGCTGCGATCGCGATGCCGACGGCGCCAGCCACTGCGCCAGCTAGGGCCTTGTTAACCACGGCCAACTTTGCGCTGTTAATCATTTAAATCTTTAACTGCCGATCGTCGCGGCTGATCGGGCGACCGGCCGGTGAGCTTACCCTTGATCTTCACTGAAATGCTTATACGCCGTGCATGAAAGAATTCTTTGTGCAGTACCACGAGGCATCGCTGCTGGGGAGGGATCGTGCAAGGAAGGCGCAGCACAGGCTCTTCGAGTACTCCGGCTTTGCCTTCCTTACAAGGACGGTGAAGCAGCAGGGAGAAAACTTCGAGCCGGTCGGCGAGGAGGAGCTGGTGGTGCTGGAGCCCGCCGGTGACAAAATGCTGGTGCTGATATGCGATGCCGACGGATACTCGAAGGCCCAGACAAAGCCCCTGGAGCCGGAACAGGCTAGGAAGATATTTGAGAAGATGCTCAAGGACGGCTTCAGGGAGTTCAGGGGCGAGACGAAGCCGGTCAAGTGAGTGTTATCTCGCTGCCTACCGATGAGCCGGCGACCGCACGCTTTATCGTGCCGATCTCGGCCCTGATGACCCGCGTGGGTATCTTCGACCTGTCGATGACCTTGAGCGCGACTATGTCCATCAGGTCGTAGGTTCCTGCCACCGAGCTCCCGCTGGAGAGCATCTTCAGGAGCTCCCTTGCGCTCACCCGCTTCATCAGCCTGGCCTTCCTGTTCTTCTTTGGATCAGAGTCGTAGATGCCGTCGACATCGGTCGCGTTGATGAAGCTCCTTGCCTTCACCTTCTCAGCTATGAGCGCCGAGGTCGCGTTGGTGCTCTGCCCCGGGTGCAGCCCGCCGGTGACGACGATCTTGCCGGTCTCGGCTGCCATGCTGACCTCCTCCAAGTTCCTGGGCGCGCAGGGGTAGGCCTTGTCACCCAGGGCGAATATCAGCATCATCGCGTTGAGCCTGGAGATCTCGATCCCGATCTGGTCAAGGCTGGATTCGTCTGCCCCGAGCTGGCGCGCCAGCTCGATATAGTCCCTGGCGGGCTTGCCGCCGCCGGCGACCGCGATGGGCTGGACCTTGCGGCCGATCTCGCGTAGCATCCTGGCGTAGCGCCGCAGCGAGCCTTTGGTCGCGTTCGTGAAGACGCTCCCGCTGAGCTTTATGACCACCCGCTCCATCACATCGACACCTTTTCGTACCATGATTCAACCTCTTCGCCTAAAACCTTTTTCACTGCCTTTGCCACCCTGTTGCGGTTCCCGCTGGTCGTGTAGACCCGGATCATGTCCATGAAGCCGGCTATCGAGCTTATGAGCGGGATCTCGTCGATCCTCAGCGTGTAGTGCGTCTTCCTCCCGCCGGGGCCCTTGCCCACCAGGAATATCGAGCTCGGCTCCTCCTTTGTGGGGGTGAGCGGCACCGATGGTGCCTTGGACGCATCGACGTAGATGCTGTTCGGGTCTACGCCTGCTTTGGCGGCGATCTCCTCACTAAGCGCCTGCAGGTACTTCGGGCTGAAGACCCGCGTCACCAGTCGGTCGCTCTTGTGAATTATGCGCTCGAAGACGCACTTCCAGAGCCGTCTGTCCCTGTAGTCCCTCGCCAGCCTTGCGGCCAGTTTGAGGTCGGCGTTCTTCGGCTGCAGCTCGACCAGCCTGACCATCGTGGCATCGTCCGTGAGCTCCAAGTAGCTGGAGAGCGACGGGTTGGTTAGTCCCAATTCTTCATCTGCGAGTATCATCGAGCGCAGTAGCATCACCTCGGCCGCTCTAACTGTCTTGTGGAAGTAAACAGCCTTGAACATCTCGTACCTGGAGATCATGAGCGACTCGAAGGAGTAGAGCGCAGCCTTGTCGAGGGCCAACCGCTTGCCGTGGACCTCGAAGGAGCTTATCAGCCGCTCCGCGTCGACCTTGCCATATTCTGTGCCAGTAAAATATGAATCGCGCTGCAGGTAATCCATCAGGTCGGCGCTGAGCCCGCCCGCGATCACCTCGTTGAGGAAGGAGGTCTTCGACTTTCCAAAGGACAGCTTGCTCACGGACTTGGCGCTGTAGCCGTGCCTGCCCAGGATGTCCTTGATCTCGGTCTTCTCGATTATGCGCCCACCCACATCCTCGTGCGTCAGGTTCGTCCTTGCAGCCATTACCTCCTCGAAGAGGTGGGAGAATGGCCCATGCCCGATATCATGGAGCAACGCCGCGAGCCTCAGCATCTCGATCTCGTCCTCGCTGATGTAGTTCTTGTCGTGAAGTACTTCACCTGCGCGCCCGGCCAGGTGCATCGTTCCCAGCGAATGCTCAAACCTAGAGTGCTGCGCGCTCGGGTAGGTCAGGTGCGCACCGGCGAGCTGTCTTATCCGCCGGAGGCGCTGGCAGATCGGCGTGTCGACAAGGTCGCGCTCCACCTTTGAAAGATAGACGTAGCCGTGAATCGGATCGCTTATCTCGGCCACGGGCCTGAATGCCATTTCCGAGGGGTGAGACCAAGAACCTGCTTAATGCTTTTGCTGTTTCATCCTTTCGCACACTATCTTTGCGAGATCGCCGTGCACTTCCTCCCTGCCGCGGGCGCCGTTGATGATGTGCCAGCCATACTTGCTGGCAAGCTCCCTATAGAGTCTGGGGACTTTGCTCATCATCTCTCTGTCCTTTTCGAAGAGGTCGGCCCCATCATCCATCCTGGCCAAAGAGACCTCGGGCGGGACGTCCAGCACTATTACCACATCGGCTTTCGGCAGGCCGGAGTCAAGCGACTCGAGCCACTCCAGTTCAAGGCCGCTCGCGAGGCCGTAGACGAGGTTAGATTGATAATACCTGTTCAGTATCAGGACATCTTTCTCCTTGAGCATGCGCTCGATCTCGGCCTTGCGCTCCCACCTGTTGGCGGCGAGCAGCATATGCCTGACCGGTAGAGGGCAGTTCTTTTCCTCTTTCAAGAAGGCCCTTATCTCATTGCCGATCGGAGTAGAATAATCGGGAAAGCTCATCACCGCTACGGTGAAGCCTTCCTTGGAGAGCCTCTCGGCGAGCATCGTGGACTGGGTGGCCTTTCCGGCCTTGTCGCTTCCCTCTATTACAACTAGCATCTATCTCTCCAGACCATTCCAATGCGTATCAGATTAATTCTACGATCTTAGCGAGCCCCTCTCCGTCTAGGCTGTAGTCCTTCTCGCCCAGCTTCAGATAGGATGCATTGGTGTTGCCGTAGGGCGCCTTGCAGGAGAACAAAGTCAGCACCAGCCCGTCATGGTTCAGCCTGTACCCGTTGCAGGGCTCGTGGGCCCTGATCAGAGCATTGGTATCCGTTACCTGCAGCGCCCGCTCCGTGATATCCTTGCCGAAGTATCTTCCGTAGCCCCGCGCTGACGGCGATGTACCCTTCATCTCCTTCGGGTCGTTCCAGAGTATCTCCTCCAGGTAGGTTGTTTCCGGATGCGTCCTGTGCGCGTTGGCGATGTCGTCGACCGCACTGAAATTTGTTGGCACGCCGCCGTGCAGGATCAGGTAAGAGCCCTCGACCAAGACACCGTGGTGCATGAGGTCGAACAGTATCCTGAGGTATCCGTAGATCGAATCGCCGGCGCGGCCGAACCTTTCCATTATCTGGTCTGGCAGGTCGTGCGGAAAAAATGCCATGTCCTTTGGTCCCTCGTGGTTGCCGCGCATCAGTATGACGCGCTCAGGAAACTTTGCTTTAAGGCTCAGCACGACATGATAAATTTCGACCGACTCCGCGCCCCTGTCGCCGTAGTCGCCGAGAAAAACAATCATGCCTGCAGGGTCGTCGAGAAATTTACTACCCTTTAGTATAGTGGCAAGGCTCTGCAGGTCGCCGTGCAGGTCTCCCACAAGAATCAACCTGCCGCCGGGCCTGATTTTGACGAGGCCGCCGCTGACAGCGGCGCTTCCAACAACACCGTCCTTCCTTTCCTGTCCTTGCAAGTCGGCTGCTCTCCTGATGAGCTGGAAGAAACTCTTGTCATCGGCGGAGGTTGCGGAATCGATCAGCTTGTCAAGCAAACCATCTATCTAGCGTGAAATCGAATAAAAAACTTATATCAACAAATGCTCAAATACTTGGCATGGGCCTAGGTAGGTACATGGCACGCGAGTTGATCAGGGAGATAGGCAACAAGTCGAGGGAGTTCTTCGAGTTCGTGATGCCCCCGGTCGATATAGTCGAGGACGGCAACGAGCTTGTCATACTTGCGGACATGGCAGGCTTCTCGAAGGACGATATCAGCGTGAGGATATCCGATAGGGTGCTGACGATAAGCGCAAAGCGCGAACCGGTCGAACATGCCGGCTCTTCCTACTGGCAGCAGAGGCCGCTCAGGGCAGAGAAGAAGATCCCGCTCCCGATGAAGGTGGGCGAGGAGGGAAAGGAGGCAGCGGCAAAGGCGACCTACAGGCAGGGTGTCCTCGAGATACGGATCCCGATCACCGGCGTAAGCGAGATCAAGATCGAGTAGTAATTCTATATCAAGGGAATCTAGTGGCGGCTAGTGCTTTCTGTTCATCAGGAGGGATGCGCCCATTATCGCCGCAGCAGCCGCCAAGCCGATCTGTCCCAGCACCGGGTTGGACTGCATCACGATCGAGGAGCCGATTATGACCGACGAAGAAAGTATGCTGCCGGCCACTATCGTGTTCCTGCCCGACTTGCCGTTCAGCATCGTGCCGTGGTTGTTCGCGTTCTCCAGAAAGGTCTTGAGCATCGGGGCGATCGTTATCGAGTCGCTCAGTCCCTTCGCTACCCTGTTGAAGGTGTCCTTCATTTCCTCAACGTACGCTTCCCTCATCAGGCCTTCCTCCTCCAGCAGCGACCTTAGGATCTTCACGAACCGGAACTCCACCTTCAGCGACATGTAGATGCCCTCCATTATCGAGGCCATCCGCATGTAGAGCGCCAGCTCCTTCGGCAGCCGGAATGGAAACCGCGACATCGTCCTGTTGGCGAGCTCCATCAGCGCCTTGACCTCCATCTCGTCGACCTTCTTTCCGTGCATGCCCTGTATGGAGAGCCCGATCCCCTTCTCTATGACGTAGCGGTTGGCCTCCGGCGCCAGGGTGCCGAGGCTCTGGAGCACGTTTACAGTCTTGGCCGGGTCCTTCTCCACCAGCGATAGGTAGAGCCTCACCAGCCTGAGCCGTGTCTCGTTGTCGAGACGGCCCACCATCCCAAAGTCGTAGAGTATGATTGAACCGTCGTCGGCCACGGAGATGTTGCCCGGGTGCGGGTCGGCGTGGAATATGTCATGCTGAAGGAGCATCTTGAAGAAGAGCCTGTGCACCCTGACTACGAGTTTGGCCCTGTCCACCCCAATCTCGTCGAGCCGCTTCCCGTCGGTCACCTTCACCCCCGGCACGTATTCGAGTGTGAGAACCCTGCCGGTGCTCCTTTCCGGTATCAGGTTGGGAATTATCACCCTCGGCTCGCCGCGCAGGTTCCGCTTTATCCTGAGCAGGTTCTCGGCCTCGACCTTGTAGTCCATCTCCTCGTGGACGGTCTCCCTGAACTGCGCAAACATCGACTCGGCCGAGAACCCGATGTTGGGATCCACGAATCGTACCCCAATAGGGAGCAGCCGCTTCAGCACCTCGATGTCGCGCTCGACCATCTCGTGTATCTTGGGCCTGTTGACCTTGACGATAACCTCCTTGCCGTTGTGCCTCGCCCTGTAGACCTGGCCGAGGCTCGCGCCGGATATGCAACTAGGATCGAAGTGATCGAATGCTTGCCCGATGGGACCCAGCTCCTGCTCGATGATCTGCCTGACCTCCTCGAACGGCGCCGGCGGCACATCGTCCTGCAGCTTTGCAAACTCCTCCAGGTACGGCTCCGGCAGCAGGTCGGCCCTCGTCGAGAGCCACTGGCCGAGCTTCACGAAAGACGGACCGAGCCCGATGAAGGTGTTGACGGCCTTCCTTGCGTGCTTTCGGAACTTGGCTTCGTCGATGTTCTTGCCTTCCTTCCTTACCCACTCCCGCCTGTCCCGCTTGAAGTGTATAACAACGGGCAGCAGCCTGAGCGCGACCGCGATGGCCCGGACCCTTATGCCCTTGGTTGCCAGAATTATCACCTTTGATTATCGGGCGAGCTTTCCCTTCAGGCTCCTGCCGAACCTGTAGCCCAGGTAGCTGCCAGCAACAGATGCCAGCACGCCGAGGATCAGGCTCTCGATCACGGCGCCGCGCGATCCTGCCTTCCTCCTGTAAACCTCGTTTGCAACTCTCTTGCCGAGGTAGAGCGCCGAGACCATCCCCAGCAAAGTCTCGGGAGAGTCTCTCACCAAGTGGCCCAGAGGATCTTTTCGCGGATCAACCCGGTCGAGGTGAAGAAGATATTTATCATCATACTCCCTGATGTGCAGGTTCCCGTAGCGATACTGCTTCTTTGCGCCCCGTTTTTCTCCCAGCGAGGTCTCCTCCGCCGCATCGAGCATTATCGGCCGCACCGACTTGGGAACCTCGATCTCGTTGCCACCATCCCCATGCATATTATCTGATATGCCGAAGAAACAATATAACTATAGCGGGCCTGAGGCTAGAGATAGATTAGGCTGGGACGGTGTGCCGAGCCGCTCAGAATATCCCGGCCGCAAAACCGGCTGCCATGACGGCCAGCACCAGCGCGGTGATCTTTGGAAGGTATTTGCTATAATGGATGATTCTGTGATGAATCTGCGTGTATACTTTCACAGATAGCATGGTTATCCCGATTAGTGCTGCTGTTACCGAACTTGCATACGCAGTGATTAACATCCAAGGATCGGCTCCGCCTGCTGCTAGCGCAAGGATTACGAACTCCTCTTCGTGCGCAAAGCCCAGCACGAATGCGAAAGCAGCTATCGCCCTCAAACTTGGCAGTGCTCTACTCTGATGCAGATGCTTGTGCGAGTGATAGCCGACGTCCCTGTGCCAGTGCAGGTGTTCGTGCTCAACCTCTTCCATGTTGTCATGAAGGTGTCCGTGCTGAGTTTCAACCAGACCTTCGGTCTTTTCTCGCCAGAAAATGTACGCCAATATTCCCAGCCCAATTGCCGCGCCGTACTGCAGGTAAAGCTGGGGTATTTCTATAAACATGGTAAGTACGACGTATGCTATCACAACGGCGATCGAAGATACAAAGTGCGCGCCTGCGATTATTCCCGAACTTGTGAAGCCGCTGAGCATCGGCTTCGTGCTGCGCGCTGAATACAGCGATGCCACTATCCAGCCATGCGACGGGTTTATCCCATGCAGTAAGCCGAACGCGATAGCTCCCAGCAATATGCTGTCCAGCATCATTACTCGCCAACCATCTGCACAACTAGGTCCCTGCCCCTGACATCGAGCTCGACAAGCACGATCTGCTGCCAGGTGCCGAGGACAAGTTCCTTGTTCGCGAATGGCACGGTCAGCGACGGCCCGATCAGTGAGGCCCTGACATGCGAGTGCCCGTTGCCGTCGTGCCACATCTGCTCGTGTTGATATTCAATATCTTTGGGCGCCACGCGCTCCAGCATATCGGGAAAGTCCTTCAGCAGGCCCGGCTCGTACTCGATCGTAGTCACAGCAGCTGTGGAACCCGGCACGAAGACGGTCGCTATGCCATCACTGAGGCTGCTCTCCCTCACTGCCCTCGAGACATCGTCGGTGATGTTTATCATGTGCTGCTCGCCCTTCGTTCGTAGCCGTATCGTTTTTGTAACCACGGCCATGGGCTTCCTGCGCCTGTAGATACGTTTAAGGGTAATGTCCCGGGAGTGACCTCGATGATAGAGAGCCAGCAGATTTACAACGGGAAGATAATCTCGGTCAGGGTCGACAAGATCAGGACCGACGGGAGGATATCGATAAGAGAGATCGTCGAGCACAACGGCTCGGCGGCCATACTCCCCCTGATCGGGAACGAGATAATCTTGGAGCGGCAGTACAGGCACGCGGTGGGCAAGGAGCTGCTGGAGGTTCCCGCCGGAACGCTGGAGAAGGGCGAGAGCCCAGAGGACTGCGCTGCGAGGGAACTCATCGAGGAGACCGGGTACAGGGCGGGAAGCCTCGAGTTTCTCGGCAGGTGCTACGTGACCCCGGGATACTGCACTGAGATGATCCACTTCTTCGTTGCGAAAGATCTCGCAACAGCGGAGCATCGCGAGCTGGATGAGGACGAGCAGATCGAGCTCGTCAGGGTAAGGCTCGACGACGCCGTGCGGATGATACTTGGCAACGAGATCGAGGACGCAAAGACGGTCTACGCCATCCTCGCGTACCTGCAGAAGGCAAGAAAGTAGGGACGGTGTAAGCGTTTGCGCGCTTCCCCCACGCATGAAAGGATTAAATCTGCGTCCGATTCTTTTATCTTTGATTGATGAGACTAACCTGCGCTGACCCCAGGACACCGGGGTATGAAGAGATGCATCTCTACTGATCTCATCAATCATTATTTTCCAAATCTTTATTATGGATATTCTGCATGAGGAGCTTTGCGATATTAATGTCCGCCCAGACCAAGAAGTTTGAACTGCCCGGCAGCAAGCCCAACTACCCGGCCGCGAAGCAGTTCGCGATAAGACACCTGAAGCTCGAGATCAGGCCAGATTTCGATGAGCGGAAGATCGCGTGCAGGGAGACGCTTGACATCAGCGTGATCGAGGACGGCCTGCGCTCGGTCGTGCTCGATGCGACCGAGCTCAACATACGCTCGGTGCGGCTGGACGGCAAGGAGCTCAGATTCGGTACCCTCGAGGACAAGCTCAGAATCGAGCTCCCGTCCCCAGCAAGCGAGGGCCAGCAGGTGCTCCTGGTGATAGATTACGAAGCGAGGCCGCGGAGGGGGTTCTTCTTTGTAGGACCAGATAAGAATTATCCCAACAAGCATCTCCAGGCATGGACGCAGGGCGAGGCAACCGAGTCGAGGTACTGGTTCCCATGCTTTGACCACCCCGACATGAAGTTCACGAGCGAGGTCATAGCCGAGGTCCCAAGCAACTTTGTCGCGATCTCGAACGGCAAGCTGGTGAATGTGACGAAGGGCAAGAGCGTGAAGTATCACTGGGTGGAGGAGCACCCGCACCCGGCCTACCTGACCTCGCTGGCCATCGGTGATTTTACAGAAGTAAGAGAGAGTTATGACGGCATCGAACTGTTGTACTACGTGCCGAAGGAGATGAAGGACAGCGCAGAGCTATCGTTCGAGAACACCGTGGACATGCTGAAGTTCTTCGAGCAGTACGTCGGTGTAAAGTACCCGTTCGACAAGTACTCGCAGGTCGCGGTCGACGATTTTGTTTACGGCGGAATGGAGAACGTGAGCGCCACCACGCTCACCGCGGACACGCTGCACGACAAGAAGGCACACCTCGATTTCACGAGCGACCACCTGGTCTCGCACGAGCTGGCGCACCAGTGGTTCGGCGACCTGGTCACGTGCAGGGACTGGCAGCACATATGGCTCAACGAGTCCTTTGCGACATACTTCGAGGCTCTCTACTGGCAGCACAGCAGGGGCGACGACGAGTTCAACTACTATGTGATGCAGCTGGCCGAGGAATATTTTGACGAAGCGTCGAAGAGATACAGGCGCGCGATAGTCACAAATGTCTACAAGCACCCCGACGATCTCTTCGACAGGCACACCTATGAGAAGGGCGCCTGCGTGCTCCACATGCTCCGCAGTCTTGTGGGCGACGGTATCTTCAGGCGGGCGGTGAAGAACTATGTGGCGAAGTTCGCCAACGGGAACGCCGAGACCGACGATTTCAGGAGGTGCGTCGAGGAAGTCTCGGGCCAGAGCCTCCAGCAGTTCTTCGAGCAGTGGCTCCTCAGGCCCGGCCATCCCGAGCTGAAGGTCGAGTTCGGCTTCGACCACACATCCAAGATCGCAACTATAAGAGTCGCCCAGACACAGAATACCGACGACGGCACCCCGATCTACAGGCTCCCGCTCGACATCCGCATCTACGGGGACGATGAGCAGGAGTTCACGTTCACGATAGACTCGAAGGAGCAAGCGTTCCATATTCCATTAGATTTCGAGCCGCGGTGGTTCAGCGTCGATCCCCACAACAAGATCCTGAAGCGGCTGGACGTGAAGGCCCCGCAGCAGATGCTGATCGAGCAGCTGAGGAACGGCAGCACGGTCGAGCGCATCTACGCGGCAAAGACACTCTCGAACTTCAGCTCGCAGCAGGTCGTGGACGCCCTCAGGGAGGTGATGATGGCCAAGAAGAACAGTGTCTTCTGGGGCCTCGCGGCAGAGTGCGCCAGGGCGCTCTCCAGCATCAAGACCGACGCTGCCCACAGCGTGCTGGTCGAGGCCCTGAAGCTGAAGCACCCGAAGGCCAGGAGGGCCGTCGTCAAAGCACTGGGAGAGTTCAAGAAGGAAGACAATGTTGCGGCACTCGTTCCGCTCCTCCAGGAGGACGAGAGTTACTTCGTGCAGGCCGAGTCCGCGCTGGCGCTGGGCAAGTCCAGGTCGCGCAAGGCGATTCCCTTCCTGCTCAAGGCGCTGGGGATACGGTCCTTCAACGCGGTCATCACTGCCAATGCGTTAACAGGATTTGGCGAGCTGAAGGACGACCTCGGCTCGCACATCCTTGTCGAGCGCACCCGGCTGGGCGAGCACCACAGGGTGAGGGAGGCTGCGGCCCTTGCGCTGGGCAAGTTCGTCAAGGACAACGACACTGTATTCGAGCACCTGACGCTGCTGCTGAAGGATCCGTGGTTCAGGGTAAGGATCAACGCGATAAAGGCCTTCGTGGAGGCCCAAGAACCCAAGGCCATCCCGGAGCTGGAGAGGGTTGCAAAGAACGACCTGGACCCCAGGGTGCGGAGGGTCGCGGACGAGGGTGTCGCATCGGTAAGAGAGTCGATGCGCGTGCCGAGGGAAGTCACGGAGATGCGCGAGGAGGTGGAGAAGCTGAAGACGATGAACCACGAGCTTGTGCAGAAGATAGACACGCTGGAGCGGGAGCTGAAGGGCTAGCAGCCCGGACGGTAGGCACAGCCTCCACGTGCGATTGAGTGCTGCTATCTGGCAGGAATCGGCTTCACGAGATCTACGACATCGACCCAGCATCTCGCGATCTTGTCCATCGTGTAGATTATGCTGAGGATGTTGGCCGGCGCGCTCTGCTTCGCCGCGTCCAGCGTCTCTCTCAGCTTTGCGTACTGCTTGATCGTCTTTATAGAATCAGCCCTGTTCTTCTTCGTGAATGCTCTTACTGCCGTGTCCTGTATGGCCTCGATCATCTTCCCCGCTTTCACCAGCTCGTCGGGTCGCTTCAGCTGGCCCGCATCGGTGACGGCCTTCGCGAGTTCTACGATCGAATCGCCCGCGCTCTCGAAGAGGTTTGCCGCGATCCTGTAGTCCAGGATCTCGATGTTGCTGAGGTTCAGCTTGCTGGCGAGCCTCTGGTCCATCACTGCGCTCCTGATCAGCCTCACCAGGAGGAAGTACTGGCGGTCGACCTCGTCGTCACGCCTTGCGATCATCTTCACCGTGTTGGGATCCCTGCTCGTGAGCGACGCAAGTGTGTCCCTGTACATGCCGGAGACGATCGAGCTCATCCTGAAGAGTATCTTCTCCGGGTCCAGCGTCGTGGTGTCGAGCAGGAACTGCGCGGTTATGTTCGATGTGTCCTCGTCGACTATCTCCAGGCCGACCATCTTCCCGATCATTTCCTTGATCTTCTCCCTGTCGTCGTAGGATATCGGTGAGCTGCCCTTCAGCCTGATCAGGTCGTAGCCAAGAAGATAGGCGCCCGTGATCTCGTTCACTATCGCCTCTGCGTAGGGCGATGGGTACGGGATGACAACGTCCTTTGCCTCCTCCTGCTCCGAGCCCGACGGATAGACCGTCATTGTGTTGTCGTTTCCAACCTCCAACAGGACAGTGGTGCCCTTCTGGAGCTTGTTCTGTGTTATCCAGTCCTTCGGGAGCGATACTAGGATGCTGCTGCCGATCCTCTGAAGCCGCCTCGCGTATCTAGCCATGTTTATACTGATTTATACTTTTTATACGCCATTTATATATATTCGGTGCAGCCTCCGATCGAACGATGCGTAGGGCCGGCGCCTTCTCCCCGGGTCACATCACAGGCTTCGTGGAGTTTCCTGTCCTCCCAGAGGACCCGCTGCTCATCGGTTCGCGCGGGGCTGGCTTCTGCATCCAGAGGGGAGTCAAGACGACAGTTTCTGCGGAGCGATCCGACGGCAGTGAAGTTGTTATCATTATCAACGGCAGCCGGGCCGACGATGCCGAAGTATCGCTCTATGTTGTGGAAGAATACCTGAAGCTCGCGGGCAGGAACTTCAGGGTCAGGGTCGAGCACGATCTCCAGATCCCGGTCGGCTACGGGCTGGGCTCCAGCGGGGCCGCGGCGCTGAGCCTCTCCCTTGCGCTGAACCGCGCCCTTGAAACTGGTCTTAGCGATCTGGGCGCCGCGCAGATAGCCCACAGGAGTGACCTTGCCTGCAGGTGCGGTGTTGGAACCGTCCTTGCCGAGTACCACGGCGGCTTCGAGATGCGGCTAAGGGCCGGCGCTCCTGGCATTGGAACAGTAGAGCAGATCGATGCCGCCGACCGCAGCGCAGTCATACTCTGCCTGGCCCCGGTATCGACGAAGGAATTTCTTACCAAGAAGATGTCGCTCATCAACGGTCTGGGCGGCAAGATGCTACATGAACTTGTAAAGACCAGATCGGTCGACGACTTTATGGGCATGTCGCTGGACTTTGCCAGATCGATCGGCTTTGTAAGCGAAAGCACAGCCAAGATCATAGCAGAGATGAACGCCAGCGGGTTCAGGGCCTCCGTGGCCATGTTCGGCGAGACAGTCTTCTCGCTGGTGAGAGGCGGCGAGGTCGGGGATGCGCGCAGGATTCTCAACGGACACGGCAGCAAGATTCTCGTCTGCGACATCGACCACCAGGGAGCAAGGATGATCGAATGCTGATACCGGACAGCCATCCCAGGGCAGAATCGCTCCGGGTACGCGAGAAACTGGTGGAAGGCTTCAGGAATGGCCTAGTCGTGGAGGAGGGCCTCATAGCCCACGGCAGGGGAGAGACGTTCGACTATCTGATCGGCGAGCAAACCATCGAGCACACTAGCAGAGCAATGAGGTCTGCCGTTGCCCTGATGCTGGCCGCCGGGAGGCTGGCCATCTCCGTGAACGGCAACACAGCCTGCCTCTGCGCGCGCGAGGTCGTGGAACTTGCTAGGCTCGCCAGCGCCAGGATCGAGGTCAACCTCTTCTACAGGACGCCCGAGCGGGAAGCGGCGATCGAGCAGGTCCTAAGAACCAGTGGCGCAGAAAAAATCTACGGCGTCGGGAGGAGGGCGTCGAAGACCATCCCTGAACTGATGAGCGAGCGGAGGCGCGTCGATCCCGACGGCATCTACGCCGCCGATGTAGTGCTGGTGCCGCTGGAGGACGGCGACAGGACCGAGGCTCTGGTAAGGATGGGCAAGAAGGTTATCGCTATAGACCTGAATCCATTGTCCAGGACGGCGCGGAGCGCCACGATAACCGTGGTGGACAACATCGTCCGCGCGATGCCGAAGATGGTCGAGCTTGCCGGAGCGATGTCGAAGATGCGGAAAGCCGAGCTCGAAGATATTGCGAACAATTTTGACAACGCGCAAAATCTTGAGGGCGTGCTGGAGCACATCCTCATGAGAGCCGGTACTTCCACTGGGTGATAACAATGGCAAACGGTAGGGCGAAGATAACGGTCGAGGAGCTGCTCTCGATGAAGAGAGCTGGGAAGAAGATAACGATGCTCACAGCATACGATTTTACGACAGCGGCGATCTGCGACAAGGCGGGCATCGACATCCTGCTGGTGGGGGACAGCGCGGGGATGGTGATGCTTGGGTACGAAACAACCACGCCCGTCACGATGGAGGAGATGCTGCTCTTCTGCAAGGCAGTTTCGAGGGGCACCAGACGGGCTATGATAGTCGCCGATATGCCGTTCATGTCGTACCAGGTCGATGCCACCGAGGCTGTCAGGAATGCCTGCAGGTTCGTGAAGGAATCCGGCGTGGATGCGGTGAAGATCGAGGGAGGGGCAGAGATGGCCGAGACCGCCAGGGCGATCGTCAGGGCCGGCGTGCCGGTGATGGGCCACATCGGCCTGAAGCCGCAGACCGCGATGTTCTGGCAGGGCTACAAGGTGCAGGGACGTAGTAAGGAATCGGCGCTACAGCTGATCAGGGACGCGAGGGCGCTGGAGCAGGCCGGTGTCTACAGCATAGTCCTAGAGCAGGTAGTTGCCGAGGTGGCGAAGATAATCACCGACAGCGCCAGGGTGCCGACCTTCGGCATAGGCTCCGGCAGCACATGCGACGGTCAGGTCCTCGTCATACACGATATGCTGGGCCTCTATGAGCAGCTGAAACCAAAATTCGCAAGGCGGTACGCCGAGCTCGCGAGGGAGATGACCCGGGCGCTCACAGCCTTCAGGGAGGACGTTGCCGCCCAGAAGTTCCCCTCGGAAGAGAACGTCTTCCACATGGAGAGGGAGGAGCTCGACGCCCTGATGAAGGAGCTGGTCAGAAATGAGTGAGCACCCATCGAAGGACATTGTTGGTTCAGAAGGAAGGGAACTGCAGGGAAATAAGATCGTCCTCTGCGTTACCGCAAGTGTAGCAGCATACAAAGCTGTAGATCTTGCAAGGCTCCTGATGCGGCACGGCGCCGACGTTTACGTGGTGATGAGCAAGTCCTCGAAGATGCTGCTGGCGCCTGACCTGATGCGGTGGGCAACAGGTAATGATGTCGTCACCGAGCTCACCTGGAAGCTCGAGCACGTACAGCTCGCAGATTACGGCAGGTCGGACCTTGTGCTGATCTATCCGTGCACCGGGAACACGATAAGCAAGATAGCGAACGGCATCGACGACACGCCCGTGACCTCGGTGGTGAGCGTGGCGCTGGGATCAAAGATCCCGGTGATGATCGCCCCGGCGATGCACGAGGCCATGTACGATAACCCCGTGCTGCAGCGCAACGTCGAGTCGCTGAAGAACCTGGTCGAGTTCGTCGAGCCGAACATCGTGGAGGGAAAAGCCAAGATCGCGGAGCCGGAGGTAGTATTGAGCGCCGTGCTTGCGAAAATGAGCGATACAAAGCTAAAAGGAAGGAAGATCCTTGTCACGGCCGGGGCTACGGCCGAGCACATAGACCCGATAAGGGTCGTGACCAACCCCGCGTCGGGCAAGCTCGGCGCCGCGATCGCGAGGCAGGCTATGATGATGGGCGCCGATGTCACGCTGGTCTTTGGCTACGGCAGCGCCACCGTGCCGGGCGGCGCCAAAGTGATGAGAGTGAGTACCACAGAGGAGATGATGAACGCCGTCCTCGGCGAGCTGAGAAGCGACAAATACCACGTGTTGATAATGACGGCGGCCGTATCGGACTTTAAGCCAGAGAGCGCCAGGGGCGTGAAGATCGAGACCAGGAAGGAGGGCGACCTGACGCTGAGGCTGAAGACAACCGAGAAGATCGTTGACAAGGTCAAGAAGACCAGCCAAGGAACGTTTCTAGTAGCGTTCAAGGCAGACTGCAACCTGAGCGACGAACAGTTGGTGAAAAGCGCGCAGGCAAAGATGCTCGAGTGCGATGCCGACCTGATGGTTGCGAACGATGTCTGCAGGGCAGGCTCGGAGATGGGCTCGGACACGCTCGAGGTCTTCCTGGTCGACAGGGAGAGGAATGTGCAGCATCTTCCGGTGCAGAGCAAGCACGCCATAGCTAGGAAGTTGCTGGAGGAGGTCGCGGAGAGGCTCGACTCGCGCCCGTAATAAGATTAAAGTTTCAAAGCGTGACCAGATCCTTGGTGTACCTGTTAAGAACCCTGACATGTTTGCCTTCGATCAGCACGCTGTCCTCGATCCTTACCCCGTGCTTGCCCGGGATGTAGATGCCCGGCTCGACGGTCACAGTCATATTCTTTGAAATGATTTCGCTGCTCTTTGCGCCCAGCAGCGGCGGCTCGTGCACCTCCAGTCCGATGCCGTGTCCCGTCGAGTGGATGAAATATTTCCCGTATCCTTTTTTCTTGATCAGTGAGCGGCAGGCGTTGTCAACGGACTTGCATTTTGCACCAGCTCTGAGAGCGTCAAGTCCGGCCGCCTGGGCCTCTCTCACTATCTCATAGATGTGCCTCTTCTCGGGATCGATGTTCCCGACAGCGAATGTCCTTGTCGCGTCTGCGATGTATCCGTTGTACCTCAGCGTCAGGTCCACGGTGACAAGGTCACCCCTCCTTACCCGCCGGCCGGTCGGCTCGGCGTGCGGCAGCGATGAATTGCTGCCGGATGCTATTATCAGGGGCGATAGCGTGAACCTGTAGGAGGGGGGGTAGGCTCCCATCATCATACCTGCGCGGAGCAGCGTGACCTGCAGCTCGCGCTCGCTGACTCCGGGTTTGATCTCCTCTTCGCAGAGCGCAAAGAGCCTGTCAAGGATCCTGCTTGCCTGCGCAATGGTGGCGATCTCCTTCGTGTCCTTGACCCGCCTCGACCTGTAGAATGGCCCGGCGCTGTGCACGAGTCGCTTCCCCAGCTTCCGCCTCATGCTCTCGATGGCTGCGTAGCTGTTGCAGTCGGTGCAGACGTTGCCACCGCCAAGGTGCAAAAGGGCTGCCGTGAGCATATCGCTCCCGCGTTCAGATTCTATGATCTCGCAGTTCCTGCTGGCGCTCCTTGCCCGCCCGGCCTCGAGCTTTGGCGTTACCAGTACCGTGCCGCCGTGCTTCAGCACCGCTATGGCCTCGCCCCAGAAGCCGGTGATGTAGAATACGTTCTCAGGCTCGAAGGCGAGCAGGTTCTTGCAGTTGATCTCCGAGGCGGCCTCAAGCAGGACCTTGTTACGCGGCATACCGGGAGTTTCTCCTCGACTGCTTTTTAGCTTTGCTTGATCTTCGCATCAGCGAACACGCGCCAGTTATAACATTTATAGCGGTTCGGTCTGGGAATATGTCCTATGGATGAGAATAATGAGAAGCCCAAGGCGGTGGCCCTCCTCTCGGGCGGGCTGGACAGCACCCTGGCCGTAAAGCTGATGATGGAGCAGGGGGTCGATGTGAAGGCCGTAGCCATCAAGACGCCCTTCTGCGATTTCGACTGCGGGCACGGATGCGGCTTCAGGGTGAAGGAGGTCGCCGACAAGCTCGGGGTCGAGCTGAAGACCTTCTACCTGGGCGAAGAATATTTGGAGATGCTGAAGAACCCCAAACATGGTTATGGCTCGGGCATGAACCCCTGCATAGACTGCAGGGAGATGATGTTCAGGGTTGCGAAGGATTACATGGAGCAGATAGGCGCCGAGGTCGTAATAACGGGCGAGGTTCTGGAGCAGAGGCCGATGAGCCAGAACCGGAGGGCGCTGAAGATAATCGAGCAGGAATCGGGTCTGGAAGGCAAGGTTCTAAGGCCGCTATCCGCAAAGCACCTAGAGCCCACCGACGCGGAGAAGACCGGCATCATCAGGCGGGAGGAGCTGCTCGCGATAAGGGGCAGGTCCAGGAAGGCGCAGATCGGGCTCGCGAAAAAGTTTGGCATAACGGATTATCCCAACTCCGCCGGCGGCTGCCTGCTCACCGATCCCCAGTTCGCAAGTAGAGTAAGGGACCTCTTCGAGCATACGGAGAGACCGACGCTGAACGACGCCGAGCTCCTGAAGAGCGGCCGGCACTTCAGGATAAGCAAGGCCGCGAAGCTCGTGATCGGGAGGAACAAGGACGAAAACTCGGTGATAACCTCGCTCGCACTTCCCGGCGACCTGCTGCTGGAGGCCAGGGACCAGAAGGGCCCGGTCGGGCTCCTGCGCGGCAAATATGATGCTGATATGGTTGCGCTGGCGGCATCGGTCGTGCACAGGTACTCCGACGCCCCGAAGGATACAGAATGCGTCGTTACTGTGAGGGGTAACAACGATTCGAATGAGATTTCCGTCTCACCGATAGACGATGCACAGCTAAATTCATATAGAATCTAGTGCTCCTTTAGCACCGTGTTAACCACCGTTGATAGCGAAGGATATCAACCACGGAGGTGTGCGTAGCCACTTATGCAAACCCACAAGCCGCAAACTTACGTAAAGGCGATAACGCTGCGGGATCCGAGCGACCTGGATGCGATAAGGCAGGATGTGAAGAAGAACATGATCGTGATAATCAGGGTGACCCCGCTCGCGCAGAAGAACATCGATGAATTGCGCAATGTTGTTGAGGAGCTTTACAAGTTCGCGCAGTCGGTCGAGGGCGACATCGCAAGGCTCGGAGAAGAACGGGTCGTGGTAACCCCGCCAGGTGTTAAGATCTGGAAAGGGGCCTACGACATGAAGTGATCGTCAGGATTCTGCGATCTCAAGTTTTAAGCTAGAATAGCTGCATGCTGTGCTTGAACTGGGTCGTCTTCTCTCCCCTAGCAGGCTTTCTGAACACAAAGAGGTTCTCGTGGGCGATCTTGTAGAAATCATAGTTGGAGCCGCGCCAGGCCTCCCTTGTGCGCTTCGTCTTGTGCTGGATCTTGATCACGTTCTCCTTCAGGATGAAGCCAGCGTCAAGGAAGACGTGCAGCACGTTGTGCGCGATCGGGATGTAGTGCCTGTGCTTCCTGGTGTCGCCGATCAGGATCGCGCAGTGCTTTCCGGGCTTCAGGACCCTGAAGCATTCTTCGGCAACGATCCGCATCTCCCTCAGGTAGGCAGAGATCGGCAGCGCCGAGAGGTCTGCTTTGATCCGGGCCGAGGAGTACGATACTATCCCTGCGTAGGGCGGGTGCGTGGCGATCAGGTCTATGCTGTCGTCCTCTACCTCGTTCAGGTTGCGCGCGTCCCCCAGGTATGTCCTTATCCTGGCGCCTCCCCTGTGGGCGAAGCCGAGCCTGTCCAAGGCCACCATCACAGAATCGGGGTTGACATCTATGCCGATAGCGTTCCTGTTCAGGAGCCTGCACTCCACGAGCGTGGTGCCGCTGCCCATCATCTGGTCCAGGACCAAGTCGCCCTCGGCGGTGTACTTCCATATCAGGTTCCTGGGGATGTACGGGCTCCAGTTCCCCCTGTACTTGCCGTCGTGCGTGGACCAGTCCCCCCGCTCCGGGAAGGACCAGACGGTCGAGGACTCGTGCTTGTAATCCTCGGGCGGGGCCAGCCGCTTCGCCCCGTGCGCGCTGCCCAGCGGTATCATGACATTTTCAATCCTGACGGACTTGTGGCTCCTCACGAAGCGGAGGTAGTCCTTTTCGGTAACCAGGGTCATGCCGGAATACGCCTGCTCCAGCTCCCTGGTGGATGATGCCCTCTGCACGCCAGCAGCTTGCGCGCTGGATTGAAAAACCGCTAGCATAGGCTAACTTAACTAACAACAAAATTTGTTAGACCCCCCATTTAGCGATCTCACCGTTTTTCCCAGCTCCGTCGAAACCGGGCGGAAGCATAAGATCAATATACTGGTGCTGCCAATAGTGTGGTATGAGCGACGCCAGTGAGAAGAGAATAAGGATAGTCATTCACGAGCTGGACAAGGGCAAGTACCGCAGGACCACCTCGAGGAATATAAGCGTCTTCGACAGCGCATCCGTGGACGAGGTCCAGAACATAATCCTGAACGCGCTGGCGAGGTACGGAATCAAGCACAAGTACACCTGGTACAGCGCCGAGGTCACCGCCCAGCAGACCAAGAACTAGGCCGTTGCGCCGGGGCGCGGCTTGAATGTCTATCCGCAGCGGGCACGTATATCCGGAACCGGGGCTAGCGCGAACGATCGCTCTCTAAAGTAACCTTACCGCTTCCTGCACATAGGGGCGCACGGTCTGGAGCCTGAATATCCTTCCCACCGCGCTCGACATGTTCTCGATCTTTCTCCGCTCGCCGTGGTTGACTATGACACGCTTCAGCTTCGGCCTTAGCTTGTTGATGTAGGATATGAGCTGGTTGTAGTCGCTGTGGCCGCTGAAGCCCTCGATCTTCTCCACCTGGCAGTTTATGCTCACCACCTCGATCTTGCCGTCCCTGCCCATTATCGATACCTCCTTGGAGCCGTCCAGCACCCTCCTGCCCAGTGTCCCGTTGACCTGGTACGAAACGAAGAGGATCTTGTTCTTCGGGTTGGTGGCTATGGTCTTGAAGTACTCGATCACCGGCCCGCCCTCCAGCATGCCCGATGTTGCCATTATTATCGCAGGCTGGTCCCTGAGCGCCTCCGAGCGCCCGTCCGGGTGCTCGATCGTGGTAAAGTACTCCGAGGTGAACGGGTTATCATCAGAATTGAGTATCCTCTGCCGCAGCTCCCGCGACAGGTATTCAGGATGCGCCACGTGCATCGCGCTTGCCTCGGAGATCATGCCCTCGATGAAGACCGGCGCCTCGATGAGCTTTCCGGCCTTCATGTAGGAGTCTATCACCATCAGGATCTCCTGGGCCCTCCCGACAGCCGGCACAGGCATGAGCACCTTGCCGCCGTCCGAGAGCGTCTTGTTTATTGTGCGCACGAAGTTGGCCTCCACCTCTTCTCTGGGGGGCATTATGTCCTCCTTTGCGCCGTAGGTGCTCTCTATGATCAGCGTCTCGACCCTCGGGTAGTTCCAGGACGCACTCTCGAAGAGCTGGCTCTTCCCGTACTTCAGGTCCCCCGTGTAAACGATGTTGTGGTCGCCGTTTCCAATGTGCAAATGCACGGTCGAGGAACCAAGAATGTGCCCGGCGTTGGAGAGCACCAGCTTGACGTCGGGCGCTATGTCGGTAACCATGCCGTACGGCAGCGTGATTGCGTGGCGTATGACCTCCTTCACGTCGCGCTCCGTGTACAACGGTATGGCGCCCTCGCTCATCGCGACCTTTATCATGTCGATCTGGATCAGGGTCATCAGCGGCAGCGTTGGTTCTGAACAATAGACGGGGCCGTTGTAGCCGTACTTGAAGAGCACCGGCAGGAACCCGGTGTGGTCAAGGTGCGCGTGGCCTATCACCACCGCGTCCAGCTCGTCCAGGTCTATGTTTGCCCAGTCGAGCCTCGGGAAAGCATTCTGTGGGTCTCTGGCGCCCGGGTTTATGCCGCAGTCCAGCAGGATCTTGCTGTCATGCGTTGTCAGCAGCATGCAGGACCTGCCGACCTCGCTGAAGCCGCCCAGCGTGAGCAGGCTTGCCTCCGTCGTTCCGTCGAGCCTAGGCCTGAAGATCTTCTCCCCGACCTGCTTGTAGAACCTCCCCCTGTCCTGCATCGAGGTCTTCAGCGTGTAGTTGACCTGCTTCATCATCTCGGACGGTATATGTGCGGCCTTGCGCACCCGAATCTTCCAGCCGGTCTTCTCCACCAAGTCGATCATGCTTATCGCCTCCGCGCCGTCCTCCTGCGGCACGTTGATTATCCAGGGCTTCTTCACCTCCACCACCACCTCGCCCAGCATGGTATCGAAGAAGGTGCTCACCACCTCGGCTTCCTTGGGCAGGAACTCCAGCAGGATGTTCCTGGCGTCCTCCTCGTTCTTCCTGACCGACTCGTCTGTCCTCACAACGATGCGCTTCTTTATCGTGTTGACCATGTTGGAGATTATGTGGCTGTTCTCCAGCAGGTACCGCGGGTTCTTGGTGTAGAGCGCGATCCTGGGGCCCTCGTACTCGATCTTGGTTACGGCGGCCTCGCCGGGTATATTTTGCAATATGATGTTCATTATACTCAGGTTCTGCCCATTGACCTTCTCTTTTTCTTGCATTATTATTCACTAAGCGTTACGATGGCAGCCTTTTCTTCCTTGGTGAGCTCCCTGTAGCCCTTCTTGTCGATTACGGCCACGTCGATGCCATCGCCGGTGCCGGCATTGCGCTTTATCGCGGCTGCTATCGCCCTTGCCGCTATCCTGGAGCCCTGCTCGACACTCATGCCTTCCTTGAACTCGCTCTCCAAGATTCCGTAGGCCACAGGCGAACCGCTCCCGGTAGATACGAAAACCTCCTTGTTCAGGGAACCGAAGAGATCTATGTTGTAGACCGCGGATCCGTCATTGTCGTGGCCTCCCACCAGCACCTCCGCAATGTAGGGGTAGTACCGCTGGGAGAAGAAGATGTTCGACGTCAGCCTTGCGCATGCCCTTACTGGCATCGGAACCCTGTTCTCCAGCCTGTAGATGTTGGCGTGGTAGCGCAGTATGTCCACGATGTTCTGCGCATCGGCGACGCTCCCTGCGATCGTCATTGCGATGTGCTCGTCGATCTTTGCCAGCTTCTTCACGTGCCTGTGCGCTATGTAGAGAAAGCCGGCCGTGGCCCTCGTGTCCGTAGCCAGGACTACGCCGTCGGAGCACTGAAGGCCGACAGTTGTAGTCCCGTGTAGCCTATGCATGTTTGCGTAGTCGGACAAAATTACACCTTCTGGAGGAACGGAACAATTAACATTCCACCACCTAAATAAGCTTTCGCTTTGGGCATAACAGCTAGCAAGGCAGAATTAAATAAAAGCCCACGCTAGATCGGATGACTTGTCAACTCACCTGATGGAGTTGCCGAGAAAGATCCTCATCGGGGAGGGAGTGATCAAGGAGCTTGGCGACTTTATCTCGGATCTCGGCCGCGTCAAGAGCGTGGCCGTGATCACGGGCCCGAACGTGCGGTCCAGTGTGGGCGATCTCTGCGAGAAGGCCCTCAGATCGTGCGGCATCGAGGATACATGGTTCTTGGCTCATGTTGCCAGCATGGAGACTGTGAGGACGGTGCAGAGCCAGATCTCGAAGGAGCCGAACGGGTTCGACATAATAGTCGGCTTTGGGGGCGGCAAGTCGGTCGACATAGCCAAGACAGTGGCGTACAACCTCGGAAAGCCATTCGTGAGCGTGCCCACCTCGGCATCGCACGACGGCATATCCAGCCCTTTCTCCTCGATCCGGGAGGAGCAGCGGCCCTACTCTATGAAGACCAGGACCCCGATAGGCGTGCTCGCAGATACCAGCATAATCGCAAGGGCGCCCAAGCGGCTGCTCTCCAGCGGCTGCGGCGACCTGATGGCAAAGGTAACGGCCGTGAAGGACTGGGAGCTGGCGAGGGACGAAATTGGTGAATACTTCGGCAGCTACTCCGCAAACCTTGCTTCGATGAGCGCGGAGATCATCATGCGCCAATCCAAGTCGATAGTCCCTGGCGATCAATCAGGCACCCGGACGGTCGTGGAGGCGCTCATCAGCGCGGGCGTGGCGTCATGCATCGCGGGCAGCAGCAGGCCCTGCTCTGGTGCGGAGCACCTATTCAGCCACGCCCTCGACTTTATCGCGTCCAACAAGGGACTGCACGGCGAGAAGTGCGGCATAGGGACGATCATGATCGCCAAGCTTCACGGCATCGAGTGGGAGCGGATAGCGGGAACGCTGAGGGATGTCGGAGCCCCTACAACAGCAGGCGAGATCGGCCTTGATGCAGATACGGTTGTTGGTGCGCTCCTGAGGGCGGCCTCGCTCAGGCCGGAAAGATACACAATCCTCAACAAAGTAAAGCTGGATGAGCGGAAGGCCTTCGAGCTGGCCAAGTCAACCGGAGTAATCTGACAAACGTATAGAATCAGGCAGTCTTCTGCTCGATCTGCTCTTCTTGGGGCTTCTGCTCTTCCTGCGGCTTCGCCTGCTCGGGCGATTCGTGGGTCTCGATGAACCTGAGCTTCTTCACGCTGCCGATGTACTTGAAGATGTCATTGGCAACGGCGCGCTTGATTATCTGCAGACCCTCCTGTAGGTAGGTCTCGCCCGGAAGCTCGATGTCAAGATTGCCGTCGGTGAGCGATATCTTCAGCTGCTCGGCCGGAACCGGTACCCGACGCCTTATCAGGGCGGCTATCTTCTCCTCGTCCTTCTCCAGCTTATTCAATACCTGCAGCGCGTACGTTATGGTCTTGCCGGCCAGCCTGTGGTTGTAGTCGATCTGGACCCGGCCGGAGCCTATGAGCCTGATGATGCCGATCTTGTCGTCGATCTCGATGGCATCGCCCACCTTCACCTCGTCGGCCTTGTCGCCGAGCTTTCGCAGCGGGATCATCCTGACCTTGTTCGGGTCACGCTCGCCGAACGCCTTCTCAGGCGGAATATCGATATTCAGGCTCTCCCCTACATTCGCGTTGGCCAGCGCCTCGTCCAGTCCCTTCAGGACCCAGCCGTCTCCCACCGATATCAGCCTGGGCTCGTAGATCCTGGTGGGATCGTGGATGTTGTACTTCTTCGCCTCTTCCTCCTGCGTGGTCTCGATGACCTCGTCGGTGTCCTTTATCTTTGCTGTATAATTTACCAGCACAAGAGAGCCTTTCTCGAGAGTCATGAGACTCGCCTATCAGCCGACCTTATATTAACCTTGCAAGAAAATTTTAGTGGTTGAGTTTTTCCGCCGCGACAGAAAGTGCGTCCGAGTTCGTCTTCATTCCCATTATGTTCATCGCAGAGGATATTGCCGAGAGAGTCCGCATCACGTGGTACTTGCTGACCTCGCCCATCGATCCGACCCTCCAGACCTTGCCCTTCAGCTCGCCAAAGCCTCCCGCAACCAAGACCTTGAACTCGTTTGCAAGGAGCGTCCTGAACTTCTTGTCCTCCATGCCGTCGCGGTAGTTCAATGCTATAACGGTGTTGGACCTGACATCTGTTTTGGCGAAGGGTGCGAAGCCCATGCTGCTCAGCGCGGAGTAGAATGCGTCGGCACACTTTCTGTGCCGTGCTATCCTGGCATCCATCCCTTCCTCGGTTATCATGTCCAGGGCCTCGTCAAACGCGAAGTAGAGCGGCAGCGCCGGTGTGAACGGAGTCTCGGCGTTCTCGTCGTAGTACTTGAAGTACCTGGGCAGGTTCAGGTAGAGCGTCGGCGGCGGGTTATCAGTCATGAACTTCCTTGCCCGCTTGCTAACAGATATAGGTGCGAGTCCGGGCGGCGCCGCGAGGCATTTCTGGCTGGCGGTGACGCATATGTCCACGTTCCACCTGTCGGCCGGTAGCTCGTCGCCGCCGAGGTTGGATACAGCGTCCACCACAAAGTATGAATCATTCTTGGATGTGAGGTCCTTGGCCCTGTCTAGCCATGTCAATCTCGTACCCGTGGAGGTCTCGTTGTACACTACATACAGCGCCTTCACGTCCTTGTTGTTGTCGAAGGCCTCCTTCACCTGGTCGAATCTGGCCGTATCGCCGTAGGGCGCGCTCACCCGAATCGCCTGGCCGCCCGCAAGCTCGATCATCGTGGCCAGCCTGCTGCTGAACTCGCCGTTGACCGGGATTACCACCTTGTCGCCCTTCCTTACGAGGTTAACGACCGAGGCTTCGACGCCGCCGGTGCCGGAGGTTGTAAGTACTACAAGATCGTTCTCGGTCCCGAAGACCTTCTTTGTCTTCTCCTGTATGCGCCTGTAGAGCTTCCTGAAATCGTCGCTCCTGTGGTTTATTATCGGGGCTGTCATTGCCTGCATTACTCGATGAGGTACGTTTGTTGACCCGGGTATCATCACCAGATAGTTCGGGGGTGATTCCATTTCTCTCGCACTAACCTCTCCTAACCGTTATTTATACAAACCTACTTCGATAACAGCTTGATTCTTTCGACGCCGCCTATCTTCATTATTATCTCCGCCACCTGTCTTGGCACCAGCTCCTTCCAGTTTTCGCCGCTAGCCATCCTCCTCCGGATCTCGGTTCCCGACATTATCCTGCGTTTGAGCAGCGGTACCTCGATGATGCGCTTCCCATGCTGCCTGAAGAGCGTCTTGGTGAAGGCATCGTTGGTGAAGACAACGTCGTAGCGGGGAACGAGCATATCTATCAATCCTGTCCAGAGCGAGTGCACCTCGACGTCCTGAACCGGGATCGCGTGCCACTTCCTCGCATCGACACTGCTTGTATCGAGTGTGGCCTTGATCATCGCGAGCCTCTCCCCCGCCGTGAAGGGGTTTCTCGGCTCGTGGCTCTTCTGTGCGGAGCCAATGATTATCCAGAGGATATCGACCTTGCTGAGCGCAAAGCACACGGCCTTCAGGTGCCCGAGGTGGAACGGCTGGAACCTGCCGACGAGGATTCCGTATCTCATGCGGATCGATCGCCTAGAAGATTATTTAAACAAATCCGCCAGTAGGACTGCCGTGGAGCTCATCAGGATCGACGGGTCGTACGGCGAGGGCGGCGGGCAGATCCTCAGAACATCGGTCGCGCTCTCCGCGATCACCGGAAAGCCGATCGAGGTATTCAACATCCGCGCGAAGCGGGATAACCCGGGCCTCAGGCCACAGCACATGGTGGCTATAAAGACCGTTGCCTCGCTCTGCAACGCCGAGGTCGAGAACCTCAGCGTGGGCTCCAGCATGGTCAGGTTCCTGCCCAAGGAGATGCATGGCGGCTCGATGAAGATGGACATTGGCACAGCCGGAAGCATAACGATGGTGCTGCAGGCAGTTATTCCAGCAGTGAGCATAGCGCAGAAGAGCGCCGAGATCGAGCTGGTGGGCGGTACCGACGTCAGGTGGAGCCCCACGCTCGACTACATGCGCTATGTCGTGCAACCCATGTACCGGATGCTAGGGATGAACTTCGAGCTGGACGCGAAGCGCAGGGGTTATTATCCTTCCGGCGGCGGGCTCGTCAGGGCAAGGATCGAACCCTGCAGCAAGCTGCAAAACTTGGAGATGGTCGGCGCGCCGAGGATCGAGCCCAGGATCGTCAGCGTCTGCGCGATGCTGCCAAAGCACGTGGCAGAGCGGCAGGTCGCGGCGGCGCTCTCCCGGCTGGAGAAGGAGGGCGTCAAGTGCGGCTCCTACTCCGCATCGCTGGAACAATCGTACTCGCCGGGCTCCTCGATCCTGGTCTATGCTGTGAGCGAGTACGGGCCATTCATAGGGGGCGACTCGATCGGCGAGCGGGGCAGGCCGGCCGAGCAGGTCGGCGCGGAGGCTGCGGAGAAGTTCCTCCAGCCCTACCTGAGCAGCGCGCCGGTCGATCCGTACCTTGCGGACATGCTGGCCCTGCCCCTCAGCCTGGCCGGCGGCACCTCCAGGTTCGTGGTGAGCAGGGTCTCCCAGCACCTCAGCACGAACCTGTACATCACGGGCAGGTTCGTAGGCTGCAGGTACGAGATAAGCGAGTACAACGGCAACCACCTCGTGACCGTTCACGGTGTAGGAATGTGAATCCTAGATTCCGGCGTCCAGCATGGCCGCTAGCAGCAATACAGCTACAGACTGCCCCACGATGACCCTTCCCAGCCAGATCATCCTGGTCCGGAGCTGGCTGACGCGGAGCGATGCCGAACTCGCGTTGGCCGGCTCCTCGATCCTGGTTCCGGAGACCCTGACGTGCACGGCAAAGACCGCGATCATCGAGGCGACCAGTGCTATCTTGACTGTCAGTATGGTGCCGTAGGTCGAGCCCAGCAGCTCGGGCGACGCAAGGCGCGGCTGGGTGTTGTAGATCCCGGTCGCGGCCAGGACGCCAAGCGCTGGCACGGCTATCTTGTTGAACCTTCTTCCAATCTTGATCATCAGCACCGTCCTCTCCTCTAAGCTGTTTGTCAGGTTCTTCAGCATCGGGTCGATCACTATCCCGATGAAGATCGAGCCCCCGACCCAGATGCTCGCGGCAACCAGATGAATCCAAGTTATTAGAGATCTACAAGCGGCATCGCGTAGTGGAGTGCGAATGAACCGGCTATTTATGTGTAGTTTGCGGGCAAGGTAAGGTTTTAATGCAAACCGTCCTTAGGTAAGGTCGATGCCGTTCACGCGCGGAAAGATCGTGATCATAGCTGTTGCAGCCGGCATAGTTGGCGGGCTTGCGGGGTTGATCCAGTTCAGCAGCCTCGAGTCGCAGGTCATTGCGCCCCAGATGGGCGTCCACCTGCAGGACGTAAGGATGAAACAGATCGACGAGGAGAAGAACGTGATGATGGTGGTAGTCGATTTCAATATCGAGAACCAATCTGATAAGACCCTGACAATCTCAAAGCTGGAATATGAGTTGTTTGCGGACGAGATATCGGTGGGACGCGGCTTCATCTCGCTCGAGGATATTCCTCTCGGTGGAAGGCCGCAGCTCTTCTCCGGCTCCGGCACCACGATACCGTCCGAGTTCAGGCTGAAGTACTCGGACGATGTCTCGAATATCTGGGACATGCTTGCTTCCGGCGAGGCCGGCCAGGTAGCCTGGAGGGCAAAGGGCTCTGCCGAGATCGAGTCTGCCTTCAGCATAATCCCGATCGAGTTCGAGTCCTCGCTCTAGTAGCCGTCCGTCTGCCGCTGCCTGTTGATCAGGTTCTTCTTCTGGTACTCGCGCAACACGTCCCCCGGCTCCATGCCCAGCTCGATCGACGCGTGCACCACGAAGTGCCATATATCGATCAGCTCCTCCCTGGCCTTCTCCGGATCGAACTCGGCGGGAGCCTTCCACCACTTCCAGTTCGTCAGGCGTTGCAGCTCCACCGCCTCGTGGATCATCGCCGTGCAGAGGCTGGAAATTCGCTCCTCGGTCGTCACCGGAAACCGGCCGTGCTTTATCATCGATGCGTACTCCTTCTGCATCTTGAAGATGGCCTCCAGCGTGTCCTCCACGCCGATTCTTCCCTACGATGGTTATTAAATTTTGATGACTGTTAACGATCTGAAAATGAAAAAGATCTCCGGTTACTTGGAGACCGTTATCGTGGATTCCGAAAACTCGCCCAGCGGGACCGGGTTCAGCATGCTCTCCCAGATGAATATCTGCAGGGTGTAGGTGCCCTCGGCCTCCGGAATCCATGAGATTGCGGCGTCCAGCGACTCCCTTGGGGGGATCTGGCTGGCCATCCAGAAGAGCATCACGGTCGAGTCGCCCGCGTCCTTGATCTGGTAGATGCTGATGAACCTCTGCTTCGCGTCCATGTTGTTCTTCATCACTGATTGTAGCAGCACCATCTTGCCAGCCTCGACCTTGGAGACAGGCTGGCTGCTCTCGTCCACCAGCCTCACCGAAGAGATGCTTATGGCGTTGGCAAGGTATGCAAACTGGAAGTCGGGCTTCGCGGACTCGTAGATCGGGATCTTCGTCTTGCCGTCCTGCTCCAGCATCGCAATTCCGGTGTCGCTCTCCGCGATTACAGAATAGTAGCTCATTGCGCTCGGGTGCGACATGAAGACGAACCTGGCGCGCTCTCCCGGCGCAAGTTTCTTGCTGATTGTCTGCCAGTCGAGCCCGGCGAACTGCCCGTCCTTGTCGTACCAGACCACCATTGTCTTGACGGACTTGGCCTCCAGCTCGCTGGTGTTGGTCACGTAGCCGCTGGCCTCCGAGTGCGCGTGCGCCTCGTGGCTGTGCGCGAACTGGGCGGAGCGCTGCTTGCCCATGTAGCCTTCCGTGCCGGGCATGTGCGTTACGGTATACGCGCTTATGCCGGAGAACTCGAGCATTGGCGGCTTTGGATCAACCACGTTCCAGTTCAGAGATAGATCATATGATGCCACCCTGCCGCTGACGTACCTGTCGCTTATCGGTATGTCAAAGGGGGCGATCTGGCCGGGCTGGAGCGTCTTGACTAGGGCAAAGGTATTGAACGTGGGAAGCTTGCCTCCGTTCTCATCCTTCAGGGTTGCGGTAACACGCAGGAACCCCACAGGGATCAAGCCCGTATTCTCGATTATGCCTGTCAAGTGCACTAGGCCGGAGTCGTCGATGTAGATTTTGTGCCCGGTGATACTTACGGCCTGCTCCTCCTCGGCAGCGATATTATTTGCAAGTATGCTTGCGAGGAGTATCATAGCTAGCCCCAAAGCCATTATTGACCTCATGCCAAGATTCTCAGTACCGTACGGGGATCAGCTCTTATAAAGTTAGCAGTCTTGCACCGGAACCAAATAGAGAGAGTTTTGTAAAACACCTCTGCAGAGAGGAAGGCTGGCGCGCGCTGTAATGTATATTTGCCTGTGCGGCGCCTCGATCACCTGTAGACAGATTGTTCTATCTGGGCGAGGGCGACATACCGCGGGAGAAGCTCGAGCGAGCGATCCAGGACCGCGCAGCGGCGCTTGCGTGGGGCCGCGGCAGCAAGTATGCCGAAAGCGAGGATCATACCTTCGGGGAGGTGATCCGCGCGGCCCTCGAGACCATGAATGTGAGGATGGGCTGGCGCGGGCGCTTCTCCCTGCGCAAAAAACATGGCCCCGTCGAGGCTGTCCTGGGCAATAAGGCAAAGGACTTTTACGGGTGCTTCGACGACGTCCGCAAGGGCAGGGTCTCGATCGTCCTGGCCGGGCCGCGCCTGGAGCATCCCTTCGTGCTCTTCGCCGACGAGCAAAATTATGTGGTGGGGGCGAGCGACGCCTCGCGCGACACCATCGTCTACGGCTACGGTATGATGGAAGCGTGGAGGGCTGACCCGCGTGTCCACTTCTTCAGGGGGAGCGGGGTCGATGCCTTCGGGATGCTCTTCGGCTCGAGCCTTGCATACCTGATCACGCTTTACATAGGGGCGGGCCTGCCCGCGGCCAAGGAGGTGCAGAGGGTCTTTGACCCGGAGGGCGTGCTGCAGAAGAGCCTAGAGGAGATGGTGAAGCTCAGCAGGAAGCAGGTGTGGCAGGGGTCGCCCGGGGTGCAGCGGAAGGCCGCGATAGCACTAAGAGGTTACATGAACGCGTGGTTCGACTTTATGGAGAAATCGAGCTGGCTGGAAATTCATCATACCCTGATTGACACGAAGGTGGCGGAGAGGGAGCAGAGCTTCCTCGATACGGCGACGACCGAGATCAGCGAGACCGCCAGGGGGATAATACTCGAGGAGCTCGTCAAAGAGACCTTCGGCGCGGAGGAGATGGAGAGGCGGGAGAGGGAGCGGCGCGAGAAACAGATGGACTGGACGATGTTCCGCATCGCTCTCGGCATCCTTTATCCTCGGGAGAAGGAGGTCGTCAGGTCGGTCTGGGAAAAGAACAGGCGGCGGATGACCTGGAAGCAGCTTGAAGAAACATACTACGAGGAGATCTGGGACCTGATGCGCGTCCATCTATCTGGTCAGGAGCTGGAGCAGAAGATAGCCGAGAAGGACAGGGCCACGCTGGGACGGTGGCACTTCATCTTCGAGCTGAAAAAGTCGGAGCGCGCGAGGGAGAAGATGAAGACCTTGGAGGCGATGAGCCTAGAGGAGGTCTTCGGCAGGAAGAACAAGATGCTCTCGCTCCTCAGCTGGGAGGGGCAGGGATTACCACCGGACACGCGCTGGGATGATGCCGTTCGGAGGTTCAGGAAGATAATGATCAGGTATCACCCTGACCGTGCGGAGATAACGGGCGTGGAGCCCGATGAGGCTAGGAAGGTATCGACGGAGGCTATCCAGAACTTCCGCGAACTTGAGATAATACATGATATGTATCCGGATATCTTCGGCATAGCGACGCTGCCGGCCGATTATTTCGCCGAGAGCAAGCAGAAACGAAGATGATAAGTCGTGCTATTGTTCCGCATCAAAAACGAGCGAAATTCGGGCCCGATGTGACGTGTTAGATACAAGCCAGCTGGTTTCTTGTAGCCGTAGTAAGCACGATATCTTTATATCAATTAGCGGATATTTTGGCAAATATGAAGAGAAGGAAGTTTACGATCGTTCTACAGCCAGGTCATGAATGGAAGTACACTGCGCAATGTCTCGAGATCCCTCAAGCGCGCAGCGAGGGCAATACAAAGAAAGAGGCATTGAGGAATGTCAAGGAAGCGATCGGATTGGTGCTGGAACACGTGGAATCGAAAACCAAGAGAGCTAAAAGGTCAGAAGTGGTAGAGGTAAGTATTTGAGCCTGCCTCCTGTTGGCTGGAGAGATATTCTTAAGGTATTACATAAGATTGGTTTTGTACCCGTCAGACAGAAAGGTAGCCACATAGCTCAACTAGGTCATATTTTCTTTCAATCCTACAATAATTCGATTCAAATGCTCCTTCAATCTCTTCCACCATATTATACGTGTGGTTCCAATTTAAGAACCGCTATCGTAATGGGCTGCGGGGATTTGATCCCCGGACCAATAAAATCAATGGGCCGGGAGAGATTTAAATTAACAGAGTTTCCAGTATGCTTATTTAGCAGATAGAAGGAGATAAGATGATGAGCAAGACCCGTGTTCGTGGCATGAAATTCACAGTTATTCTAAGAAAAGAAGCTGTTGGTGGATACTCGATCAGGTGCGTTGAACTTCCCGGAGCCATCAGTGAAGGAGATACAAAAAAAGAGGCCCTGAAGAACATCAAGGAGGCCATCGAGCTTTACATAGAAACGTGGCCTGACGAACTTAAGCGCCTTAAGCAAAAAAGAGAAGTGATGGAGATCACTGTCTGACAAAAAGCTGCCCGTACTTTCTTGGAGAAAAGTCGTGAAAACTCTGAACAAGAAGGGTTTTGTTGTTCTACGACAGCGTGGCAGTCACATCTCTATGGGTAGTGCAGACGGCAAAAAACGAACAATTATTCCAAGACATGATGAGATTAAGCCCGGAACGTTGCTGGATATAATAGAGCAGGCAGGTCTTACAAAGGAAGAATTCATCGAACTTCTCGAGTGATATTTAATGGGCCGGGAGAGATTTGAACTCTCGACCTCCGCCGTTTTCTTCGCGCTGGCGCGAGTCAGAGCGGCATCCTAACCAGCTAGACGACCGGCCCATGCACAGAACACAAGATCAAGTCTTTATTATATTTAACACGAGCTGCCAGAATATTCCGGGTCTGTTGCAACTAATTGTAATTGTCCGCACTCTTGGACGGCCGTCTCTTCCTCAGCTCATCCTCGAAGTAGGGGATGGGATAGTGTGACTGCCTGAAGCAACCGTAGCACTCCTCGCGCTCGTGCAAATCACACATCAGTATCCATGTTAGGGGGTTGCTCCTGTCCTTTGGTTTGTGGCAGAGGGAACACTGGCTCAAAATTTCTCACCTGAAGTAAGGCCTTCTTCAGCCTACAATACAATAACGTCTCATCAGGCTTATATTTCTAAGCACCTTTCTCACCGCTGATAATATACCGGATCTCTAGGGTACAGAAGATTTAATTTTCAAAGCTGACGCCCAGATCGCATGCGCAACCTGAAGATCTGCGCAACACAGTTCGCCCTCAGGCCGTTCAAACGATTTTCCGACTTTGGGACGAGTGTTGTGAAGATGCTGAATCAAGCGAAAGGTGCGGATATCGTTGTCTTCGGCGAGTGGTTCACCTTGGGTTTGCTCGCTGCCGATACAGACCTGAAGAGCGCAGGACCGTCGGACATAAAGAGGGTAGCTGAATTCACCAACGACTATCTGGAGCTATTCGGCAAATTAGCCAGAGAGCGACAACAGTTCATAGTTGCCGGCACCACCGTCGAGGAGCAGAACGGCCTCTACTACGACACCTGCTTCATGTTCGACCCCGATGGAAGAGAATACAAGCACAGGAAGACGCATCTCTTCCCGCTGGAGAGGGAGGAGTGGGGGATGTCCGAGGACAATGTCGTAAAAGTTACGGATGCGGGCAAGGCAAAGGTCGGGGTCTGCATATGCTACGAGTCACAGATTCCAGAATGCGCGCGCTCGCTTGCCCTCAACGGTGCTGAGATAATATTCTGCCCGTCCTTCACGCTCACCGAAGCTGGTTATAACAGGATAAGACACTCCTGCGAGGCGAGGAGCATCGAGAACCAGCTCATCACCGTGCTCAGCAGCACAGTCGGAGACCTCGCCCCGATGAAGATTCAGGGCATCGGCAAATCGGCGATACTCTCGCCCTGCGACCGCCCCTGGCCCAGCAGCGGCGTGCTTGCGGACGGCACGATGAACAAAGAGATGGTTGTAACCGCAGACGTAGACATCGATGCCATCAATGAAACCAGGGAGAAGGGTGCTACGCGGTCGCACAGGGACAGGATCAGAAGGGCATCTCTATACAAGGAATGGCTTCCCTGAGGTTCAAGGGCGCGAATCCTGATTCTGAGTTTTAGCTTTCAGCAACTGCTCATGCAATTCCTCGGATGTCTTCACCTCACAAGTATGAATTTATCCTGAGCCCAAGGAGTGAATTGCAAATTCTGCAGAGTATTTGAAGACCCCCCTATACCCGGCGCAAGCGCGGGCGTGTCTTGGTATCATTAAGGAACAGCCGTCTCCCTGAATAATAGTTAAATAAAATCGGTTCCCAAAGAAGAGTTCACCATGCAGGACGATTTCTCGCAGGAAGAAAGGGACGGCCTGTACAGGGCCATCCACTCGAGGCGGGACGTGCGGGCCCAGTTCAGGCAGGATAGCATACCCGACGATGTCCTGCTGCGCATGCTGGACGCGGCGCACCACGCGCCGTCGGTGGGCTTTTCGCAGCCCTGGAACTTCGTGCTGATCAAGGATGCGGAAACAAAAAGCAAGGTCAGGGAGTCATTCGAGAGGGAGCGCCAGCGGTCCTCGCAGCTGATCGACGACCCGAAGCGTTCGGCCTACCTCTCCCTGAAGCTTGAAGGAATAATGGACGCGCCGGTCAACCTGTGCATCACCTACGACCCGACAAGGTTCGGCCCGTTCGTCATCGGCCGGACGAGCATACCCGAGACCGGCGTGTACAGCGTCTGCTGCGCGATCCAGAACCTGTGGCTTGCCGCCAGGGCCGAGGGGATCGGCGTCGGCTGGGTCAGCATACTGGACAACGGCGACCTGAGGGAGATCCTGCAGATACCAGAACACATCATACCGATAGCATATTTGTGCCTGGGCTACGTGACGCACTTTGAGGCAAAGCCCGACTTGGAACGCGCCGGGTGGCTCCCGAGGCTCCCGCTGAACGACGTCATCTACTTTGAGAGGTGGGGCGCGGGCGAGGGCAACGGCTGGAACAAGCTGCGCGCAAAGCTGAACGGCTCATGACTTTGAAGAAAGTGCGTTGCTTATCGAGCCCCGCTGCCAATTCTTAAATTTAGGATGGGTGGACGGTAGTCGGGCTCGTGGCGCAGTACGGACAGCGCGGCAGCCTCCTAAGATAATCGGAGATAGCTGTAGGTCGTGGGTTCGAATCCCACCGAGCCCGCTGCCCTTCCTCACATGGAGCCGTAAGCTATCCTGAGGACGTCACGCAGGTCGTCTATGCGGTGGTCCGCTATGTCCAGGATTTCCTTCGTCTTTGTGAAGTAGATGTTTGTAGCTCCAACAGCCCTGCCGGCCTTCATATCCGAGGCCGAGTCGCCGATCATGAACATGCTGTCATACTTGCTCTTCTCTGCGCCCAGGTGCTCCTCGAGCAGCCCGGCCTTGACCCTGCCGGGATCCTCGTCGCTGAGGACCTCCTGCCTGGTCTCGATCCCGAGCCGCCGGTCGATAAGCTCCTCCAACCCTGCTATTCTAAGATAGATATCGATCGAGGCCGCGGTGCTGAAGGAGAGCACCAGCACCTCGTCGCCCCTGCTCTTTATCTCCTGGAGCACCTTGTCGGCATGATCCATCTTCTTCACATGCTTGCGTATCAGGAATCGCTCGCACTTCTCCTTGGTCGCGAGTGTCATCTCCTCCACCTCCTGCTGGGTGGCGCTCGGCAGCATGTCGCGGAAGTACTGCGAGAAGGGCCTCAGCCTGGCCTGGTAATTTCTCACGTACTCGACATCCACCCTGGTGTTCTTTTTGCGCTCCGCGAGCACCGAGTTGATCGCCTCGGTTACCGTGAGGTCGTTGTCCTTCACCAGCGTGTTATGCAGGTCGAAGATGAAGAGCCTGCGCATTCCCACCGTCAGGCGGGGTTCGGAGCCACTTAAATTGATTCTTTACTCAGCGGCCTTGGTTTTCCTGCTCTTCGGGGTCCACTTGAAGTACATCTGGCCCAGCCTCTCGATCGATCTGACCGGGAAGTGATCGCCCTTCGCTGCAGCCTCGACGTACTGCGCCCTGAGCATCTGGCAGAGCTGGAATACTGTATTCATATCGAGCCCGGTGTGCTCGCTGATCTCCTCCGGCGACCAGCCGTCCTTGCTGTTGCGCTTCAGAAAATCCCGTATCACAACCACGGGGTCCTCGACCGAGTCGAACTCCGGTCCCGGCATCGGCATGGAGGCTTGGTCTACGGGAAGCAGTTATAAACTTTCAACTCCGGCCCGGTAACTTGCAAGTTGGATTCGCACTGTCTGCCAGATTCATTAAACTTTTTAACGCTTACAGGGTTAACCTTATCCCAAAACAGATGACCACTTTCGAAGGTTCTGCAAAGGATATTCTTGTAGAGAGTATGCCGGAGGGCGACAGGATGGGCGCAGGATACTTCATACCGAAGGACTCATTCTCGATCTTCGACTACAAGACCAGGGGCAAGTGGCCCTTCGATATCCCCCACAAGGGCATAGCCATGGCCTACATAATCAACAAGAGCTTTGAGATCGCCCAGGCCAGCGGCATACGGACCTGCTTCATCGGGGCCGGGGAGGACCGCATCAAGATACACGTGGTGAGGGTTCCCGGCAGGGATGGGTTCCCGCTGGAGCCCGACAAGGTTGAGATAGGCACCAAGAACAGGGTCGTGGATCTCGAGGTCATATTCAACTACTACCTGCACCCTAGGTCGTCGCTACTGAGGGACCTGAGGTCCGGGAAGAAGGACTTCCGGGATTACGGTTTCACGGAGATGCCGCAGGGCGGGGAGGTGATCCTCAGCGCAGCGGGGGGCGAGTTCAAGCTCCTCTACACGACGAAGTACGACAAGCGCGGCGACATCCCGCTGAGCGAGGAAGAAGCAAAAACTAGGTCAAGGCTCACCGACGGGCAGTGGCAGGAGGGGCAGGACGCGATACGGAGGTGCATACCGCTCATCTCCAAGTATGCGGAGCAGAAGAACCTGCTCCGCGCGGACGGCAAGTACGAGCTCTTCGTGGACTCGGAGGGCCACGTCGGACTTGCGGACAGCTTTGGAAACCCCGAGGAGGATCGCTATCTGCTTGAGATAAAAGACCTGAGTGTGATCGAGCGGTTCCTCTACTTCTACCAGAGGAGGTGGAACTTGGATCAGGCAAAGGTCTCTGCCCTGCTCGATCAGGTCAGGAAGATGCCCAAGCGCTACCAGGATGTCAGCAAGCAGTTCCTCAGGAACTGGTACATCGACAACGGCTGGAAGGACCTCTATGCCGCGGGAAAGTCCAATGTGCCGCCGTCCATGCCGCAGGATGCACTTGCCGCGTACTCCGATGCAATGCTGTCATTCGCGGCCCTCTGGTCAGGCAGGACGGGCGACCTGATCAACGCGACGGGAGTCCTGGTTAGGCCGATCGTGGAGGTTGCCGGCGAACTCTTTGTGCTGGAGCAGCTAAACAAAACGGGATTGACTCCCTCAGCATAGGAATGCTCGAAGAAAAAGTGTGAAAGTTAGCCTCGCTTGACGATCTTTTCCAGCATGTCCAGCGAGTTCATCCTCTCGCTGTACGTAAGACCCTTCGATGCTATGTCTGCCAAGTCGTCAAAAGCCTCGTCGCCCAGCTCGCCCAGGAGGTCTATGGCTCTCATCCTCTCGCTGAAGGTGTTCGTCTCCGAGAGTGCGATCTCCTTCAACTTGGCGGCCCTGTTCTTGCTCGTTCCTCGGCCGGTTCTCTCTTCCTTGGACATATCACACTAGATCGATATTGTTCTTTAATTAACGTTTCCTCGCCGGCGCGATCACCGGTTATTTAAGCGTCCTTGAAATGATCCGCATAGGATCAGGGTTTTACTCTCACTCTGAAACTTTCAGGACCGTGCTGCCGCTGTGCGCGACGCTGTCCTCCCTCACGATGGTGAACTTCACAACGAACTCGCCCGTGCTACCGTACATGTGCACCACCTGGGGTTCCTTGCTGGTTGTCCCGTCCCCGAAATCCCACCTGTACGACACGACCTTGCTGGGGCCGTACTGCTTGGTCAGGCTCCTCTCGGCTCCGGTGCCGTCAAAGAAGTAGGCTCTCGGCTCGCCCAGCGGTTTTATCGATAGCTCCTGAATGTCGCCCTTTTCAAAAGCGAACTGCACGCCGAAGAGCTGGCCACCGGTTGAGCTGTTCACCGCGATCATGCTTCCCGCAGCAGCAGCAAAGGCTATCGCAACGAAGATCATGGTCTTCCGCAGCGCGTCGGTCTCCGCCACGGACCCGCCGGCAACGCCTTTCTGGGCCGGCATCATCACGGCCTTGGAGAGCCGCAGGGAGCTGACCCCGATGGTGGTTATTGCGACCGTTGAGACTATGACCACAAAGGCCAAGTTGATGAAGGTCGAGGCATTATCCAGCTTGAAGAGTGTCGGGAGCAGCGCTGCCGTTCCGACGGCAAGCCCCCTCGGGAGCATGAAGCTGATCAGCCATGCGTTCCTCCTCAGTTCCCGGTCGCCCTGAGAGGTTATCCACGTGGCGCCCATCCTGGGGAAGAAGAGCACGAGCGCTATGACGATGCCGGCGAGCACCATTCCGGTCCCGCTCATAGCGAGAAGAGAGCCCAGCAGGATGAAGAGTATGGCGCGCACCATGAAGGCGATCTGGGACTCGAACTTCCTTGCGGAGACCTCGATCTCCGAGTCCTTCACCAGTGGCAGCTCGTTCCTGAGCGACCTGATCAGCCCCGGCGCGTTGCCGAAGGTGATGCCGAACGCCAGCGCTGCGATGGGGCCGCTGCCCCCGACGTACTCGGCAAGGCCGTACAGCGCAAAGGCGATCGCGAGCGTGATCACGTCCTCGTACGCCGACCTCATCGATATCATCATCCGAGACCACGCAAACCCTCCACCGATCCCGATCGCGATTCCGATGGGTATCGCAACAGTCAGTCCCCCGGCGCCAAAGCCGAAGGTGAGGGCGCTAGGGTTCGCCTGGAACGCTATGAACAAGATCACAGCAATCGATGCGAGTATGACCATCACGTCAGTGTAGGACGACTCGAGTTCGAGCAGCGCCGGAATCCTCTGGTTCGAGCTGACCTTCTTTGCCAGCGGCACCACCACCGCGGAGGTCATCCCGCCCAGTATCACTCCCAGCAGCAGCCCCGTCAGGGGATCCCAGCCCAGCATCGGCATGGTTACCAGCATGGTTGCAATCACGGTCAGGGCGAAGGCCGTGCCCGCGAGGATTATCGATCTGCCGCTGCCCCGTATCACGCGGTCGTAGGTCATCTTCAGGCCGCCATTGTAGAGGAGGATCGTCATCACCAGCGCCGCCAGTATGGGTGCGAACTCGATCATATCGGACCGCTTCACCAGGCCAGAGGCCGGGCCGATCAGAACCCCGATGGCCAGAAGAATGATTATGTCTGGGAAACCGAACCGCCTGAATATGTAGTCACTAACGTAGCCCGAGAGGATGAAGACGCCCGCTATGCCAAGAATCAGTGAGATGTCCAGCGCCATTAACGGGATCACTTAGACGCTGGTGATTTTTTATTCCTTTTGGATTGCGTGAGAGCGGGCCGCCTCAATCTCATAGGTTATTATAGTCCGGAGGCGGCACCCGGCTGTGGCCAAGCACAAGCTTCGCGTCGAGTTCCCCAAGATGGGCGTCGGCGCGGACGTGGAGCTGGACGATGCGGCAGCCCCCAAAACCGTGCGCGCGATCTTGGAGAAGCTGCCGATCAAGGTGGAGATAAACCGCTGGGGCGAGGAGCTCTACACCGATCCGATGCCGGTCCAGGTCAAGGAGCGGGAGAACTCGAAATCGCTGGTGGAGCTGATGGATGTTGCCTACTGGCCGGACGGACAGGCGCTCTGCCTCTTCTTCGGTCCCACCCCGGTGAGCGGGCCAAACGAGATAAAACCGTATTCACCGGTCAACGTTATTGGAAAGGTTCTCGGCGGCAAGGATGTGCTGGCGCTGGTCAGGGACAGCACGCCGGTGAAGATACGACATCTATGATCATCTGTGCTGCGATCTACCGGTGAGGCCCGTCACCCTGGCAGATATCTCCCCGATGTCGCTGGTGCCTATCGCATCGATGAGGGTTATGCGCTTCCTGAACTCCTCGACCTCCTCCGTGCTTACATCCTCGAGGACAGGGTCGCTGCCGAGAGCTCCGACGATCCTGCCTGCATCGATTCCATTTTTGTGAAGGGCTAGCAGCGCCTGGCCGGGGAAGTGCCCCTTTGTGTCCTTGCCGCAGAGGACAATGTACTTCAGGTTTCCGTGCGCAAGGACATACCCGATCAGCTTCTCGATCCCCTTGTTCTCGGAGAGGAGCCTCCCTACGAGCGCCACGCTCTTTATCAGCTCGGACCTGGCGACCTGCTCGAGCAGGTCCATGCTGGAGAGTGTGCATATTGCAGTGCTGGACCCAGCGTTGCCCAAGAACAGATCATGTTTTATGGGGCGCAGCGCCTCGCAGAGCCTGCCCGCAAACCTCGCAAATATGTTGGCCATCTCTCACAGCCCCCAGCTGGCCTTCCTCAAGGGCTTCACCTTTATGAATGGTGCCTCGCCCTCCTTCCAAGGCGTGGCCCTCACCCAGGCGAACTTTTTGTTAAACTTCTCGTATATCATCTTGAACTCGCTCCCCCGCTCTATCAGCTCGGCCTCGCCCTCCACCATCACGGCCTTGTTCGGCTGGTAGGTGTCCACGACTAGGGAGACGGACACGTTCTTCATGATATTATGGTACTTCTTCGTGCCGTAGTCGGTCGCGATGTAAAAGTGCCCGTCCATGAAGATGTAACAAACAGGTACGACATGTGGCTTGTTGTCGGAGGAGGTCGCCAGCCTGCACACCTCGCGGGCGTCTATGAAATCTGCCTCCTTCTTTGTGAACTTCAACAACCCTATAGAGCGGCGAGCAATATTTATCAGCAGCTTTCGCCACTTCTAGTTCATGAGCGAGAGCAAGAAGGAAGCCTCGATGTTCGAGCTGCCCCTCGTCATCACACAGGTCGCCTTCGATTCCAGCCTTGCCTTCCTGCTGGCGATGGCCAGGGTCGCGAAGATAGCCAACAAGTCGATGGAGGCAGGGATCGACAAGTACATCGAGCTCATGGAGGCAGAGATGAAGCCTTCCAAAGAGCGCATAAAGGTGGAGTAAAACCTGCCTGCCGAACCGGAATGCTAAGCCGACCTGTCGAACTGGATGTTAAGCTCGTCGCCCCGCAGCTTCGCCTTCGATAGCTTCATGCCTATCGTGGCCGCTGGCAGGGGCACTATGTTCACCAAGCTCCCGACCTTGTTCCGCACCTTTATGGTGAGCTGATCCCCGAAGCGCTCGATGTCGAAGTTGTCCTTCTCCGTGAAGGGCACCCGGACCTTCATGTTGAACGTGGTATCGGAGGCCTCGAATGAGAACGGCGTTCCTTGGTAGAATACTCCAGCCGGGTCCTCGGTGCCGAAGAGCTCCTCGCCGTACCTGAGAAGCATCTCTCTGCCCTGCATCTCGGTCTCGAATAGTCTCATCCTCCGCACCGGCAGCGGGTAGAAGTTTGCCTCGGCCTCCCTCACCTTTTCCTCCTGAAAGTCGGCCCATCTGGAGAAGTAGGGCTCGTCCACCCTCGGCATTATCTTGTTGATTATCGCCATGTCAACGTTTATCCCGTACAGGTTTGCGGACATCAGCGCCCGCTTTGCGTTCTCTATGCTGAAGGTGTCGGGGTTCGCCACCAGCCTTATGCTGGTTCGCTTGTGGTCCATGATCAGGTCTGCGAGCCGCTCCAGCTTCTCCACAAGCTGCACCTCGATCTTCAGTATCTGGGAGGTCGGCGCGGGTATCCTTGCTATAGGCTCGAAGATCCTTGCAATGCCGCTGAGCAGACCTGTTAGACCTGCCAGCCTCTTGTTCAGGCTCCCGATCAGCTTCGGGAAGTAAAGATAGCGCAGCGCCTCGCCGGATGCCACCATATCGAGCAGCACTACATCGTAGTCCCCCTGCTCGCTGATATCCTCCGCCTTCACCATAGAGAAGAGCTGCGTCATGCCGGGCAGCATCGCGATCTCGTAGGCAAGGGTCTCGTCGACTCCCCTGGCAGAGAAGAGCGACGCCATGTAGGATAGCAGTTGTTCATACTGCTTGCTCATCTCCGCGACGGGATCTATCTGCAGCGCCTCCAAGTTGTCGGCAAGGCGGGTCGGCTCGTTCCCTATGCTCTGCGAGAAGGCATCGCTGAGCGTATGCGCGGGATCTGCCGATATCAGCAGAGTTTTGTGACCATGCTCGGCGCACCTGAGCGCAGACGCGCAGGAGGTCACGGTCTTGCCGGTTCCTCCCTTGCCGGTGTAAAGGATCAACCGCACACCCACCATTATCGCTAGTGATATTAAAAGGTTTTCGGCCGCCTCGCGAAGATGCCAGTAGATCTTGCATCGCCGGCAGGCGTCTAAGCTCGCAAGGCCTTCTTCAGGCTGCTTGCCATATGTTCCATATCTTTCGAGTTCAGGTGCGGGTGCACCGGCAGGGACAGCACGTGGCTGGCTGCCCATTCGGTGTTGGGCAGCGAAGCGTTGTTATCGTAAAAGGGCGTCCGGTGCACCGGCGGGTCGTAGTATACTGTCGCGTGTATGCCGCTGGAGCTCAGCCTCCGCAGGACCGTGTTCCTTAGATCTCCGTCCCTGAACGACACGGTGTAGAGGAACCAGTTGTACTTGGAGCCCCGCGGTTCTAGGGGCAGGCGAAGGTCGCGATCAACCCCGAGATCTTGGAGCATCTCCGTCAGCATGGTCGCGTTCCTCCTCCTGAGCCGCAGTATCCTTGGGAGCTTCCGCATCTGGGCCTTTGCGATTGCAGCGCTGGGCTCCGGCATCCCCAGGCCGAGCCGCTTTATAACAGACCGGCCTTTCCCGGGCAGGTCGCGGCTCCTTATCATCCTGATGCGACCGGCGAGCTCCCTGCTCCGGGTGACGGCGGCGCCGCCCTCGCCGGTCGTCAGGACCTTGCTGGCGTAAAAGCTGAAGCACCCGATATCGCCGATCGAGCCCGTCTGCCTCCCTTTATATACCGAGCCGAGCGACTGGGCGCAGTCCTCCACAACGTGTAACGAACGCCTCTCGGCGACCTCGCTTATCCGGTCCATATCGGCGGTGTGGCCGTAGAGGTGGACGGGGATTATCGCCTTCGACCTGCGGGTCACCTTGCTCTCCAAGTCGCCGGGATCCATCGTGTAATCGCTCCGCCTGATGTCAACGAAGACCGGCCTGGCGCCGGTTGCAGCGACCGCGTTTGCTGTTGCCACAAATGTAAATGAAGGAATCAGGACCTCGTCGCCCCTGCCTATGCCGAGTGCCAGCATGGCTGCATGGAGCGATGAGGTGCCAGAGTTGAGCGCTAGGGCGTACCTTGTGCCGAGAAATCTGCCGAGCATCGTCTCGAACTCCCGCGCCCTCTTTCCTCCCTCCAGGGCCGGGCCTGTCAGGCTGCCTTCACGGATGACTTTCATTGCTTCGGCTAGCTCCTCCCGGCCGAAGAACGGCTTGTTTATGGGGATCTCTCTCAGGGCATTCACCGCCCAGAGGTTCATCCCTGCCACAAGATAAATCTGTAGCGGCGCGGATCAACTTAACGGAAATTTTTTATCTCGGGCTCGACAATAGGCATCAAGAAATGCAGCCAACCAGCGTTGAGCGGGACGAGCGGCGGAGTATGCGTTTCTACAAGATGATCTTCTACGCCTGCGCCGCCATCATGCTATCCATCACGATATACGCGCTGGCGACCAGCGTGATGGAGTACCTCTCTACTGGGAGGGTCGTGATAGGCGAGGTGCTCGTTGACACCGAGGTTCCGTTTCCGGGCTTCGCCAAGCTTGTCACCTACCTGATGATATCATCGGTTGCGGGCTGGTACTGCGTTACGAAGATAGGCAGGAGCAAGACCGCGAAGACGAGCAGGACCGCCCGGGCGGTCCTGAAGCTTGTCGCGCTGATGATTGCTATAGTAACCTTCTACGAGGTGATCTACAACTTCGTCGTCTGGAATGCCCTGATGACGGCGGATGCGATAAGCGGGATAGTAAGGATCGACGTGCTCAACATTCCGTATCCGAACCCGCAGACGCCTTGGAGCTTGGTCTTTGCAACCAAGATGTTCCTTGCTGCATTTGTTATAAGCGCGCACGCCTTCTATGTGATGGCAAGGATCGACCAGAGGTCAGCGCCCGAGCAGGTTTAAATAAACCGAAAGGTCCTTTTCTGCATGTCAGAGTCGGAGAACGTAAGCTCGATGCTCGGCATGGAGCTGCAGCGCATCCTGAGCACCGATGTGCTGATCCTCAAGGCGCCGGAGCCCTGGAGGGCGACGTGCGAAGGATCATGGAGTAAGCCGTTTCGTCAGGCAACAGCGTTTGCACTTCAGTATACGTTTATAGCCCAACGTTCCAAATTCACTGCAGATGGACGTAACCAGCAAGGTCGAGCTCGTCCTCAGGGAGCCTACGGAAGAAGTAATCACAAGGGAAGAGCTAACAAACGTCTTCAGCACAAACCCGAGCCCGAGGCACTACATTGGGATCGAGATCTCCGGCCTGCTCCACCTCGGCAGCCTAGTGCTGACGGGCTACAAGATAAACGATTTCGTCAGGGCCGGCGTAAAATGTACGGTATTCCTTGCCGACTGGCACACCTACATCAACGACAAGCTCGGCGGGGACTGGCAGATGATCAAAAAGGCTGCGCACTACTACGAGGATGCCTTTCGGTTCTTCTGCCCCGGCGTTGAGGTGGTGCTGGGAACCGACCTGTACAGGCGCACCCCGGACTACTGGGCGAACTTGGTAAAGTTCAGCAAGCAGATTACGCTCGCAAGGGCCATGCGCGCCCTCACGATAATGGGTAGGAGCGAGAAGGACAAGCTGGACTTTGCGCAGCTGCTCTACCCGTCGATGCAGGCCACCGATATCTGGGCACTCGACCTTGACATCGTTCATGCCGGCATAGACCAGAGGAAGGTCCACATGCTGGTTAGAGAGGTGTTTCCCAAGCTCGGGTGGAAGGTTCCCGTTGCCGTTCATCACCACCTCTTGCCGGGCTTGGCGGAGCCGGAGAGCCTAGGGCTGGACGAGGAGGCCGGGATGGACAGAAGAATCTCGAGCAAGATGAGCAAGTCGAAGCCTTGGACGAGCATCTTCGTGCACGACGATGAGAAGACGATCTCCGATAAGCTCGGGAAGGCGTGGTGCCCCGAGGGCGTCTCCGAGAACAACCCGGTCCTGGAGATAGCCAAGTACCTGATATTCCACGAGCATAAAGAATTTACGGTCGAGCGGCCGGCCAAGTTTGGCGGAACAACTGCCTTCGGCAGCTATAACGAACTGGAGCAGGCCTTCGTGAACAAGAAACTCCACCCGCAGGACCTGAAGCAGGCAGTCGGCAGGTACCTAGACAAGATAATTGCGCCGGTCAGGTCGCACTTTGAAAGCCAGCGGTCGCTCATAGAACAGCTGACAAAGATGTAGTCCGAAAATTTTTCAGAAAGCCGTTATCCTGTTATGCCTGCTCTTCCTTCACCAGTGTGTACTTCGACCTGTAGCCGCGCGGGTTCACCATCAGGCCGTCGTGCATGAAGGTGGAGGAGTTCCCGACGATTATCGTGCTCAGCATCCCAAGGCTGTCCTGGTAGTCCAGCATATGCTCCAGGTCCGTCATCACGATGTTCTGCGAGTCCCTGTACGCGGCCTTGATTATGGCCACCGGTGTGTCGGGGCGCCTGTACTTCAGCAGCATATCTCTGGTATCCCTGAGCTGGTGGATGCGCTTCTTGCTCTGCGGGTTGTAGATCACGATGACGTAATCGCCCCTCGCTGCTGCCTCGACCCGCTGCACTATGATCTCCCACGGGACCAGCAGATCGCTCATGCTCACGACCGCGAAATCGGTCATCAGTGGGGAGCCTATGAGCGCGGCGCACGCATTGAGGGCCGAGACTCCCGGCACGATCTCAACGTAGATGCCTTTCTCCCTGATCCAGCCCTTCTCGGCCAGTACCTCATAAACAAGGCCGGCCATGCCATAGATCCCGGGGTCGCCGCTCGACACTAATGATACTGTCCTGCCCTGCTCGGCAAACTGTATGGCCTGGTTGGCGCGCTCGACCTCCTGCGTCATTGGATATGAATAAACCTCCTTGCCCTTGATCAGGGGCTCGATGAGCGCTATGTAAGTTTCATATCCGATAATGACATCGCTCTCCCCGATGCACTGCTTTGCCCTGGGCGTCATGTGTTCCTCGTAGCCTGGGCCTATGCCCACAACGTACAGCCTGCCTTTGCCTGACATCTCCGTCCTGCTAGATCCAAACGCCATATCTTTTATTCTTTCCTGAAACCTGCCGTGCGTGTTTATTACTGTGCGAGCTTGCCGAGTTCGAACTCGTCGTGTACCGCCCTCACCGCCTCCTCGCAGTCCTTGTCGTCAACGACAAAGGCAAGGTTCAGCTCGGAGGAGCCCTGGGCGATCATTATCACATTTATGCCGCGCTTGGCCAGCGCGCCGAAGATCCTAGAGGCGACGCCCTTTGTGCCGCGCATGCCCGAGCCTACTGCTGCAACTATGGCAACATTGTCGGTGACGTCCACGCTCTTTATCATCTTGCCCAGCAGGTTCAGCTCCAGCGAGTTCACTGCTTTATCCAGGTCGTTCTTCCGCACCACCATCGATATGCTCGACTCCGATGGGCCCTGCGATATCATTATGATGTTCACGCCGCTCTCCCCTAGGACGCTGAAGATCTTCGCGGCTGTCCCCGGAGCTCCGACCATGCTCCCGCCCCTCACATCGATGAGGGCGTTGTTGCGGATCGCGCTGACCGCCTTCACTATCTGCCTCGAGTCTGCCCTTGGGTCCTTCAGGGCTAGGGTGCCGGGGTTCTCGGGCTTGAAGGTGTTCCTTATCCGGGTCGGTATGCTGGTGTCGAATATCGGCTCCAGCGCCCGCGGGTGCATGTACTTGGCCCCGAAGAGCGACATCTCCATCGCCTCGTTGTAGGAGACCTCCTTGAGCACCTTTGCGTCCTTGACGAACTTCGGGTCGGCCGTCATCAACCCGTCTACATCGGTCCAGAGCCAGACCTCGTCCGCATTCAGGCAGGACGCTATTATCGTGGCAGTGTAATCGGAGCCGCCCCTGCCCAGCGTGGTTATGTTGCCGTTCTGGTCGGCGGCTATGAACCCTGTTATTACGGGCACTGCGCCGCCCTTCAGCATCGGCTCCAGCTTGTGGGCGACCCTGAGCCGCGTGGTGTCCATCAGCGGCTTGGCCTCGCCGTAATTGGAATCAGTAAGTATGCCTGCGTCCTTGCCGGTGAGGAACTCTGACTTGACACCGGTGTCCCGCAGCGCGTAGCAGAGTATCGGGGCCGCGAGCCTCTCCCCGAAGGATAACAGGTAATCCTGAGATTTCGGCGTCACCTCTCCCATCAGGACCATCCCGCCGAGTATGTCTTCCAGCTCCTTGATGAGCGAGCGCTCGATGTTTTTCAGCTCGTCGGCAATCTTTTTCTTCTCTATTGCCTGATCCGCGATCTCCATGTGTGTCTTTGCCGCATTGTCGATGAACTTCTCGATCTCGGCCCTGTTGCCCTTCCGCACGCTCTCGGAGGTCTGTAGTAACCCGTCGGTCATTCCCCTGACGGCCGAGGCTACCGCTATCACGCTGTTCTCCTTTGCGTGCGATGCCACCAGATTCGCGACGTGCCTGACCTTCTCCCCGCTGGAGAGCGAGGTGCCGCCGAACTTCATCACGATCTTCAAACCGAATCAAGGCATCCCTAACTGCATTGATCATAAATTCTTTGCCAACGGCCGGATCCTGCCGTCTCAGCCCTCGACTCGCGGGGCGAGATAGAAGTAGAGCCTGCCTATGTTCGAGACCTTGAACTCCAGCCTGAGGGGCATCTTGGTCGAGTACTCGCATACTACGCTGCCCGCGCTGGCCCCGATCGCCTTCACTATGCTGCTGAGGTACTCGAGGCTGTAGGTGGCCTTGCTCTCCTCCTTCACGTTGATCTCCTCCAACCCCTCGCTTCCGGGCTCCAGCGTGATCTCGGCATCGCCGGCATCGCCGCGGCCCGAGAAAACTGCCTTGGCGGCGCTGGACTCGACCGATATGTAGTCGGAGATAACCGCGATGTCGCTCAGCATCTTGTCGAGGGCGCCGGTCGACAACACGATCCTGCTGTTGAAGCTGATCTTCGGCAGGGGGGTCGAGCCGGCGGTGCTCTCTATCAGGCGCATCTTGTACTGCTTCTTGTAGCCGTTGAAGATCTTCACCAGCAGCATATTCTCGTCGGTTATGCTTATCTCCACGCTGTCGTTCTTCTCTGCGCGCTTCAGGAGCTTGGAGAATTCATCTACCCTGACTCCGAACTTGATGTCCGAGTTGCACTCGAACTTCTCGAAGGCCGAGTTGGGCCAGAGGATGTCGATGAGCGCAACGTGGCTGGGGTCCATCCCCCTGAAGCTTATGCTCTCGCTGGTCGCCTCGAAGGTGGCCTCCTCTACGAGCGTGGATATTGCGGAGGCCACGGCCTTCCACTCCTCAGAACCTTTTGTCTTGGCAACCAGCAAAGCGGGTTAGGAATAACAGAGCACCGTATTTATGCATAGTGCCGCCAGGTGTGGTTGCACTTTGCACAGCGGTAAAACTGCGTCGTAGCTTCGTCGGCGCTCCTTGTCTGGAGCATCCACCAGTACGCTGTGTCGTGGCCGCACTTCGGGCACTCCGCCTTTGTTGTGGGGAGCGCGCCGAGCTCTGCGCCTTCCTCAAGAACCTTGATCGATGGTTTTGTCTTTGCAGACTTTGCTCCCTCGGGCTTTCGCCCCTCGCCCATGGATGTGGAGTAGCCGCACCTTTCGCAGGTAAGCTTGGGCTGCTTCTTGCCCTCTTCCTGCTTCAACCTCAGGCGCGTGCCGCACTTCGGGCAGAAGCGCATTCCATTAATCCCTCAGCTTTGACTTGACGAGTTTCGACAGGTCCTCTATGTACTTGCCGGCAGACTTGGTGGATTCGACCAGCGCGTCCAGGGGGTTGCCGCTCTCGGCAACGATCCTCATCTCGTACTCCATTGTGAGCGGGTGCCTCAGCGCAAAGCCAGCGTAGCCGACCTTCTTGCTGGAGAGGAGCTCGTGCTGGAGTATGTACATCACGGAGATGTCCTCCTCCTTGATGTTGAGGAGAACCTCGCTTGCCTTTGCCTCGCTTACACTGATCTCCATCCTGTTCAGCAGCTAACTAGTTTTTATTGGAGGTTATAAACTATTGTGTGGTATGGCCGGGGCCAGCTACATCAGCGGGCTTAAGCTGATCCCTTCCGCGACCAAGGTAAGGATGGATCAGCCCCTCACGCTCGAGGTGCGGTTCAGCGTGGACGGAAAGATGAGAGGGGCGTTCAACCAGCAGGTCTGGACCGAGGCCTACGACAGGCACGACACGATCTTCAGGATAGAATATAGCATCAGGCTCCGGAGCGGATCGTTGAGCAAGCACGACGTTGTGGACCCGGTCGCGTTTGTTCGCAAGGCATCCTTCTACTGGAGCAGGAACCCGAAGCTGGAGCCAAAGCCGCCGGCAAAGAAGATCTGGGCGCTGATCGTGGTCGACGATGCGCCGCTGCTGCCGGAGAGCGTTGAACATGCAAAATCACTTATCTTCGACGTGAGGCGCCCGATCGAGCTGGTGGGCTCCAGCCTAGGCAAGGGGAAGCACAAGATCTACGCGCACGTAACCGCGGCCTGGAGCGGGCACCCCTACACCGAGCAGACCGAGATCGAGGGAAGGTCGGACGCGGTAGAGATCGTCTGCGAGTAGCCCGCGAAAGATATATCCCGCACTGCTCTCCACATCAGCCATGGCCAAGTTCGACGGCGTCCGGGGCCAAGAGCTCATGGAGGTAGAGGAGAAGGACAACGAGCTGACACTGATCTTCAAGGACAACAGGTACCTGTTCGTCAAGGTCCAGAACGGCAAGCTGGTTGCGGAAGCTGTGCCCGAGTAGGGCGCTAGGCGGATCTGCCCTTCAGGTATTTCTGGAACGTGCTGAGGGCGATCTCCTGAGAAGTTGACTGTATCGAGCCGGGCCGAAGGCTCCTTATCCTCTCGATCGCGCCTACAACATCCATCCCCATGAACTTTATCAGGTACGCTGCCAGTATAGTTCCAGTCCTGCCCCTCCCGGCCGCGCAGTGAACCATCGTGGGCGTCTTCCTCTCTATATGCTCGTGCAGGAAGTCGACCGCCCGCTCGATGCCCTCGATGTCGGGAGCGCCGTGGTCGACCGCCGGTACATACAGATAATCTACACCGTCGAGCCATCTCTCCGGCAGCGGGTCATCGTTCACAGTCACGATGGCCTTTATGCCCTTCTCCCTCACCCACCCGATCTCCTCGGCCGACGTCGGCATGCCGCTCCCTGCGAGCAGGCTGTCGATCACCCAGGAGAAGTTTGTGGGCCGCTTCGTTACGGCGCCGTGGATCCTTCTCCATAGGTTGCCGGCAGAGCTCACCGTATCTCACCTATCCTTGGCGCGATCGCCATTATCAGGGCGTTTACTATAAGTTCCTTTCTTGTGACAGCGCCCTTCGTCATCAGATCTATTATGCCGCGCTTCTCGCCTATATCCTTGATTCCGTAAAGAAACTCGACCGCCTTGTCGAGCTCGACTCGCTCCACCAGCACCATCCTCTCGATCTCGGGCAGGAGCTGGAAGCCCGGGCCTGAGCCGACCGTGACCCTGCCGGCGCGGTCGAGCACCGCCGCGAACTGGACGTTCAGGTACCTGTTGACCTCTGGTACTTCCATCAGCCCTGCCTCGATCCCGACCCCGAGGTCGACATCGGCGGTCTTCTCCAGTGCCTTCTTGGCCCTAGCGAGGGCGCCGCTCACTGTGCCGTGTAGCGTGATCGGCTGGGCCTGGAGGTCGTCTATGCCGACGCCGATCACAACGACATCCTTGTAAAAGTGGTTGAAGGCTTCCCTCGCTGCCGCGAGTTTGATCGTGTTTGACGAGCCGACTGCGACGCGCACGGTCTAGGTTGTGTGGTGCGGTATAAAATGGCTTCACATTATTGCTTGGATCGTTAACCGGGACAACGACGAAGACTTATATCCAAAATCGGGCAAGTACTCTCAATGCAGGAAGTTATCGGAAAGGAAGCCATCCTTTATCACAAGGAGGGCAACAGGGTCACGTGCACCGCCTGCGCCAGGTACTGCTCCATACCGGAGGGCAAGATCGGGCTCTGCGGCATACGCGGAAATATCAACGGCAAGCTCTACCTCTTCGTTTACGGCAAGGTCATAGCTGGACACATCGATCCCATCGAGAAGAAGCCGGTCATACACTACAGGCCCGGCAGTAAGATCTTCTCCATCGCTACCACGGGTTGCAACTGGCTCTGCCAGTACTGCCAGAACTACGACATCAGCCAGAGGCGCAAGATCGAAGGGCTAGATATGACGCCGGAGGATGTTGTTAATAAGACGATGGAGTACGGCTGCGAGGGCATCGCCTACACCTACAACCAGCCCTCGATCTTCATCGAGTTCGCCCGCGACTGCGGCGTGCTTGCCAGGAAGAACGGGATCTTCAACATCTTCGTCTCCAATGGGTATGATACGCCCGAGACCGTGAGCATGATGGATGAATTCTTGGACTGCATAACGGTTGACTTTAAGGGCAGCGCGGAGCCGAAGTTCACCCGCAGGTACATCGGGGTGCCGGACCCGCAGCCCATATTCGATACGCTGAGGGAGATGCGGGATAGGACGAAGATTCACATCGAGATAACCGACCTCATCGTGCCGCGGGTGGGGGACGATCTCGAGGCGGCAAGGAAGCTTTCAAGGTTCGTGTACGATGAACTGGGCCCTGACACCCCGGTTCACTTCCTCCGGTTCCACCCGGACTACAAGATGATGGACTTCCCGCCCACGCCGGTCGAGACGCTGGAGAAGCACTACAAGGTGGCAAAGGAGGCGGGCCTGAAATATGTTTACTTGGGGAACTGCCCCGGGCACAGGTGGGAGCATACCTACTGCCCTGAATGCAATAACATCGTTGTCGGCAGGTACGGCTACAACATCAGCCGGTGGGACCTGGACGAACACAACTGCTGCAATGCCTGTGGTTATCCCATTCCGATAATCGGCAAGCTGAGCAAGTCGGCCCGCGAGCAGCGGTTCCAGTTCGTCGCGTAACCGAGCCGGGCAACTGTCCTAATTAGGGACAGTTTTGCTGGCCAGAGTCTGCACGCAAATGTGGTGCTCAAACTGTCCCTTTTTGGGGACAGTTCCGCCTACGTGAAACTGCCCGGCTCGACCAAGTCGGGGCCATTGGGCAGCGCGTCTATCATGTAAAACTCGATGAATGCCCCCGAGAAGAGCAGGGCGCACACGATCCCGATCTGGACCATCGTCGGCACCACCATCAACCTGAGGTTCCTGCGCATTATCGCCGCCACCAAGATCGCGCTCTGGGACATGGCTATCCCGTAGGAGACGACCTCCATTATGCCGAAGGGCGTCGCCAGCACCATGAGGGGCGAGACCTCCCTCACCTGTGGTATCGTCTCGGCCATAGCGCTGAAGACCACCCCAGTCGAGTAGGCCGAGGCCAGCCCCACCAGCACCCCGACCGCCGGTATGAACATCGTTGCGGCGATCCTGAAGTTGTTGAGAAAGATGCCTGGCGCGTCTATGCCCTTCACCTCCTCCGCAAACTCGTCCATGATACCATGCGCCTCCTCTTGGCTGAGCCGGCTCTCCGCACCGACCGCATACGCGACCGCAAACGCTACCGCCGCAGCGGCAACCAGAGCGATCCGTCTCTTCCTGTCCATCGACCATATGTACCGCAGAGTGTCCACGGATGGATCAGCGCGCAAAGCGTATTTCTGCCTTTGTTCCTGCCCTCAGAGCAGCGGCGCGATAACAGGGTCGACCCCGAAGACCTGCTTGACGATCGACGGCTGCACCGCGAGTGTGGTCTTCTTCGTCCTGCCGTACCGGCCCTGGCTCACCACCGGCGCAGAGACGAGCCCCTGCATGTTGAGCTCGTTTATTATCATCCCGATCCTGCGCTGGGTCACCGGCTCGAGCCCGAGCTTCCTGCTTAGGGCAAGGTAGCTCTCGAAGACGTCGCCACTCGAACCCTTCTGCGAGCCCATCACGCCGAGTATGACGAGTTTTTGATGAACCGGCAGGCTGCGGAGGGTCTCGCTCACCTTGTCCTGCTCGATCTTCTTTTCGGCCACCCGCACGTGCTTCTCCCCCACAATATTTGCGCCCTCGCGTTCCGCAACCTCGCCCGCGACCCGCAGCAGGTCAACGGCCCGCCTGGCATCGCCGTGCTCTTGTCCAGCGACGGCCGCGCAGAGGTTTACCACCGCGTCGCTCACGCACCCCTTGTGGAAGCCCTCGCGCAGCCTCTCCCTGAGGATCTCCCTGAGCTCCTGCACCGTGTAGGGATGGAAGACTATCTCCTCCTCGCTCAGGCTGCTCAGCACCCTCGGGTCCAAGAGGTCCTTGAAGTTGAGGTCGTTTGATATCCCGATGAGGCCGAGCGACCCCTTCTTCAGCCTCTCATTTGCCCTAGTCATCTGGTAGAGTGTCTCGTCCCCATGCTTCTTCACCAGAAAGTCGATCTCGTCCAGCACGAAGACCGTGTTTATGGCCTGCGCCTCGATGTGGGCCACTATCCTGGAGAAGACCTCGCTCGAAGCTAGGCCGGTGAAGGGAAACCTGAGCCCGATCGCGCCCCCGAGCTCCACCAGCACGGTATATTCTCTTTCGGCCGTCTTGGTGTTCGAGTAGGCCAGCGCGATCTTCGTCTTGGAGCCGGTGCCCCTCTCTTGGAGCCGCTTCAGCACGTGTTTCGCAACAACGGTCTTACCGGTGCCGGTCTGCCCGTACAGGAAGAGGTTCGAGGCCCTAGCACCCTTCAATAATGGAGTAAGCGCCTCTGCCAAGGCCTTGATCTCTTGATCCCTGAAGAGCAATCTATCGGGAACGTAGTCGGCCCTCAGGACGCTCCTGTTCTTAATGAGCGGCTTGCCGGCAGCGGCCTTGTTGAAAACTTCGTCTATTATCCTGTCCGAGCTCAATCATGACACCCGCACACCATAGTTTCTTATCGAAGCTAATAAGATTGATCATCATCTAGAATAGTTTAATGTTACTCTAGTTAGTTTTAACGGGCCAAATCAATTTATCAGATCATCGGTGTCAAAACAAATTATATTCATTCATCCATTGTTATCATTGCTCTTTATCCATTCCAGATGATCAGATGGTGTCTGTCTCCCTGTCAGTGTCATTTAGGATTCCACGTGTTGTTAACATGATGTTAAGACGGACCCGAAATAGCAAGAAAACCACACCGTTCCTTCCACTGGAGTGTTAATTGGCTGTTAAGGCTGTTAACCAGCCCGGAAACGGACACCACAATTTCCACTGGAACCGTTTCAGCCGGAAAGCCACACCACTACTTCCACTGGATGTTAAGATGTTAACCCCCAACCCCCAATTTCACGCGTGTTAACGAGAGCTGGTTAACAGGTTAACAAAATTACCAGCATAAGTTTATTTGTTAACCCACCGGTGATCGTGTTCCAAGTTGGGCCGTAGGAAGATTAGGATACAGATGGACGATGGCGAGGGCGGAAAATACTCGATCTCCCTAGAGGGTCGTGTCACTAGAGATAAAGTCAACAAGCTCTTCGACCTCATGCAGTTGCTGGACATGGAGAAGGTCGGTGACAGGGAGGTGCCCGACTCGGTGGGCTCCAGGATCTGGAACTTGGTCGAGAACAGCTTCCAGCTGGGCGAGTTCACCTCATCAGAGCTTCTGGAGGCCTACGAGGACAGCTACGCCGAGCCGATAAAGCTGAGCGTGGTCTCCACCTACTTGGCAAGGTTCGCCGGGCGCGGCGCGCTCGAAAGGAATAAGGGCAACAGGGAGTGGCTCTACAGAAAGATCCCGCTCAGGCACTGACCTTTATACCTTGGACCGCCGATCTCCCTGTTTCCGTAATCGAGTAAGCATACGGCTTGGTGACCGTATCTCTGGCGACATAGCCCATCCCGAAGAGCTTCTTCATCAGCCTTGCAGTGTGCTCCCTGGATCTGCCGATCACGGCCTCGATCTGCCTCGATGTCTTGGGGCCGTCCAGCAAGAGCTTCAGGACGTATTCTATCATGCTGTTCGCATCGGGCGGGATCGCCTGGCCTGCGGGGTGGCTGTGACCGACATCACGGGCTGGCTGTGATGTTGCGGGCGGTTGTGACATCGTTCCTGCCTGTGGCTGTCCCCGCATCTCGAGCGTGTCGAGGCGTATCATCATATCCACCAGCATGCCCTCATACTCCTGCAGCCGCTTGGCCTGCTCGCCGGTCGCGCCTCTCCCGTCGGGCTTCTTGGCCCTGCTCAATAGGGTGAAGGCCAACAGGCCGGCCGTGTAGGCCATGGTCGCGAGCAGAACCGTCTCGAGGTCCAGCATCACAGCATCCGTGGTCACATCAGAGCTGTGATATATCACCGGGTTGGCTAAACATCTTTGATAACTTGCTCTTCCTGCTTCCACGCTGCCGAATGTGCGAGTGTAGCCTCGCCCGGCCTCAGATCCGGCTGATTCTCCGCATCACTTCGTCCAGTATGCGCGTCACATCACGGGCCGTGCCTTCATCAATGTCACCGGATCGCATCACAAGCACCTGCCTGGATAGGCGCTGGAGCGCCTCCCGCTTTGGTTCGTCGATGAACCCGATGCCCTCCAGCAGCAGGACGCTGTACAGTATTGCTTCCATCTTATCCCTGCTCTGCTTAAGGAGCCTGTAGTAGGCTCCCCGGCTTCTTCCCTGCGGGGAACGCTCCCCCGCCAGCCTTTTGGAAATCATTTCAAATTGTCTGGGAGTGAATAAAGATCTTTCAAGCAAGAACCTAAGAATATCATTATTTTGTACACTGGGGGCACCCATTTTGTCTACCAAATCTGTATAGCTCCGGCCTGTAATAAAGATAATAACGCGCACCAATCAAGTGGTTGCAATGGGCCCGGTCGAGAGGAAGATAGCCAGCCAGGCAAGGCAGAGGCCGCTCTGCTTCGCACTCATCGACTCCGAGTCACTCTCGGGCAAGGCAGCCGCGGGAAAGGCCAGGAGCGCGGAGGACGCCGGCGCCGATGCCATACTAGTCGGCGGCTCGTCGGCCATCGACCAGATCGAGCTCGACAAAGCCGTATCCGCCATCAAGACCGCGGTGAAGATCCCGGTCATACTATTCCCGGGAAATGTTACCGGTATATCGCCAAACGCCGACGCCCTGCTCTTCAGCTCGCTCCTCAACTCCGAGGACCCATACTTCATAACGCAGGCCCAGGCCCTGGGGGCACTGGCAGTGAAGAAGCATGGCATAGAAGCAATTCCGATGGGCTACCTGATAATCGGGGAGGGAACCACCGCCTGGTTCATCGGGAGGGCGAGGGGGATCCCCTTCGAGAAGCCGGGCCTCGCGGTAATGCACGCCCTTGCGGCCCAGTATATGGGGATGCGGGCGCTCTATCTTGAGGCGGGTTCCGGCGCCCCGAGGAGTGTGGGGCCCGGGATGGTCTCGGCCGTGAGGCAGAACTTCGGCGGGCTGCTGATAGTCGGCGGCGGCATAAGGGACGCCAGGTCGGCAAAGGCGATCGCCAGCGCCGGCGCCGATATTATAGTTGTGGGCACAGCCTTCGAGAAGGGCTCCGACCGGCTGCTGAGGACGATAGTTAAGAGCATAAGGTCGGCAAGGCGCCGGCCAAAAACCAGATCCTGAAAACGTTTGTGCCGACGGTTGCAGCCTTGGGTGTAAACGGTGATCAGGAATCTTACAAATTGCGCGGTAAACTACAAATCACCGGCAGCTCCGTGAGATTCCTAAATCTTATTAACCACCATGACCGTGAGAGCGTAGAATGCGCTGCTCGATCTGCGGCCTGCCGTTCAAGTTTGAGAATGGCAAGGGCGTATCCTATCGCAACAAGCCGATATGTGATGAATGTCTGCTCAACCTGATGATCGTCTGCCTCGACAAGTACAAGGACGGCATCAAGCGCTACCTGAAGCAGGAAGTCAAGCTCGAGCACTACGCCGAGTAACCGGCGTTCTACTTTTTGAGCAGCTGGACGTAGTCGTGGGCCCCCAAGCTGTCGTCAAAGGCATAGTGCACCTTCTGGAACCCGCTCCTAAAGTCGGCCACGTCGTTGCTGACCTTATGTGAGTCCTCTCTGTCAATCACGACCCGCTTGATGAAGAGCCCGATCTCCCTCATCTCGTTCTCCCTCATCCCAAGCCTAGTAACCTCCGATGTCCCCAGCCTGATGCCGCCCGGGTGCATGTAGTGCCTGCCCGCCTTGATGTCGCCGGGCAGGAGCTGCCGGTTGCAGATAACGCCAGCCTTCTCGAGGTCACGCTCAACAGTGCCCCCGTTGCCGTACCTGCTCACATCGACGGCTATCTGGTGCGATTTTGTGAAACCGTTCTTCGCCCCGAGGATGTCGAAGCCGGCACCGTGGAGCGCCTCCGCCAAGGCCCTTGCGTTCCTTATCACCTGCAGGGCATATTCCTGCCCGAACTCCAGCATCTCGGCCAGCGCGACCGCCTTGCCTGCCACATTATGAAGATGGTGGCTGCTGGTGTTCCCCGGAAAGACGGCCTTCTTTATCGGCTCGGCATGCCTCTCGAAGGCAAGGATCATACCGCCCTGCGGGCCGAAGAGCGTCTTGTGGGTGCTCATCGTCATAGCATCGGCACCCTCCCCGAGCGGGTCTTGGAACTGCTTACCAGCGATTAGCCCGGCAACGTGGGCAGCGTCGTAGCATACGAAGATACCATTCTCGTGCAAATAACTGGCAAGCTCCTTCACCGGGTGGGGGAAGAGGAAGAGGCTGCCGCCGAACATCGCGATGACAGGCTTCTTGCCCTCCCGCTTCAAGGCCTCGACCTTCTTCTTGGTCTCGTCGACCTCGATGTTCATCTCGTCCTTGTTGAAGGCGAAGGTCTCTATGTTCAGTCCCCTGACGAGCCCGGCCGTCCCGCTGTTCTCCTTCTTGCCGTGCGATATGTGCCCGCCGCTCGGGATCGCAAGGGCAAGCATCGTGTCGTTGGGCTGCGCAAACGCCGCGTAAACAGAAAGGTTTGCAACAACACCGGAGGTCGGCCTGACATCGGCGAACTCGGCGCCGAAGACCTTCTTTGCGAGGTCGATGCAGATCAGCTCGACCTGGTCGATGTAGGTGCACCCCGCGTAGACGCGCTCGCCGGGCCAGCCCTCGGCGTACCTGTTCGCAAAATCAGATACAATGGCCTCCCTCACGGCCGGGCTGGGAACGTTCTCACTCGCTATAAGCGGGATGGAGCGCTTGAACCACGCGTGGTGCTCCTTCAGAAGCCTGAAGACCTCGTCGTAGGACTTGTGGGCGTTGTCGCTCATGTCTCACCTCTGCAGAATCCTCAATTTAAAATATCTGCTAGCACCGGTCGTCCTTACTTTCGGTTCCGAGCTCAAGTGCCGCCAGTTCCTTCACCCAAGAGCCCGGCTCCTTCCGCTCGAGCAGCCTCCTGAGGTAGTCTTCCCACGAAATGGCTCCGTAGGCCCTGCTCCACTCGTCGTAGCCCTGCTTCAGCTTTTCGTATGCCTTTGCATGGTAGGCGCAGAATTCTTGTCCGTCCTCAGAACTGGAGCGCAGAGCTTTATCCGTTTCCCTGCTGCAGGCCCTGCACTTCATGTAAAGCTTATTTAGTGTGCCACATTAAAAATTAGCGCCTTATGGTCACCGTAAGCAGGGTGGTCTCGATAACTAGCATCGCCTACCTGATCTTCATGCTGAGCTATGCGTCGGGCATAATACGCGCGATCATAGAGAGCGGCACGGCTCCCACCCAGGTGCTGCTGATACCCCAGAGAGATGTGCAGACAATCTCCGAGTCCGTCATCACCATGCTGGTCTTCTTCCTCGGACTCGGGGGCGTTTACTTCGTGCACAGGTCGGCAAAGCCCCAGATGGAGAGGCAACAGAAGACATACTTCATAACTGGCTTCTCGGTGATCGCGATATCGCTCCTAGCGATGTACCTGCTGCTGGGCTTCAAGCTCGGATAGGCAGCTCGCTCCCCGGTATTATCAGGTTCCTCGAGTCGAGCCTGAAAGGCCTGTGCTTGACGATGCCTATCAGGAGGTTTCCCGCTACAATCTCGGCACTCAGGACAACACTGCTCTTGGACTCGAGCAGCCTCCTGCTGGAGGGGGCCAGGATCCACTCGCGCTCCTTCTTGTGGCGCATCATGCTCGTGACCAGCAGCTTGGAGCCGGTTCTTCTAGATTGGCTGAGGAGCAAGGACATGTATGCGGCCAGCAGCCGGTTCAGCGGCCCGGTCCTGATACCGTCGTAGAGGTGGTAGAAGCTGTTGAGCGAGTCCACGACGACAAGCACATCTGAATCGAGCTTGGAGCAGACGTCGGGGAGCACCGACTCGAACTCTGCGGCGCCGGGTACGAAGATGTCCAGCATCCCCGAACCCGCTTCAAGCTGGTAGATCTTGTTCCTCACATAGGAGGTGAAGACCGTGTCTAGGTCGAGGTAGACGACCCTGCCGTGCTTCAGGGCCTCCGACACGACGCCGCAGGTGAAACAGATCTTCGCGAACGCGTCGTTGTAGAGCAGGGAGTTTATTCCCGGGCTATCCAGGATCAGCGTCAGCGCCGGCGGCTCGATCTCCAGCGTGCCAGAGTGGAGCAGAGCCTTCCTGAGCTCGTCCTTACTCTTAAATTGCACAGTGGTTGTAGCTTCGTTGATATAATAATGGATATCGCTGACCCGGAGGTAGTCAGGAAGGATTTTCCCGCAACGGGGCACGTGGCCTACATGAACAATGCGTCCAATGCCCCGATGCCGATCTACAGCATCAAGGCCGTGACCGACTTTCTGGTCGAGTGCTCCCAGAAGGGTCCGGACTCGCGGGCGATGCTTGAGAGTATAGAGGAGAGGGTGGCCGACGCCCGGAAGGATATTGCTAGACTGATCAACTGCAGGGAAGATGAGATAGTATTCACCCAGAGCACGACCGAGGGCATAAACTGTGTCTCCAGGGGCCTGGCTATGAGGAGGGGCGAGAACGTCATCATCAGGGACGGTGAGCACGAGCACCCCGCCAACTATGTGCCCTGGCTGGGGATGCGGGAGCGGGGCACGAAGCTGAAGAAGCTAACGATCGACGAAAACGGCGGCTTCGACTTGGGTGAGCTGGAGGCGAAGATCGACCCCAAGACCAAGTTAATAGCGGTGAGCCATGCGCTCTTCAACACCGGCCTGATCCTGCCGGTCGAGCGCGCCGCCAGGATAGCTAGGAAGAACGGCGTGCTCTTCTTCTTGGACGCGGCGCAGACGGTCGGCTGCATGCCGGTCGATGTGAAGAAGATCGGCTGCGACTTTGCAGCGTTCACCGGGTCGAAGTGGCTCTGCGGGCCCCAGGGCACCGGCGTGTTTTACTGCAGCAAAAAGGCAGCGGAGGAGCTGGAGCCGCTCCAGAGCGGCGGCGAGTCGGCGCACGTGCTACCAGATGGTTCGATATCGTACAGGGAGATGCCGCAGAGGATGCAGGCCGGCTTCAGGAACTGGGCGGGCATAGCAGGCCTGTCGGCCTCGATCCGCTACGTAACTAGGCTGGGCATAGACGGCATAAGGACGAGGAACATGCGCTTAGCCGGGATGCTGAGGGAGGAGCTCTCCAGGCTGGGCAATGCTGCGCTCTACGGCCCCGAGAAGGAGGAAGAGCGGACCAGCATAGTATCCTTCAATATCGGCAGCCTCGACCCTGGCATGGTCGTGGCCAGGCTGGAGGAGCACAGCATAATCTTCGCCAAGCGGGATATCTCGAAGAAGCGGATCGCGAGGGCGTCGCCCCACTTCTTCAACCACGAACACGAGATACAGAAGGCCGTTGAGGTGATCAGGAAGTTACAGTGACTTGGGCGTGCTCTGGCCCTCGATCACGATCATGGTCAGCGTCGACCTGACCTTGTCTATCCGCCTGATCTTCCAAGTTATCGTCTCCCTGAGCCGGTCCATCGAGTCCGAAGATATCTTGGCAACGATATCGTAGACGCCATAGACGCCGTGCACCTCCTTGACATCTGGCAACTTCTTTACCTCCTTGATTATCTCCTCCTCGGAGCCGAGGTCGCAGTTCACAAGCACGTAGGCGGTTGGCATGGCATTAGGAGATTTTAATCGGTATTTAACCTCTTCGACGCTTTAAACTTGATAAGCCCGCGGTGCAAGAGTTCTGCTGTGCGGATCATCGATCTTACGCAGACGATACGGAGCGACATGCACACCTTCGAGAAGCGCGTTAAACCATTAACAATACCTTGGGCCAGGTCCGACCTGCAGGGGTACGAGTCGGAGCTGATCTTCATGAGCACGCACACCGGGACGCATATGGATGCTCCGTATCACTTCGATCCTGACGGGAAGAAGATCGACGAGCTCCCCGCGGATAGGTTTGTGCGGGACGCCGTCTTATTGCGTATAAGCAAGGCGGCCAGAACTTATGTGACTAGGGACGATATCGAGCGGGCCGAGAAGAAGAACAGGATCGGCAGGGGAGACGCGGTCGTGATCGCTACGGGGTGGGAGAGGCACCGGGCGAGGCGCGATTATCTCACTCACAACCCCGGGCTCTCGGAGGATGTTGCCAGGTATCTCATATCTAGAGGAGCCTCGATGGCGGGAGTCGATACAGCCAATGTTGACCATCCTTCGGATAGCGGGTTTATCGTGCACCGCACACTGCTGCCCAAAGGGGTGCTGATCGTGGAGAACCTCTGCAACCTGGCCAAGATCAGGGCTGGGAGGTTCAGGCTGGTAGTGTTGCCACTGAAGATAATGGGCGCGAGCGGCTCGCCTGTAAGGGCCCTGGCAATGTTGGGGCGGTAGCTCAGTGTCCCTAAAAAGGGACAGTTTGTAACACATACTTTGCGTGGTGAATCAACGACTTTAAACTGTCCCTAATTAGGGACAGTTGATAGCGGCAACTATCACGAACAAGTTTATATCGCAAAGTGTCCCTTTTTAGGGACAGTTGCCAGACTCGATTCCAAGGTTCAACGGCGCGGAGCTCAGGATCCTCCTGCTGCTGGGCATGGGAGCGATGCACGTCAGGCCGCTCAGGGCAGAGCTGGACGACTACGGCTCGGTGAGCAGGCACCTGAAGCATTTAGAAGGACTGGGCTACATCAGGCGCGAAAGGATCAGGGGCAAGGTCATGAATACACTGACACCGAAGGGAAGGCGTGTTTCCAAAGCTTTAGAGGCGCTCAGAACCTAGGCGTGGATGACCATCACGCAGAGGTCGCTGTACTCCTTCCTGGGCACCTCGCTGAGCTTGCACCTCGTTACCTTCTCATTGCTGAGAGTGAGGTACTCGTATATCTCGGCCCTGAACCTCTCGAGCGGGATCTTCTCATTCCTGAGGAACTCGGCCACTTCTACGGGCATCAGATCCCAAGGTCTGGGTAACATTATTACATTTTTGTTGTGCCTGAGCGCCTCCAGTAAGAGGGCTTTTTCCTTCTCTACGCTGCCGGTTATGTGGAAGGTTATCAGCACGCTCTTGTCGATCGGTATCTTTGATTTTGAGGCTGCTACTTGTATTGAGGAGACGCCCGGAATGATCTCCACGTTCTCGTCGCCGAATATCTCTCTTAATCTATCTACGATCTCGGACTCTGAAAAATCGGGGTCGCCGGTGAACATGACGGAGCATGTCTTGTTTTGAGCCTTCAGCGCCTTGGCAACGTCGGCGTACACTTCTTCTTGGGTCTTGAGCGTTATCTGCCTGACGTCCTTGCCGTTTAACAGGTTCCTGGCAGTATCCAGAGTATGCTTGTACCCTACGATTATGTCTGATGCGGCGATGATTTGCTTGGCCTTCTCGGTGATGTATTCTGGAGCGCCCGGCCCGACCCCGACGATGTAGACCCTACCCACACGCTATGCGGGTTTGATGCGTTTTAAAAATCTAAGGTAACGAAATCAGCAATTTTTAATAATGGTGCGGTGCGAGGAGCAGTAGGATGGTCCTGGACGAGAAGAAGGTTCCCAAGGAAGTGCTTGATTTCCTAGTGGAGGAGGCCCTTGAGTTCCACGAGGGCAACGAGGATGTAATGAAGAAGGTCAAGGGAACCGCGATCAGGGCCGATGCTACATGAGATATTGTAACTTGTGAATGCGCGCGTGTGCTACGAGTCTAGGGGGGTATTCAAATAGTCTACAGGATTCATGGTTCACTAACAACGAACTTGGGAATTGAGATGGAATTGTAGGTGTGGGTTCAAGGAATTGTATGTTCTGATGGTTGGAGTTAAAAACTCTCGAACAAAGATCGCGGCGATTTGATATTCACTCATTTTTTAACAGAATCTTATTTTTTATGTTCTTGAATATGGCGAGCCCTTTGTATGCCAAATACCTTTCCATCGTAACTAACTATCATCTTACCACATTCTGGGCATTTCCATCTGTACACGACTATATCATTGATAGTTGTTGCATATATTGCTAATATACTGGAACCAAGCGGGATAGGGAGCAGAATTTCCGAGGGCTTAAGAGCGATTAGACACCAATCCTCAGAATGCAGGACATATTCTATAACTTTGTAAGACCGCATGAGGCTCTTAATGGATTGACACCCGCTGAAGCGGCTGGCATTGGGTATGGGCTAGGGCGGGATAAATGATTAGGGTTGATAAAGAAAGCAAGGGAAAATATCACTTCCCTCTAATATCGAATGTAGTGAAATCGAAATATCTAGTCTCGTGGGAATAACCATCCTTGACTACACGAAGTTTCAATTCCACCAACGTTGCTTTTGCATTTACGTTGGACGCTCCCAATTCCACAATAGCGGGATATGCGTCGTAAGGTACCTGCGTTCTGATTATCAGCGGGAACACAAACGATTCAACCTGACCCTTTCTTAAGGTATATTCATTAAAAAGCATAAGAGCTTCGTTCGGTTTTGTCAATCGTGGCTGTTTACCATAGTAATATTTGGTATGATCTATATCATGAAAGATGGTTATTACCGGTGGAAATTTTACAGTCACATATGGTTTTTCATAACTTCTGTTATCATTTACCCCTATCGCAAAGTAGAGTATAATATCACTTGCGGGCACATCTATGAGCTTCGTGGTTGCTTCTGATTCTTTGCCGAACACCGGATTAATGACAAAATACGCGTCGAGGGCTGGAGGCTTGCTATATGCACGCCAACGAATAACCCCTATTAATCCGCCTAGTCCAACCATCACAACTACCACCACATTTAACCAGAAATTCGGATCATTCCAAAACTCTGACATCCCATACGGGATGCCCCGATCTTAGTAATTAAGCGATCACACATACCTGCCACCCACGAATGAACACTCATTTGTGAACACTCGAAGATTCAACAGAGCCCCTCGCAATAATCTTTAAATAATACCGTTAGGCTTACCTAATTAGGTTAACCTAACTGCAGTCCGGAACGCACTGGCATCTACCCTGCCCCGCCGCCATTGCCTTGTGGCGGGGCATCAACTCTCACCACACTATGTGTACGAGCTCCGCATGATGCAAAGCTCACAACAATCCAGAAACTTCATTGTAACCCTTATATCACCGCCAGACAAATTCATTTCATGAAGTTCGACTACGAGGAATTTGCAACGGTGGAGGAGGTCTTTGTCTACCTCGTCACCATCGCCCCGCTAATGAAGCAGGTCCTCACAATAAACAGCTACAAGAACTACACCTTCGCACTCGTCCCAGTATCGCCCTTGGGCGGCGACCATATACTGATGGTATACACGAAGGCAAAGGTCGAGCCGGGTCTCTTGGAGTTCGACATATCGACGCAAAAGTACCGCCGGGTTCCCGCGGTCGAGCGCGCCGACAAGAACTACTTCATAGTAACCACGCCTAAGAGAAACACGCTCGCAGACCAGGCAATCAACGAGCTGGAAGGCAAGAAGTAAGACCGTATTTTAGAACTAGACATCAAAGTAGAGCTGGAACTCGTGCGGGTGCGGCCTCAGCGACACCTCCATCGACTCCTTCCGCTCCATCTCGATTATCGACTGGATCACATCGCCGGGGAAGACCGGCTTCAGGTACGCAGAATCGCTCTCAAGGTGCTCCGTAGCCTCCTTGAGGCTCGTCGGCAGCTGCTTTATCCCCATCTCATGCCTCTTCTCGGGCGTCATCTTGTAGATGTCCTCATCGACAGAGTCGCCGAGGTCGCGCTTCTTCCTTATCCCGTCCAAGCCGGCTGTAAGCACGGCCGCAAAGCACAGGTACGGGTTGCATGAGGGATCAGCGGCCCTGAACTCGATCCGCTTGGTCGTCGCGGCCTTCTCGCCCCTGAAGTAGGTCGGGATCCTGATTATCGCCGACCTGTTCCGCCTGCTCCATGCCATATATACAGGCGCTTCATAACCCGGCACCAGCCGCCGGTAGGAGTTTGTGGTAGGCGCGACGATCGCGCAGAGTGACGGCGCGTGCTCCATTATCCCGCCCCCAAAATAACGGCCGACTTGGCTGAGCTCAGAGTGTTTATCGTTGGGGTCGAAGAACTCGTTCTTGTCGTTCCATAAGCTGACGTTGACGTGCATGCCCGAGCCGTTGTCCATCGCGATCGGCTTCGGCATCATCGTCGCAACCATGCCGTACTTCTTGGCGACGTTCTTCACGACATACTTGTAGGTCATCGCCCCATCGCCCATGTTAGTTAGTGTATCATAATGCACGTCGATCTCGCACTGCCCGCCGGTCGCAACTTCATGGTGGTGGGCGTCGCAAATTACTCCAAAGTGGCTGTTCAGGACATCGACACACTCGTTCCTATATTCAGTGAGCGTATCGTAGGGATCGGTCGGCAAATACCCTTCCTTCAGCCTCAACGGGTAGGCGCCGCCGCTCCAGGGCGCCTCCCTTGATTCTATCGAGTAGCTGGATCCGCGCGCCGGGTTCATCGTGTCCCACACGACCCTGTTGAAGACGAAGAACTCGACCTCCGGCCCCCAGTAGGCTATGTTGAACCCCTCCTCCTTGAGGAAGGCCTCGGCCCTGTGCGCAATCGCCCTGGGGTCGCGTGAGAGCCTGACGCCGCTGCCGCCCCAGTAGACGTCGCATATGAGGCGCCCAGTCCTGTCACGCTCGAACCAGGGCAGGACCGCAAACGTACCGGGGTCAGGCTTCAGTATCATGTCAGATTCGTGTATCTCGGTAAAGCCTTTGATGGAGGAGCCGTCCAGCTTGGGGATTCCGTCCTCGAAGGAGGACTCCCCGAACATCTCCGCATTGACTGTAACTTGGTGGAACCGCCCGGCCAGGCTGGTGAACTGCAGGCCAAGGTACTTGAGGCTGTTCTCCCTGATCGCCTTCAGAACGTCGGGTACTGTGTATCTGACCTGCTCGAGCTTGCCCCCCACAAGCTTGTAAGGCATGCATCTATCCGCAATAAGTTGCTATTTAATTATAACGCTCGCCGGCAGGGGAAACAGTCTTTAAGTAACTTTTCACAACTTGATCAGGGCTATAATGTCAGAGTGGCTGGACCTGAAGACGCTTTACGGCGTGCTGGCAAGGGAGCTGGAGAACGACTCCCTCCAGCATGTCGAGCCGGGCATATACAGTGCGATAGCCAGCATGCTGGGCAACCTGAGGGGCCGCGGCTACGACGGCCTGGAGCAGAAGATCAGGGATTCGCTAGCCAACCTTGTGGGAGATATGACAAGGACGCTGCTCAACCTGAGGATGGACAAGGTCGCCGCAGCTTCATCGATTGCTTATGCAAACCTGACCGACGAGGAGCGTTTCATCGTGGAGGCAGAGAAGGACCGCCGCCTCAGGCTGGAGCTGGTGCTCTCCGCGATCCTGAACGGCCGCACCAAGGTCCTGGAGTCGGTCGCCCAGAAGGCAAAGACCACACAGATCTTGGTCAGGTTCGTCCGGCCGATCCAGGCGCTGAAGGGAGTGGACAACGCGCGCTACGGGCCCTTCGAGCAGGAGGACGTAGCAGTTTTGCCCTTCGAGAACGCCAGGGCCCTGATAGAGCAGGGCGCGGCCATCGAGCTCACCGCCTTCGACTATTGATCGAGTAAGGAAGATATCACGCCGCAGCCAAGACTGGGCGTGGCGCACACGGGCATAGACATCTGGACCCACCTGTTTCTAGCACTCTACCCCGCGGCCGCGATATTCCTGATCGAGGTCGCCGCCAGGTACGCAAAGATTCCTTCCTGGCGGAAGTACATACTGCAGGGCCTGGCCTCGCTCGCATTTGCGGTAGCATACATAACGCTGATAGACGCGACCGGGATCGCGATAATGCTCTTCCTGCTGGCGCCCGCGCTCTTCGTCCATGCCGGCCGGGTCAGGTCAAACCCGACGGTACGCTAGGAAAACTCAGGACCGCATGAAGCGGTTGTTCTTCTCGATCCGGCTTGCGATACCGAAGCCATCGACCCACGTGAGGAACTCCTTCTCGGCCTCCTCCATCGTCTTGCCGGGGTTGTTCCTTAGATACTTGCGTGTGAACTTCAGCTTCATCCAGATGTAGCCCAGTTCATCTTCGTCGGTCGACAAGCCCGTCCTTAGTGGGCCGGCCATGCATATAAAGATCAGGTCGCCGAGCTGAGATGCTGCAAATATTGTAAAAAATTACGACAGAACTGTGAACTATCCCAAGTTTTTGACCGAGATTATCTTCAGCGCCACGCCGGCCCCGATGAAGACCAGCGCCAGGGGGAGGAGCAGGTGCATAAAGGCCGGCAGCATAACGCCCATCATTATCAGTAGCGCGCCGAAGAAGGAGAGAGCGATCCCTGCAGCGAACTGCCCATCCATGCTGGGATAGGACAGGAACAGGTTGTATAAATTTTTTCATCGGGCCCGGCCCGGGATTATGAACTATAAGCAGGCTCTACGTGGCTATGAAGGCACGGCCGGCGATCTCGCCCTTCCTGAGCTCGTCGAGGGCCGGGTTTATCTGGTCGAGCGTGAACTTCTTGGTCACGATCGAGCGCAGCCTGCCGCTCCTAGCCAGTTCGACCAGGTCTGCCAGCTCGCTCTTCGAGCCCACGAGCGACCCGGCCAGCGAGAACTCCCTCAGCACGAAGACCTGCGGGTTCAGGGTGAGCGGCCTGTTAGATACGCCCACCAGCACAATCCTACCCCCGCTGGCCAGAAAGCCGGTCGAGTTCTTGACCGACTCGTCGCTGACCACAAAGTCCAGCACAAGGTCAACACCCTTCCCATTCGTGGCCTTCTTCACCTCCTGCCGTATGTTCTCCTTCGCGGCATCGATGACATAATCCGCTCCAAGGCTCTCGGCCATCTTGAGCTTCTCCTGCCGCCTGCCTATCGCGATCACCCTCGCTCCTGCCAGCCTAGCTATCTGCAGCGCATACATGCCGACGCCGCCGGCGCCGTAGACTGCGATGTTCTCAGCCAGCCCGGCTCCCCCGATGCTGCGCACGGCGTGATATGCAGTTATGCCGGCACACCCGAGTGTTGCCGCAAAGTCGAGCGGAAGGTCTGCCGGCAGCGGGATCAACCGCTCAGCAGCAACCCTGCAGTACTCGGCGTAGCCGCCGTCCACCGAGAAACCGTAGCCCGGCCTGCTGAAGAGGTTCTCGCACTGCATCGTCCTGCCCTCGATGCAGTGTTGGCAGTCGCCGCACGGGCTCAGAAAGTGAACTAGGGCCTTGTCGCCTTTTTTGAAACCATGAACATCTTCCCCGAGGTCCTCGACCTCGCCCGCGATCTCGTGCCCCAGCGTGACCGGCGGGTTCGCTGCAATGATGCCGTCGATAACATGGATGTCGCTGTGGCATATGCCCGCGGCCCTGACCCTCAGCAGCACGTCGCTGCCCCCGATCTCTGGCTTCGGTATGTCTTCAAGCTTCAGCGGCTCCCCCACCTTGTGGAACCTGGCTGCCCTCGGCATGGGCAACCATCTGTCCGGGGCACTATAATGTTTTGCTGTTGAGCAGGGTCAGAGTTACTTTGTGTCGCAGCCGCAGCCGTCCTCAAGCGCGTCGAAGACCCTGATCTTGTACTTCTTCATGCAGTCATGGCATATGCTGCCTTCCTCGATCGGCGCGTTGCAAAAGGCGCACACCCGGTAGTCGACCTGCTTCTCCACGAAGTATCATCCTCCAAAGCGCGTTTTATAGCTTGTGTCTGTACCGGTCTAAACAGCGGGGCGCTTGCCAAAGTCCCAGGTCGAGAAGTACCTCGGCGTTATCTCGATTATCACCGAGAGGCCGGCCTTCACGGCGTCCATCAGCAGCATCGCGATCTGGTTGTCGAGGCTCCCGGTGTACTTGATCATTATATTCTCGGCGATAGGTATAGTTTCCTTCACATCCTCGATGAGCCTGGCGTCGCCCTTGCCTCTCACTCCCTTGTAGGGCACGGTCTCGTCGTCTATGCAGAAGTAGATAACATTCTTCCGTCTGATGTTGGCGGCCTTTTTGCTGCCCTTGCTGGTCTCCACGTAGAGTTTGCCGTTCATGCAGTAGAACCAGGTAGTATGGATCATCGGCTCGTCCTTCTCGTCCACCGTGCCGAGCTGCAGGTTGAGTTTGCTCTTCGCAAGGAAGCTGTCGATCTCTGACCTGGTCATCGCGTCCCCGAAACCCGGGCTCGCGTTGTAGATCTTGGCGCTCATACTGTTATCGGCATCTATCCATCGGATAAAAGATTTATCGTTTCGTACCAGTCGGAACCCGCGGCTCAAGGTTTTAATAATATGCATGCTGAACCGTTGGCATGGTCAAGACACTGTCGGCGGAGGCGCTCAGGACCGGAGCAAGGGCGCCCGACTTTAGCCTGAAGGCCGTCGACGGGAAAACATATTCACTGAAGGACTTCTCTGCCGATGCGCTGCTGGTAGTCTTCATCTGCAACCACTGCCCCTTCGTGCACGCGAGGCTCAACGACATCAAGACGCTCCAGGACAGGTTCAGGGGCAGGCTCCAAGTTGTGGGCATCAACAGCAACGACCCCGACTACGAGGGCGAGGGTTTTGAAAATATGAAGAAGTTCGCCGCGGAACGAAAGCTCAACTTCCCGTACCTCTTAGATGAGACGCAGGACGTGGCGAGGGCCTACGGCGCTACATGCACGCCGGACCCGTACCTCTTCGACTCCTCCATGAAGTTGGTATTCCACGGCAGGATAAACGACGCGATGGATCCGGAGGCGATACCCACGGTAGCTGTGATGGAGAACAATGTCAGGAGGCTCCTCAGCGGCGAGAAGATCGAGAAGGACTTCGACCCCTCGATCGGCTGCTCGATCAAGTGGAAGAGCTAAACCAAGGTTCATTTTATTTTGCAGAGTGCAAGAGTTTTATGTAGTCCCGGCTGCTGCCTAGCCATGGACGAGAAACAGGCGCGCGGCGTGCTTAGCCAGCTGGGCATGTTCCTGACGAAGAAGGCAAACGAGGACCTGGCGTCGAACTTCCCTGCTTCAGAGTGGATGAGTGCTTGGGAGACGAAGAGCAGCGACGGCGTGAACATAGTGCTTGCTGTATTGTTGACCGAGAACGCGAAGGACTCGGCTATGCTAAAGTCCAAGATAAACGAGTTCGCGGCGGCGGCAAAGATCGAGCTCAGGGGCCTATTCGACATGGAAGCTAGGTAACTGGTATTGCCTTAAATGGAGTAGCATTGATATCATTGCGGGGCTCGTGGCGTAGAGCAGCATGCGCGCAGAATGGATAGCGCGGCAGCCTCCGAAGCTGCAAGTCGTGGGTTCAAATCCCACCGAGCCCGCTACAACTGTTGTCACTAATCGATTTTTATTGGCAACAACTTTAGCACATTAGCTAATGTTCATACGAATTTCTAACTCTGAAGAAAAGTCAAGGCCATAGTAAATCTCAAAAGCTCAGGTTAATCAGTTACTTTTGTAGTAGCTCCAACGGTTTCTTTGCACTTTTTAGTATCTTGCTAGCTTTCAAAATCTCCAACCCGATTACTTTTCCTTCAGAACCTATTTCTAAATTAACATTGGGAGCCAGTTCAATATAGCCTTCCTGTCTGCCCTTACCTATTATCATGTACAGGCTATCGCTCTCCTTATCATAAACCACTTTGGGCAATTTCTTACTCACTTTCAATCCACCTTTTACCTTCTACCCTTGCCTTTATTTGTTCTTTGCTTATTGGATGAATGCTTGCTATCTCCACCGTTTGACCTTTCTTATCATAGGCAATCATGACGGAAACTGTCTTTTTACCATATTTCACATGTTTAATCGCAATATTATGCATGGTTGAAATGTCAAAATATCTTTCTTCGGCAAGACGGTAAATAATTCGTGGAAGTTTGTAAGGAATTTTTCTTGTCCGTAGTCTAAGCTCTAAATGCGCAGTATATTTTACCTCCAAACATTAGCGTTTTGCTGTAGAACGTTAAAAATGTTATTCAAGCTAGCCAGAAACAAAGGAGATCAGCAGCTGCCTCTGGCTTCTGCCTTATTTTCAGTGAATTTTTCATGCATCTGAATCCGCTGTGGGCTGTAATCCCACCGAGCCCGCTAACTATCTGAATCAACTCTCTCATAATTTATGCATATTTTACAATGGATAAGCTCATACCGCATAGTTCCGTTTTCTTTCAAGTTACTTCTACTTGTCCTGCTTCTTATCCGATGGCAGTCCTGGTTCATTAATAACCAGCCCAAGCGGTGAATTACCATCTTCACCAGACTTTACCTTCATGTCTCTTGGAAGGTCTGGCCTGTCCTTCCACTTCATTATGATAATAATCGACTCTCCAGGATTAACAGCTTTGTTGTTGAGCCCAGGCTCGTTGATAACAAGACCTGCTCCTGACCCACTTTCTCTGTTGGACAGAGTTGGGTCATTTACAACAATAGAGACTTTATCCTGCGCTACCCTCTTCCTCTCCCAGTCTTTGAACTGTTTGCTTATAGCTTTCACGAACTGTATGCTACCTTGATTTACCTTTATTGAAATCTTCCATATATCTTCAGTACCACTATTCTTTACAACGATCATGGTCATCTTCTTCAGGTTCTTTATTACAGCCGTCCCTTCTGCCTGTCCTGCAGCTGAACTTATAACATCAAAGGTCAGTTCCTCTATGCTGTCTCCAGTTATTACCTGTATAGACCAAGTCCCTTGTTTAGCTTGAGCAGCAGCAAGCATAATTCCACTCCGGAAACTACCGTCGCTTCCTGTCTTCACTTCATTCTGGAGATAAACATCCTCGTCAGGGTCAAGCACGAGAATGGTCAAGTCTGTTGACGGTTTGAACCCTTTGCCATCCAGTGCTAAGACATACTCAACAAGACCTCCTTCTGGTCCTTCTCCTCCTGTCTTAATTGTTCTAACCTCTTGGCCATTACTATCAAGCAATCTTATCGCCGCCACATCCGCTTTTTCGGCAGCGGTTTTGGCAGGTGTAGCACTGGGTTCTGGCTCAATAACCTTGAATGATATTCTATTGTTTATCTGAGGCTCGTTTATTATAATAGCCTCAATATTCCAAGTACCGGTTGGATAACCGCTCTTGATATCAAAATTGACTTCGAAACTTCCATCGCGTGCTGGCTCCACTTCATTTCTTAGGTATACTTTCCCATCCGATCCTGTAATAACAATCATTATTTTATTACCACTAGTACCACTGCCCTGTTTTATGATACCCTTCAGGGGTACTGAATTACCAAAGGTGAATGTGTCCCTATTGCCCTTGATCTGCAATGAAATTACAGGCTTTGTAGCAACTTCTGGCTTAACCTCAGTTATTTTGAAAGTGTTACTTGCAACCTTGCCGGCATACTCGAGTGTTACCTTCCATGTTCCTGCAGCAGCACCAGATGGAACAGAACCAATAGAAACCGTTGTCTCAAACTTCTCCTCAGCTATCGCAATCTTAACGCTCGATGCAACCCTGCCATCAGGACTGATGATCTTGGCTACCGCCACGTCTCCGGGCTTCCCTCCCTGTATACTGACCTTTGTTGATACTATCTCGTTGGGACCGTATGACTCCTTGAGCGTGCTGATGGCCAGCACCACTTCTACCAGTGTGGCGGCGCCGGGCTGCTCTTGCGCTACCTGTTTCTCAACGTTTATGGAAAAGTCCGAGGATTGTGGTTCAACCTTGTTGAAGTCTATGCCCGTAATTGTGACGGTAATGGCGTAGGTTCCAGCTTCAAGTTTTTGGTTTACAGTATCAGCGCCTGAGTGCGTGTGTCTTGATACCGTGTACACAGCCTTTCCCTCCATAGATATCGTGAAGGTAAAGTCTACATGTGACTTTGCCTCACCAGAAGCAGCCCGGAACAAGACAGAAAATGCGACATCTTCACCAGCAACAGGTTTGACGGGTTTCCACTGCAGTTCTACCTTAGGATATGCCGAGCCCGTTGCAGTACCGTACTGATTTATTACCGGTTCTGGGCTTGTTGCCAGCACTGAACCAACAGCAACTGATTGCAAAAGTATGGCCGACAGTATTATCGCTGCTATGCGGAGGTTTAGCTTGGAAAATAATGGTTCTTTTGACCTGCTTGTGGCCATCCTATAGGTCGCCTCAACCAAATATATTGTCGGAAATATATAAGGAAACCCGTTTCCTTATATATTTGGGCATCAATATGGCAGTAAGACAATAGAAAAATTCCCACCGAGCCCGCTTTACAAACTAAATTGTTAACAATCACACAACCACTGAAAGAACTTTGCAGAATAATTTAGTCATTTTTTGACCAAATAGCAATGACCAAGATCTTAACTCTCATCCACCAGATACATGAATTCTTCAGGACGCATACCAACGTCGGCTGCTATCTTGCGCAATAACCTTCTGTCAATCTCTTCCCTTGGATGCATGGGAACTGTGGTAGTGCGTCCATCAGCATGTTTCAAAAACACATGGGAACCTTTCGTATGCCTTGCAGCAAATCCAAGTTTTGAGAGGGCTTTGATGACATCCTTGGGTTTTGCTGGATGAAGCGGCTTTCGTAGACCACTCAAATCCTGACCTTCTTCAAAGCTACAAACTCAGGGATCCGTAGATCCTTTCCTTCAGCTTCTAGGTAAAGCTGAATAACCTCTTTTATGCGATTATCCAATTCACTCATTGTCTTTGCTTGTGTATGGCATCCAGGTAACTCCACTACAGTTGCAACATAGTATCCATCTTCGCCCTTTTCAATAGTTACATGAAACTCTTTTTGATCTGTGACTGCCATTTTACCCTCAGTCAAGGTGATACTCACTTTAAATAAATACGTTCTTGCATAACCCAGTTTCAGCTTTCTCAATCACATGTGGGTTCAAATCCCACCGAGCCCGCTTTCATTGAAGAATAAACCTCAATAATGACATGTGATTA
>CAYJSN010000004.1:69687-84731 GCA_964373125.1 uncultured Nitrosopumilales archaeon | reverse complement strand
CCTCACACCCATTCCCAAAACCCGCACCTATTCCCAAGCCCCCCCCAAGGCCCGGCCGCCGCGGGGGGCGGGCTCCTTCAGTTCCCCGCGCTCGCGTGGGAAAGCGCCGGAAGGTCCATCGCCGCCGGTACGGCCGACGGACGGATCGTGGTCCTGGATGGCGAGAGCGGCGCGCCCTTCCAGCAAGCGATCCTGGTCTAGAGCACGAGCGAGCCTAGGCCGCCCACGCCGAGGGGCGGCGGCTGGTATGACGGCGCCAGGTCGTCCCACACGCTGCCGGTGCTCAGGCCGCTGACGTAGACCCAGTCAAGATCGGGCGGGGAGAGTAGACCCATCTCTGAGCCATCGGGGGACCGGCGGGAATAGTTGTAGGGATCGGAGCCCATCATCATGCTCGAGCCGCAACCCAGGAACTCGTGCCACTTCCATACCCTCCTGTCCCATCCACTGTCATCCTGCGAGAGGGCCGGGTCGGCTGACCAGTAGCCGGAATCCTGGCTGGAATGCAAAACCGAGGGGCGGCTTCCCGCCTGTGCCGGCATGACGGCCAGGGCGTGGCCGTAAAACGCGACCAGCCACACGGCCAAAGCCACGGCTGAGAGTTTGACCAGCTTCCGCATGCTACCAGGATGGCAGCGGAACAAAATAAACTAGCTTGCGCTTATCCGAAAACCTCACTCGAATTAACAACCCTGCTCTCAATTAGCCGGACAGGGAGCTGGAAAATATTGGAGTGTCCAGTATCTTAATCATGAAAACCACAAAACATAAAAACGACGATCGGTGATCTCGTTTGTGCGCCGACAGGCAGTATTAGGGGTGGCTCTCTCAGCAATACTGGTGCTCAGCATAGTGGCCAGCTCCCTGACCGCAGATGCCGCGTTCTCGGCAAGGGTGCTAGTCAAAGGAGCCAAGTCAAACATCGTGATACTGGTCAAGAACTCCGGCAAGAGCACGGAGTCGATATATCAGTTTACAGTCTCGTTCATCACGGGCAAACCAGTCACTGCAATAGCCAGGGGTGGCTGGGCTGATGATAAGTCAGGCAGCACTGTGACATTCAGCACGGACAGCAGGCCGATCGGGCCCGGAGGGAGCGCTCTATTCCTGATAAGGGTCACGGACATTGCGGCCTCGGCCTTTGAGTGGAGCGCGCTTGACAAAGAAGGAAACGAGCTCCAGAGCGGCGAGGTACTCAAGGTAAAGGTGAGGGAAAAGAAGCCCACCCTGCCGATAAAGGAAGAGATCGTACCGGAGATAAACATAGACCAGGCGAGGGTGGAGCGTGGCAATCAGGTCGTCGTTACGGGAAAGGGATTCACCCCGACCAGCAGCGTGACGCTGTATCTGAATAACAAGCAGCAGTTGACCACCGCGACCGTGAACTCAGAGGGAGCGTTTAACGCCGTGGTCATAATCCCGAAGGACATTCTGGGCGGGGCGCACCTGATAGTTGCCAAGGACACGGGCGGAAAATCCTCGCAGATTCAGGTCCTTGTCACGATCAGTGGGGGGACAACGACAGGCCCCACCGGTCCGCTGATCCTTTCTATCGCGCTCGATAAATCGGTATACCTGCCGGGCGACACCATGCATATAACGGGCACCGCTGTGATGGAACGCGCCGTCTCACTTCAGGTCTTTGACCCGCGCGGGAACATACTCTGCGGCGCGAATCCGCCGGTTGACAATGCAACGCTGACGTGGGAGTACTTCTGCAACCTCCCCAACGACCTTGCGAAGGGCACCTACAAGGTCGAGGCGAAGCAGCTCTCTCACAAGACCAGCGCCATATTCACGATCGCGGTCTCAGGCACCGGTGCTGGTGGAGAAGGCAGTGTGGAGGGTGGCGAGAGCGCTGGCACTCTAGTGATCTCGACCGACAAGCCCAGCTACAAGTCCGGCGAGACTGTGAAGATAACGCTCAATGGTGCCAGGTCCAATAGTGTAGTCCAGATAATCGTTATCGGGCCGGCCGGTCCGCCGCTCGAGGCGAAGATGACCTCTGCCAACGAGGCCGGCACCGCGACCCATGAATACACGCTGGTGGCAGCGGCGCTGGGCACGTACCAGGCGGTGGGCAAGCAGGACAAGTATGTAGCAAGGGTTAACTTCGAAGTCGTTGCCGAGTGATATGACGGAAAGTAGAGATCTATGAAAACACTGATAGCGGTGTTTGCCATTACGGTGCTGCTGCTTCCGCTGGCACTGAATACAGAAGCGCAAAAAGGAGGCCACGAACTCGGCGTGACGCTGAAGGTCACCAATACGAAGACGGGCGAAGTCCGTACCAAGACATGGGATATGAAATCATACACATTCACCAACAAGATACCCATCGACGTTCCTGATTATAGACTGAAGAAGATCAGCCGCATCTTCGGCACCGACACTTTTGCATTCACCGTGCAGGACCCCGCCTACAGGGGCGAGTGGCTGCACTTCAAGGTGGAGCTTGGCGGGACCGTTCTCATAGGTAAGAGCCTGAGCGTGCGGTTCGTGTAAACCAGGATTTTACTACAAGGTCTTCACATTTTAACTGTTCAAGACTAGAATTATATTTCGCTTTGAAGAAATAGATGGGGTATGGAAGCTGATGCGTGGTGCCTGCTCTCGCTGGGCGGGGAAGAGGTCAAGGCCAAGATCCTGCATGTTGGTAGGGGCAGGTTCAGGATCATCGCGGATGAGAGCGGCAAGTATGTTGGCAAGATAATAGACGCGTCGGATATTTTGCACTGCAAGTTCGGCAGCGAATCTGCTTAAGGTTAGTTATTGTAAGTATAAAGAACGCACGCGTGTGCAAGCTGTATAGGGGGGTATTCAAATACTCTGCAGGATTTGCATTTCACTCTTGGGTGCTTATGAATTTATGCTGGTGAATAATGGTGGGGTTTGAGGAATTGCATTAACAGATGCCGGAAGCTAAAACTCTGAACCAAGAAACGCTGCCGTATGTTGACAGTTTAAAATGGTGGGGCCGGCCGGATTTGAACCGGCGACCTACGGGTCACTGCAGCTCCAGACTACACATCATCCTTTCGTCAGCTGAGCCACATACAACTAGCTTCTGGAGCCCTTAGCGGTTGCACCCACTGTCGCCATGCCGTGCTAGGCTACGACCCCAACCTCTGGCGACAGTTTCTGGAATAATCCTATTTGCATTTATAACTTTTGTATTCCAAGAATCGGCCGTCAGCGTCAAAAAGTCTGCGACCTCAGCGTCCCTTCGGGTGGGCTATCTTCTTATGCCTCTCGAGGCGGTCCCTGTCCCTGAACTCCATGCTGCAGATCTTGCAGACGAGATTTTCCTCGGCCTTCTCCTTCTTCTTGAAGAGATTGAGCATCTTCCGCTCCCTCCCCGCTAGGCAATAATAAATGTTTTGAACGAAAACAATTTTGTACTGTGTCATTATATCAGTAGCCGTGCGCATACCCAGCAACCTCACCGACGAGTTCTCGGCCGCACTCAACAGGATCCATGCCAGCGCCAGCAGGCCCTACCTCGACCGCATCTCAGGGCTTGTCAAGGGGCGGACGGTCAACGCCATGCTCAACGATGCGAGCATAACCCAGCAGGAGACGTTCGAGCCGCAGGAGGTAGCCGAATTCCTGGAACAGGTCCGCAGGCGCCTGGAGGGTTGGTCGTCGCAGGCAGCAGAGAGGACAGATACCGATGACCTGCGGCGGTTACACCTGCAGCTCAGCACCACGGCCGAGAAGTACGAGTTATCGTGCTACATTGCGCTGCAGTACCACGCCCTCCTCTTCTACAAGTGTGACAACGAGGTGGTCGAGATCAAGAAGCGGATCGTCGAGCTCGACGAGCGGATCACCACGCTCGAACCTCAGATGAAGGAGAAGCAGGACAGGCTCCTAGAGGCAGAGCTGAAGAAGCGTGGCATGGACGGCCTAAGCACCCAGGACCTGCTGGCCACAGTGTACGACGATGAAAAATTGCTGGCCGAGCTGGAGCACAAAATCAGCGAGGCCGAGCAGAGTGATTCCGAGTATCGCAGGTCGATGGAGGAGAAGACGAAGCTGCTCGCAAGGCTGAGGGAGATGGTCTTCGAGGTCTACAGGACAAAGCCGATCCTGATAGACCAGAACGGGCTGATGCAGGGCGAGGAGGGAGCTGCGCTCTACTTTGACCTTCACGTCCTGAACAAGGACGGCGGCAGGAGCGGATCTATATCCGCTGCCAAGATTCCTGACGCGATCAAAAAGATGATCGCAGAACGGTTCGGAGAGATCGGGAAGACGCTCGCCGAGCTCTAACTCCAAGACAACGTCTATTAACCACGGCGGCCTTATTTCCGCACATGGAGCTCTGGCATGTAAAATGCAACAGCTGCGGATACGAGGCGACGTTCAACCTGGGCTCCACGGATCTGGACCAGACCTACAGCGACCTCAACGAGGACTTTGCCTACTACAGGCTCTTTGCCTGCAAAGTTGAGAAGAATTTCCTATCAGCAGATGTGCACAACAGGCACTTCGACAACAAATGTCCGTCTGACGGCAGCGAGCTGGTCCCGGTCGAGATGCCGCCAGATAAATGCCCTAGATGCGATGCAAAGATCGCACCAAAAAGATTAGATATAAACGAGTTGCTAGGCTAAAATCGGTGAGCAACATGGGCAAATCTCTTGCTTACAGGATACTCGAGGCGCACCTTGTTGACGGCGAGCTGGAGCCGGGCGAGGAGATCGGCGTCAAAGTTGACAGGGTGCTGATGCAGGACGCCACCGGGACGATGGCGTGCCTGCAGTTCGAGGCCCTGGGCATACCGAGGGTCAAGGTTGAACATGCTGTCATCTATGTGGATCACAACATACTCCAGATCGGGTTCGAGAACCCAGACGACCACAAGTTCCTGGAAACCTTTGCCAGCAGGTACGGCATACACTTCTCGAAGCCCGGCAACGGCATATGCCATCAGGTTAACTTGGAGAGGTTCGCCGTCCCCGGAAAGATACTGCTGGGGTCGGACAGCCACACGCCCACAGCCGGCGGCGCCGGCATGCTCGCGATAGGCGTGGGCGGCCTCGACGTCGCGGTTGCGATGGGCAGCGGGCCCTTCTACACAAAGATGCCCAAGATAGTCGGCGTCAAGTTAACAGGCAGGCTCAGGCCCTGGGTCACCGCCAAGGACGTGATACTCGAGATGCTCAGGCGCCTCACTGTGAAGGGCGGCCTGAACAAGATATTCGAGTATTATGGCGACGGCGCCAAGACGCTCTCTATACCGCAGCGCGGGACGATATGCAACATGGGCGCCGAGCTCGGTGCTACAACATCGGTCTTCCCGTCCGATGATGTCACTAGGCAGTACTTCAGGCTGCAGGAGCGGGAGCAGGATTGGAAGCCGATGGCGCCTGACCCCGATGCAGAGTATGACCAGGCGATCGAGATCAACCTATCAGAGCTTGAGCCCATGATCGCCTGCCCGAGCTCGCCAGACAATATAAAGAAGGTCGCGGACGTGCAGGGCGAGGAGGTGCAGCAGGTGCTGATAGGCTCCTGCACCAACTCTAGTTATACAGAATTGATGACGGTGGCGCACCTCCTCAAAGATAGAAAAATACACCCGAGCGTCACGATGGCCGTGAACCCCGGCTCGAAGCAGGTCCTGCAGATGGTCTCTAGGGACGGCGCGATCTACAACATAGTTGCAGCCGGCGCTAGGCTGCTCGAATCAGGATGCCAGGGTTGCATCGGGATGGGGTCGGCGCCAGGAACCGACTGGGTCTCCGTCAGGTCCTTCAACAGGAACTGGCCAGGCAGGAGCGGCACCAAGAACGACAAGGTGTACCTGACCAGCCCGGAGGTGTGCGTCGCCTGCGCGATAACCGGCAAGATAACCGACCCCCGTGAGCTGGGCACGTATCCCAATATACCGCTGCCCGACAGGTTCATCATCGACGACTCGGGCATCCTTCCGCCAGCCAGTGATCCCAGCAAAGTCGAGGTCGTGAGAGGGCCGAACATAAGGCCGCTGCCGCTGCGGGGCCCGATGGAGCCGGCGCTGCAGGGCGAGGTCCTGATAAAAGTAGGCGACAACATAAGCACCGACGCGATAATGCCCGCCGGCGCAAAGATCCTCCCGCTCAGGAGCAACATACCGGCGATAAGTGAATATGTATTCTACTGGCTGGATCCGGACTTTGCAAAGCGTGCAAAGGAGAAGAAAGGCGGCTTCATTGTGGGCGGCGAGAACTACGGCCAGGGCTCCAGCAGGGAGCACGCCGCGCTGGCGCCGATGTACCTCGGCGTGAAGGGCGTGCTCGCCAAGTCCTTCGCAAGGATCCACAGGGCCAACCTGATAAACTTCGGCATAATCCCGTTCGAGTTCGCCAGCCCTCCTGACTATGAGAAGCTGAAGCAGGGCAGCCCGGTAAGGATAGACGGCATCTCCGATGCGCTCGCCGGAGGTAAGAACATTATCGCTGCATCGGCCAACGGCACCAGGATCGAGCTTAAGATGGACATAACGGAGAGGCAGCGCAGGATCCTGCTTGCCGGCGGGCTGCTCAACTACACAAAGAAGAGCACGGGGTAGCACACTAATAAGATATATCGGGGCGCAGCGATCCTCAGCAGGAATTGATACTTTCCAACAGGATCCTGATCATAGTCGCGGCGGTACCGGTAATAATCGCGATCGTGCTAGCAGCCCCCAGGATCTCGCCCGGCGCCGAACAGCCATCCTTGGTTCCAATAAGCACGTCCTCCGAGGTCAGCGTCCAGTTCATCATGGAGAATATGAGGCGCGTGAGTTTTGGAGTCACAGAGAACATAGGCGCCGAGAAGCGCGAGATCCTAGCCATAGGCAGCGACGGCAGCGCGCTCTACAACCTCGACGTGGAGGGTGAGAAAAGAGAGCAGGCAAAGTTCAGGGTCGGCCTAGAGGACTGGAAGCGGATAAAGGCGCTGATAACGGAGACCGGGTTCCTGCAGCTCCCGGTCGAGCAGTTCGAACTCAATGATGACGCAACAGAATTTACAAGGTACACGCTGACGGTGACGGTCGACTCGCAGACGAAGCGGGTCCAGTGGTTTGATGAAGCCGCGTCCAAAGATTTTGTGCCGCCGCTGGTGCTGAAGATAGGCGAGCTGCTCCTCGAAGCAATGAAAGGGCGCGCATGAGCTCGGCGGACAGAAAAAGCTCCCGCCCATCCATACAGTTTTAATATGGCAAGATGCAACCGTAGATCGTGATCTCTCTAGTCTCAACGGAACTCCAGCCGAAAGGCGTCAGGCTCGAGAAGCTGGAAAATGTACCAGTTGCAAGGGGCACCACGCTGGTGAAGCGCGGCTTCGCGCACATGCAGAAGCACGGCGTGGTGATGGACGTGACCAGCGTCGAGCAGGCGCAGATCGCGGAAGACGCCGGGGCCGTTGCGGTCATGGTTCTAGATAAATTGCCGTACGATGTAAGGAAGGCCGGAGGCGTTGCAAGAACCGCCAGCATAAGGGTCATCGAGGAGATCAAGGACCACATCACGATACCGATAATGGCAAAGTGCAGGATAGGCCATGAGTACGAGGCAAGGGTGCTGGAGACCAGCTGCGTCGACATGATCGACGAGTCCGAAGTCCTGACACCGGCCGACGAGGAGCGCCACATCTGGAAGTGGGACTTTACAACGCCCTTCGTGAACGGCGCGCGCAACCTCGGAGAGGCGCTCAGGCGCATCGAGGAGGGCGTCTCGATGATACGGACGAAGGGCGAGCCCGGGACCGGCAACGTGGCCGAGGCCGTGAAGCACATACGGCTGGTCAACAACGAGATCAGGCGGATAAAGTCCGTATACGACTCGGGCGACAGGCAGGAGCTCATAAAGATGGCCAGGGAGCTGAAGGTCTCCTACGCATATGTCGAGGAGACGGCAAGGCTAGGAAGGTTGCCGGTGGTTAACTTTGCGGCAGGCGGGATAGCAACCCCCGCGGACGCTGCGTTCCTGATGAACCTGGGCTGCGACGGGATATTCGTCGGCTCCGGCATATTCAAGGCCGACGATCCCGCTGAAAGGGCAAGGGCCGTTGTGATAGCCACGACCTACCACGACGATCCGAAGCAGGTGATGGAGGCCCAGAAGATGGTGGACGAGAAAAAGTCCATGCTGGGCCTGGACATCAACAACCTGGAATTCAGGATGCAGGAAAGAGGAAGCAACGCATGAAGCCACCAAACATAGGAGTTCTGGCCGTTCAGGGAGACATCGAGGAAAACCTTGCCGCGACCGAACTTGCTCTGAAGGAACTTGGCCTGGAGGGCAAGGCGACTCTTGTCAAGTATGCCGGTGAGATAGCCAAGGTTGACGGTTTGATAATACCTGGCGGCGAGTCCACAGTTATCGGCACTCTTGCAAAGCTCAGCGGCGCGGTGCAGGTCATCAAGGACCGTATAGACGGGGGTATGCCGGTGATGGGCACGTGCGCAGGGATGATCCTGCTGGCCAGGCGCGCCTATGATAAAGTAGTAGGTGAGACGAGGCAGCAGCTCCTCGGCGCGCTCGACATAGTAGTTGAGCGAAATGCCTTCGGCAGGCAGAACGAGTCCTTCGAGGCCGACCTCAGGATAAAGCCACTGGACGACGGTAGCTTCAGGGGCGTCTTCATACGCGCGCCGGTGGTGGCCGAGACCGGAAAGAACGTAGAGGCGATCGCCACGCTTAACAATAAGGTAGTCGCCGTGAAGCAGGGCAACATAATCGGCACGTCGTTCCACCCCGAGCTCTCGGGTGACGCCAGGCTGCACAGCTACTTTGTGCAGCTGGTGAGCCGGGCCTAGACCTGGAGCACGATCTTCCCGAAGTGCTCGCTCCTTTCCATCCTTGATTGCGCCTTGGCTGCATCGCCCAGCCTGAAGACCGAATCTATGACTGGCTTGATCTTCTTAGACGCCATGAACATGAGCAGCTCGAAGAGCTCGGCCCTTGTCCCCAGGTAGGCGCCGAATATTGCTAGCTGCCGGCTGTAGAACGACCTGATGTCGACGCTGGCGACGTTCCCGCTGGTAGTTCCGCAGACGACCATCCTCCCGGCCAGCCTGAGGCACTTCAAACTTGTATCCCAAGTCTGCGCCCCGACGTGGTCGATGACTGCGTCGACGCCGTTGTTGGTGAACCTGATCACCTCTGCAACGATGTCGGACGTCTTCCGGTTTATCACCAGGTCCGGCCCCAGCGACCTGGCCGGGCCGGCTTTGCGTTCGTCGCCTACGGTGGTGATGACCTTTGCGTTCATAGCCTTTGCCAGCTGGATCGTGGCCATCCCGACCCCGCTGCCGGCGCCGTACACGAGTATGCTTATGCCTTCCTTCGCGCCGGCGCGCTTGAGCATGTTCCAGGATGTGAGGTAGGAGACGCTGAGAGCCGCTGCCTCCTCGAAGCTCAGCCAGTCAGGCAGCGGCACCAGGTTCTGCTCCGGTACCTTTGTGAACTCGGCATAGCCGCCCTGGGCGTCGCTGAACCCGCCGATTATCGCAAACTTGCTGCAGAGGTTCTCCTGCCCGTTCCTGCAGTAATTACATTGACCGCAGCTCAGCCCCGGGTACACCATTACTTTGTCGCCGACCGCGAAGCGCTTGCTGGAGCTTGCTGCTACTTCTCCAACAATGTCGCAGCCGCTGATGTGCGGGAAGCCGATCTTCTTGCCGGGCAGCCCCTGCCTCACCCAGATATCGAGGTGGTTCACGCCGCATGCCCTGACCCTGATCATGACCTCGTTCGTCGAGTGGACCGGCTCGCTGACATCTTCGTACAGGAGCTTGTCAACGCCGCCGTGTTCGTGGATTACTACAGCCTTCATGCGTCTTGGATAATTGTAACTGGTTTAAAACTCTACTCGGCAGTCAGGTTGTGCATCGCCACAAGATCCCGCCTGAAGACCTCGAGCTCGCCCGGTACGCTGATACTGATCTTGTCCTTGAGCGAAAGCCCCTGCTCCTTCTTCCTGTTCCAGACGAGCGAGTTGAAGTCAACGATCTGCTTCGTGTAGCCGGTCATCTCCGTGCTCCATGATGCCTCGGGGAACTTCTGCAGATGGATGCTCTGCGGGGAGTAGAGCGCGCGCCAGAGGTGGTCGGTTATGAACGGGATCACCGGCGCCGCCAGTACAAGGATCGTGGAGAGACACTTGTGCAGTGTATACCAGGCCGCCTCCTGCTCAGGCCTCTCAAAGCCTAGTCCATATGCTCTGGGCTTGACCATCTCGACGTAGTGCGCAGCAAAGAGATTCCAGGTGAACTCCCTGATAGCGGTGGCCGGCACGAAGAAGTTGAAATCTTCATACCCCTTCCTGCAGCTCTCGACCAGCAGCGAGAGCTCGCCCAGTATCCACCTGTCCGAGGCGCCCAAGTTTGTGAGGTCGCTCAGCGGGAAGTTGGAGATGAACCTGGCTACGTTCCAGAGCTTGGTCAGGAACTTCTGCGCGCCCGCGATCTTCTGCTCGGAGCATCTAAAGTCATAACCCAGGTTGACCTCGCTCGCGCTCCAGAATCTGAAGGTATCGCCGCCGTACCTGTTTATCACCGGGAACGGGTCGATGACATTGCCCTTGCTCTTGCTCATGCGCTCGCCGCGCTCGTCGAGGCCGTAGCCCATTATCCACGCGTGCTCGAACGGCGGCTTGCCGGTGAGCTGGTAGCACCTCAGCACCGTATAATGCAGCCATGTCCTGACGATGTCCTTGGCCTGCGGCCGCAATGCAGCGGGATAGGTCTTCCCGAAGAAATCCTGGTCCTTTGTGTATTTGGAGACGAAGAGCGGCGATATGCTCGAGTCCATCCATGTGTCGAAGGTTCGATCCTCGCCCACGAACTCGGTGCCGCTACAATGTTGACACTTGCTGAAAGGTGGAGGTTCCTTCCACGGTCGGTAATACTTGCCGGGCTCGGGAAGGTTCGGCTTCTTGCAGCCCTTGCAGTACCAGATCGGAACCTCGGTTGCGTAGTATCTCCGTCTTGAGACGGGCCAGTCTATCGTTATCGATGAGAGCCAGTTAAGCAGGATATGCCTGTGCATCTCGGGGTGGAACCTCATCCCGCTGGCTATATCTTTCAACTCAGGGAGAAAGTCGATCTGCTTCAGGTAGTATTCTTGCATGGGTATGATCTCGATCTGGGTCTTGCTCCGCTCGCAGATCGGGGTCCTGTGCATCGTGCTCTCCTTCTTCACTGTCAATCCTTTGCTGTCGAGGTCGTTGATTATGTGCTCCCTTGCCTGCAGGACCTTCAGGCCCTCGTAGGGCCCCGCGTTCCTGGTCATTATTCCTTTCTCGTTCAGGGCGACGATCTCCTCCAGCCCGAGCTCGCGGAAGACCTGCACGTCGGTGTGGTCGCCGTAGCTGCAGACCATCATCGCGCCGGTGCCGAACTCCGGCTTCGCGGCCGAATGGGCGTATATCGGGACCTCCCTCTCGAAGATCGGCACCACTGCGTGCATGTTGTGTATCGTCTTGTAGCGCTCGTCCTCCGGGTTCACTATCACTGCCCGGCAGGAACATAACAGCTCGGGCCTAGTCGTTGCTATTATGAGGTCGCTGTCCTTCTCCTTCAGTTTGAATTTCAAGTGCACCAATTTGGATGGAATCTCCTGATATGCAACCTCGGCATCGGCGATCGTGGTCCCGCAGTCCGGACAGTAGTTGTTGGGCCTGTTCGATTCATAGACAAGTCCCTTCTTCCAGAGCTCGATGAACGTCGCCTGCGTGAGTGCCCGATATTCGTCGGAGTCGGTCCTGTAGTAATTTGTAAAGTCGGTGCTGAGGCCCATCCGTTTCATTATCTGGACCATCTCGGCCTCGAGATCGTCGAGGGCCTGCCTGCAGAGCTTTAGGAACTCTTCTCGCGGCGTCCTGTGCATGCTTATCTTGTACTTGCGCTCGGTGTAGAGCTCGACCGGTAATCCATTCCTGTCGATGCCGATCGGGAATAATACATTGTGGCCGAGCATCCGGCCGGTGCGCGCGATCATGTCAATCTGCGCATAGTGTGCGGCGGCGCCTATGTGCCAGGGCCGTCCTGAGGGATATGGTGGTGGCGTGTCTATGACGAAGGGTTTCCCTGCATCGGCATCGAACTTGTGGAGTTTCTCCTCCTCCCACTTCTTCAGCATCGCCTCCTCGATGCCGGGGTTCCAGGCCTTCTCAGTTATCTTGGGCTCCATTGACGAACTCAACACCATGATTTTTGTTATTAAAGTGTATGTCCGGAATTTCTATGGCCGATCGGTGGTTTAAGATTAGTTCCTTCCCCTAGCTTAGAGCGGAAATACAACACGCTTATTTGGGCAGCAGATAACTATTTAAACATCGTTCACTAAAATGAACATATGTTCAATAAAATGAACATTACACCCGCATCACTCGCCATTCTGGCACAACTGGCTGAAGACCCTATGCGAGAATTCTACCAGCGGGAGATAGCCCAGGAAGCCAAAGTAAGTTTGGGTTCAGCAAATAAGCTTCTTAAGGATCTGGAAGAGCGAGAAATGGTCACTTTGGATAGAAGAGGCAAAATGTTCTTCTATCGTATCAATCTTAAGAATCCTGTAGCTAGGCAATTCAAAATTTTGTTTAATGTTATGCTCCTAGATGAACTTGTGAAACAGTTACGGGATTCATGCAAGCGCGTCATATTATTCGGAAGCTGCGCCGAAGGCGCAGATGCAAAAGAAAGTGACATGGATGTGTTTGTGCTTACACAGAAAAAGGAAACAATAATCCAAACTATAAACAAATACGAAAGAAAAATCAACCGTAGAATAGCTCCCGTAGTACTTTCTTCTATAGAGTGGGCTAGGATGAGAAGGAAAGACAGACCTCTTTATGATAACATTTCGAAAGGGATAATACTATGGCAGGAAGAATGAGTTTTAGATTTCAAAAACTACTTCGTGAAAGAAAGATCACTAAAATCAAGCCTGATAGAAAGATGGTTTTAAAAGAAATAGAAGCAGCGCAGTATGATCTTACAAAGGCTGAAAAGACGCTTGCCGATGGGGATCCGAAATGGACTACGATACAGGCATATTATTCAATTTTCCATTCTGCCCGTGCTCTGCTGTATAGTGCAGGATACAGGGAGAAGAGTCATAGGGCACTTCTGGCAGCGCTGGATGAATTGCTCGTAAAGACAGGCAAACTTCCTGCTGATTTGCTGTTGGCATTCGAGGATGGAATGGACCTTCGGGAAGAGGCGGATTACGGTATGACTTTCTCTGAAGGTAGTGCCAGCGATCTTATTGAGGACGCAAAAACCTTCTTAGAAAAGACAAGAAGTATACTTGGCATATAGTTCATTATTTTGAACATACATTCACCTTTAGCACCCTTACGTTCTTCCTTATTGGCGCCTTCTCGCCATGCTTCTTCAAACTTGCACGATAGCCCTTGATCGCGTCCTTGATATTTTTCATCGCTTCTTTTCGCGTAGAACCCTGAGAGATGCATCTTGGCAGGTCTAAACATTCTGCCACATATACACTATCCTCGTCTTGGAACAGAATAATTTGGTGTGCCATTAAATCTCCAAGAGACTGAATCATTATATTATACTTTACCATCGTTAATAGTCCGCGTCTAAGGAGGAGCGCAATGCAAGTGGTTCTATCACACTATGCACAGATCAGTACTGTTGGCATCTTTGCATACCCGCAATGAGTGACTTCAGCCCCTCGGCTCTGGTGTCTCTATCGGTGTGGGTGTCCTAGGTGGCTCGGGCGTTCTGATTGGAGATGGTGTTGTTTTAACTGTGTCAGTTCCGAACGTGGATATATTTTGGCCGCGGAATATCCTTACCTCGCCGTTGTCGGTTGCAACATTGTTGGCAAGGGAAGCGCCCACTATAATATCGTCAAATCCATTGTTGTTGATGTCGCCAACTGCGACTGAATTGCCGAATTGAGCGTTAGTTTCCGTTCCATCTATTGGTGTCCTTGATATGGTCGCATCTGCTGTAGTATCGAATGTGTTACCGCCGAGGAATACCACTACCTCGCCGTTATCAGTTGCTCCATTGTCAGCTCCATTAACACCAACAATAACATCGGTAAAACCGTCGTTGTTGATGTCGCCGGAGGCGACTGAATTGCCGAATCGAGCGCTAGCCTCGGCAGGCGATTTTGTTATGGTGGCATCGGCTGTGGTATCGAATGCGTTTGAACCGAGGAATATCTGTACCTCGCCGTTATCGGTAGCTCCGTTGTCAGCTCCACGAGCACCCACAATCACATCAGCAAAGCCATCATTGTTAACATCGCCGGATGCGACTGAAAAGCCGAAGTTAGCCCGAAATTCATCAGGCGGTCTGCTTAGAATGGTATCTACTGTGGTATCGAGAGAGGAGCCGCCGAGGAATATGTGTGCCTCGCCTGCATCATTATCACTTGTCGTAGGCCTGTCTGCAAAGAAAACACCCACAATCACATCATCGAACCCGTCGTTGTTGATGTCGCCGGAGGCGACTGCATCACCGAATCGAGCATCAAAGGTCGTAGCCGGCCTTGTTATGGTCGCATCAGATGTTGTATCGAATGCATTGCTGCCGAGGAATATCTGTACCTCGCCGTTACTGATGCGCCCAGTAGCAGCTTGTGGAGCACCCACAATAACATCGGCAAAGCCATCTCCATTGACATCGCCAGATGCGACTGCATCACCGAATAGAGCACCAATGTCAGCTGCTAGCGGCGTTCTTGATATGGTTGCGTCTACCGTGGTATCGAATGGATTGCCACCAAGGAATATCTGTACCTCGCCGTTATTAGTTGCTCCATTGTCAGCTCCACTAACACCAACAATAACATCGGTAAAACCGTCGTTGTTGATGTCGCCGGATGCGACTGAAAAGCCGAAATTAGCAAAAAATTCAGCAGGCGATTTTGTTATTATAGCGTCAACTGTTGCATCTAATCTAGAGCCGCCGAGGAATATCTGTACCTCGCCGTTGTCGGTTGCTCCGTTGTCAGCTCCACGAGCACCCACAATCACATCATCGAACCCGTCGTTGTTGATGTCGCCGGAGGCGACTGAAATGCCGA
>CAYJSN010000004.1:0-69587 GCA_964373125.1 uncultured Nitrosopumilales archaeon | reverse complement strand
CACATCATCGAACCCGTCGTTGTTGATGTCGCCGGAGGCGACTGAAATGCCGAAGGTAGCCGATGGTTCACTTGTATCCGTCAGCGGTCTCGTTACAGTATTTCTGCCTGCCAGTTCATGCGATGTATATGTAGGATATAATAACATTGCAATGACTATAACAGAAAGATAAACCGCGTACTTGTTTCTGTACCTCAATCATTAGCACCCGATGTGAATGAGCATTTGGCATCACCTCTTGTCAGCACCACCGCGGTGCCGGTTACGGTATCATCACTCAATGTGCCGGCGTTCTGGTCTATTATCAGATCCAGTTCTCCGTTAGCTCCAAGCGCGTCTATCGACAACGGCACTATGAACGGGTCGCTCGTAGTGTCACCCGCATTCACATTTATTGACGTGAGAGTTCCTGCATCACCAGATGTCTTTGCAACGCCATCTATCTCTATTGAATCGATATCGAAGTCATCGCCACCGTCCAGGTCTGTTCTCAGCGTGAGCATCGTCACAACGAACGGCACGTTCTTGTCCGATGCTGCGGTAGTACCGCAGGCTATCTGGATCTGGTTATCATTCGCTAGTGCTGTGGATGAAAGCGTTAACACTCTAGGCTGTGCCGTATTGGCAATGATCGTCTGGTGCACCGTGGCCGTCTTTTCTATCGGCGTAAAAGCGAGGATAACTGCTAGAAGTAACAATGCTCCCAGAAGTGTTGGAACAATTACTGCCCTCGTAAAGGACTATCTGCGTGCAGTTATTCTTAAGATTTTAGGCGGGCACCGGATTAGATTCCTAGCAATGCCTAGTTCAGGCCTCGTACTCGACCGGGTCCTTGCTGCCCAGAGCACCGAATGCCTCCTTCCTAGACCGGCACCCGTAGCAATTACCACAATGCTTCTCCGTCTTCCGGTGGCAGCTCCACGTCAGCTCCAGCGGGACCTTCAGGTCCAGTGCAAGTTTTATCACGCCGAGCCTGTTCAGCTTTGCGAGTGGGGCCGTTATTTCATAATGCGAGCCGTTGCAGAGCATGCAGCCGTCCCTGAAGAGCCGGTTCAGCGTCTCCAAGTAATCCTATGTTGAATATTTATAGTACCTCATGTCCTCGCTGTTGTGCCCGCCCACTATCCACCGCGCCTTCATATATTCAGCATAATGTGCGGCAATCGAGTAGAACATCAGGTTCTTAGCCGGTATGTAGAAGGGCCAGCGGATGTCCTTGTCCTTCACATACTCACCCTCGTAGCCGAACACATTGAAGGCCTCTCTGATGAAGGGCGCCTCGACCTCGATCAGCTCTGCAACACCGGCATGCTTGCTCAGCGACCTGGCGGACTCGATCTCCCTGATCCATCTATCATAATAGTTGAGCGTCAGTGCATATACGTCGTACTTCCTGCTCTTCGCCCAGTAGAGGCAGGTAGCCGAGTCAAGTCCGCCGGAGAGCAGGACTAACGCCTTATCGCTCATCTTTGGCGACCTTCGATATCATGTGCGCGCCCTTGCTGACTCCCTCGTAGATGTAGACCCCGAGCGCCTCGACGTTGCCCGGCATCCTGGGAGCAAGTAGTTTTATGATCTCGGTGGAGAGGTTCTCCACGGTTGCCTCGCCGTTCAGCATGTACGTTGTATTTTTTGGGACCTTGAGCTCGAACTGCCCCTTCGGCCCCTTGAACGACACGGTGTAATGATCCTCGTCCTCGGCAGCAAGGTACTTCTTATTGATGAAGAACTTGTGGTCCAGCGCCGAGAGCGCGTCCTTGATTATCCGCTTCGCCTCGCCAAAGTCGATGACCAGGTTGTTCTTCATCATGCCTATGATCTCGACCATCACGCTCGAGGTGTGCCCGTGCAGCACCGAGCACTTCTCTACGAGCGGGAGTATGTGCGCATAGTCAAATGATAGCGACGGGTCCTCGATGAATATCGAGCCTGTCTGCACGTCCGAGTCGTCGTAGAGGAAGAGCGAGCCCAGCTCGCTGATCTTGCTCGCAAATTTGGAACGGCCGATCGCGATTATCCTGGCGTCGCTGTTCTTGGTTATCCTAAGTAACTTTTCCGCATCTTCCTGGCTGTCCACGACCTCGATCAGCCCCTGCTTCGTCTTGAAATCGACGCGGACGCCGGAACCGTCCTTCAGCACGAGATTTGAATCATACTCATAATCCAGCCCCAGGAACTGAAGCATCTTGGCGACGGTGAGCTCCGCCCTGCTCCTGAGGAAGTTGCCCTTCCCGTCCAGATACCTGAGATCGGTATCGCTCATTACCTTGCTGCTCACAAGCCTGCCATAGGAAAGATTCTATTTAAATTGATTGTGATCGCCCCCGAGACATCGCACTGTTCAATTAGCTTTGCAACCTGTTCACGATCTTGTGGACGCCGCTGCTGAACTGCATTGCTTTCTTGTCGAGCTCCGCCAGATCGTCATCGACACCAATGCTCCTCGCCACTTCCCTGAGCACGATCTTTCTTCTCCCCGTACCGGCGTCGAGCTTCATCTTTAGCGGAATGTTCAAAGCATACTGTACAAGATCAAGAGACGCGTAGGGCAATAGCAATCTTGTGTAGGGCGATGCGGCAATCTCATCCCTCCAGAAATTTGACCTGTGCGCGTTCATCACATCGTCGAGGATCGCGTCGCCAGCTCTCTTGGCGGAGTTCCTCGCGAACCTCAGGTACCTAGCATACCCGCCGAAGAGCTCGTCGGCGAGCTGGCCCAGCATCAGCGCATCGGCCCCGCTCTCCTTCGCAAACTTTGCAAGGATGTGAACCACGCAGGCTATGCTCAGGTGCATCGCTCCCTGGATGCCGGCAATGACCGCGAGCCTCCTGAGTGTGTCTTTGATAATTTTTTCATCGATGACGATCATGCGGAGGGAGATTCCAAGCCTCTCGGCGATCTCCGGGCATCTTCCGTGGTCAACCGAGCCCTCCACGCACACCGTTGCTGCAGTCAGGTTCGCATGCTTCGAAGCCAGCACGGCGAGCACGGTGCTGTCTATTCCTCCGGAGAAGCCCAGCACGATCCTCGCCCGGCCGACCGTCCTGCGGCGCACGGCTTCCGTGAGGAGGTCAGATACCTTACGAATGACCGCACCGCTTCCAGCACGTTCAGGCCTGATACTGCCGAAGGGGCTGAAGCGAGTCCGCTCGAGCAAGGTTTGCGTTGCGCTGTAAAGCACCCCGGGTTCCGCCTCGGTTACCCCGCCGAACCACTGCCGCAGGACCCTCGCGTCGGAGGCTATGCCGAACCTCTTCCCCTCGCTGGCATAGTATAACGGCTTGGTCCCGAGCGGGTCCCTGGCAAAGATAAGTTTGTTATCTGCCGGAAGGACGAGCGAGTAGCTGCCGTCGCTTCTCGCAAGCAGGTCTGCCACGCCGCCGGCCTCCGAGATTTGCTCGATCTTGTTACCGTTGCCGTAAATCTCGCCGTGAACTGCGGGGAGCCCGCCCGTATCATCGTCCATCAGGCAGAGGCCTAGGCCGAGATCGCCGAGCCGCCCGACCGAGAATCCGCTCCAAGCTCTGTAGGCCATTGCGCGGAGACTCTCCTCGAGGTCGAGCGGATCGGGCAGCAGGGCCGCGAACCCGTTTACTTCCTGCATACTCCGGGCATCCGCTCCAGCTCATATAATTGGATCAGGTTCCCTGCCGGAGTAACGCTGCCTACCCTGCAGCTCTGCGTATCCCGACGTGGAGCCTGAACCTGCCCCACAGGGCCCCGAAGACGGTGCCGAGCATAAGCCAGAACGCCAGCATGGTTCCGGCGCTGACGACCCGGAAGCTGGTGATCAGGTCCATCGGGATCATGATCTGGTCCGGGTTCGGCGGCATGACGAAGTAAAACCCGGCAACATAGGCGGCGTACATCAGCGGGACCGCGAGCTTCCTTGTGCTGATCGGCGATAGCTTCCTGTAAAGGAACGCAAACCCGAGCACGCCGAAGCCCGAGATCGCCATATAGACTATGTAGAGCGTCTGCCTGTAGTAGATCGTCTCCGGGTCTCCCACTGCCGGGGGGTTGCCGGGGTACTTGATGAACGGAACCAGGAATAGCGTGAGCCAGAGTATCGAGGCGAGGAAGATGCCCTTCCGCACATCGCCCGCGCCTGGTAATGATCTTCTGGTGTAGCCGTAGACTAGAGCGAAGAAGGACGCAAATGAGAGCCCGAGGATGCCGCCCGCCACTACCTCGCCGCCCTTCTGCCAGAACCTGTAGGACGCAACCTCGCTCATATCGACCTGCTCGCCCTCATTGATGAGGTTCTGGACCTCGATCCCGATCGCCTGGTCTATGAATGGCTCCACCACGAGGAGGTTGAGGCCGCCGTAGGCGAGCCCGCTGACCGCCCCGGCTATGAGGGTGACTGCGATGAATGTTACAAGTCTGATCCCGGATCACCTGCTAAATATCTCAGTGGCAGGGGAAGCCGGCCGCGTGGCGCATGTCGTGGAAGGCCTCGTGGAGGAAGTTCTCCTCATATGCCTGCTGCCCGAAGACCGTGCCGAGGAGGTGGCCCTGATCGTACCCGACTATGAACATGCCGAAGAAGAGGATCGCGAGGAGGATGCCGACAGCAAGAGCAGGAATACGGAACTCCTCAACCGTGACGAGTTTGTTGGACATTCCGATCCGGGATTAATACGATATTATTTAAAGATTTGGATGGATTGTCCAACGCATGAGCTGATGCAAGCCGCCCTGATCGCAAGTTCCGCCCGGCAGACACGGTGCAAGTTGATCCCACGAAGGACGGATGTTGTAACACTAGAGCCAACATTGCATCAGATTTACATGGGATAATCGGTTTGTTAATGTCGAATTTGAACCCGCGGAGCCTTTCCGCCTGTCTTATCTGGGCCTTCCAATTTCTACCGGCTTGGTCCTCTTAAGATAGACCGCAAGATGCGCCAGAACTACCAGAAGCGAGATTTCGATTATCTTGGAGACTATCCCGACCGGGTCTATGCCCTCCGGGGCTCCGATGGGCGGGGGGAGACCCTCGATCCTAGTTATGAAGTACAGCGCCACGATGCCTATGGCGCCTACAATGCCTACGATGGCAAGGTTTCTTCCCGGTCTGGCCGTGAAGAGCGGCCCAAAGCCTATCCAGGCCGTTCCTGCAACCGCAAAGAAGACCGCGTGTTCGACGCTGACATCCGCGAGGTGGTCGGGGGTGAGAAGGACATGCATTATGCCTGTCCCCAGGGCCAGCGCAAGCACGACGTACCTGTATGCGAGTTTGTTCGGGGAGCGCACCTTGATTCCAAAGACGGCAGCAGCCGCTACCAGCGTTCCCACGCCAACCCACTGCGCGGACAGGGCAGTCGCGCTGCTGTGCACGTGCGGACCTGAGGTTTCAACTATGTGCTCATGTTCGTGCTCTTCCTTGGCACCGTGCTCCGCTTCCTCGGATGAGTGCTCTTCAGCCTGCGCGTGTTCCTCCTCTGGAACGGTTGCAGCTTCTTTTGATTCGTGTGTTTCGGGGTCGTGCTCGGCAAAGACGGTGTTCGTGTAGAGGGCCAGCGATGCCAGCAGGGCGGCGAATAACAATACGGGAGCCAGATTTCTTTGCACAACTAATATGCGCAAAAGTCTAATTTAATGGTTGAACCGTCTTATCAAAAGTGGTTATGGTTTATAATAACTGCATCTAACCAGTTCTACAGCCTTACCTCTCCGCCGTCAACAACGATCGTCTGCCCGTTTACATAGCTCGAGTCGTCCGATGCCAAGAAAACAACTGCCTTCGCAACTTCGGCCGGCTCGCCGAACCTGCCCAGCGGCACGGTCTTTATCAGGTCCCTGATCTGGCGCTTCGTGTAGTTCTTCAGGTTCGCGTCGGTGGCCATGCTGCCCGGCGCTATCGCGTTGATCCTTATGTGCGGCCCCAGCGCCGGGGCGAGCGACATAACGAGCGATCTTACCGCGGCCTTGGCCAGCGTGAAGCCAAGCCCAACTGCATCGCCCGCAACGCCGGGCGTCGAGCTCACGAGGATTATCGAGCCGTGCTTCTGTCTCCGCATGTGCGGAACTACGGCCCTTATGCAGTGGTAGGAACCTAGGAGATCGATCTTCCACGGCCTCTCGAGCAGGTCGTCCGGCAATCTCAGGGGATCGGCGAACCATTCATTCTTCCTAGCTGGATAACCTGCGAATGCAACCACGGTATCGATCGAGCCGAACCTCCTTACTACTTGGTCGACCATCGACCTGACCTCGTCAAACTTTGAGACATCGGCCCTGACGGCCATGCCGTCTGACCCGAGCCGTCTTACTTCCTCCAGCGTTTCTAATGCCTTCTTCTTAGATCTGGAGTAGTGCGCTGCGATCGATCCTGCCCCTTCTCTGGCGAACTCTAGGGCCGTGACTTTTCCCAGGCCGCCGCTCGCGCCCGTGATCAATGCTGTCCTGCCATCAAGCCTGCCCATTCTGCTCAGTTACGCTCCCGGCCGGATAAAAAAGTATCAGTCCATGTTCGCTATCCGGTTGATTATGTGCGCCAGCTTGAAGTCGAAGTTACTTATTCCTCCCACATCGTGGGTCACGAGCTCGATCTTCACCCGGTTGTAGACATTGAACCACTCCGGGTGGTGGTTGAGCTTCTCCACCTCCATCGCGACCCTGGTCATGAAGCCGAAGGCCTCGTTAAAGTCCTTGAACTCGAAGGCCCGGTTCAGCTTGCCGTTCGTTACCGCCCAGCCCTTCAGCTTGGCCAGCTCGCCCCTGACCTCTTCATCTGACAGCTTGCGGTACTCTTCCTCCGACACGAAGTGATACGGGGCACGATGCGATAAAAACTTTAAGCGTTGCTGCCGCCGTCTGCGCCGAGCATCATCTCCTTGGCCTTCTGCACTCCTATCAGCTCCCCGGTCCTGCTGCGGATCAGTTCGTTGTAGAACCGCTCCGGGTCCCCGCGCATGACGTTGAGGAAGGCAGGCCAGGTGATAACATACCTAGCCCTGTAGTGTGCGTTCTCCCTGACGAGAAGCAGGACCTTACCCCTGCTGCAGAACTTGGCGATGCTCTCGTCGACCAGCACCTTGCCGAAGTGCGTGACCCTCACAACCTTGCCGCCCTTGGCCTTGATTCTTGCCCTAGTGAGCGCGACCACGTAAAGCGCGTCCCTGGAGTTCGGAAGCGCGTTCCAGTACTTCTCGTCCCTGACCGCGTTCACCAGATCCTCGACCGCCTTCCTGGCAAGGCCGGGATGCGTCCTCCTGTAGCGCTTGAAGAGGTCCACCAACTTGACCGGTATAAGATTGTGAAGCAGATTTAGGCTTTTGGAAATTACTGGCCGCCGTGCGTGTGGCGGTCGCTGTCGGAGCAGCAGCCGTGGCCCAGCGCCTCCGGATGCGAGAGGTTCAGGTGCTTTATCAGCTTGTACTCGCTCTCGAACGACGCGCCGCATATCGTGCAGAACTGCCACTCGGACTTTTTCCTGTTCTCGGCCTGTTCCATGTTTGGGAAGATATTGTTAATGTTTTAAAACTTTTCTTCTGCAAAGATCTACGCCGACAGAAAATTTATGCTTTGACAGTTACAGTCGTTTCAAGCGACCTGCCCAGAATCTCCGGTTCGGTCACGCTCTTCCACACAAATATCTGCACCGTAAAAGTGCCGGCGTTGTCCGGAACCCAAGATTGCGCAGCCCCGAGCGTCTCCCCCTCCGGGAGCGTCCCCGTTATCCACGACAAGGATACCGTGAACCCGTCGGCGTCGGCTATCAGCACGAAGTAGCTGAAGGGCACCTTTTCAACCAGGTTGTTCCTGATGTCTGCCTGCACGAGCACCTGTTGCCCCACGAAGACCTCCTTCATGGAGGTGCCCTGCTGATCGACCAGCATGAACCTTCCCGTTGTAACCTTGCCAGAGAAGCCTACGTCGAACTGGAGTGTGGCGTTTGCCGTGTTGTCGGCGTACGTGGCCTCGGCCCTGTACTTTCCGGGTATGCTGAGCTTCCCGCTCAGCTCGCCGATCTCGGCGCGGAACGTGCCGTCGGTCCTGATGTTGTTGGGACTGACAGCAAAGAACTTCCAGATCCTGTTCTCGGGGTTGTAGATCTTTATCTCGACAGGTTCAACTAGACGTGGGTTGACCGTGCCGGTAATCACAACCACCTCGCCCAGGTTATAGCTGTTCTTCTCAACGCTGATACTGAGAGTGGCCTTTTCCCTCACCTCGAAGGAGGTTGTGGCCTTCAGGGCTTGGTATGTTACCTCCACTGCGTGCGTGCCAACGACCGTTGCCTGCGCGCCGTCCAGCTTGAACTCGAGAGTATAGCCGCCGGTCTCATCGAGCTTCGCGGTCGTGGACTGGTAGACCTGGCCGTTCGGGTTCGTCACCTTTATCGAGACGGTGCTGCCCGCCGTGAAGGGGCCGTTGACCTGGCCGAATATGATGGCCGTCATGCCCACGCTGTAGGTGCCCTTGAAGGGCTCCGCGGTAAGTGGCGGCGGTGCTTCCTGGGCGTAAACGCTGCCTTCCTGCATGATCGCAACCAGAGAACCGAGAGCCACCAGCAGGTAGAGGAACAGCATACTCTCGAACCTATGCGTCACATCAAGGGGTTATATTTAACTGATATTTAAGGCTAATATTGAAACAATCTGATTTACATGCGCTCGTATAAATTCGACCCGATCCTGTAAACGGGCTGGCACAAATCACTTTTATTGAATTATAATATAACAAAGCTGTGGCAGATTCCGGACCCTTCAAAGAATTGCTGGACGCCGTCCACAAGGAAGGGACCGGGCTCTTCGACTACAACACGACGAAGGTCCCGTGTATATTCGTGAAACAGGAGGTCTTCGACAAGATCACCAAGGCATGTTACGGGAAGCCGGTGGTCGTGGACTCGAGCCTGAACATACTGCACGACGATCAGAAGCACGTCTTTGTCGAGATAATCCTGCGCTTTTCCGGGACCGGTATAGAGCAGAAGATACTTCTATATGCAAACGAGAGCATCGAGTTCTTCGAGCACCTGGCCGGCAGCGGCATGATCGCGCTTGCGCCGGCCGGGCAGGCGGGATCGAACGTATTCATGGTGCAGCTGCCGAGGCTCGACGCGCTCGAGAGATCGCTCGAGATGATCAGGTCGTACATGGGATGAGTCCGGCAGCAACTGGCAGATGCGGCCGCCAAGGTCAGTTGGGGCTTTAATCATGCGTGATAAATTTTTATTTGGTATTCGGCCTCAAAGGTCGTGTCCAAGCGGTATTCTCTGGACGAGGTCAAGCGCAAGGTCATAGACGTTCTCAAGGACGTAGATACTGGGCTCTCGGGCATCGAGATGGCCGAGAGGACCGGCATCAACAGGATAACGATCACCAAGTATCTGGGCATACTGGAGGCACTCGGCCTCCTCAAGAGGAAGAAGGTGGGCATGGTGAACGTCTGGTATCTCCAGCAGGGAGTCTCCGAGCTCGAGCTCCCCATCGATATGCTGGACGTGCAGCGCCTCTACATGAACGCAGTCTTCAGGAATGCCGAGGACGAGGCTAGGCGCCTGATCCTGAACGTGATCTACTCGGAGGTGGACCCGATCAGGATACTCGCGGAGGTCCTGACGCCGACGCTGAACACCGCCGGCGAGCTCTACAGCAGGGGAAGGATGACGGTGACCGAGGTCATGCTCATCACAAATCTGGTTGCCGAGACCCTTGACCTGATAAAGTTCAACGCGGAGAGGGCCGAGCCAAAGTCCGGCGCCTACGCCGTCTTCATGAGCGCCCAGGGGGAGACGCACACGATCGGGCCGAAGGTTGCTGCTGTAGCGTTTTACCTGCGGGGCTGGGAGACATACTACCTGGGCAACGTCGCCTCCGAAGTTGATCTTTTGTTCGACATCGACCTGCTCAAGTTCCTGAACAAGATATGGGCGGCCGAGAAGGGCCTGATGGTGATCGGGGTCTCGGTGACCCGGAGGGAGCACCTGAAGGGCGTGGGCGCTACACTCAAGTCAGTCCGGTCGAAGTTCGGCAAGAACCTCTATGTGCTCGCGGGCGGCGAGGCCTTCGGCAGCGAGGACGAGCTCACTGCGGGCGTCGAGGCCGATTTTATAGCAAAGGACCTTTATTCAGCGGTCGAGTGGGCCGAGAAGCTCCACAGCAAGGCAAGGATCTAGCAGGATTACGCACTACTCGTTGCTGGGCTCCTCTTCGGTGTATTCGGACTTTGTCTGCGTGTTCCTCTCATTGGGGAGTGTCCCGTCCTTGTTCTCCTCCGCCGGCTTGAGCAGGATCCTGACTATGTCGCTCTCCAGCCTGCGGTTCAGCACGAAGAATGTGTCGAGGATCAGGTAGACGAAGATCGCCAGCGTGATGAAGGAGAATATGGGCAGTATTATGTGCAGCTTGGTGATCATGGAGAGTGACGGCGTCACAAAGCTCGATATCAGCAGCACGGCTATGGCCATCACGACGTTCCTGATCAGCCTGTGAAGATAGTGCATCCCGCCGGTGATTATGGGCGTACTGACGATCCTTCTCTGCGCCGATTCGAAGAGGTACTCGGCGATCTCCCCGCTCTTCCCGAAGATGTTGATCACCGGGTACGCTATGACGCCCCCGATAAAGATCAGCTTGAACACCTCGAAGGGCACTATCTGCAGCGGCAGGAAGGCACCGTACAGTGCCAGGATGTAGGAATCGCTCACCGAGAGCGCGGAGAGCAGCACCGCTATTATGGCTATATTCACTATCAGCTTTGGTATAATCTTCCTAGCGGCGCCGGCTATGCCCTCCCTCTGCTGCAGCGTCAGCATTATGTTCCTGAAGAGCGAGCCGAGCAGCTCCAGCGGGGCGAAGATCCGGAGCGGCACCAGCGTCCTGGCGTCCATGATCGTCGGCAGCGCCCTCATCATCCCGGGTATGACCACCATGCTGGCGAAGGACACGATCATGGTTATCGGGAAGACCGCCTCCCTCACGGCGTGCAGGTCCACACCCTGCTTGGCGATGATGAACGAGAACTCGCCCCTGGGGACCATCATTATGCCGATCGTGGTCGCTTCCTCTCTAGTATGCCCTGAGAGGAAGGCCCCGAGGAAGTTGCCCACGAACTTGCCCACTATTGCCACTATTATGATGGGGACCGATACCCACATGTATTCGGGAAAGAGGGTGGTGTTGATCAGCATTCCTATCGAGACGAAGAAGATCGTGCCGAAAAAGTCCCTCAGCGGGAGGACCTTCCGCGTTATCGCCTCGGATCTCGGCGCAGACGCGATCATCATTCCCATCAGGAACGCGCCGATCGCGCTGCTCAGCCCGAGGTAGTTGGCGAGGAAGGCGAGGCCGAACCCCAAGGCCAGCGCCGTGAGGAATGGCGCTTCGTCTATGTCGAGCCTGTCGACGGCGTCGATTATCTTCGGGATCACCTTCAGCCCGACCACCAGCGTGATGACGAAGAAGGCTATCGTCTGCAGCACGATGAAGGAGACCTCGGTGAGCTCTGCCGTGCCGGTCCTGACTATGTTGGAGAGAATTACCAGGATAAGAACAGCGGTAAGGTCCTCGATTATCAGCGTCCCCACAACGGTGGCGGCCTCCTTTGTCTGCATTATCCCTGCATCTTTCAGCAGCTTTAGCGTGATCGCGGTGCTGCTTATCGCGAGTATGCCGCCTAGGTAGAGCGACTCGGTGGTGTTCCACCCGAGCAGGTAGCCGATGATGAAGCCTAGGAAGAACATTATCGCCTGCTCCATCAGGCCGATCACGATCGCGGTGCTGCCGACCTGCCTGAGCTTGTTCAGGCTGAACTCCAGGCCCACGACAAATAGCAGGATGACTATGCCGAACTCCGCGAGCAGGTCGACAAATTCAATGTCAGTTACGGCCTTGAAGCCGTAGGGGCCGATCGCCATGCCTATGAGTATGAACCCGAGCACGGGAGGGAACCTGATCTTTCGCACCAGCGCCCCGCCTACTATGGCGGTGCCCAGAAGCAGCGCCAGCAGGGCTAGAAACTCGGTTAGGCTGGGTAGGGCCTCTGCCATTCAACAAAAAATTGCCGCCCGTGATATATTAATTAGCAGTTAAGCAGATCGACCAACCGGAAATTACTTTTCGTCTCTCATGCTTGTCCGTCAACGGCAGGGTCGCCTGCTGCACCAGAATGGTGGGCCGGATGGTCCTCAAACCGATAGCGGTCCTATTTTTGGATTCCGCCTATAGAAACTGCAAGGTTAGCTATAAACTTTTCTAAAAATTGAGAGGGGCGGACCCGTGATCACGAAGCGGGGGAGCAAATAAGAAAGAGAGTCGTGGGAATCACTCCCACAACCCCTGAACCCTGTACCTTCTCCAGCGAAGGTAGTTGCTCGGCAGTTCGATGTATGTCAGACCCCTGACGAACTTCAACTTGCTCGGCAGTCTCATATCGTGCAGGTTGGCAAGATGGTATCGCATCGATTTCTCGCCGATTCTGTCAGTCCCGCAGATATGACACCTGTAGATTTTGACGGGAACCGCATTCCTGCTGTTTATGTAGTCCTTCAGCCCGTTCATTCGTCGCACCTCCTCGCGTCGATGGACTTTACGCCGTCCTTCATTCTGGCAATGTTTCTGAGGAACCACTCGACGAAGCCCATCAGTTCGTTCAAGCAGTTCAGTTCCTTCGTAGTCTCGATTTCGATTATGTATCGCATTCCATTCACCTCGAATCATTGGAAGAGGGGGTCTCCCTCCCCCTTCCTCTCGACCTTCCAGAGAGCGATTCTTCCCAGAACCTACAACTATAGCTTGCGGGGTCCATTCTACATTCGGCCAAGTTATTTTCATTATTCTTGTAGGTTTTGTGCAGATCGCTTTAATACCTTTTACTGAGTCACTTCTACCTGGATAAATATCAAACAAGGTTTGATATCTAGGATCCGTATCGGCTCTCTCTTGCTAATTTATCAGAGCTTTCAAAACTGTTTTGTCAGTTGCGAGAAATTTAGGAACATGCGGCGTAAATCTATTTATAGCATACATACTATAGAATTATAGTAGCAAGACTATAGATGGTGAGAGTATGGACGAGACAACATTCAGGATACTGGATACCCTGTATAGAAGACTAGGCCAGCCTATGTCTATAAGCGAATTGACCAGTAAAATAAAAGAACTGCGTGGCACCGCTTATTACGCAAACATATACAAGAAACTACAAGCATTAGCCAATGAGAAGATAATCACTCTGGAAAAGGTTGGTAACTCGTCTGTTGCGACCTTAAATTTCGGGAGCTACTTGCTGATAGACATGCTCACAGAGTTGGAACTAAGAAGAAAACAAGATCTGCTCAAAGGCAGGACCGAACTTCAAATGCTTTTCATGGAGATTGATACTTACTGCAGGAATCTTCCGTTAATGAAATCGATTTGTGCAATAAAGCCGGAGAAGAATATCAAACTGAACAGGATAGAGTTTCTCTTTCTACTGCAGGCCGCATCTAAGGAAATGCTACAGGAGCACAGGACTGCTTTGCATAAAATAATTCAACTCCTTCAAAGCATACACAACATAAGGATTGACTATATGATCTTGAATAACGAAGAGTTTTTAGAGCTGCTAAAATCCAGCGATAGAAATCCATTGACAGAAATGCTATCTGACAAAATAGCTTTCATAAACCCACAGGCTTTCTGGATCGAGATAAAAGATGCACTGGATAAAGGCATCAGGATAAGAGCCGAAGAGGAGACAAACCCAATGGAGATAGCGGAGAAGGATCGGACTTACAATCTTGCAAGGTTCGGCTACAAGGAGATCGGACCTGAAATAAAAACAGGACAGAATATCTGCGTAGAGTACATAGTAACTTCTATTCTCATGAGGAAAGAAGCAAGGCGCATTGAGGCGATTCCAATAATTCTGGCTAAAAGCAAGGCAAACTACAGCCTGCTCACATTCCTCTCACAGAAGTACGGAGTCTCGGGCCGGCTGCTGGGCCTTCTCAAGGCACTGAACAAACTAAGGCCGGCTAAAGAAATTAGGGAGGCGATAGCAATGCTGGAGATGGGAAAGGTAAAAGAGATCAAGGCAGACGAAAGAAGCATCAGGGAGAAGATGAGGCTGTACAATGTCTCTTAACAAGAAAACTGTGTTCGAATTCCTCGAAGAAGTTGATAGGAAGCTGAAGAAGAAAATTACTTTGGTGGCAGTAGGAGGTACCGCCACGACGCTTCTTGATGTAAAGCCCTCCACAATAGACGTTGATTTTACAGGACCCGGCGACGATATCGAAGAGTTCAAACGTGTTTTGAAAAATGTGCCCCACGGTTTCAAGCTAGACATTTGGAAAGACGGCATTGTTTTCAGTCAGATACTTCCTGAAGATTATCTGAAGAAAAGTAAATTTATCAGAAGCAAAACGAAGAACATAAAACTAAAAGCACTGCATCCTTTGGATATAGTTGCGACAAAGATAGGAAGATTGGATGCAAGGGATATTGAAGACATAGAAGACTGCATAAAGAAATTCAAGCTTACAAAGAAGCAGATAATGAATCGTGCTAAACAGATTGAATATGTTGGGCGAGAGCAGAATTACCAGATCAATTTGGACTCAGTGATAAGAAAATTCTTCAGCAAATGAATCTAGTCTGCTCTGATATCTAGGATCCGTCGCAACATACTCTCTTATCATGCTGTTTAATCTCTTGGTCAGATTGTTTCTTGAAGAATCAGACAGAAACTCAGGTAGAACATACTTGCTATACTCATGCATTACCTGAGTAAAATCATAAACACCTTCTTCCCTTCTGCGTCTGGCATAGTCGAACAATGCTTTCAACAGTTTGTCTGCTTCAGAACTAATTTACCTCACCTCGTATCCTTTAATCTTCTTCATTGCTTCTTCAAATGTACAAGGTTTCCATGCTCTATCCCTACTCCCTCCGCAGTCTATCAATTCCTCCATACCGATGTATCCCCACTCTGCAAAATCATTGTTGTTCAGATTCGCATAACCAAAGGCAATGTTCTTCTTCCTATCCAACTCAGCAATCAGCCAGTAGAACCCTATCTCCCTTATCTCCCACTTCTGGTAGATCATTTTCCTCTCAAGAGGAACGTCTTCTGTGGCATACAGCTCTGGTATCTCATCACTCACATGCTCGCCTCAAAAGTCTATCAGGTTGCAGTCAACGAAGCCGCCATCGGCATATTCGCATTTGCACTCGCTGCATCTATGAAAGGGTTTGTCCACATCTTCATCGCTGTAATCTTTCAGGTATTCCTTCAGCTGCTTGTCGTACGTCCAGACGATCTCTGTTTCCTGATAATGCACCAGCATATCCAGCGGATGGCTGCAGTAAACGCACACGGGCTGCCTCTTCTGCTCAGCTGCCAATTTCATCTCCTCTTCCTGCGTCCTTCCGTACTGCATCAGATCCTCTCCCTGCAATTGGTGAACTGCTCGTAGTCCTTCTTCCTGCCCATATATCTTACCACATCGTCCAGGAAACTCACGAGAGCGTCTCCATCATAGAACGCCAAATTCTCTGCGAGCATCATAGCATACTCTACAACATACTTCCTTCTCGTCTCTGGTGCCTTCAGGGCGTACACGAACAGTGCAATCGGGTCCTGCTCCACTACCTTCAATCTCTCACCTCTTATATGCGAGAATCCAATTTAAGTGCCGCTATCGAAATGGGCCGGATGGGATTCGAACCCACGACCTCTACCGTGCTGTAAAAAACAATTCGGTTATCAGCCGAACGCTCCAGCCAAGCTGAGCTACCGGCCCGAGACATCTCTAGCTGCTATCAATTTATGTCTTTAGATATTAATACGACCTCTGGAGTCGTTAGCTTATAGCTTTGAAAACGCATTTTCAGGGTCGCTAGCTCATTTTTGCAAGACTATTCCGTTTGGTAAAGTGCCAATGAACCTCCGGCATTTTTGGAATCAACTGTTCGGCCTCTTCACCTATTGCTGCCCGCTGGTTTGGTAGTGCAAATGCCTAATATCCAGCATCTCTTTGTCCTTTTATCCCTTTATTACATGGATAGCCTGTCCCTCCTAAAGCACCTCTAATACGTACAAAATTGTTTTGACCTAATAAGATAATCTTGCTAATAAATTCCCTCCCAAACATATTAGCCCCGTAAAAGCGAGATACAGTTCCTTTGCTACGCCAGACTTAAATAAATCTTAGGCTATGGTGAGCCTATGTCTAACGGTGAAACAGGAGCGAGTATGGTACTTAACGCCCCAATACAAGCTATTATGGATTTGACTGTTTTAGTCATGGATGGTAACGATACCGTCGCAAATGCAGTTGGAATGATGATAGAGAAGGGCACAAGAAGTGTTCTTGTTACTCATAACGGTGAAATTATTGGATTTGCGAGTAAGACAGATATTTTGTTTAAGGTGGTCGCAAAGGGAAAAGATTCAAGTAAAGTCAAATTGCGTGAAATAATGTCTTCTCCTGTTTTGACACTACATCCCACCGCAACAGTCGCCGATGCATTAGCAATGATGGATAAGCATACAGTTAGACAGCTGGTAATAGCATTTAGGAATTCTGTGATGGGTGTGGCAACTAGGGAGCGTATATTTGAGGACATTTACAAGGCTTCCGTCTCAGCTACAACACTTGCTATGACTGGAACACCTGCATGTATCATAAACCCCAAGGCTGTTGCTGTGGTAAAAGAAGCATACCAGTCCAAATTTCCATGCCCATACTGTGGTTCACCATTCGATGATAAAGATGTCTTATCAAAGCACATAGACAGAATACACGGTGAAAGTGGTGTCCTCGAAGGCGATTTCAGGCATATACTCGACTAACCTGAATGAAAGTATCTCTTGTTAGCCATCGAACGGAAATACTTCCAAATTTCTGCGCGAAAAATTTAGTAGGGGTTATGTAGCCACCCCGATGGTTTGCTACCATACTGTATGTGCTGTGTGAGTTAGCTAGAACCCTCTGTGAGAAGTAGTAAAGCTGAGCTGCCGGCCCGAGGGTGTTCTAGTCGAACCGCTATTTATTTTTGCAAGACTATCCCATATCCCAGATTACGGCTTGGCCAAAAGTTTGAAGTCTTATATCGATCGCAGCAACACAACATAACAATGTCAACTGACGATACCCATAGGGTATCACGGCGTGACTTTCTCAAACTTTTGGCTGCTTACTGGATTGTCGTATCTTTTGCACCATTTGCAGGCTGGGGAATTCATCCGCCAAATGTGGCTGCGGCTTCTGCTACCAAAAAACTTGAACCCACGTTTAAGGGAAAGGTGATTATAATTGGGGCCGGCGCGGCAGGGCTCTACGCCGCATATACCCTGAAAAAAGCGAATGCCGACTTTGTGGTTCTAGAGGCCAGCGCCACCCATGGGGGTAGGTTACGCAAAAACGAGACATTTGCCAAGTTTCCTATTGACCTTGGCGGACAATGGATTCACGGAGAAAGATCGCTTACAAAGAAACTTGCTGACAGCAATAAAGTTGTCACAGTAAGAGATGATTTTGAGATACCACACATTTGGTTCAAAAATCAATTAGTAGGTAAATGGCCGCAGGAATTCCCTGAATTTATGTCCATTTTGGAAGAAGGAGATTATGAAGACCTACCTGATATTTCCTTTACAAAGTTCGCGCTTCAAGAAGGATATTCGCAGGACATCATCAATCTGATCGAATGGTTTGCGGTGGAGGCAGGAACTTCCGCAAGCCGGCTTTCAATTAGAGAGAGGGTAAGATACGAGGAAAAGTGGACGCAAGGAGAGAACGATTACGTGCTGGAGAAAACCTACTTTGACCTGATAAACGACTATGTTGCATCTTTCGTAAAAGACAAGATACTTTATAATGTGATAGCCAAGAAAATTGACTATTCAAAGAATATTGTAGAAGTAACAGATCAAAAAGGCACTGTTCATACTGCCAACAAGGTGATAATTACAGTGCCGATTACTATTCTAAAAGCTGGCGACATTAAGTTCGTACCGGCACTTCCTCAGAAAAAGATCCAAGCCTTCAAAAGAATCGGGATGGACAAAGGCATGAAAGTGTTCCTTAAATTCAACACAAAATTCTGGAAGGGCAACATCGTAGGAGGCATCAAGTCAGTCGAATATTCTGATGCCGCATACGGGAAAAAGACCCAAGAACCAGTTTTGATGGCGCTTATAATGGGCGAAAAAGCAGAGCGCCTGAGTCCCTTGGGCAAAGGCACAATCAAAGAACTGTTAGGCGAATTGGATCTCATGTTCGGCGGCAAAGCCAGTGCCTCTTTTGTGGATGCTTACATCCAAGATTGGGGTAAAGAACCATTCATCAAAGGAGCATATTCTTATGAAACCGTAGGAATGGGAAACGCGCGTGAAATTGGAGCAGAGCCTGTGGCTAAAAAGCTGTATTTCGCAGGAGAAGCCTTCAATACAAATGGAAATGCTGCAACCGTGCAAGGAGCTTGTGAGACGGGGTATAACCAAGCAATTAATATTCTGTCAGGCAAATAAGACGGCTTGTAATATCAGTTCTGCAGGTGAGCCGCAGTAAAGTTCTCAACGGATGGATGCTGATTCACCCGCAAGCAAAAGATATCAGACCTGATATGTCATAAGAGATGCACGGATCCAGTATCGCATGAGCGAGCCGTGCGTGAAGTGCAAGAAGGAGATCGACGGCGTCTACCACTGCATAGCCTGCTGCACCAACATCGACAGCAGCAGCGAGCTGCGGGCGCACGCCGACGGCTGCCCGAAGGCGGTCTTCCTGAACCCGCTGGACGAAGAAAGCTTGGAAGAAATGCAGGCAACTCCCCTTGCTGCAAAGTAACACAATAAACACTTAAATCATGAACGGATTTCATTAGGCTTCCGTGGGCCGGTAGTTCAGGGGTAGAATGTCCGCCTTGCACGCGGATGATCTTTGGTTAACTCCGTGATCCGCGAGAGGTCGAGGGTTCAAATCCCTCCCGGTCCATTGTGCCTGCACCCGCTGTGAGCTCAATCATCACGTTCCTAGAAAACCTTATTAGTTTTCAGGATGTGCCACAAGCAATGAACTATAAGGCATTGTATGAAAAAGTCATGAAGATCGACCCGAAGATCCGTTTCGCCACCATATGCAACATGAACAGCAAGATAATGTACAGCGGGCACCGCAGAGGCGTAAAGAACCTTTTGACGCCCAAACAAAGCAGGGAATCGCTCAGGCAGGCTGTGAGGATATGGAAGATGCGCAACAAGCTAGCGCCCAGAATCGGCAGGGGAAGATACGTCCTGGCCGAATATGGAAGGATTAAACGCATCACAGCAAGGGCGGGCGGCAGGCATATCCTGTACTTGAGCACCCAGCCGAGCGCCAATCACGCGAAGATAATCAACCGTGTCCTGAAGCTGACGGCAAGGATAAAGTAAAGTCTGCGCAAAGGTCTGGACCGGCCGAGGAAATGCTTATCATTCCCTAATCTCGATGACCCTTGTGCGTAAAGGTACGATCGGCGGTATCATAGCCGCATGTGTTGCCGCTGCCGTGGGCGGTTATTTCCTGGTGTTGCCCCTCTTCATCGTCACCGAGGTAAACGAGCCTGTCCCTACCGAAGCAGCGATGCAAAAATACCAGGAATTTATCGCGATGCGCGAAGAAGATCGGATGCCGATGGCGGCACAGATGAGCGAGGAGGAGAAGACCATGATCATGACGGGAGCCGCGCAGGTAATCAGGATCGCAGATGAAAGCATGGCAGAAATGAGCGAGCAGGAGATAGAACAAGCAACCATCAAGACGGTAAGGACCGGCTCGTTCGTCGGTGTGGGCGGGCACCAGGCGGAGGGAGTTGCAAAGATATTATCTGTGAATGATGCCGAGTATCTACGATTCGAAGAGTTCATGGTCATAAACGGGCCCGACCTTCGCGTGTACCTTACGAGCGGCGGCGATGTGCACGGCGGCGAGCACCTGGGGAAACTCAAGGGCGGCAGGGAGGACCAGAATTATTCGCTTGCCGGTATTGATAACAGCCAGTACGACACAGTCGTGATCTACTGCCAGCCCTTTGGGGTGGTATTCGCTACTGCGGCTCTGAGGTAGCGGGCCAGCAAGTTATGCGCGGAACTAAACTTTGCAGTAGCCGCAGACCAGAAAAAAGAAAGTTTACGAGGGCCTAGGACAGCCTTCCATCGGCCAGATGAGGACCTGCTTTCCAGGTAACTGCCACAGCTCGCCCTGGTAACCGTCGGTGTTGTCGATGTGGCAGCGGTAGCATATGTTCACCTCAACGTCCTTGGTGGGCTTTCCTATCAGGCCCAGGAACTCCTTCGCGTACTCGACGGCCTGGGTGTCAACCTCCTTGGGCACCTCGGCCGCGTTCTCTTTTTCCGTGGGTATGAACACGTCGAAGTGGATTCGCTTGTTGTCCGCGTAGGTGTTGTAAACGACCACGTTCCTAGCAGTGCCGCTGTAAGGCTTCAGGTTTGCGTCAACCATCTCGGATCACCACTACTCCTTTTGTATGGTGATTTAATTTTTTCTTATTTGAATGTTGCAGCCGGGCAGAATCACCCGCTCCCGACTAGGAATAGGTAGGATTAATTGCGCCCGTCTAGTTAGATCACGCATGGCAAGGTACAGGCTGGTCGCCACCGGGGGGACCTTCGACGTCATCCACAAGGGACATATGGCGTTGCTGGAGAAGGCGTTCGAGACCGGCGAGTCGGTGATAATCGGCGTGACCGGCGACGGCTTTGCGCGCAGGATCGGCAAGAACACCACCAAGGATTACGGCACGCGCACATCGGCCCTCAGGAAGATACTCGACAAGAACTTCAGGAACAGATACGAAATCAAGGAGCTTAACGAGGACTTTGGCCCGGCGCTCTACACGGAGGAGGTGCAGGCGCTGGTGGCCAGCACAGAGACCGCACCGAAGGGCGAGCTGCTGAACAGGCTGAGGAAGGAGCGGGGCCTGAAACCTGTAGACATTGTCGTGGTTGATCTGGTGCCTGCAAAGGACGGGAGACCGATATCAGCGACGCGGATAAGGTCCGGCGAGATCGACCGCGAGGGCAACCTCACTCGAACATGAACTTGTCAACAGCGTCCTTGGCGCGCTCGCGTTTCTTCCTGAACTCGGTTATGAATGATTTTGCGGGGCTGGCCAGATCCTGCTTGCACTCGTGGCAGAGCAGCCCGCCCGTCCTGCACTTCATGTAGCGGTCGTCGGATCTCTTCTCGTCCTCGAACATGTAGCGCAGGTACCAGAAGACCGGACATATCTCTGGATTGCCGCCGAGGTTGCGCTGCAACTCAACCGTTGCCTGGCCACCGGTGAACGAGTTGGAGATCTTCATCTCCACCTCCTCCGGGTCGTCGGTTGTGAACACCGCTGTTTCGGGGCTCGAGGATGACATCTTGCCCTTCAGCCCGAGCCCGGGCAAAAATTTTGAGTGGATCTGCGCCGGCTTGTAGTAGCCCATCTTCTCCGCCACGTCGCGCGTGACCCTCCAGTAGGGATCCTGATCTATCGCCGCCGGTATCAGGCACGGAGTCGGCCTGCCCTCGATCTTGGACGGCAGGAAGCACGGCGCCGCCTGTACTGCAGGGAAGGAGATCATCCCGATGTTGGTGGAGGGCTCGAAGCCGAAGGTCGCCCTCGCGGTCGAGAAGGTTATGCGCTTTGCTATCTCGATCGCGATAGGATACAGATGTTTGATGTGCTTGGTATCCACTAGGATCTTGGTCTTTGTGGGGTCGAAGCCGACCGCGATTATGTCCAGGATATTTTCATATGTGTATTTGTCCACCTCGTCCATGCTCTTGGTGTCGTGGTAGAGGAACTTCTCGTCGTCGGTTATCTGGAACAGTAACTTTGCGCCGAACTTGTCCTGCAGGTACTTGGTGAATACCCAGGGCATCACGTGCCCGAGATGAATCGAGCCGGAGGGCCCCCTCCCCGTGTAGAGGTAGAACTTCTCGCCCTTCTCATATTTGTCGAGGACCCAGTCAAGATCCCGGTGGCTGAAAAAGTAGTTGAGCGTGAGCATGGGGTGGAGCTCGCCTGTGTGCTTCCTTATCCTTGCCAAGAGCTCCTCTGTGATGGGCTGGGTGCCGAACTCCTTGACCAACCTGTCGTAGTCTATATCGCCCTCCACCGTCCAGGGGGTGACCTTGAACCCTTCCTTCAACTGACTTACATCTGCCCATCAACGTTTAAAAAGTCTTTTTTAATGATTGACAGCATGGCTCTCGATCCCAGCAGGCTCCACGAGATCGAGCGGAAGCTGATCCTTGCGCTCGCCAAAGGTAAGTTTGGCTTGGAGGCTCTGGCCGGCGCGACCGAGCTGAACATTGACCAGGTCCGGCGCGGCGTCGAGTGGCTCAGGTCAAAGAACCTTGTGAATATTAACGAGCGGGCTGACCGGCTGCTCTCCATAGGACCAGAGGGCCGAAAATCCGTTGAGCAGGGCCTGCCGGAACGGCGGCTCGTGAACTTTCTGCGATCAGTTGGCAGGGAGGTTGCCGTCTCCGAAGCAAAGGAAAGATCAGGGCTGGACGCTGACGAGTTCGGCGCCGCGATCTCAAACGCGCTGGCGAACGGATGGATACGGCGCGCGAACGACAGGATAGCAGCTACAGGAGACGCAGCAAAGACAACCGCCGAAACATTTCTTGCTAGGTTCTCCGGCGGGAAGATCTGGTTCAGTGCCCTGAAGGAGGAGGAACGCGCAGCATACGAGCTGCTGAAGAAGCGGCCCGGCTACTTTGCCGAGGAGGCCGTGAAGGATGTCCAGGTCGAGCTCTCACAGCAGGGCCTAGCTATTCTCAAGCAGGTCGAATCGATGAGAGAGGCCAGAGGCAGGGCGATCGATGTTGTAGCTCCCGCACCAACACTCTACGCGGGCAGGACGCACCCGCTGCAGGATGTGGTGGACGAAGTTAGAGAAGTGTTGCTCGGCTTGGGGTTCGAGGAGATCGACGGCCCGATGGTGCAGAACAGCTTCTGGAACTTTGATGTATTATTTACGCCGCAGGACCACCCGGCCAGGGAGATGCAAGATACATTTTACATATCCGGCGCGCAGGCCGAGTACCTTGCGGACAGGAAGATAATCAAGAATGTTGCCAACGTTCACAAAAAAGGCTGGCACTACGACTGGCAGGTCAGGGAAGCAAAGAAGCTGGTGTTAAGGACGCACACCACTCCCGTAACTATCAGGTACCTCGCCGATCACAGACCGGAGCGGGCCAGCGTCTTCTCCGTCGGGCGAGTCTTCAGAAACGAGAAGCTAACCTACAAGCACCTTGCAGAGTTTTGCCAAGTTGAGGGCATAATGGTAGGACCCAGTGTTACATTGCGCGACCTGATGGGCCTCCAGACTGAATTCTACTCGAAGATCGGGCTGAAGAAGGTGAAGTTCTGGCCGTCATTCTTCCCATATACAGAACCGTCATTGCAGTCGATGGTCTACCACGAAAGGTTAGGAAAATGGGTCGAGCTCTTCGGGATGGGTATCTTCAGGCCAGAGGTCACTAATCCAGTCGGCGTTAAGAACCCGGTATTGGCGTGGGGCGGGGGGCTGGAAAGGATAGCCATGCTGAAGTACGGCCTCGACGATGTCAGGGAACTCTACAACAACAACCTGGGATGGTTAAGGAGCGTGCCGAAGTGCCAGTAGTAACCCTGTACTATGAGAGGTTGCGGGCGCTGGTCGGTAGGCGCAAGACCATCCAGCAGATACTCGAGAACCTGCCATACATCGGGCTCGACATAGAGGAGCAGGGCAGTGATTATGTCAGAGTTGAGTACAACCCGAACAGGCCCGACTTTTCCACAGATTATGGCATAGCCCGGGCCCTGAGGGGGATGATGGGCATCGAGACCGGCCTGCCCGGCTTCAAGTGCGGCAGGAGCAGGGTCAGGATCATGGTTGATCCGAGCGTCAACAAGGTCAGGCCGTACATAGTGTCGCTCGTCGCGCTCGGCGGCAGCCTTGACAGCGAGGGCGTCAGGCAGATAATAACGATGCAGGAGGACCTGCACGAGGGTATCGGCCGCAAGCGCAAGAAGGTCTCGGTGGGCATACATAATTATGACGTAATCAAGCCGCCGCTGACCTATACGACCGAGGGGCCGGACTTTAGGTTCGTGCCGCTGAACTCCGACAAGAGCATGAGCATCCAGGAGATATTAGAGCAGACCGATGCCGGGAGGCAATATAGCTCGATCCTGGAGGGGCAGAAGCGGTTCCCAGTGATAAAGGACTCCGATGGAAATGTGTTATCATTCCCGCCGATAATCAACTCCGAGCTTACGCGCGTCACAGAAAGGATCAAGAACCTGCTGATCGATGTGACCGCCATCGACCTGCGCGCTGCAGAGGACACGCTTGCGATAATCGCCTTCACACTGGCCGACGCCAGCTTCAGGATAGAAAGCGTCAAACTAAGCTACAAAGGTAAGAATCTGGAGACGCCGAGGACGAACCCTGCAACCTGGAAGATAGACAAAGAGTACGTGAACCGGCTCCTAGGTCTCAAGCTCAGTACAGGCCAGATAATTCAGTGCCTCAAGCGGAGCAGGCTGGGCGGCGCAGCGGGCGGCAATAAAGTTGTCTGCAAGATACCGCGCTACAGGCTGGACATCATGCACGGGGTAGACCTGCTGGAGGATATCGCGATCGGCTACGGCATCCACAGGATGAAACCGTCGATACCCAGTGCGGCCTCGGCGGGCAGCAAGGAACCGGTGCTGAAGATTCTGGACAGCGTTAGGGAAGTCCTAGCCGGTCTGGGCATGCTGGAGGTGATGAACTTCAACCTGGTGAGCAGGAAGACGCAGTACGAGATGAGCGGCAGGCCGGAGTCAAATGTCCTAGCGGTGGAGCAGACGAAGAGCATCGAGCACGAAGTGTTAAGAGATTCGATCATCCCGTCGCTTATGCAAACATTGTCTAGGAATATCCATGAACCATACCCGCAGATGATCTTCGAGGTCGGAAAGACGTTCGAGCCGGGTGGCGGAGTCAGGGAGTACTGGACGGTCGCGGCCGCGATCGCGCACAAGGAGAGCAATTATACCGAAGCAAAGTCGTACCTGCAGGCGCTGCTGAAGAACCTGCTCCGCCTGGAGACGGAAACGCCCGCAGCATCGGATGCGATGCTGGCAGAGGGACGCGCGGCGGAGGTAATCGCGAAGAAGCGGAGGATAGGCGTGATCGGCGAGGTCGATCAAAGAGTTACCGACAGCTTCAAGCTGCGCGTTCCGGTATCGGTCTTCGAGGTCAACCTCTCGGGGCTGCTTGAAGGTTAATAAGATGGTTGGAATGAAATTATAGCTGCCCGCACAAAAGCGCGGAGACGGGCTGGGATGACCAGATGATTCCCAAGCTTCACCCAGCCGTGCAACAGCGGGCACCCCGTAGAGAGTGCGGGAGGAGGTAAAGCGAGATGCTACCTGTGATCCCTTGTGGGTCAGATACGGGGAACAAATCCTATAATTCGAAGTCTAGATACTGGCGAACTTCTCGGCCACTATGCCCGAGGGCATCAGCGTCACCTTTACCGACCTGCCGCCAAGCACGGTCTTTCGCATCTTCCTGATGTGGAGGATCGCTCCCTGCTCGATGCCCTGCTCGGTCTTCTCGAATTCCAAGACACCATCGGCGGTGTTCTTTGCCGCGGTCGCAACCTTCTCATCAACGAGGCCCTCGGTCATTAACAAGAAATGCACGCCGCCGTGCCTCCTCAAAGCTACGAGCATGAACATCAGGATCTCCACGATCTCGCTCTGGGAGTAGCTCTGCATCAGGTAGGTTGCGTCGATCACGCACCACCTGCCCTCCTTCAGCATCGCCAGCAGGCTGTCGCGCAGCGGTGAGAGCGACGACTTGAGCAGGATCGCCTCCTCCATAGGATGCTCTTCCGCAAGCTCAGAGATATTCTCCATCGAGGGCGGGAGCAGGCGGATGAACTTCCAGGAACCATCATCAACGTATCTTTCAATGTTCCACTTGTGGACGGACATCTCGTCCATCACGTCCTGGCTGGAGTTCTCTACGAGGTAGTATGCGACCATGCCTTTCGATACCATGTGGTTGTAGAGTATCTGCTGCGCAAATGTAGAGTGATGGCCGCTATAGTACCCGGAAATTATGTGAACGCTCCCGTCCGAGAAGCCGCCGCCGATCAGGTCGTCCAACCCTTTGACGCGGGAGGGAATCCTTCCCTTGACCTGTCCCTTCACCACATTCTGCTTCAGTGCTGACCCGGTTTGCACGGCGGACGTGCGCGGGCCCCTGCTCTTACCCGGCTTGGGAGTCGGGGGTACCGGAGGCGAGGGTGGCACCAGTTTCCTTCTGGCGCCAATGACCTCCACCTTGGACGAGTCCAGGCCGCTGAGATACTCCCTGGAAAGCACCGAGGGAAGCTCGGCTGCTTCCGGAACAATGGACGGCAAGGTGCCTCTTGGAGTGGTATCCCTGGTCTTGGAAGCCAGGTACTCGAAGAACGTGGTCAACCTCGGCTTCGTCAGCTTCTTCACCGATGATTCTTTTGAATGATAAAGACTTGGTTCCTGCTGGACCTTCGCTGCGGGAGCTTCTGCGGGTTCCTGGTCGTTCCCCTGACCGGCCCCCGCCTTGACGCCCAGAGCAGGAATGGAATCGATCGCTGCCTGCCTGGTGAAGGGGCACTTCACACTCCTTGCCACCGCCCAGAGCTCGTCCACCGCACCCATCAGCTTCAGGACCCTGACCGCCTGGATCCTGATCTCCTTCACCTGCTGCATATCCAACGCGATCTGGAGGACCTTGCTCACGCGTTCCTCGCGCGTCTCTTCTGGCATCTTATCGAATGCCTTGTGCCCATTTTTGGTAATAAACGTAGCTTCTCAATCCACCGCTCTAGCATGGACGAAAAATGTTCACAACCGTCTCAGCATGGGGTCGGGTTATCTACGCGCCCGGATTATCTTCTCAATCATATCGAGGGCGCCCATTCGCTCGCTGTAGGTCAGGCCCTTGGAAGCTATCTGTACCAGATCCTCGAATGCCTCATTTCCAAGCTCGCCGAGCAGGTCTATGGCCCGCATCCGCTCGCCGAAGGAGTTATCCTCGGATAAGGCGATATCCTTCAGGCCTGATGCCTTGGGGCCTGCGCGACTCCGTCTCGGCATGCCATACCTGCGGAAGATGCCGTATTAATAGTTGATTTTCAGTCAGTGCCCCACGGATTGTCGATCACGAAGCGCCAGGTGCCGTTGGGCTGCCGGCGGAGCACATCGGCCGATCGGCGGATAATATTGATGGGCCTGCCGTCGGACCGCGTGCCAGTCTTGGACCACTCGGAGATCACGAGCGCGATCTCGCCTGCCTGGAGTATCCTCTTCACCTCGAGCCTCAGCTCGCCCTCGGCTGCGATGAAGCTCTCGAGGACCTGACGTATACCCGCGGCACCGCTGGCAAGCTGGCCCGGCTTGGGCGCGATGCAGGCCCCTGGCTCGTAGAGCGTCAAGAGAACATCCAGATTTCCAGCCTTGATGCCTTTTTCGATCAGTCTGAGCGCTTCTTCCGGCGTCCTGGCAGGCACGGCATGCTGTATTTTGTGAGTTGACTTTTAAGAGTTCTGGTAGTGAGGTTTTTCTCTCAACCGCCCGGCCCGTAGCAATGAACCGTAACACGATTCCCTGCAAGGCTCGGGACATTCTCAACCGGATCGCGGCGCCGGAACGCTTCAGTTTTATTCTCCTTCGGGGCTATAAGTCCGGGAAGGCGGCCAGAATGGTTAGCATCAAGATTCCGAATATACTCAAGATTCTGGACATACTCAGGCGGTTCAGGGAGAAAGAGGAGGAACCGGCAGCCAAGCCCAGAGCTCAGCCCGCGCCAGCCGCAGCTCCAAGACCGGCACCGGGAGCCCCAAGACCCCCACCAAGACCGGCACCGAGTGCTCCGCCAAGAAAACAGCCGGCGCCCAGCGAGGAACCTGTGGGCGTTCAGATCCGTAAGAGTATCCCGCTTATCGCGATCCTTGCTGGCCTCGGAGTCTTTGCGTATCTCCTTCTAAGCGGTGGTATCAGCACCGATATAATTCCGTTCGACCGCATCACTTCCCTGATCGCACCACCTCCTGAAGAGGAAGCGCCCCAAGAAGAAATACCCCAAGTGGAGATGACCTTTGAAGGAGAGAATCTCACCGTACCGGCGGAGGAGTACGAAGAGATCAAAAGACAGCTCGAAGCGCTAGAGGAACAGCCGGAACCTGAGGCGACAACGCCACAACCACCGGCGCGTATAACCGCCGAGATCTCGATCGTTGATTACAACACAAACGAGCCGCTGCGGCGCGCGTGGGTCTACATCGATTCCGAAGACACCAAATGCATCACCGGCATAGAAGGTACGGTCTGCGTGCAGACCAAGCCCGACTGTATCACCGACAACAGGGGCGTCTGCACGGCAGAGGTGGATGTGGGGGAGCACTCGCTGCTGATCAAGACCTTCAAGGATGACGAGGTAATCTCTTCATACACGGAAAGCATATCGGTCTCTGCAGAAGGCCCCGAGGTAACCATACGCCTGCCGATCTTCCGGGCCGTTGATTTTGAGGTAAGGAGCGAGGACCTGGGAATGCTCTTGGACGATGCCGAGATCCACATCGACGGAAGGCTGGCCGGCCTCACGTTTGACGGCAGGCTGACCGTGCATCTGGACATGGGAACCCACAGCGTCCTTGTCAAGTACACAAACCCGTTCGGCAGGGACGTGACAAAAGAATTCAGTGCGGACGTAAAGGAACGGACGGAGAACAGGTACGATGTAAGAATGCCGGTGTTATCATACGAAGAGATCCGCGACTATGCGTTGTCGCTCATAAATGCCGACAGGGAGAGGGCCGGGCTGAAGCCGCTTTTGCTGATCGACGACAAGACCGCCCAGGCCCATGCCGAAGAAATGGCCGGGGAAGGATATACCTCAGCCTGGGATACGGTGGGACTGAAGCCGTACATGCGTTACACCCTCTCCGGTGGCCTGCACGCCGTGTCCGAAAATGTTGCCCTCGCCAGCTGCGACGCCAAGCCGAGCGGCGGGCAGGAAGAGGGATGCGTCTCCGACGTCATCGAAACTGTCAAGAAACTACACGACCGGCTCTTTATGAAGAGCACGGAGAGCGGCCGCACCAGGGACAACATCCTGAACAAGTGGTACAACGGGGCTGGCATAGGCGTGGCCTACAACTCTGATTTCGTGGCGCTGGTCCAAGACTTTGAGGGCAAACACATCGAATGGAGCGAGCCCATGAGCGTGACATCCGACGGCGTGCTGAAAATGTCCGGCATAATCACCACAGGCGACCTCGGGTCCAGCGCGATAACGATCTACCGCGACGGCCTGCCGGTGGGAATCGCCCCGGATATATTAGCGGAGTTCTACGGCGGCAGCTACGACCCGGGCAAGTTTGTAACCATGCTTGACCCCTCGTCTATACGCGAGTCTTACCGGCACGTCCCGGACATTCAGGTAACGAACAAGTGGCTGGCCGATGAGGTGGCCGGGACCGAGAGGTTCGAGATCAGCTTCTCGCTGTCGCACATACTGTTATCCTCGTCCACCTTCTCAAACGATGGTGTCTATACGATCTATCTTCTGGCCAAGAGCACGGCCGGCGAGCAGATCTCGCTTACAAACTACTCCCTGAAGTATGAGAACGGCATTCTTTCAACGTTAGACGGCTCCGAGCTCTGGCGATGCAACCTGATCCCCAAGCACAAGTGCTAGGTGCGGCTGTTTTGTGCCCGGTTTGCTGTGCGACATGCTTAAGAATTTAGGCGCGTAGTATAGCCCGGATTTTATGGACGACGGGCAGCCGGAAGCCAGGTACTCGAAGAACGTGGTCAACCTCGGCTTCGTCAGCTTCTTCACAGATATATCGACAGAGATGATCCTGGGGATTCTGCCGTTGTTCATAATAGGCGAACTGGGCGCCAGCAGGGCCATACTGGGGCTCATAGAAGGACTGGGCGAGTTTGTGAGCTACGGCTCCAGGACGTTTTCCGGCGCGGTATCTGACAAGCTGGGCAGGAGGAAATCGCTCATACTCGCTGGCTATGCGCTTTCGACAGCCGCCAAGCCGCTCTTTGCGTTATCGGCCGCCTGGACGCACGCACTGGCTGTAAGAGTCAGCGACAGGGTCGGCAAGGGCGTGAGAACCGCGCCTAGAGATGCGCTGCTGAGCGAATCGGTCATGGAGAGCAAGGTGGGCAGGGCGTTCGGAATACATAGATCGCTCGACCAGGCGGGTGCGATTGTCGGGCCGGTCATCGCCTTCGCCCTCATGCCGTTATTCGGCATCAGGGGAATCTTCTGGCTCTCGTTCATCCCCGGGATAGTGGCGCTGATGATACTGTTGTTCTTTGTGCATGAGCGGAAGACCGCACCGAGGAATACCAGTATAATGTACAACTTTCGGTCCGTCCTGCACGGACGGTTCCTCCTGCTTATGTCAGTCCTGGCGGTATTTTCGCTAGGGGCCTTTAACTTTTCATTCATACTGCTCGAGGCCATGGAGCTGGGCATGCTGGCTGCCATGGTGCCGCTGGTCTATGTCACCATAAATGTAGCCCATACGGCCGTGGGCTATCCTGCCGGCCTGCTCTCCGACAGAATCGGAGGCGAGAAGGTCATCGCGATCGGCTTCGGCCTGTTCTTCCTCGCATCATTCATCGGCTTCCTGGTGCCGGGACAGATGTACCTGGTCTTCGTGATGGCCGCAGTCTATGGTCTTTACTTTGGCGTCTCGGAGACGGTCCAGAGGGCGGTCGTACCAAAGTATGTCCCGAACGGGGTCCGGGGAACTGCCTACGGGGTCTACTACCTGTTCATTGGAATATCATTCTTGATAGCCAATGCCGTGTTCGGAACCTTGTGGGATTACTCCGGCGCCCAGACGGCGTTCACCTACAGCCTAGTGATGTCCGGGATCGCTATAACCGTGATGATTGTATTCTTCGCTGCAAGGGCTCGGAAATAAGCAAGTTGATTTAAGCAAGTTGATTTGTCAAGGCGCGGGGGATTTGACCCCGTTATTACAAGTAATAATGACTATGTTGTTTTGACTTTTCGCTTCAATTTAGCATGGTTCTTTTCGTCATACTTGGCCAGCAAGTCGTATAATTTTGCATTGTCCTTCAGGGTACCCCTTATAGCCTTTTTTACCTGCTCCTTGGTGGGTTTCGTCGCAGTGTAGGTCATTATAACACTATTCCCCCTGCAGCTTCTTTAAATGTTGCTTTAACCAGTTTCTTACTTTCGCCTCGTTGGGTTCACCTGCTGCAATTCTTACAATAAATTCTTCTCCTACCTTTGGTGCAACACTGATAAGATAGCCATTTAACCTCATGAAAATATCGGCTGTACCGTACGCAGTCCTCTTATTCCCATCAATGAAAGGGTGTGAAGTAACGATATTGAATAAAAGATAAGCTGTCTTTGCAACCAATGCGTCCAGAAAACTTTCTTCGTTGTACAGATCCCGAACCGTATCCAAGATGTAAAGAAATGAACCCTTGGATAGATAGCCATGCGAGGTGAGTTTGAAACCCTGTCTTAACTGTAAGACATCGTCCTCAGCAGGGTAAACAATATTACTTGCCATTCATGTGCCAATATCCACACTCATAGATAACCTGTTGCTGCAGAGAAATCGGTAGTGCGGGGGGTGGGATTCGAACCCACGTACTCCTGAGAGACGGGATCACCCATCCCTAGATCTTAAGTCCCGCGCTTCCAAATTCCAGCCTCTTTGGCCAGGCTCGGCAACCCCCGCGATCTCACACTACGCGCTGCTGATAACTTAACCTTTTATGCCGGCGGAATCTCTGCCCGGGGCTTCCAGCTTTCTCCATGAATTCGTGCAGTTCTCCCAGCTCCCGATAGGACAACAAACAGGTTCGCCATGCCGCGCCGGCCAGAACTGTGAATCCTGCAGAGTATTTGAATATCCCCTAGTCTTTGCAAAACGCGCAGGCGTTCAAGCTCTTAGCCGGATGCGGAACCGAGCAAGGTTAATAAGCTATCCAGCCGAGCGAGACCATCATGCCTCGGTAGCTCAGCCTGGTTAGAGCAGCTGCGGCCAGAGCGCGCCCTTGGTAAGGACGAGGTCGCGGGTCCAAATCCCGCCCGAGGCTCCTATCCTCCGAGCGGGCGGCGCGCTACCCCATCCCGCCTATCATCCCGGGGACCTTCGGGGCCGACCTGAACTCCTTGGTTATCTTGATATCATGGTCTGCGGTCACAGTCACATAACTTGTGTCAACGGCCTTGCTGGGCGAGACTATCCACTTCTCCCCCGGCGGCAGCTTTGGAAGCGTCTCATTGAAGCTGCCAAAGTCAACCACGATGTTTGTAACAGTCGAGCGGCCCGTGTTGGTGAGTATGACCCTGATGAAGCCCATCACGTCGGCCTGGTCCTTGAAGGCATCGACCTCCAAGGCGAATTCAGCACTGGGGAACTGGATCAGGGCAAGCACGGCCACCGCGACGGCCACGCCCCCGGCTATCCCACCAATCGCATAGAGCCGCATATAATATAGGAATGCTTGCGAGCGATTTAACGCTTATGTCCCCGCCCCGCACGAACGCCGGAGCGGGCCCCTGACCATCATGGTTATATTGCACCACTTTGAATACCTAGGTGGAGAAAGGGCTTGAACAGGCTACTGGTCATGGCTGTAATGTTCGGACTGGCCTTCACTGCCGTCATGGCCTTCCCTAGCGCCTTTGCTCAGACGTGGGGGCAACCAGATACAATGGTCGCGGTTGCAATACCAATGATAATAGGGCTGGGCGTGGGCGCCGTATACTGGGCGGCAATATCCGGCAGAAGGTCCGGACGGTAGACAAACCCAATTTTCTTTGTTCCGGCACACTTATTGTAAAATATGCCTCAGGCGCCCTATATCAGCCACCCTCATGAACTCGTCGCGCCCCAGGTGGACTATGTCCAGCAGCAGGTGCCTCAGGTTCCAGTACCTGTCCATCCAAGGGTCGGGTAGGAGGCCACGGCTTCCCCTAACGGCCGATAAATTTTAAACCTCATCCAAGCGGCCCTGCCGGCTATACTAGAGAGTAGGGTGGTAAGAAAAAGGTAAAAGGGAGGGCTTTAGTCCCACTTGCTCCAGGCTGCCGCCCATCTGTACGTCCACGTAGTCAGCTTGGCACCCAGTGCCGAGATAGGTACCGAGATGACAGCTCCTATACCTGCTCCCAGCGCCACAGGACTGTTGTAGAACTTGCCTACCTGCGGCTCGATCGGGGTCATGTACTGTGGAAGTGTTGGCCTCGGGTACTTGAATGCCATCTCCAGCGGGTCCTGCACCAGCATCAGATTGACCATGTTGAAGAGCGGCATTGTCAATCCGACCAGCGCGCCGCCGATCAGTATCGTCGCGTGCTTGTTCTTCTTAGTCGACCAGTACACCAGGTCCATCAGCATGGCGCTCGGTATCCAGACCGGCACTATCACAAAGTCGTACGGATAGCCGAGACCTCCGATCCATGCCCACTTTGCAACCCACGTATAGACGGTAGCTATCGTAGCATAGTAGGTTGCCGTACCTGGGACGCCCGTGAATGTCAGGTAGTAGATTGCGCCTACTGCGAGCATCGTTGACTGGGACAGGTTAAAGATCACGAAGGATGTCCACGCCCAGTCGGTGTAGAATATGTAGTCTCCAGAGTTGATCAGCAATAGTGTCGAGTTGACCGCCACGACCACTATGAACAGATAGTGTACACAGCGCCTCAGCCAGACCATGTCAGGGCTATTGACAGAGGACGGGTATATAAAATTTTATTTAATCACGAATAAGCGGAAAAAGATGAAACAAAAATAAGCAAAGTTGTGTGGAATTTATGGCACTGCAGGTTTCTCGTGCGCAATCTTCCATATGAAGATGAAGGCCACGGCCTCGATTACCGTCAGCACGGTCAGAGCGTACATTCCTGAACTGAAGGGGTATGCCCAAGGATAGTAGGTAAAGCCCACCCAGACGCCGAACGCAGTTGCCACCCACGCCATTATGAAGCCAACTATGTAGAGCCCCTTCATGTGTTCAACCCTCCGGCCAATCATCCGCTCAACCTCGTCCTTCGGACCTTCCTTTGCCATGTTTGTAGTAGATCGGCACGTAGTTTTTAAGCTTTGCTGTACGCCCGAACGAAGTAGGATGATATATCGCTAGTTAAAGATGGCCGCGTGGCGGTGCTCATGGTCTTCCACTAGGCCTGTCCGTACGGGATCGGGTCTGATAAGAAGCGCCTGATCATGCGCTGATTGTGCTGTAACAATCAGGAACCTGGCCGCGTGATCCACCGGGATCAGCACGGATCCTGCTTCCGCTGGGGTTCGAAGGAAACAAAGGAGTGTCCCCGTGAGGGGACGGGTATTATCGAGCGCTTACGGAATGCTTCTACTGTAGAGCTTGCCCTCTAGGGCCATCTTGTACATCTCGCCGACGTATGGGTTGCTGGGTGGGGTCTCCACGCCGAGCTCGATCATACGCACGTAGACACGTACCACGTAGGCCAGTGCACCCATGAATGCCACTACGACACCCATGTTGAACGACCAGTGGTTGGGCACTGCAAAGACCTCTTCTACGAACCAGAAGTGCCACATCTCGTTGATTCCGATGGTGAACATGGTGCCGAGGTAACCAATTATGGTCAACTTCAGGCCGGTGTTCACGGTGTTCTTCGGGCCTCTTAGAGATGGCACCCTTCTGTCATAGATCATTACTGCACCCCAGCCGAGTGGCAGAGCCACGAAGTGGCTGTATAGCCACCAGTGAGCCGGAGTGAACGCAGAGTCCCTGATCGATGTCTGGTGCAGCGAGCCGTCTACGAAGTTGTCGACCTCCACGGACGCGGCGATGGAACCCATCACCACGACCATGATCATGATCTTCTTCAGTCGTTGGATTTCTACTTCTTTTGGTATCAGTGCTGGCATCTGTGCCATATGTCGCTCAGGATAACCATCTACTTCATCGTATATTAGTATTACAATGTAGAAATTACCCCACGATAATGCAGTATATCTATTTGTATGGATAGATTAATATATAATTTAGATAAAATTATAGTAGTGAAGCAAGAAATTCTATCGAATGATAGTTTGCCCCTATTGATTAACATGAATGATTAACAGGCTCTTTTGCCGGCCGGCAGGAACGCGCGGCAGAACCCGTTGACATGCTGCAATGCGGCACACCCGGAATATTACTTTATTGGTTACAGTAGTTAATCCGAAAGTATATCACAAGTGATATACTGGTGATGAAATGCGGTGTGCCGTCTTCTGTCATCGTTGCTATGATTGCATTTTACTAGCGATACCCGTAATCGTCAATACGAGTCTTCTTTCGTATCACTTGTGATATAGCATATGAGACGTTACTTTCGGATTAGCTGTACAGCCTGCCTTTCGGGGGCTGATCACGGCCTGATCTTTCAGCCCGGATGGCCCGGACCAGCTCTGCAAAGTGCCGGCGCTGATTAACCAGAACAGCAGGGCACGCCCAACCCCGCCCGCGATTATATAGGAGGAGGGGTCTCAGGGCTATTTAAAAGGGCAAAACATATATCGTTCTTCAATGTCGTTTAGAAGCAATGAAGACAGGCAGTGCGGTTCTGTTAGCTGGTCTTGTTGCAATTGTTGTAATGAGCGTCGCGACAACAGTGCTGCAGAGTGCATGGGCTCACGGTGTACAGGCACAGCTCCAGAGCAGGTTCGTTAGGATCGAAGACGAAACATTCTCCTCGCAAACCCTGAATACCGGCGAGATGCTCGAAGTCAGGGGCAAGCTAGTCAGCCTTGTAAACCGGGATCTTAGGGCATGGATCTCGATCTTCTCCGAGTCCACCAACGCAGGTAACAGGTGGGAGTTCCAAGCAAGAGACCCTCCAGGTAACGTCTTCGATATACCCCCAGGCGGCGAGGTTTCCTACGCGCTGAAGGTCATGGCACTGGAGCCGGGCGTGTACCACATGCACACGCAGCTTAACGTCGCAAGCGTAGGTCCTGGGCTGGGTCCGGGTCAGACGGTAGTCGTCGAGGGCACCCCAATAAACAAGCCGTTCTCGGTCGGCAACATAATCTATCAGAGCATCCTGATAGCTGTAGGGCTGGGCATATCGTTCGCTACGAGACCGTGGCAGGTCATCTGACCTTCATTTTTTAATTTATTGCGGCATAGTCAGGGTAGACTATGCCAGATCTTGGTGCGACAGCCTAGGCGCATCAGCAACAAGACACTGGTTTCAGGTATGGTCTATCCTAGGTGCAGAAAACATATAAAATAAAGGTGACTACTTCCTCGTCTCTTCCGGTATCATGCCGATGCCTTCTCTTTCGTAGTACTTCTCCAGCTCCGCAACCCAGGTCTCTTTGGCCGTACCGCCGATTCCCTTCCTTCTCATCCAGAAAGCAATCACGCCCAGCAGGAAGATGGCGAAGACCATTGTGCCGAATATGTAGATCATGACATCGTAGAACAGCGGGTCGTAAGCAGGTCCTATCTGCCCAGCCAACTTTGTCAGCGGCGCGCCAACCAATGCCACTAGGCCAGCAATAGCACTCATCGTCATATTGCTTCTCCCGCGTGAATATATACATTTCTGTGAGCCTGATGCCGGATAAATTTGAATATAAGCCGCCCACGCACGGTATTATCTGGGATAGGAGCCTAAGTAAAAACAAAAAAGTGTGTGCCGCGGGCCTACTGTCTTACAGTCTCGCCCTTTTTGCGCCTGCTCATTGCGAAGAATGCTGCAGCAACGCCACCAAATATCGCTCCGAGTGCTCCCACGAGTATGCCCAAGTCACCAAATGTAGTGCCAAGCATTGGCGTGCCAGAACCGTAGGCGCCTGCCTGCCCGGCCGCAGTTAGCCTCTTCTTTGCCAGTATGGTCTGCTCCGTGCAAGTGAACTCAGGGATGCCCAGCTGCTTGCACTCCTCGAGTTGCTCGGGAGTAGCTGTCTGTACGCCGCCTTCGCCCAAGTATTGCCCGTATGCAGGGTATGCCGCCACCGTTCCCAGTCCCAGTACAGCGATCAGTCCCAGACCGTAAACTACGGATTTCTTCATGATGAGTAAAAGCCCTGTCCTGTGTATATAACCTTTATGTTGGTGCGAGCTGATCGCCGCGGAGCTTTATCTTATAAAATCCGAAAGCGCTTGGCCCTTCCTGCAGTAAGGTTTATCAGCCATATGACCGCCCAGCTCCGTAATGGCTAGGATTCACGCCCACAGAAAGGGCAAGTCGCACTCTACCAGGCCAACCAAAGCTGCGGTGTCCTGGGTAACTCAGGGAAAGGACGAGATCCAGTCGCTCATAGTGAGCATGGCCAAGGACGGGATGGGGCCTAGCGAGATCGGGCTGAGGCTCAGGGACGAGCACGGCATCCCTATCGTAAGGGGCGTGCTCGGCAAGTCTGTCCTCCAGGTGCTCAGGGAGAACGGCGTCGAGCCGGGGACGCCCGAGGATCTTGATATCTTGGTGAGAAAGGCGCTGAGCCTGCAGAAGCACCTAAGGACGCACAAGAGCGACAAGAACAATGTCAGATCGCTCGAGCTGCTGGAGGCCAAGGTCCACCGGCTGTCAAAGTACTACAAGCGGGTGGGGAAGCTCCCGCAGAACTGGAAGTACTCGGCCGTGATAGCCAAGCTCGAGTGATAGCGTAATGGCGGGGAAGGAGTTCCAAGCCTCACTGCGCTCCTTCTGCGACAAGGTCTCAGACGTCATCTCTTCTGGCAGGGAGATCGCGGTTATTACACATATCGATGCCGACGGCATAGCGTCGGGAAGCATAATCGCCAAGGCGCTGCTGCGCAGGGGTGGCAGGTGTGTTGTGAGGACAGTTAGCGATCTAAACACGAAGACCATCGCCAGGCTGAAGGAGGAAGGACATGAATTTTACATGATCAGCGATCTGGGCGCTGGCTTTGCCTCCGAGCTGGACAAGACTTTTGGATCAGACTGGCTGGTCGTGGATCATCACCAGCTGCCCAATGCGGAGATGGAGGACGACAGGGTGATGAACGCGTGGAAGTTCGGCATCGACGGCGGCGTTGATGTCTGCTCCGGCGGGATGGCGTACATGGTCGCAAGCACGCTCGACAGCAAGAACAAGGACCTCTCGCCGCTGGCGGTGGTTGCCGCCGTGGCCGACCGGCAGGATCAGGGGGAGAAGAAATCGCTCACCGGCATCAACGCGGAGATAGCCGGCACGGCCAAGTCCATGGGGCTGCTGGGCGTGGACCTGGACCTCATGCTGGTCGGGAGGGAGACCAGGCCCGTGCACGAGTCTCTGGCCTCCACCTCCTTCCCCTACATCGAGGGCCTGACTTGGAACGGCGACTCGTGCCTCTCGATCCTGAACTCGGCCGGGCTGAAGCTGAAGGACGACGGCAGGTGGCGTGTTCTGGCCGAGCTGGACGAGGGCGAGAAGCGGAAGGTCCTCGAGGCCGTGGCCAAGTTCGTTGCCTCGACGTCGGGCTCCACGGGCGTCATCGACGACTTGGTCGGCCACATCTACACGCTCCTCAGGGAGGACAAGCGGAGCATGCTCCGGGACGCTAGAGAATTCTCCACGATGCTTAACGCCTGCGGGCGGATACGCAAGGCTGGGGTGGGGATCGCGGTCTGCCTAGGGGACAGGAACTCGATGCTGGGCGAGGGCGAATCGATAATCGGCGAGTACCGCAGCACGCTCAGGAACTACATAAGCACGATCTTCAGCGAGCGGTGGCGCATGACCGACGACGGCAGGGTGGTGATGGTGAACGGCGACGGCCTCATAGCCGAGGACATGCTGGGGGCAGTATCATCATTGCTGAGCGGGGCGCCGTCGCTCCACGGCCGGCTGCTCTTCGTCAGGAGCAGGGCGCCGGACGGAACCTACAAGTTCTCCAGCAGGAAGTGCCTGCAGTGCGACTCCAAGGTGAACCTGGGCCTGCTGATGCGCGAGTGCTCCGCAAGGTGTGACGGAAGCGGCGGCGGGCACGATCCAGCCGCCGGGGCCAGGGTCGGGGCGGATAAGCTTGAAGAGTTCCTCTCGTGCCTCAAAGAAGGTATCAATGCGGCCTAGAGTTGCAGTGACTGTAAGGCTCGACCTCGGAGAAAAGCGGAGGGCAGACTCTGTTATGAAAGCATTAATACCTGACAATGTGAATTTCCCGAGAGGCCTGAGCTTGGAGATGAATTCCGAGGACGGCGTCCTGATCCTTTCCTTCAGGAGCTCCGGAAAGCTGGAGAGCCTCATATCAACGGTCGATGAGGTGCTCGAGCACGTATCCGCGATGAGCCGGCTACTCGGTGGGTAGTGATCCGATGCTGGACGCTAAGCTCGTCAGGGAGCAGCCCGAGATCGTCAGGGCGATGCTTGCGAAGCGGATGGTAGATTACCCGTTCGAGAGGTTGCTTGATGTTGATAAGAAGCGGCGGGCTCTCATCACCGAGGCGCAGGAGCTGAAGCGCAAGAAGAACGCTGTCTCGGAGGAGATCGCGGCGAGGAAGAGACGCGGCGAGGACGCCTCCAGTGCGATAGCCGAGATGAAGCATGTTTCCGACAGGATAGGCTCGCTCGACAAGGAGGCCGACTCGGCAGAGGCAGAGTTCCGCGAGCTGATGCTGATGCTCCCAAACCTTGTCCACGAATCCGTGCCGGAGGGGAAGGGCGAGGAGGACAACGTTGTGGCTAGGAACCGGGGCGAGCCCAAGAAGTTCGAGTTCAAAGCGAAGGATCACATCGACCTGGGACTGTCTCTGAACTTGCTGGACCTTGACAGGGCCGCGAAGGTGGCAGGCGCGCGGTTCTACGCCCTCAAGGGCGACCTTGTGAAGATGAACCAGGCCCTCATCCATCTGGCTCTGGACTTTTTGCAGAAGAAGAACCACATCCTAGTCCAGCCGCCGTACATGATCAGCAGGAAGGCGATGGAGGGCGCCGTGATGCTGAGCGACTTTGAGGACATGATCTACAAGATCGAGGGCGACGACCTGTACATGATCGGGACGTCCGAGCATGCCATAGCGGCGATGCACATGGACGAGATATTCGACGCGAAGCAGCTGCCGCTCAGGTGCGCGGGCGTAAGCCCCTGCTTCAGGAAGGAGGCCGGCGCCCACGGCCGTGATACGAAGGGCATCTTCAGGGTGCACCAGTTCGAGAAGGTCGAGCAGTTCGTCTTTGCGAGGCCCGAGGAATCATGGCAGGAACATGAAGCGATGATCAGGAACGTGGAGGAGTTCTTCCAGCTGCTAGGGATACCCTATAGGATAGTGGTGCTATGCACGGGCCAGCTGGGCAAGATCTCCGCCAAGACCTACGACCTGGAGGCGTGGCTGCCAGGACAGAATGCGTACCGCGAGGTCGTCTCATGCTCAAACTGCCTCGACTACCAGGCGAGGCGGCTGGGCATAAAGTACAGGGAGAAGCCTAACGAGGAATCAAAGTTTCTACATACCCTCAACAGTACGCTGGTGGCCACCGAGCGAACGCTGGTAGCGATCCTGGAAAACTACCAGACCGAAAATGGCACGGTCATGGTGCCGCAGGCACTGCAGCCCTACATGGACGGGACAAAAGAGATCCGTCCCAAACAATGAACCGACCATCGAACACTTATATTCTGGAAACTATTGCTGTTGCTGCGATGCCCAGAGGCAAGAAGGCCGGCAGGGTAAGGGACAAGTGGCGCGACAAGAAGTGGGTAGTGGTCAACACCCCGGCTTCCTTTAGGAGCCAGCCGGTGGCCTACATACCTGTAACAGAGGATGGCAGGGCCGTGGGCAGGATCATCGAGATCACGCTCTTCGACCTGGATAAGAGCGACCCGGAGCAGCACACGATCAAACTCTACTTCCAGGTGGAAAAGATCGATGGCAACCAGGCCTCCACCAGGTTCAAGGGGCACGAGCTGGCAAAGGAGTTCCTGAGGAGCCTGATACGGAGGGGCAGCTCGATCGTGAACGATATCGGCGACTACACGACCACGGACGGATACAAGTTCAGGATCTCCACCGTCGCGTTCACCCAGCGCAGGGTGAACAGCTCAAAGAAGCATATGATCAGGGAGATAATTAGAAACGTGTTAAACGAAGAGCTGCCCAAGCTCAATATAGACCAGTTTGTGCAGGCGGTCGTGTACAGGAAGATCGACGCCGACCTGCACAGCCGTGCAAAACGGATAATCGGCATCAAGCGGATCGCGGTCAGGAAGACAAAGCTGCTCTCGGCGCCGGGCATGAGCATGGCGCAGGCGGTCCCGGTCGAGGCATCCCAGCAGGGCCCGGTCAGCGAGTGACCGGAATCTATTCTCGCATATCAAACAATGTTTATTACCGCTCAGGCGCCATTCCATGATGATTTGCGGGTCTACGCGGTACTTTCTGCTATCGGCCTGATTGCGCTCCTTTCCCTGAGCCTGCTTTCCGAGTGGCATGCACCTGCCTTTGCAGGCCACAATAAGACAAAGACCGTGGAGCAGCCCCAGGAGGAGCTGTCAGGCACGGAGGAGGCGCTGAAGAAGGGCGAGGAACTAAAGTCAAAGGCCCAGGATCAACTGGGCAAGGCAGAGAAGGGGTTTGAGTTCTTCCAGAAGGGCGACTCGTTTTCGCAGTGCATCATAGCCACAGCAGCATTCGGCAGCGAGCTGGCGCCGCAGGTCCAGTTCCTCCGGAACTTTAGGGACACGCAGATAATGTCCACGTCGGCCGGCTCGAGCTTCATGAGCGTCTTCAACGCTTGGTACTACTCCTTCAGCCCGCATGTCGCTGATTATGAGCGGGAGCGGCCCTGGCTGCAGCAGGCGGTCAGGGGAGCGATCTACCCGCTTATCGGGATACTGCAAATATCGGAGGTCGGGTACTCCTCGGCCGAGGGCGAATATGGAGCAGTGGCAGCAGGGTTCATCGCGAGCTCGATGATAGGCGCGCTCTACTTCTGGCCCTTCGCGATCTCGCTCAGGCAGGTCAGGGCGGGCAGGCTCGACTACAGGTTCGTGCTCTCCCTGATCGCGGTCGTCTTTGCCTTCCTTGCGGGCTCGATAATTACGGCCAACATGCTTGCACTGATGCTGGCAACCTCGCTCTTCGTGCTTACGATACTCTCAATCTCGGCCGTGGTCTCGGCAAGGATGATAACCCTCCTCGTCAGGAAGCTGCACTCCCTGCGCCCGGCCTAGGTCCTCATCCTCGAAAGATTGTTAAGCGCCGCCAGGTATCGGGATACCGTACGTTATGAGCAGCGCCCAGATCAGCTTCGCGTCGGCCGAGGTGGAGCTGGTTATCCACGCCACCGAGGATGCGCAGAAGGTACTGTCCCAAGTTGAGAGCGTGATCGGCATCAAGCCGGAAGCGTTTGCCATCACAAGTGCTAAAGGACACTTTGGGAACGAGATCAGCGTGCTGAAGGCAAACCTGAACGGCTGGCAGGCCACCGAGCTTGCCTATAACATAGCCAAGTCGATGAGCGCCGGCGACAGGGCGCAGATGCATGATAACTTCGACCTTTACCTGGACGAGCAGAGCTCGCTTCACGTCAGGATAAACAAGCAGAGGCTCTTCGAGGGCAAGGTCGAGCTATCCCAGGCGGATGCTCTGAAGATAAAGTTCAGGGCGGCGCGCAGGTTCCAGCGCAAGAACGAGATGGGCAACTACAGGAAGTTCCTGGTGGAGGCAAATTGAGGCCAAAGAAGCGGTACATCCTTGCCCACTACGGGGGTAGCGAGGATCCACTCCGTCTTTTGCGTGCAGAGTATGCCGGCCGGTTCGGGACCGGCGAGGCAGAGAAGGCCAACATCGCGGTCATCTCCAACAAGGAAGGGTTCGTCGTGCTGCGCTGCAGGCTCGAACATTGTAAACGGCTGCTCGAGACTCTCTCCTCGCTCGACGGCAGGTTCGTGCCGCTCAACACGTCCGGGACGCTAAGGGTCCTGCGGTCTAGGGAGGACGAGCTCAGGAGGCGCTTCCTAGCTGGGCAATAGATATTAATGCATAGGCCGGTATGAAATCGGGGATGAGGTAATAAAGAGCCGCTCCAGGCTGAGCGAAAAGCTATGAAGACCTCGCGACGAACCGACCCAAAATCTTCTGAACCGTAAGATTGCCGCACCACTCGATGGTGAAATTTAAATTAGACAAAACTTGTGTAAGGCTCGTGCAGGCAGATTATGATATAATCGTGACCGGCGCGGGGATCGCGGGCATGATCGCGGCGGCCTCGGCCTCGATCTACTCCAAGCAAAGCCTCAGGATCCTTGTTATCGACAGGAACCCCCAGCCTCTTGCCGGGAAGAAAACGATAACCGGCTGGGTCTGCGGCGACGCCGTCGGGAAGAACAGCGTCGACTATATGACGCAGCGCATCGGCATCAGCTGGGGCAGGCCCGAGATCGAGCATCCGGTGAAGGGAGTTGTTACGTATTCGCCCGACCACGAGACCCCGATCTACTTTGACGGCGACGGCTACATCCTGAACAGGCGGCTCCTGCCGCAGAAGCAGTACAACGATGCCGTCAAGGTTGGGGTGGAGTTCCAGTGGGAAGTTGCACTGAGGGAGGTCTATGTGGAGGACGGCTCTGTCAGAGGAGTCGTAGGCACCGACCTGAGGAACAACTCGGTCTTCAGGAAGACCGCGAAGCTCGTGATAGACTGCTCCGGGGTTACGTCAGTCCTGAGGACGAACCTGCCGGTGAAGAGCCACATACAGCGCACGATACACAGGGACGACCTCGAGGCCACTGGAAGATACATCCTCGAGTTCGACCCCGCCAGCGAGGACAAGACCTACTTCGACCCCGACTACGCGCTGATACACCTCGACCAGATGATCGCGCCCGGAGGTTATGCCTGGGTATTTCCAAAGTCAGATAGGAAGATGAATGTGGGGCTGGGCGTCCAGCACAAGAGCATGGAGATCAGAAACAGGGTGCTCGGCAGGAAGGAGGACCTGAAGATGCTCATCGACAGCTACGTCAAGTCCAACCCGGTGATAGGTAACCCCCGCGTTGCAAACGGTGCGGCGGACGAGGGAAACGGCTGGGGCACTTGGCAGGTCTCGGTGAGGAGGCAGAACGACTGCATGGTCGCCAATGGATACATGATCGTGGGCGACGCTGCATGGATGCCGAAGCCGCTCGACGCCGGTGGCATCGGCCCCGCTATAATCGCCGCCACGATAGCCGGAAGGGATGCCGTGCAGGCGATCGGGGCAAACGACACCAGCGAGGCGGGCCTCTGGAACTACAACGTCGACTTTGTGAACGACTACGGCTACAAGACCGCCGGCCTGGAGGTCTTCAGGCGGTTCCTCCAGACGCTCTCGAACGAGCAGATCAACTACGGGATGAAGCACTTCCTCTCCAAGTTCGATGTGGAGAAGATCGCACGCGGCGAGCATCCTGATTTTGGGACGGCGGACAAGGTCGGCATGCTCATCAGGGCAGTGCTGCACAGGAAGACGGCCGAGGGCCTGAAGTACACCGCGGACAAGAACAAGGTCCTAGTGGAGCATTACCGCAGCTACCCGCGGGCACCGGAGAAGTTCCCGGAGTGGCACAACAAACTGATGAAGGAGTTGAACGAGGCCTACGTCAGGTTCGAGCCGAACCCAGAGATCTACGTCCAGAACTGAACCTACCCCGACCCCGCGCTCCCGAGCATCATCCTCCTTGCGCCCAAGTGGGCCAGCCTCAGCGGCTCCGGCATCTTGTACTTGGAGGTCTCCCTCACGAGCTTCACGGCAGTCCTCAGGCTTATCATGTGGCCCACGCTGACGTAGACTGGCCATTTCTTGCCTAGCGCCACGCCCAATTTCTTGCCGTCCAGCATGATTGTGCTGATGTCATCATTCTCCACGACCCTGCCGCAGAGCAGGCTCTTCCCGACGCCGACGGTGGGCTTTCCCACCTCGAGGCCGATGTGGCACGCGAGCCCGAACCTCCGCGGGTGCAGCAGGCCGTGGCCGTCCACGAAGAGTGCATCATAATCTTCACCCAATCCTTCCAGTGCTGTCAGGATCGGCCCCGCCTCGCGCAGGAAGAAGAGCCCGGGTATGTAGGGACTCCTGACCCTCGACCGTTTGCATGCGGTATCTATTACTGCCAGGCTCTTCCGGTCCACCACGACCGCACAGGCAAAGGCTTCATCACCGCGGTAGGAGACATCAACGCCGCAGATGCGTCTTATCCTGTGCTCGTCCACTACATCGTGGCTTATGACGCGCTTCGCCATCCTCTGCTGGAGCTTCACAGCTTCTGCCGGGGAGATCATCGATCAGCTCAGGCAGGGTATCACGCTGTCCGCAAATATCTCTATCTGCCTCATGCTCAGGTCAGGGAAGACCAGCATGAACTCGCCCGCCCCTGCCCTGACGTATTCATTGATGCGCTCGACGCACCTGTCCTGCGTGCCGATGATGCACCTGTGCGAGTATTCCTTGCTGCGCGCCAGCGGTAACCTGCGTTCCCTCAGCCGCTTCCTTATCTGTTCCTCTGCCTCGCGGTCGGACCTGACCACCATCGCTTCCCCGAAGAAGCTCTTCGTGATCTTGGAATAATCCCTGCCCGTCCTGCTGCATTTGTCTTTCAATTCCTTGACCTTCTGTGCAAAATCGTCGCTGGAGACCAGCAGGAAGTTGGCCTTGTCGGCGTGCCTCGCCATGAGGTCAAGAACCCTGCCCGAGTTGCCGCCCACCAGCAATGGCGGATGTGGTTTCTGCACCGGCTCCGGGAGGCAGATAGCATCTTTGACATGGTAGAACCGGCCGCGGAAGGATGTGCGCCTCCCGGTCCAGAGGCGCTTAATCAGCACGATGCTCTCCTCCAGCATCTTCATTCTTTCTGGGTGCTTTGGCAGCGAGAGCCCGAAGGCCTTGTGCTCGCGTTCGTACCAGCCTGCTCCGATCCCGAGCTCGAGCCTGCCCCTGCTCACCACGTCGAGCGTGCAGGCCATCTTTGCCAGGAGCTGGGGGTGCCTGAAGTTGTTGTTCAGGACGAGCGGGCCGAGCCTGATCCGTTTTGTGAGCGGCGCCAGAGAAGAGAGCACGGTCCAGCACTCCAGCATAGGTTTTTTCACCGAGCCAACGATCGGAAGCAGGTGATCGTTGATCCAGATTGCATCATAGCCGAGCTTCTCCGCCGCCAAGACATAATCTTTGATCGGTTCGAATCTCTGCCGGTAGAGCACCGTCCTTACTCCGAAGCGAGGCCTCAATCCTGATCGTCTTCTAGCTTTTTGTAGAGCCTGTCCATCGCGTCCAGCATCAGGCCCCGCCGCGATTCCTCGGTGATGACTGCGCGCGTGTCCTCGATCAGGAACCTGGCAACGTCGAGCTTCCTGCGCACGCCCGGCACCACGTGGTCGTATGATGCTAACGGAAATAGCAGGGCATATATCTGCTCCATAAGCGTGAAGAGGTTCTTGGCCTCGTCGCCCGAGCCCGTCCTTATCCTGTTGAAGACCAGGCGCTTCAGCTCACCAACACAGTCGAGCAGGCCGAGCACGTAGGACCTTCCGTTGACCCTGAGGCTCTCGAGTGAGGGGATGCTATTTCCAGAGATTATGGCCTGCAGCGCGTTCGCCTCGACCAGCTCGGTCTCGGCGCTGATTATGTACCGCTGCAGGTCTTCCTCCGCGACGTGCCTCAGCTCGTCCAGGAGCGTCCTTGCGGCCGTGGCCTGCTGCGAGGCCTCCTCGTCCTTGCCGCCGTGCAAAGCAACTATGGCCTTGCTGCAGAGCATGATCACGTCTCTGGTGCCCTTGATCAGCCTCTCTCTTCTTTCCTCAACCGACCTGAGGTCGTTCGTTATGCTCTCCACCGATGACCTGACGCCATCCATCGCCATACCGCTCGATCGTACGCCGTAGGATAAAAGCTCTTGGCTTCTGTGAATGCACATAGCTACGGTTGAATGCTGCCACCTTTTATAGCGAACCCGCACAGTATCACACTATGAAGTCGCAAGAAGTCTGCATGATCTGCGGCAACGGATTCGAGCCCGGCGACGTTAGCGGCACCTCCGACCTGCTCTATGGCAGGACGATATGCGAGAAGTGCCATGCCGAACGTGACCCGGAGCTGCTCGAGCTCTACATGATCCGTGCCCGCAAGGTCATGCCGGTGATGGGTGGCCAGTAGGCCAAGCTCGAAGGCTCATGAGACGGGCCGAACTCGAGTTATAGTTTTCTCTATATTCAATAATGCTTTTAGCCTGAGCTCGCGAACCTTATCACGATGCAGTTCAAATGCGTCGAGGGATGCTCGGACTGCTGCATCTACAGGGAATATTATCCCGACAAGAGCTTCGGCAAGGTCGGGGTTCTCGTCCTGCCCTCCGAGAAGGACCGGCTCGAGGAGCTCGCGAGGAACCTTGGCAAAAGGATAACGATACTGCCCAGGATAGGCGTGGGGAGCGAGTACCGCGACGGTAAGAAGACGGGCCCGAAGCGCGTGATTGCGTACCAGCTGATGGGTGTGAGGAGCGACGGAGATCTCTGTCCTTTTCTAGATGTTGAGAGCGAGGAGCGCTCGCCGCACGGCGGCTACAAATGCATGATCTATGAGAAAAGACCGCTGGCGTGCAGGGCGTATCCGGTGATAGACGCCAGCAACGAAGTGAAGCTGGACGGCAAGTGCCAGTTCTGCAAATCCTGTTCCGGCAGCGTCGAGGGGGTGCAGGGCGAGATGAAAGCCCTCACGACGATACAGAAGGCTGTAAGTCCAGAGAGCGAAGATGTGTGGAGGTATGCAACGGGCATCGGCAACGATGAAGATAAGAGCGTGATCCGCAAGGGCTGGTTCCTAGAAACACGCTAAGGACGATAAGCTCAATATGCCCGCCATTTCTTATGGTGTGCGTGCAAACAATATCGACCGAGGAGATGCGGCAGGTCGAGGACAGGGCGCACGGCCTCGGCCTGCTCAAGATTTACATGATGGAGAATGCCGGTGCCGGCGTCGCCAACCATATCATTAGCAGATTCAAGAACCTGAGCAAGAAGAGGATCGTTGCCGTTGCCGGCACGGGGAACAACGGCGGCGATGCGTTTGTTGCCGCCCGACATCTAACATATCATGCCGCGAAGATCACAGTTATCCTGCTCGGGAGCCCGCCCGAGCTCAGGACAGATGACACCAAAACGAACTGGAGTATACTTGAGAAGATGAACAGCGTAGAGCTGATATTTGCCAGCGAGGTCACCAAGGACATTGCAAGGATAATCAGGAGCGCGCAGATAATCATCGACGGCATCTTCGGGACCGGCATCAAGGGTTCGATACGAGAGCCGCACTCCAGCGCGATAGACGCGATCAACGCTTCGAAAGCATACGTTGTTGCGGTCGATGTCCCGTCAGGATTAGACCCAGATACGGGCGAGTTCCACGACAAGTGCGTGAGGGCCGATGCCACGGTTACATTTCACAGGATGAAGAAGGGACTCCCGAGGAACAAAAGGGTCACCGGCAGGGTGATCGTGCACTCGATAGGCATCCCCCCTGACTTTGAGTAGGTGCTGCGCGTGATCATCAAACAGATCCCCGTGGGCTCGATGGCCAACTTCACCTACATAATCGCCGATGATGGCACCAAAGATGCTGCGGTAATAGACCCGTCCTGGGACCTCGATAAAATTTTGTACGAGCTGAAGCACGACGGCCTCAAACTACGATATATAATCAACACCCACACGCACTTTGATCATGTGCTTGGCAACGAGCAGCTGGTAGCACTGACCGGCGCGAAGATAATCATGCACAAGAACTCCAGCCTGGAGAAGGACCTGGCAGTTGATGACGGCGACACGATCAAGCTCGGCAATTTGAACATCAAGGTAATCTACACACCGGGACACTCCAAGGACAGCATCTCTCTCCTAGTGGAGAACAGGCTCTTCGCAGGCGACACGCTCTTCGTGGGTAACTGCGGCAGGATCGACCTGCCCGGCGGCAACGCCTCGGAGCTCTACGACAGCCTCAACAGGCTAGCCAAACTCGCCGACTCGATCGAGGTGTACCCCGGCCACGACTACGGCAGCAAACCTAGCTCCACCATAGGGGAGGAGAAGCGGGCCAACTACGTCCTGAAGCCGAGGAACAGGGAGGAGTTCATGCTCTTCATGCGGAGTGGCGATTGATCGACTTGAACGATGTGAAGAGCCTGGGCGACGAAAGAGCGGCTGCAAGCTTCACCGAGAGCGTCTACGGGGCCAGCTGCATCTTCGTCTGCGTCATCTCCTACACCGAGACGTGCGAGATTCCAGGTATAACCGTGGCCGGCGCCGGCAAGGAGCTGATCAAGTACACCCCTGCAGCTGATGCTGAATTCCTCTACTACGGCCGGTGCAAATGCATAGATGCCGTGCCGGCAACGCCCGACGGAAAGCCGACCCCGGCCCTCCTGACGCGCGCGGCCCTGAGGAGCGCCGAGATACCCGTGGTCGTCGTTGATGCGGGGAGCAAGATCAAACCGGACCTGCCCTACGCCTCGCTCGGACTCGAGCACGGAAAAAATATTGCGACCGGCAGGGCGCTGGAGGTTCCGCTGGTGAAGAAGGCCTACGAGGACGGCCTAGAGCTCGGAAGGCTGCTCGGCAGGACGATGAAGCATGTCGTGATCGGCGAGAGCATACCGGCCGGCACAACGACCGCGCTCGGCACGCTCCTCGCGATGGGCATCGACGCCAGGTATAAAGTTAGCAGCAGCATGCCGGAAAACCCGCACGAGCTCAAGGTGGCGACGGTCGAGCAGGGAATGAAGGCCGCGGGAATCGAGCCGGGCTCCCTCGCTGGCAAACCGTTCGAGGCTGTATCGCACTTGGGCGACCCCATGATACCGTCAGTGGCCGGGATCGCGGTCGGCGCCTCGAGCAATTCCAGAGTAATGCTTGCAGGCGGCACACAGATGGCAGCGGTGGTAGCGTTCATCGATGCTGTAGAACGAAGCGCGCTTGAGAGGATGGCAGTTGGCACAACCAAATACATAGCCGAGGACAGGACCTCGGACATCCAGAGGTTGATAACATCGGCCTCCAGCGTCAGGATGTCGGTGTTATTCTGCGACCCACGCCTCGAGAGATCGACAAAGGCGGGGCTCCGCGCCTATGCCAACGGCTTTGTGAAGGAGGGCGTGGGCGCTGGCGGTGCGTGCATAGCCGCAATGCTGAAGACAAAGGGCAATATCGACAGCAACAAGCTGCTGGAGGCGATCGAGGCCGAATACGTGCTGGCTATCGAGACCTCGTCTTAGGCGCGGCTAGCCCTGCCCTTCGGGCGCCTGTGCGCTCTCGGGCTCGGCCTCTGTGGTTGCCGGCTCGACGGCCATCTTTGCAAGGGAGCTGTCGGGCCTCACCACCACGCCCGGCTCCTCGTCCTGCCTGACCATGTAGCTGGGTATGCTGACCACCCTGCCACCGACAAGAACATGACCGTGAACCACCATCTGCCTCGCCTGGTTCGGAGTCTTCGCAAGCTTCTTCCTCATGATGACGCTCTGCAGCCGCCTCTCCAGCAGGTTCTCGGTCGTGAGGTTCAGCACATCATCGAGCGTTGCGCCCTCGGCCACCAGGCCCAGCCTGCCGAGCGAGCGGAGCAGCTCCCGCTCCTTTGCCTGCCTGATCTCGTGCGGGATGGCGAGCAGGTTCCTGGCCCCGGTCCTTATCCTGGACAGTTCGGTCTGGGCCTTCCAGAGCTCGCGCTTGTTCCTCAGGCCGTAGTTCCCGATCGTCTCAAGCTCGTGCATCAGCTGGTCGGTGTTCCACGGCCTTCTTGGCTTCTTGAAAGTCTTCCGGGATTTCTTAGGATCGCCCATACGCACCAGCCACTATGCTTTCTTCTCTGCAGACTGCGCTGCGGCGGGCGCGGGTTTGGCGGCTGGCTTGGCAGCGGGCTTTGCTTCGGGCTTGGCCCCCGGCTTCGCCTCCGCCTTGGCCTCCTTTGCGCCGGGCGCTGCCTCTTCAGCAGCGGCCGGAGCGCCCGGAGCACCTGGGACAGCGGTAGGGATGATCCTGCCCGGCTTCTTGACTCCCACTGCGCCTCCCTTCCTTCCGGTCGTTCTGGTTCGCTGGCCCCTCACCTTGAGGCCGAACATGTGCCTGATGCCGCGCCAGCTGCCTATCGTCTTCTCGCGTTCGATATCGTTCCTGATCGCAATGTCCCAGTCGGAGCCTATGATGTGCGAGTCGGATCCGGACTCCATGTCCTTGCGCCTGTTCAGGTACCATGCGGGCACATTGATCTTCAGCGGATCCTTGATGCCGCCCTCTATCTGGGATATCTGTGCGTCAGAGATAAAGCCGGCGCGCATCTCGGGGTCGACCCCCGCGGATTCGAGCAGTGCGGAGGCAAAGTTGAACCCGATGCCCTTTATCTCGCTCAGGGCAACGGCCAGCTTCTTGCTCCCGTCCACGTCCTTGCCCGCGATCCTGACTATGTACCTGTACTCCGAAGCTGACAATTCGCTGCATGATGAACCCGACCACAATAAAAACCATGCTGAGGTGCGGATCAAGTGCCGCTGAAATCGGGCGCCCGCCGGCCGCGGCTGAAATTTTCGCGTTTATTTAAAGGCAGGATATAATTTGATCATGGATCAGCGCAGATAAGATTTAAATTCAGAGAGGGTGGCGTAGATTACTGCCGGGTTAGAAAGATGAGCGAAAAGGCCGAGGCCATCAGGGAGACCGTGCACAGGAGCTATGCCTCGACGCCCAAGTACACCGAGATCGCCCCGGGCGTGCCTGAAGACTATAAGCAGATCCAGACACTAGGTCAATTGCTGGAGGTCTCCTACAAGCACGCAGGCATCGAGGAACAGATGCGCGGCAACCTGATAACAAGACGGAAGCGCAACGAGAATCCCTACCAGGGCATAATAGGCTACGAGGAGGACGTTGTTCCGGCCACCGACCGCGCCATCCTGGCTGGACATGACATACTTTACATCGGCGAGATAGGCCAGGCGAAGACCAAGCTGGCCGAGACGATAGCCAGAAACCTGCTCTCCCCGATCCCGGCCATAAAGGGCTGCACGATTCACGATATACCCACGTCCCTGCCCGAGGAGCAGATGACGGCGCTCCTTGCAGGCGAAGAAGTAACCCATGTATCGCCGGAGTTTCACATCTGCAACGAGTGCGAAGGCAGGATCAGGAACGACAGGCTCGACACCGAGGTGGAATGGCTCGACGGGATGGTCAGATATAGATATGTCCTGGCGACACCAGACATATCGATAAAGGATCTGGTGGGCCAGATAGACGCGATAAAGATCGCGAAGAAGGGCGCAGAGATCTACAGCATCGAGTCCTACTCCCCGGGGCAGCTCCTGCAGTCCAGGCACGGGATAATCTGCATAGACGAGCTCCCGGTCCTGGACCCGAGGAAGCAGGTGGCGCTGCTGAGCGTCCTCCAGGAGGGCAAGTTCACCACCGGCGCGTACCCGGTCACATTCAAGCCCGAGTCGAGGATGATCGCGACCGCGAACCCGATCGACTATACGCATTCCGGAAAGATAATCGAGCCGCTCTTCGACAGGCTGCGCAGCCATATTGATACACATTATCCGAGAACGGTGGAGTATGAGATGACGATAATGGTGCAGGAGGCCAAGATGCGAGACGGCCGGGCGGTCCTCCCGATATTCATACTGAAGACGCTTGCGAGGGTGACGCATATGGCCAGAGATCACCCGGACGTCAACAAGGAGAAGGGCGTGAGCGTGAGGATGAGCATCCACGGCCTCGAGCTCCTGATGGGGGAGGCCTTTAGGACGAGGGCTGCCTACTACGACGTCCCGGCGATACCAAGGCCGTGCGACGTCTACTCGATACACCAGGCATCGAAGTTCGAGCTCTCCGAGGTCGAGGACAACAGGGAGAACAGGAAGAAGGTGCTCGACCAGCTGATCGAGGAGGCGCTAAGGCAGACTGCGTCGGAATACCTGGCCGGCCTGGACCAGGCGAAGCTGGCAAGCGTGAAGAACGAGTTCGCCGCCAACAAGATCTTCGAGGTTTCGCAGAACCTGCTCGGCAAGGGAGGCGACTCGGACTACGAGCGCCAGCTCGCCAGGTTCCCCACCCTGAAGCAGATAGTCATGGATGCGCTTGAAATGGTGAAGAAGGAGCAGGCGGCATTCCTAGAGGGCCTGAAGAGATATAACGTTGATAGTCATATACTGACACTGAAGGATAACATGGACGGCGAGTTCACGGCCTCGGTAACGGAGATCGTCCTTGAGGGCCTCCGCTGGCTGAAGCCTCCGGTCGTCGACAAGAAAGAAAAGGGATATGTCTCAACCTAGCGTAAAGAAGTTTGTATATTATCCGAGCCCCGAAGGCGAACAGCAGCAACAGCAGCAGGAGATGTCGCGCGACGCGATGCACAAGGTGCTGATGAGCGTCGCCCGGGAGGTGCTCAGGGAGAAGACCCCCAGCCTGCAGGAGCTGGAGCAGATGCTCTCGGAGATGCTCAGCAAGGAGGGCATCAACGTCCAGGACCTTACCGAGGAGGGCAGCGGCGAGGAGGACGGGATCAAGGGCGAGGGCATGCCGGTAGTAAAGTACCTGCAGCAGAAGGGCTACCTGAAGGAGGGCGGGAAGTGGCTGAGCAAGGCCGGGTTCATGCAGATCGGGGCCAGGATACTGAGAGATGTCATGAAAGCCCTGAAGAGCGGCGAGCTGGGCATGCACGAGACGGTCAAGTTCGGCAGCGGCACCACCATCCTGGACACGAGCAAGAAGTACGAGATAGGCGACGATATACGGCTGCTGAATGTCCCCAGGTCGCTGCTGAACACGGTGGAGCGGATAGCGAAGGAGACCGGGGGTTATGTGAAGTTCCCCCTGGACATCAGGGTCGACGACTTTGAGGAGTTCGAGACCATCCAGGATGTGCGCGTCGCTATCGTGTACTGCATCGACCTGAGCTCGACGATGCGCTACTCCTCGACGATGGGCGACATCAGCAGGATCGAGGCCGCCAAGCGCGCGCTCTGGAGCCTCTACGTGCTGAACACGAAGTTCTTCCCGACTGATACTATCTACATAGTCGGGTTTGGCGCGCTCGCGTCGAAGGTGGCACCGCAGGACATCCCCTACCTGAAGACCTTCGAGCCCGGCCACGACTTTCTGCACTACACAAACTATCAGGCAGCGTTCAGGCTAGCCAGCAAGGTGCTCCAGCGCGACGGCGCCATTAACAAGAGGATCGTGATGGTCACCGACGGGCACCCGAGCGCCTGCTTCGTCGACAACGATTATGAAAAGGACAAGATACTCTCCGCAAGGCCCTACTCGCACTTTTACAGGCCCGACAAGGACACGCTCGAGACGATCAGGGACAGGCAGAACATGAGCCTTGATCTCAGCACGGGCGAGATGGTCTACCTGTGCTACCGCTACAGGCAGGTCGATCCTTACATAGCTGTGAAGACGGTGAACGAGGCGAAGAAGTGCCGCAGCGCAGGGATGGACATCGACACGCTGATGGTGAGCGAAGAGGACTCGCTGCTCAGCTTCGTGAACGACATGGAGAAGCATGTGAAGGGAAGATCATACTACATCAACCCAGCCAACCTGGACAAGGTGCTGATCACCGACTACCTGCTGAACAAGAAGCAGACGGTCAGCAGCCGCTCGTTCTAGGTCTCCAAGGTTAGATACCCGGAAAACTTTGCCGTCTCACTGTTGTCTTCGAATATTTTTATCGGACTAGGAGATAAGTCATGGAGTTGCTACATGCGCCAGCTCACCGAGGAGTTTGTCAAGACCAGGGTCGTGAAGTGGCTTGGAAGGCAGGATTACTTGGTCGCCGACCTCAAGACCTTATCGGAGCACGGCGCCGACATAAGGGCAAGGAAGGCAAGGAGCAGGAACTTCTTCATCGTGGAGTGCAAGGGCGAGCCAAGGAGCGGGCCGGCGCACCGCTACCCGGCAATGCTGAACGTCCTGGGGCAGATAATCCGGAGGATGAAGCACGAAACGCACTGGAGGTACGGGATCGCGCTGCCCACGACCTGCAGGAAGCTCGTGCTGGGCAACATTCCCTGGGTGGCCAGCAAGCGCCTGGGGCTGGAGATCCTCCTGATCGACGCGGGGGCGATGTTGAAAGAATCAACTGGAAAGATCTAAGGAAAACGCAATATAGATCAGCCACGTATTCGAAGACGAAATGACGGATTCGGCGCTAAGGTATACCGCCGCTGCGCTGATCATCATTCTGCTGAGCGGCGCGCTGCTTGTTGCCTTTGCACCAGCAGACGCCGTTGACATCGGGCCGGACGCAAAGAAGAGTAAAAGATCGATCAAGATATCAAACGCTGACGGCTGCAAGGGAGCCGCAAGCTGTTTTACCGGGCAGGTCAAGAAGATCGTGGACGGGGATACGATCGATGTTTCCGTGAACAGCGAGACCATCAGGATCAGGCTGGCGCTGACCAACACGCCCGAAAAGGGGCAGCAGCTCTACAAGGAGGCCAAACAGTTCACGGCCAAACTCTGCTCCGTCGGCTCGACCGCGCTGGTGGACCAGGACGACGGCCAGAAGAAGGGCAGCTATGAGAGGATGGTCGCCAAGGTATCCTGCGGCGCAAAGGCCCTGAACGCGGAGCTGCTCTACGCCGGGCTGGCGGTGATAATGACCGAGTTCTGCAGCGTGAGCGAGTTCGCGACCGAATCGTGGGCCAGAGATTACGGGTGCTAGAGGACCATCTTCGGGTTTGCCTTCTTGACCTTCTCCCAGTCGTCCAGGAAGGCACTTAGACCCTTATCGGTCAGAGGGTGCTTTATCATCTTGCCTAGAACGTCAGCCGGCATCGTCACCACATCGGCGCCGATCTTGCCGGCCTCGATGACGTGGAGCGGGTGCCGCACACTGGCCACCAGCACCTGTGTTGCAAATTTATAATTCCTGAATATCTGCACCGCCTCCCTTACCACATCCATGCCCACCTGGCCCGCATCGTCCAGCCTTCCAATGAACGGACTCACATAAGTGGCGCCGGCCTTTGCCGCGAGCACGGCTTGGTTTGCGGAGAAGATCAGCGTGCAGTTCGTGTTTATGCCTTCCTGCTTCAGGACTTTGAGCGCCTTCAGACCATCCGATATCATGGGAATCTTTACAACAACGTTAGAACCATATTTCTTCAGCCTGTGGGCCTCCTCCAGCATGCCCTGCGTGTCCATGCTAACTACTTCCAGGCTCACGGGGCCCTTCACCATCCTGCAGATCTCGGCCATTATCTCTGCGGGATCGCCCTTCTCCTTGGAGATCAGTGTAGGGTTGGTGGTGACACCGTCGAGTATCCCCATATCGTTGTACTTTCTTATATCATCCAAGTTCGCTGTATCAAGGAATATCTTCATGCTGGCAGATCACCTCGCATCATCCGCAGCATACCGGATGATGGAATTGATTCATTTAAAAACATAACCTTCAACTCTTCTGAGAGCGGCTACTTTCTGATCGATGCCAATAGTTCTCTGACGGCCTTTGCTATGTCGTCCGCCTTGAGGCCGTACTTTGCGAGGAGTTCCTCGTGCTCGCCCGACTCGCCGAATGTATCACGCACGCCGATCCGCTTCATCGGCGTGGGGTGGTTCTCGCCCAGCACCTCGGCGACGGCCGAGCCGAGGCCGCCGTAGATGTTGTGCTCCTCCGCCGTGACTATCGCGCCCGTATCCTTCGCTGCCTTCACTATCGTTCCTTGGTCGATTGGCTTGATCGTGAACATATCGACAACCCTGCAGGATATCCCGTCCTTATGGAGCATATCCGCAGCATCCTGTGCCTCGGGCACCATTATGCCGCACGCGATTATGGTCGCGTCGTTCCCGTCCCTGACGGTCTGGCTCTCCCCAAGCCTGAACTGGGCGCCGTTCTTTTCGTAAACCAGGGCAGTAGACGGCCTGGTCAGCCGCATGTAGAAGCAGCCGTCGGTCTCTGCTATCAGGTGTATCAGCTTCTTCGTCGAGGTCGCATCGGCCGGAATCAGGACCTTCATGTTGGGTATGGCTCTCCCTACAGCAATATCCTCGACCTGCTGGTGCGATGCGCCGTCGGGGCCGACGCTCAGCCCGCCGTGCGACACAACGATCTTCACATTGATGTCGGGGTAGGCTATGACGTTCCTTATCTGGTCGACGCACTTGCCCGGTATGAACGCGGCATAGGTGCTGGTGAAGGCGATCTTGCCGGCCAGCGCAAGACCCGCGGCTATCGATACGGCATTGGCCTCCGATATCCCGACGTTGAAGAGCCTGTTTGGATATTTGTCCCCGAAGAGGCTGGTCTTCAGCGACTGGGTGGTGTCCGCCCCGACTACGACCACGCGGCTGTTCGTGGCCCCCAGCTCCACCAGCGCCTCGCCGTACGCGGTTCGCATATCGCCCGTAGGTCTTCCCATCCTCACGCCTCCTTTGTGGCCAGCAGCGCCTTCTGCCTCAGCGTGGCTATGGCCCCCGCCACATCGCTGTTCCCGTATACAGAGTTGCCTGCGACAAGGATACTTGCGCCCGCCCTGACCAGATCGTAGGCATTGGCCTCGCCAACCCCGCCGTCGGCCTCGATCTCCACGCCCAGCCCGCGCTGCTGTATCACCTGGTATATCCTAGACATCTTTGGCAGAACTTCGGGCATGAACTTCTGGCCCGAGAACCCTGGAAAGACGGACATGATATTGAGCAGGTATAACGAACCCAGGTTCTGCACAAGCCAGTCGGGCATGTCGGTGTTGGGGTTCAGCGCGACCCCGACCTTCCTGCCGCTGCTCCTCAGCCTCTCCGTGATCTCCCTAAATGTCTTGGCGTCGCAGACCTCCGCATGGACTGAAATTATGTCGCAGCCGGCATCGACGAAGCTGTCAAGGTACTGTAGCGGCTTCGATATCATCAGGTGCGCATCGAAGAGAAGATTGCTGTGCTTCCTGAGCGCCTTCACCGTCCCTGGGCCGAAGGTTATGTTCGGGGCAAAGTTGCCGTCCATCACGTCCAAGTGTATGATGTCGGCGCCGCCCTTCTCCGCTCTCTCCATTTCGGCGCGCAGGTTCGAGAGGTCGCCGGCCAGTATCGATGGAGCTATCTTAACATTCAAAGCCCGAGCTCCTCCTTCAGGATCTTCTCCAGCGCCTCCTTCTTCGGGGCCTTCCCGTGCCACTCCGGCGCCCACTCCATGAAGGAGATGCCCTTTCCCTTAGTTGTGTGAGCGATTATCACCGTCGGCCTGTTGATCGTGTTCTCGGCCCTGTCCAAGGCGTCGATGATGTGGTCGAAGTTGTAGCCGTCGATCTGGATCACGTTCCAGTTGAAGGCCTTCCACTTTGCCGCCAGCGGCTCGAGGGGCATTATCTGCTCCGTGAGGCCGTCCTGCTGTATGCCGTTCCTGTCCACGATCGCGGTCAGGTTGTCGAGCTTATATTTTGCTGCAGTCATAGCTGCCTCCCAGACCTGGCCCTCCTGCAGCTCGCCGTCACCCAGCAGCACGTAGGTCCTGAAGCTCTTCCCGTCGAGCCTTGCGGCGAGCGCGATCCCGATGCCGGCAGAGAGGCCTATCCCCTCCGACCCGCCGGGGAACTCCACCCCCGGCGTCCTGAAGTCGGGGTGGCCCTGCAGCCTGCTGTTTATCTTCCTGAGGGTCTTCAGCTCCTCGACGGGGAAGTAGCCCGCCTGCGCGAGTATGGAGAAGAGCAGCGGGGCCGCGTGGCCCTTGGAGAGTATGAACCTGTCGCGGTCCTCCCACTTTGGGTTCTTGGGATCGTGCCGCATCTTGTAGAAGTAGAGCGTCGTCAGGATCTCGACCGCAGAGAGCGACCCGCCCGGGTGGCCCGAGCCCGCTTCTGTAACAGCCTCCAGGATAAGCCTGCGGGTATTCCTGGCTATCTCCGTAAGCCTTACAAGCTCCTGCTTCTCCAACCGGCTCACCTGTGCAGCGGCACCTGCGTTACCATCTGCTCAAAGTTCCTGCCCGCCGAGAGGTAGTCCTCGAAGTTCTTCCGGGTGAGGATCAGCGTCTCCGGCCCCGGGTTGCTCACCGCCGCCGCTATGCTGCTGAGGACCAATGCCTCGAGTATGTTGGCCCCGGCTACAAGCGAGAGCGTGAGGGCCGCCATCATCCCGTCCCTTATCCCGATCGTCCTCCTGAAGTGCTTCGATGGCGTCAGCGGCTTGAGGTGCGCCATGCTCCTGCCCTCAAAGGCGGTCAGCCCATCGGCACCCCTGGTGAGCACCAGCGACCTGCACTCCAGCTTGGTAAGTAGATGAATCCCGATATTGTGCAGGCTCGACTCGTTCAGGATCGATATGCCGGTGGCCTTGCTCGCCTCCTTGATGTTGGACTTGATGCAGTCAAAGCCGATGAAATCCAGGTAGTGCTCGACCTTCGGCTGCCCGTAGGCCGGGATCTTCTTCTCCCTTGCCAGCCTGGCCACGCGGTTGAGCAGCATCGGGGTGACCGTGCCCTTGTCATAGTCCGATACGGCCACGCAGTCGACACCGCCTACCTTTGACTCGAACCCCCTCAGCAGCTCGCCCGTAAGGTTCTTGTCGATCTCGCTCCTGACCTCCCTGTCTATCCTCAGGTGCTGCCTGTTATCCAGGAAGTACCTCGTCTTGAGCGACGTGGGCCTGTAGGGCGTGGGCACTATGCCGCTGGTGTCTATGCCCCGCCTCGCAAGCAGGTCCACGACCGTCTCGCCCTCGTGGTCCTTGCCCACAACGCCGACCACCGAGGCCGCGCCGCCCAGCGACGCGATGTTTACGGCAAGGTTGGCCGCGCCGCCTGCAAAGGAGTTCTCCGCGATCACGTCGCTGACCGGGATCGGCGCCTCCCTGGAGAGCCTCCTGGCAACCGTATCCACGTAATGATCCAGCATCAGATCTCCTACAACCAAAACCTTCTTGCCGGAAACGGATCTGAGAATCTCTCCTAGCCTTTCCCTGGAGTTAAACGACACTGATACCACTGATAAGAAACGTTCCTCTAAGCGAGATAAAAAGGTATTGTCAGGATCAGAGCGAGTTGTCGTCAGGATCCGCAACAAAATCTTGGAACTAACTTTGCCCGGACAAACACAAAAAGAAGGTTGATGCCTTCTAACCGACACGTCAGGTAGCCAGTTAGAAGACTACCTAGCCGCTCACTTTCAGTATCTTTACCATGCCCTGTATCTGGTCGCTCTTGCCCTCGCTCTCGTAGGTCAGCATTCCCGCGGTCCTGCTCACGATATCGATGGACTTGGTCTCGCCTGGTGCGATCGAACCCGATGAAGCGCCGGTTTCAGTAACAACTATGTTGTGCGTGCCCGCGCCGTTGTTCGTTATCACCAGCCTAAGCGTGCATGCGGGGCAGGACAGAAAGTCGCCGTTTGGATCGCCGGCGGTGTTCAGCAGCTTGTCAACGCCGTTGACGCTCTTTATCTCGACCTTTAGTACTGTGACCGCCGGTGTCTGGTGATCAGGCCTGACCTCCGGCACGAGGCCGGTGGGAGAAGTGGCGCCGAAGAAGCCCATTATTGCCGCGACTGCAATGCCCAGAGGTATCACGGTTACAGCTATGCCCAAGGCCAGTTTGCTTGCCATGTTAAAAATTGGTGCGTCGAAGAAGTATATTTGCTTATCTGTAACATCTCAGGATGATTGTTATAAGATATACAGCTTTAGAATCTGACGTATCAACTAATTTAATAGGTACCGGCACTGCCGCTTCGCGAGTGCTTGCGCAACTCACTAGCACGACAGCGACGACAGGTTTGACTTCTGGGTTCGGAATGGGACCAGGTCGCACCCTGTCGCTATGGCCGGCTTGACATTCGGTTTGGGACAAGCCTAAATTAACCTTTTGCAACGCGAACTATTACCGCATAGAGATATATTCTATAAGATGAAGCCATTATACGCCAAAAATGGACAAGATAGCAGTTTTCGAGAAGGAACGGATCGCTGTGATCGACAGCGATCTCTGCAAGCCTAAAAAGTGCGCCCTCGAGTGCATAACTTATTGCCCGATCAACAAGTCCGGCGCCAAATGCCTCTACCTCAGCGAGGAGGACAGGGCTAAGGCAGTTGCTGTTATAGACGAGGCGATCTGCAACGGCTGCGGGATCTGCGTCAAGAAGTGTCCTTTTGATGCGATAACCATAGTCAACCTTACGCGCGAGGCCGGAAGACGGAAGGTCCACCAGTACGGGATGAACTCCTTCCGGCTCTACAACCTGCCTGCGCCCCAGAAGGGCGGGGTGGTCGGCCTGCTGGGCAGGAACGGTATGGGCAAGAGCACCGTGCTTAACATACTGTCGGGTTCGTTGAGGCCCAACTTCGGCTCCTACGACAAGGATCTAGGATGGGACGGGGTCCTGAAGGAGTTCCACGGCACCGAGCTCAGGGCCCACTTCGAGGGCATCGTGAACAGCCCGGTCCGGACGTCGGTGAAGCCGCAGGGAGTCTACATGATACCGAAGCTCTTCGACGGGACCGCAAAGGAGCTCCTTGCCAAGTACGACGAGCGGAACCTTACTAGCAAGTTGGTGGAGCAGCTCGGGCTGAAGGATTCATTAGAAAAGAGCGTGAGCGAGCTCAGCGGCGGCGAGCTACAGAGGCTGGCGGTCGCGGCGGCGGCCAGCAAGGACGCGGAGCTCTACTTCTTCGACGAGCCCTCCTCCTACAACGACGTCTACCAGAGGCTCGAGGTGGCGAAGGTGATTCATGAACTCGCCTCAGGCGGGAAGAGCGTGATGGTGGTGGAGCACGACGTTGCGCTGCTAGACTACCTCAGCGACTATATCTACGTGCTCTACGGCGAGCCCGGCGTGTACGGCATAGTCTCGGGCCTGCAGAGTACCAAGGTGGGGATAAACATCTTCCTCGACGGGTACCTGCCGCAGGAGAACGTCAGGTTCCGCGACAAGGCCTTCAAGATCGAATCAGTGACGGGCACGGAGGAGTTCATCCAGCAGGAAGTGGTTGCCGAATACTCCAACCTGGAGAAGCGTTATCCATCATTTACATTGCGCGTGGCCTCCGGGAGGATAAGGAAGGGCGAGATCGTGGGGATGGTGGGCGCAAACGCGCTCGGAAAGACGACGCTGATGAAGATGCTTGCCGGCGTGGAGAAGCCTGACAGCGGCACGATCGATGTCAATGCAAAGATATCCTACAAGCCCCAGTACCTGAGCCAAGAGTCAGACCAGGACGTCAGGTCGCTGCTCAACGCGGCCTACGAGAAGCCCGTTGAGAACACGAGCACCGAGCAGCAGATAGTGATGCCGATGGGAGTGCAAAAGTTGTACGACAAAAACATCGGCACGCTGAGCGGCGGCGAGCTACAGAAAGTGGCGGTGGTTGCATGCTTGCTCAGGGAGGCCGATATCTATGCGCTGGACGAGCCCTCTGCGTTCATAGATGTTGAAGACAGGATCGCGCTGGCAAAGTTCCTGCAAAGATTTGTCAGGGCGCAGGGCAAGTCTGCGGTCATCATTGATCATGATTTGCAGCTGATCGACATGGTTGCCGATACTATAGTTGTATTTACGGGCAGGCCCGGCGTCGAGGGCAGTACTACCGAGACGCTCTCAAAGGAGCAGGGTATGAACCTCTTCCTGAGGGGGCTCGCGCTCACCTACAGGCGTGACCCTGATAGCAACAGGCCGAGGGTGAACAAGCTCGGGAGCAGGCTCGACAGGGCCCAGAAGGAATCGGGCAACTATTACTCCGTCAGGTAGATGTCTCGCTGGCGTGCGGCCTGAACGCCAATAGTTTTTATCGGCTGCGCGCCGTCTCTGGTGTGAACCACGATGGCAAGGATGCTCAAGCAGGCCCTGAAAGGTATCATCTCCGATGCCGAGATCAGCGAGGTCTACTCGGCCTTCGACATAATCGGGGATATCGCAGTAATCAGGATTCCCGACCAGCTGATGCCGAAGAAGAAGGAGATAGCCGAGGCCATATTGAAAAACGTCAAGCCTGTGAAATCCGTCTTCGTGCAGTCCTCGCCGGTGAGCGGCGACTTCAGGGTAAGAAGTCTAGAGTGGACTGCGGGCGAGAACAAAACGCTCGCGCTGCACAGAGAGCACGGCTGCCGGTTCAAGGTAGATGTGGGAAAGGTCTACTTCTCCCCCCGGCTGTCCACAGAACGATCTAGAATCGCCAGCATGGTTGGCGACGGCGAGGTCGTGGTGAACATGTTCGCGGGCGTTTGTGTGTTTTCAATAATAATCGCCAGGAAGCGCAAATGCCACGTTTACAGCATCGACATCAACCCGGACGCGCACTCGCTCTGCATAGAAAATGTGAAGCTCAACAAGGTTGAGGACAGGATCACGCCGATGCTGGGGGACGCCAGCGATATCATAGCGCGGGAGCTGAGAGGAAAGGCCGACCGCGTCATCATGCCGCTACCTGAGAGGGCCAAGGAGTACATCGAACCTGCCGTTGCGGCGCTGAAGGACGGCGGTGGCATGATACACTACTTCACTCATATAGGCGCAGATTCGAAGAAGGACGCGCCGAAGGCGTGCGCTGAAGAGGTCGAAGGATTGATGAAGACGCGCTACAAACTCGAGGGTGTCAGGGTCGTAAAGGAGGTAGGACCTAGATTCTACCAGGTGGTTGCGGATCTAAGAATTTTCAAATAACTCCGGTTTCGCGGCCATGGCGGATCAGATGCCAAGACCAGATTATTTATCACTTTTCTGCAGCCTGATGTCAGCTATGCGCCCCTTTGCCTGTTGTAGATCATCCGCACCTTCTCGAGGACATCGATGTCGTTCGCGCCCTTGTCGTCCCGTATCCGCTTTATCCTCGGGAACCTGAGCGCGTAGCCGGAGTCGTGCCGCTCGCTCCTCTGTATGCCGTCAAAGGCCACCTCGAGCACTATTTCTGGTTTGACAATTATCCTGTAACCCTCGTCCCTGATCATTAGGGACTTGAGCCTCGCTGTCATCTCATCGATCTCCCCGTCCGTCAGGCCGGAGTAGGCCTTGCCTATGACCTTCAGATCGCCGTCGTCCCTCACCGCAAAGGTATAGTCGGAGAGCACGCCGGCCCGCTTGCCGTGCCCGTACTCGGCGATCACGATCACTGCGTCGATCGTATCAAGCTCGTGCTTCAGCTTTACCCAGTGCTTTCCTCTCTTTCCGGGCTGGTACGTCGAGATCGGGTCCTTCAGCACCAGGCCCTCGTGCCCTAAGTTCCTGCTCTCCTGGAACATTGCTGCTATCTCTTCCTCCGACTTGAGATTCCTGAATGGGCCGGCGACCAGAGGTTTGACCAGTCCGATGTTGGCGAGCGCTTCCTTCCTCTTCGAGAGCGGCTCCCTTATCATGTTGGTGCCTGCTAGGTACAGCACATCGTATGCGACATAGGTGACCGGGATCTCTTCCAACAGTTTCTGGTCGACGTTCTTCCTGCGCAGCCTCCGCTGCAGCTCGTTGAACGGCAGCGGCCTCGAGTCCCTGAATGGAACCACCTCCCCGTCGAGGATGAAATCTGTCCCATGCTTCAGGGCGGAACCGACGATCTCGGGGAAGGCTTGTGTTATGTCCTCCAGCCTCCTAGAGAAGATCTTCACTGACCGGCCGACCTTATGTAACTGGGCCCTGATGCCGTCGTACTTGTACTCGGAGATCAGCTCTTTACCATAATACTCGGCGATCTCCTTCGCGCTGAATAACACATCAGCGAGCATGAAGTTCACGGGCGTCAGCGGCTTCATCACGGCCGATGCTAGGTTGTTCGTCTTTGCGAGCAGGGCAACCTCGCCGATATCGCCTGCGACCAGCAGCGCGTTCCTCATCTCCCTCAGGTCGCGGCCGAAGGCCTTTGCTGTCGCCAGCTCGACCAAGCCTCCTACCAGCCCTATCCTGAGCTCGTTGACCATTATCTTGATCAGGTACTTGGCCTCGGCGGGCGAGCAGTTCACGAGCAGGCCGGTGATTATCTTCCGCTTCTCGTCCGTGGCGCCGGGCCCGGTTGTGTTGGCTATCCGCCTGAACTGCTCGTAAATGTGGGCTAGGCCCAGCTCGATCCTGATCAGCGGCTCCATGCTCCGCCTAGCCAGTGCCCGCTCGGCCAGCTCGCCCAGGTCGCCGTGCTTGATATATAGCTCCCGGAGCTCGCCCGAGCCGAGGCTGGACACACCGGCGATCACGTCCCAGATCTGGCTGTACCCGACGTTCAGATCCAGGCCCGATCCTCTGGGAAACGTATGGCCTGACAGGAACATGCAGGCTATCCTGAGCGGCTGCTCGGCGAGCGTCCTCAGGTATTCGGCAAGTATCTCCACCTTCCCGTTCTTGCTGCTGGTGGCTCTGATCCTGTCGCAGACCGATGCAAACTCGGAGAGCGGGGCTTCCAACTTGCTAATGGATCAGGAATGCCGAATTTAAAACCTTGACAAGTCCAGCACGGCTAGATTGTTCCTTCAGCATGCTTCAGGTCCAGCGCCATCAGGTAGGCGTCCTCGCCGTCCCTGTAGTAGCTCCTGATCTTGGTCTTTATCACGAAGCTGAGGTTCTCGTAGAGCTTTATCGCGGCCGTGTTGCTCATCCTAACCTCCAGGTGGACCTCGTCGCACCCCTTGGAGACCATGCCGGCGAGCGACTCCTGCATCAGCGCCGTCCCGAGGCTCTTGCCCCTGTGCTCCTCAAGGACCGCTACAGATACCACGTGGCCCTTCTTCACGAAGCCCAGGCGGCGAAAGTTTGAGAACCCGAACTCGAGCTTGCACATTACATAGCCTACTATCTGGCCGTTGAGCTCGGCCACTATGAACGATTCCGGCAGCTCCCTCAGCAGCGACTCGAAGAAGTAGTCCGAGTAGTGCTCGGGGAGGCTCGACATATTGATCTGTACGACCTGCTGGAGGTCCTGGGGCTCGGCCCTCCTCACCGTATACTCGCCAACACGCCTGAGCGCTGTCTGCAACGCGATCTCTTACCGTTATAGTTATTTAACTCTAATTGGGTTTTGGCAAAATATTAATTTGTTAACATAGTTTAACTCGGTGTTGGTATCGGTCCAAGGCGGCAAGCCCATCGACTACGAGGAGATTCTCTCGATAGTCTCGCTGCGCATGCGGGTCACAGACTACTACGCGAGGAGAGATGACAGCGCGCTCGAGTTCTCAATGGAGGACTCGCCCACGCTCAAGCGTGACTTTGTGCAGCTGATCCACGACCTGAAGCCGTACGGGATGGTGGCCGCGCTGCGGAGGATCAACGATCAGGGACTGGTCGTGAACGTCGGGTCCGAACCTGTCCGCAGGAGCAGGCTGAGGTGGTGGATGCCGCTGGTTCTCTTCGCCGTCACGGTCGGGGTCGTGCTCTATGACGGCCTGATCAGGTCCCAGACGATGAGCGCCCAGACGTACATCACCGATCCCTGGGAGATGGCGATGATATACACGCTCTCGCTGATGGGCATACTAGGCATTCACGAGCTGGGCCACATAATAGCTGCAAAGCGGCACAAACTGAAGGCCACCTGGCCGTTCTTCATCCCTGGCGTCCCGGGATTCTTCGTGAACCCGCCGACATTTGGAGCCGTGATCTTCTCTAGGGGGCACATGATAAATCGGGACATGCTCTTCGACGTGGGAGTCTCCGGCCCCATAGCTGGACTGGTAGTGACTGTAATAGTCTCGATCTACGGCGCCATGATATCGCCGCTGATGCCCGCCGCGGAGGCCGGTGCGCTGCTGGAGCAGGGCGGCCTGCTGAACATGCCGACCAGCCTCCTGATGCTGGGCAGCTTCTTCGTCGCGGGTAAGGTCGTGGACGGGTTCGTGCCGGTGATGTCGCCGGTGGCGTTTGCAGCGTGGATAGGCTTCCTTCTCACCTTCCTCAACCTGCTGCCCGCGTGGCAGCTCGACGGCGGGCACATATCACGCGCCGCAATCGGGCAGAGGTGGCACAGGCGGCTGACGTTTGCAAGCGTTGTGGTGCTGGCCGGCCTGGGCTACATAGTGATGGCGCTCTTCATACTGATGATGAGCAGCAGGACGAGGGACCTCAAGCCGCTGGACGACGTCTCGCCCCTCTCCAGGAAGAGGAGAATGATCTTCATAGCCTCGCTGGTCCTGGCGTTCCTGTGTGCCCCGCTGCAGCTCCCCATCTAGGCGGGCTTGGGCTTCAGCAGCATCCTGCTTCCGTCTGATACCACCAGGACCTTCTGCCTCTGGCCGTAGGTGTTCAGTATATGATGCAGCGCGTCCTTGATCTTCCGGAATGTCTTGAACCCGAGTATCTTCTTCACATAATAGTCGGGCAGCGTGCTGATGAGCAGTAGCTCGTGGGTCTTGTTGGCCTCCTCCAGGTAGAGCAGGTCCTCCAGCCCGTCGACGTACTCCCGCGGGTTGTGGGCGTCCCTGAACTCGATCTTGCCCTCGACCAGCCGCTCGAGCGCGGCGGAACCAAAACCGTCCCTGCACTCTGCCAGCAGCGTTGCGCTGCCTTCGTCCCTGACCACGCCGATGCAGTTCCACAGGGAGTTCAGTGTGCTGGAGAGGTTGGAGGGCCCGTCGCCGCCGGGGCTGATGATCGCTGCCTTTGACCGCTCGACCTCGACCCCGGCGAGCGACTCGATCTTGGCGATCGCCTCCCGGTGGGCCTTTGCCGGTTTGTCGACAACGATATCGGCAACACCGCGGCTGCCCGGTATTACCTCGACCGAGGGCCCGTCGAAGCCCTCCGCAAACTTGTGCGCCATTGAGAGCGCGTTGTTGGATGCGCCCGGCCCCGGCGCGTCGCCGGACCTTGCCTTGTAGGCATCGAGCATCTCCCCGCCGCCGAAATACCTCAGCAGGTGCGTGGGTGCGCCCGAGTAACCGAAGAGCGGATCGAAGGTCGTCTGCGACAGAAAGATCGTGCCGGGCTGCAATGTGGAGGGATCGCTCGGAATCCTGTTAACGGACTGTATACCTTTTTCCTGCAGCGCGCTGCGGCATGCCGAGAGCATGGAGCCGGGCACGTATACGCTGCCTATCGTGGTGCCGCGCCCCCTCAGGCCATCGGCAAGCATGGCACAGATCTGCACCAGCATCCTGGAGGCTGTGAGCACGACCACCTGCGCACTTCCTTCCGTGGCCGTGACCTTTTCAAGCGCGGCCCTCACCTGCTCCTCGCCCAAGTTCTCGGTCTCCCAGGTTACATAGTCGAGGAGGTTCTCGGCCTTGATATCGAGCACCACCTCGGTGCCCCCGTATCTGAGCCAGAGCTCTGGCATGGCTCAAGGTCATATAATTAAAATAAATGTGTGTTGGTAAGCTTTGATGTGAACTTCGTTAAAGAGCTTGCAACCTTCCTGGTGAAGAGCAACGCCCTCCGCTTCGGTATCTTCAAGCTCTCGAGCGGGAAGGAGAGCCCCTACTACATCGATCTCAGGCTCCTGCCGAGCTTCCCCAAGTACTTCAAGTTCGCCATAAACGCCTACAGGGAGACGCTGGCGAAGGAGCCGGGGCTGGACGCGGTAGACTACCTCTGCTCGGTCCCGACCTCCGGCCTTGTATATGCCGCGGCCCTCTCGTATGAGACGGGGAAGCCCTTCGTCTACGCCAGGAAGGAGGCAAAGGGCCACGGCACGAGCAAGATGATCGAGGGCTACCTGAGCCCGGCCTCGAGGGTGATGATAATCGACGACGTTGCCACGACCGGCAGTTCGGTGGCAGACGCGATCGAGGCCGTCAGGGGCAACGGCGGGGTCGTCGAGCACGCCTTGGTGCTCATAGACAGGATGGAGGGCGCCACCGAGATGCTCAGGGAACTTGGCGTGAGGTTGCACTCGGTTGCCCGCATAAGCGATATCGCCAAAATACTGCACGAGAGCGGGATGCTGGAGGAGGAGGTCCTGAAGGCCGTGCAGATGCAGATAAAGGAGAAGGCCTGACCCGCAGGCTGTTTTATCCCGAAATTAGTTCGCCCCTTACGCTTCCTTTCTAGCATGATATATCTCTCCTGACTGCTCATCTATAACTATCCCGCCTTTAGGCATCTTTCTAGCATACGCCCTTGATGGTGTCTCCAGCACATCAAGATTCAGTGACATATGCGGTCTAATGTTGTTGTACCAGTCTATAAGCTCATGTATGTCCTTGAACAAGTATAACTTCCTCTCTACTTCACCATAGAACCTCTCCAGCTTTCCGTTTGTTTGCGGATGCGATACTCTTGCAAGTATATGCCTGATATCATTCCTAACCAAATAATCCTCAAACTCTGTGATTCCCTTATCCTTGTACTCAGATTCATTAGCATAGAACTGAGTGCCTCTGTCTGTCAGTATTGCCGCTGGCTTGCCATGATTCTTTATTGCTTCATCCAGAACATCCACAGCATGCTTGGAAGTTGCTTCCTTGAACACACCATATCCAACTATGAATCTTGAAGCATCATCCATGTAGCATATGAGCCATCTTCCATCATTTAGCTGCTTCCAGTCAGCATGCCATAACGAGTTTGAGTATGTTCTCTCATATCTAATCCATTTCCTCCTCTTTCTCTTATCTGGCTCGTCCATGGCAATGCCTTGTTCCTTCATTATCTTATGGATTCTGTTATGCGGTATATGGATACCATGTGTCAGCATT
>CAYJSN010000003.1:8115-88021 GCA_964373125.1 uncultured Nitrosopumilales archaeon | reverse complement strand
ACTGGCCCCCATCATCCCCATCATGCCGAACATCCAGTTCGGATTCGACATCATAGGGTTCATCATCATCATTCCACCTCTGCCTAGAACCAGTTCCATCGTCAGATCGTTGCCAGATTTGTCCTTGCCCGTTATCGTCAGCACCTGGATGTCTTGGGTTATGTCAGTAGGGAAGGATGACTGCTGCGGTGTTTGAGCGCTTGCCTGGGGCACGGTAAGTTGCTGCTGTGCAGGAGTCACTGCCAAGAGGACGGTCACTATGGCTGCTGTCAGTCCTAGTAATATCACCTGCTTGCGCCTGAGTTTGTCTGTCATTGGGATAGGTTTCATTATTATACGTTATAAGGATTACACACAATTCTTAACTCTGGTAATCGCGTCCACAACGGCTACATTACCCAACATCTTTTCCAGGATCAGCTCCTGGTTCGATTCCCAGGTTTGGCAATTTCGGTAGGAATTAAATACGCCGCATGCGTTATGATTCCGACGAGAATGTCTCTGGAAGACATAAGCACTAAAAAGATCGTCATCACCTTCGGAATACTTGCGGCCGGTGCTGCGATATTCATAGCCCTGCTGGTCTTTCCAGCCTCTAATCTCATTCGCGAAACTGTGATCGCCGAGGGCGTCATAGCGCACAGTTCAAGTGGCACCTGCGTGGTGGACACTCCGGACGGGATTCCAAAGACAATCAAGAACTGCGACCTGCCCGAGGGAACCAAGGTCATGGTAAGCTTCAAGAAAGGAATGTACGAGGCGGAGATCGTTTCACAGCCATAGCCACATATTTTTTATCCGGCCAGTATAACCGCGCAAGAAGCCGAATTCATACCCTTGTTAGCTAAGGTTGCACACTTTATTTAAAGGGGCGCAGAAGATAGAACCGCTGTGCTGATGTCATCTTCCAAGGTAATAGAGGAGGTGCTCTCCCGCTACGGGCGGTATCCCGTCGCGCTCACCGGCTGCAGGACGACCGAGCACGCACTGGAGTGCTGCGAGTACGATTTTGTGGTCGTCTCCGACGATAAACTTGATTGCCTCCTGCAGGTAGGCAATGATTATGCGGAGATCCACAGCCTCACGCCAAAGACCGACCCGCTTGTAATGACGCTCAGCCTGCAGAGGATGCGTGTGGTGAATGATCCCGCCCTGATCCTTGCGAGCCTGAAGCAGGAGGTTGACAAGGTTCAGAGGAGGGCGCTCGACTGGCACTCGAGGAAGAAGGCCGCCGATGCGCTGTTCTACGCCAACAGCTCGCTCGAGGCCGCAAGTGAGGACGCGCCTGTCTCCTCGCTGTGGCTGAAGTGCGCCGCCTACCACTACATCGAGGCAGCGCTGGCCCGCATCGGCGAGATGTCGATGCCGCTGCACATGCTCGCGCAGCTGAGGTCGGTCAGGAGCGCCGGCCTAGCAGGGGGGATGGCGCTGGCGACCAGCTGCCTGGCGCTCGAGCGCGCGAACAGGTCGTCCGTGGCCAGGTGCATCGAGGCGTCCGTCGGGCTCAACGAGAAGCTGAAGCAGGACCACTCGGCCCGGCTGGTGAGGAGGAAGGCTGAATTCCTCTACGGTTCCGGGCTGTACGCCGATTGTTACTTCTACCTCGGCTATGCAGCAAGGGAGGCCGCCACCGGCATACTCACCGACAGGCGGGCGCTGAGGGATTACATGCTGATGCTCACAATAGCGATGGATCTCACGAGCGACCAGTCATTCACGCTCAAGCTTTCCCGCGAGCTGCGGGACGCGTGCAACGACTTTTTGAAGGCCGCGTGAATCGCCGAAGTAAAATGTTATTAGCTCAGGCGCGATAATGCAGCCCATGCAGATGGTAACCGTAAGGCTCGATATGCCCGACGGGGTCAACATGATCCTTGGCCAGTCGCACTTCATCAAGACGGTCGAGGACGTCTACGAGACCCTGACCAGCAGCAGCCCGGGAACAAAGTTCGGCGTCGCGTTCTGCGAGTCCAGCGGGCCTGCGTTGATAAGGTACGACAGCAACGACAAGAGCCTGGAGGAGCTGGCCGTCCAGTTTGCACAGAAACTTTCTGCCGGCCACGTGTTTGTGGTGCTGCTGAGGAACGCGTTCCCCATAAACGTGCTCAACAGGATCAAGGCGCTGGACGAGGTCGCCAGCATCTACTGCGCTACGGCAAACCCGGTCGATGTGATACTCGCGGAGACGGAGCAGGGCCGGGGAGTGCTGGGCGTGGTAGACGGGGTAAAGACCAGGGGAGTCGAGGGAGAGAAAGAGAAGAAGGAGCGACACGAGTTCCTCAGGAAGCTGGGGTACAAGCGATAACAGTCAGGACCCGCGAAAGGCATCGGCGAGCCTTTTACTCACGCCCCCACGGTGACTCCCCGACCATCAGTTCTGAATGAGAGTGGCACAGCCGCCTCCAGGTTATTCCAGATGAATGCCTCGGCCCTGTAGGTTCCCTCCTCGGTGGGGGTCCATGCCAGCGCGACCTCGAGATCTTCCCTGATGTCCAGATTGTCCACCAGCCAGGAGATCGAGATCACATAGTCGTTCCGGTCCTTTATCTGGAGTATGTACATGAACTGCTGCCTCTGCGGTATGTTGTTTGCGAGGCTTGCCTTGAAGAGGACCGTCTCTCCTACCTGCACGGTATCAACGGGACTACCGCCCACATTCGTTGCGTCCAGCCGCTTCAGGCGCACCGTCTCGCTCAGCTCCTCCAGATCCACGGTCTCCAGCTTTAGCACTCGTTTTACCTCCGTATACTGGGTGGATTCGCTGTATATCGCATAGCCGGCCACGCTGCCAAGCCTTCCGACCTTCATTTCCAGCGAGAACACCCCGCTGCCGTTCGGCAGAACATCCTTTGGGTCTGTGAACGTCCAGGCCAAGCTTACGGGCTGCCCGAGCGAATTGTAGAGCACCACGACGATCCTCGTATTCTTTGAGAATGCAGTGCCGTCGTTCACAACCCTGCCGGACACCAGCAGTGACTCCCCGACCGGTTCTATCTTGTGGAATATCACATCCAGGACTCTGGGTTTTTCCTCGGCTGGGTTCGTGCTTTCCACCTTCACAGTGAACGATTTCACAAGCTCCGCCATGCTCGGATCGCTGAGGACGATCTTGAACGGAGATATCTGGTTGGTGTTGAGCCTCTCGAGAACTATTGCAGCAAACGCGGAGGTGATCTGCACGTGGTTCTCATCAAAATAGTCCGCAACGACCTGGATGAACTGTGCGGGCGGGCCCGTGTTCTCGACCTCGCCCAGGACGATGTAATTATTTGTAGCGTCGAGGTAGCCAAATGTCTTCAGTATCTTCAGGCCCGGCCGTTCCGCTTCCTGCGCCTGTGCAAGGTAGAACGGCGAAATGACTAGGATGGCCGCGATCAGGAGCAGCGGGTGTCTGAGCAACAGCCTTGATCTGCGTAAAGCGTTTTTAAGTGTTTAATCGGAGTGCGAATGCCGCCGAAATAGTCATACGGAATCGTTGATGGCGTACGGCGTATAACAAAAATAAAAATATGTGCGGTTACTACCTAGCCGACGCGGAGGTTCTTGCACCTGAACGGCGCCTCGTTCATTGTCATATATTCCTGCAGCCTGAACTTGATATCGTCCGCGCTAAGGTCTTCCATGCTAGGTGAACCGATCTTGAAGGCGACCTTGTTTGCTGCGACATTCACATTCTCAATGGCCAGATCCGCGTACTGATTCGCGATCTCGCTAACCCAGTACTCCACGTCTTCCCTCTTCGCGCCCTCGACATCCAGTTCAACTGTGTGCATCTTTGTCAATGCATCCACCTGCATATCTCTTTGTAAGAGTCATTAATAAATATTTTATAACAAACCTCGCACCGGGCCAGAGCACCTCGAACCATCTCGCCAGCTGGTCGCGGGGTAGCCCACGGCCCGCGGTCTATTCCTGCGTTCCCCAACTCTTCACTAGCTGCTTTTCAAATTCCGTGAACTGCGCCTCTGACAGCGGGTCCCCGCAGTTCTTGTGGTGCGGGATCGTTCTCATGCCCTCCAGCTTGAACTCCACCTCGTAGAAGTGAACCTTGGGGCACTCGCACATACCGGTATCTCTGCCGCGGGGCTATATTTACCTTATATCTAAAGAAATACTATCGGCCAGTGATCAAAAACAATTTAACGCCATGCGCCGCAGTTATCATTGTTGAAGGGCATCCCCGCGGTCTGCTTGGCGATCTTCATTGCTGCCTCAGCGCTGACGATGCCTGCCGGCTCGCTTGCTTTCATGCACGATGATATAGCAACATCCCTCAATCCCGAAGAGCCGGGGCAGGAACCAAAGCTTCCTCTGGCCCGCGAGACCGGACAGCGCGATTACAGGGTTGAGCTGAAGTGGGATCCGGTGGAGATCAAACCCAACAAAATGGTCAGCTTCGACCTGAGGATAGTCGACCTGCACACCAACAGGCCCGCAGAGAACGTATACTACAACTTCATGGTGGTGAAGGATAGCGAGGCGATCAAGGAACTGGAGGGATCATTCGCGCTGAGGGGCGAGGCAACGCACACGGTCGAATTTCCTTCCTCGGGTTCCTTCAGGGTCCTAGTGAATGTCCTTGGCAGCGATGCCCTTGCTAAAAACGGCGAGGCCGTCTCCTTCGACCTGAGGGTGGTCCCCGAGTTTCCTATGGGAACCATCATAGTGGCCGCGACGCTGGTGGGGATAACGATCGTGCTGACCAGGTTCACAGTCCTCAGCAAGAGGACCGTCGGGTCGGACACTCCGCTCCAATGAATTAGCAGCTCGTTTATTAAAAATAAACATTTATCAATGTCAGAACGCCTCAATATTTTGATGAAGTACTGGGTGTGCGCAGTGGCGGGACTCTTGCTGGCATCAGGCGTGCTTGCCACCAACACAGCCTACGCCCAGAAGGAATGGTACCCCGGCGAGGGGGCGCAGGAAGGTTTGCTTGTAAAGTACACGGTCTCATTCATTGATTACAAGCAGGGCGAGCCCTTCGACCTCACCCTCTGGTTCGAGTCGAAGGACGACAAGGGGAACTGGAAGGTCTTTGCCATAGTGGAGGACAAGGGCCAAGTCGTGACCTCTGATGTCACTCTCTCATCGCTTAACCTGACACCGCTTGGCTTCGATGTCACGCCCGAGTTCAGGCCGTACAGATCGGCCATGAAGGAGAGCATCGGGTGGATAGCAAGCTACGCGTCGAAGGCCGATCCAAAACCGCTTGATTCGGGCACCTGGGGCGTCATAGCAGCCCTAGGCGGGGGCGGCATAGTGGTGGGCCCGGCCGGCGCGGAGACGATAACAGTTGCAGGCAAGTCCTGGGATGCCTCGAAGATCGGCTTCCACTACAGCGAAGACAGCACGATATGGGTGAACGACGAGTTTCCACTGCCGCTGAAGGCCAAGGTCTTTGCGCTCACAACCGAGAAGCCGGTACCCGTGATGTTCGAGTTCGAGATGACGGAGATGAGCATATCGAAGACGCGGCCCGTGCCGCCCCAGTCCGAGGTGAGGATACCCAAACCGCCGCTGAGCAAGCCCACGACGAGCGGCTCCTTCACAGTGGACCTTTACTGGAAGCCGGAGAAGATCGAGACTGACAACCCGGTAACATTTGGCGTTGTGATCTTTGACAACAGGGGGAACATCGTGAAGGACTTTCTCTACGCCATGACGATCACCGATGCGACGGGGGAGACCCTCGCCAAGATAAAGACCTCGAGCTCGGGCGGGGCCCACGTGGTGAACTTCCCGTCGGCCGGCAAGGCCGAGGTGACCGTGACCTACCTTGGCTCGTTTGCATCCCCGATCGAGGAGAAGATAATCGAGAAGGCAACGTTTGAGCTGATAGTCCAGCAGTCCGAGACCACCGTGCCGCCCCAGCCTCCCGTGAAGCAGCTGGATATCTCCGTTGCCGCGAAGCAGACGAAGAAGCTCACGCTGATATCGGTGAAGAACAACGAGGACGTGTCCGTCTACAGCGTACAGTTTAAGGCAACCGATGGGGAGATCAGGTTTGTGAAGGCAAGGGGCTGGGACAGGGACAGGATAGACCAGAACACGGTTGCCGTTAGCACGCAGGACATGCCGCTCCTTCCCGGAAGGCCGCTCATAGTGCTGCTCCTGAGCACCAACCCGGCCGCTGTATTGGAATGGACCGTGCTGGACCAGGCTGGAGCGAGTCTGGGCAACGGGAGAGCGGAACCCAGAGCAGGTTAAACGCGCTGGCAGTGTTCCGTTCTATCCAGCTCTTATCTGGTAGCACTCCTGCAGGAGCCAGTCTACGAATAATCTGACACCATCGTCGACCCTGCACCAGAGCTGGAGCGTGCCCGGAAGGATGTCGATCCTGCTGCCGTCCCCGAAGAATATCTTCATGCCCTCCTTGCCCTCGTACATGTAGGCGTCCTTGGTCTGCACATTGCCGAACGCCTCCACGGCCTTCTCCTTTATCGCGTCCCTCGGGATCGGGAACCGCTTCCTCTTCGGGTCAATAACTATGCCGAGGTTCTCCGTGCCGTAGGCCTCGACCTGGGCTATCTTCTTGGGATCGGGAAAATGCAACAACAGAGTTGCGCCGTACCTGCTACCAACTGAATACGCGATGCGGTTCAGCTCGCTGTATGCCTGCTGGGGGTTGGTCTGTGCGAGGTTTCTCAGTGCCTCCTTCCTGCCCTCCAGCACGGCCCTGAACTCCTCGAGGAGGGCGGTGAAGCTCATCCCGGTCTCATGAGGGCGCTGCATAATAAGGGTCTTTTCTCACAGCTTTTAAGCAGGCGCACAGAAATATCATCGTGTTCGGCGCGGACGTTGGCGAGGCAACCATTGATGACTTTCGGCTGACCTGCATCCAGTTCATCAACGAGATCAGCGGCGCCTACAGGGAGTGGGTCGAGAGGTACAGCCTCTCCGAGGAGGAGCGGAACTTTCGGCTGAAGGCGATAGACCAAGTTGTGGGGGTAACGAACGACTGGATCGAGAAGTACGGCGACACCATGAAGAAGATCGACATCATCAAGGAGGACGGCATAAACAAGATGGCCGAGTTCACAGCAGGATACCCGTTCCAGTTCATAGTCACAGTGGGCGAGCAGGCGAGGTATGTACATACCGATGCGGGCAGGATAAGGCTGGACGTCCTGGCAAAGCCGCGCGAGGACAGGAAGGTCAGGATAACACGCTACAACAACGAGCAGTTCGTGCTGCTCAGATCGTCGGCGCCCGTCTCGGTCGACGAGGCCCAGGTCAGCTTCGAGCCGAAGGACGTTCTTAACGAGCCGGTCTTCCTCGACGCAAGCTCCTGCAAGCCGTCAGAGATCATATCTGTAACGATCGTGGCTGAGGAGGTCTCCCCCGAGGGGTACGGCATGGAGAAGCGCGGCCTAACAACCATGCTCAGGATAAAGTAACGTACACATCCACAAATGACCTGACAACAGCACAAGCCTTGCTAGCGAGCTCTGGGTGCCACACGGATGCCCCTGCTGGAGCAGCACTCCGCGCACATGGTGCGGTTATACAGGGCAGCGCAATCCCCGTAGACCTCGGTGTAGGAGAACGCCTTGCCGCAGCTTACGCACAATCTTTTCATATATTTTGAGACGATGAACTAATTTTTAAACCATTGCGATGTAAGAATTTAACAAAAAGCGCCAGTACGATCCATTTCTGCGAGATAAGTCCATCGCTAGCGACACAAATAATTAGGTCGCTAGCGATATAGTCCTGGGTTAAAGCCCAGGGTCGTGGAGAGGCAAAAAGCCTCTCCATATCTGTTAATCAACCCATTCCTGTAGGCGTTATCTCCACGACTATCCTGCCTAGGTTCGAGCGCTCGTCATCGTACTTCAGGCGCGAGACCTTCCTGACAAGCTCACCGTCATCTACAATCCTGCCCGTGCCGACGATCTTCTGGCCCTGCAGCTCGATCACAACGGCCGGGTTCTTCATGACATTCTTCAGCCAGTCCCCATCGCGGTCCTTCCTTGACGCATAGAACTTCCCGGCATAGAATACGAGCCGGAGCTGAACCGTATGTTCTCTCCCCGTCTTCCTGCCGACCGTGGTAAGTCTTGCGATGAAGGAACCTTCGCCGATGTTTGGTTTCAATGCGATCTGCTCCACCGCCTATTTCATAAACGTCTTTGCCTATCTCAGGATGGCATCGACAGCCTTCTCCAGCCTGGCAAAGGCATCGCCGACGTTCCTGATCCTTTTCTCGAGCTCCTTCCTGCGGGCGCCCGTCTTCGAGTGCCTGTCCCTTATCATGCGCTCCGCTTCCCTCGGGTTCGGCGAGCCGCGGGACCTTCTTGCTGACAGTGAGCGTTCTACATCGATCCTTGCTATGATCCTGGCCAGCTCCAGAGCCGGAAAGTCTCTTCCTGCAGCCGCGGCTAACGCCTTTTTGTCCAGGTCTTTGAGGCTCTTCTTCCTTTCGTGGGCTTTCCTCACCAGCGAGCCCACGATCCCGTGCGCCAGCCGGAATGGGACATTCTTCCGCACCAGCTCCTCGGCTATGTCGAGCGAGAGGGCGTAGCTCTTCCGGGCTGCCCCGGACATTGCGTTCTTGTTGACCCTCAGGCCGTCCACCACCGCTCTCATGATCCTGAGCGAGTCCCCTGTAATCTGCACGGCCTGCCAGAGCATCCGCTTCGTCTCCTGGAGGTCCCGGCTGTAGCCAGAGGGCAGCGACTTGACCGTCGCCATCAGGCCCACCAGGAGGCCGACAACCATCGACGCCCTGGCCCGCATAAGCTCCAGCGGGCACGGATTCTTCTTCTGGGGCATTATGCTGGACGAGGATGTCAGTTCGTCGGGGAGCTCGATGTAGCCGAACTCCGAGGACGACCAGAGCACAAACTCTTCGGCCATCCTGCTCAGGTCAAGCATGATCGCCGCAAGGTCGAAGCAGAACTCGGTCATAAAGTCCCTCGAAGTGGTTGCGTCTATCGAGTTCTCCACCAGCCCGTCGAAGCCCAGCAGAGTTGCTGTGCGCTGGCGGTCTATCGGGAGCGATGTTCCCCCGATGGCAGCAGCTCCCAGCGGTGATCTGTTAACCCTGTCATAGCATGAGCCGAGCCTGTCGAGATCGCGCAGGAGGGCGTCGGCGTACGAAAGCAGGTAGTGTGAAAACGTCCCCACCTGCGCGTGCTGCAGGTGCGTGTACATGACCATCGCAGCGTTCCTGTTCTTCTCCGCCTTGCTTAGCAGCGAGTCGATCAGCGCCAGCAGGTCTGCAGATACGCCGTTGATGTCGTCCCTGGCCTTCATCCTTATGTCGAGGGCAACCTGGTCGTTCCTGGACCTGGCCGTGTGCATCTTGCCCCCGGCCCCGGCACCGGCCTTCTTCACCACGTAGGCCTCGATCGCCTCGTGTATGTCTTCATACTGCCCGGAGGCAAGCTTCCTGAGGTTCTCCTTCCTTGCGGCTTCCAGCGCCTTGAGGATCTTCTTCAATTCGTCCCGCTTCAGGATCTTCTTCTCGTGGAGCATTATCGAGTGGGCCTCGCTTCCCGCTATGTCGTAGCGCAGGAGCTCCAGGTCGTCCTCGATGGACGAGAGGTACTCTAACACATCCTTGTCCAGCTTCCCTCTGAGCCTTGAGCGATACATGCGTAAGTGAGCCCTGATTCTTTTATATTAAGCCTATGAAAGACCGTGAAGAAAATCTCAACTAAATTTCGCCTTCGGTTTATCGACGCATAAACAACAGTTTAACATAGCTGCGGTGATCAGCTCGGCCAACAGAATTACTGTTGGCGCAACCTCCTAAGGGTTAAATATCTCGTGGGCGGTATCCTTACCATGAGCACGGATCTCCAGCAGATAAGAGTAAAGATCTTCGAAGAGCTGACCAAGATCGTGGATCCGGAGATAAACGTATCCATAATGGAATTGCAGTTGGTCGACAACGTCGACATCCAAGACGGAAACGTGAAGGTGGACCTGCACCTGACCAGCCCGTTCTGCCCGGCCGTGTTTGGCTTCAAGATAGCCCAGGACGTCAGGGATAACCTAGAGAAGATCGAGGGCATAAAGAAGGTCACGGTGAACGTCAGCAACCACTTCATGGCCGAGGCGATAAACAAGCAGGTAAACGAGGGCAAGGGCGCGTCAGCGGTATACGGGTCCTGAGGCTCGGATCCCGTGCATCCCAGCCGGTTATGTTGTTGATTTGTGGAGCTTCGGCGCTGTCTTCTCCTTCTCAGAGAAGCCCATCAGGTATGACCTTAAGAGCTGTATTCCTAGGGCAGGGTCCACGCCCTTGGGGCACACCTTGCTGCAGGATCCGGCAAAGTGGCACCTCCAGATGCCGTGCCTGTCGTCGACTATCCGGAGCCGTTTGTCCTTTGCCTGGTCCCGGTTGTCCTGCATGTAGCGGTACATCTGCGCCAGCGCCAGCGGGCCCGGGAACCTCCTGTCGGTGGCCACTGTGGGGCAGGCCGAGTAGCAGAGGCCGCACTTGATGCAGTATGAGAACTGGAGGAACTCCTCAAGCTCCTTGGGGCTCTGCAAGAACTCCCTCTCATCGCTCTCCGGCTTCCTGTCGGCCTCGTCGTTGACTATGAACGGCATCATATTCTTGTGGTGCTGGAAGAAGGCCGTAAAGTCGGTCGCAAGGTCGCGTATTATCGGGAAGTTCGGCATCGGCTCGCAGGTAATCTCGTCGGTGCCGAGCTCGTCGATCTTGGTGTAGCATGCCAGCCTTGGGACGCCGTTGATCTTCATGCCGCAGGAGCCGCAGGACGCCATCCTGCAGGAGTATCTTATTGCGATCGAGTGGTCCTTGTGGGCCTTTGCATGTAACAATGCATCCAGCACGGTCGTCCAGCGCTCGGCCGGGACCTCGAAGGTATCGAACTGCGGAGACCCGCCGCTGCCCGGTATGTACCTGTATACCCTGAGTTTCACAGTCTTCATCAGATGACACCCCCCATGTTGGCCATGATTATCGTCCTGCTTCCGTAGGCCATTATCGCTATTGCTCCGGCTATGCAGGCCCATTTCACGCCATTCTCCCATCGTTCGCCCTGCCTCCACTCGATCAGTATGATGCGCAGGCCGTTGAAGCCGTGTATCGCAACCGTGACAAGTATGAGCTCGAGCACGATCGCGTAGGGGAGGTTCTGGTAGTTGGCTATCACATTTTCATACTGCAGGCTCTCCCCGTAGGGCATTATCAGCCTGAACATTATGTGTATGCCGACCAGCACTACCGCTGCAAGTCCGGTCAGGTAGTGGATGTTCATCAGCTGGCTCTCGCGCACAGGATCACTCCCCCAAGAGCACGTTTGCACCGTAGATCATCGCCAGGGCCGCAAGCGCCACGCTGACCCATATGCAGGCCCGCATCTTTGCGCTCAGCGAGACCGGCCTGTAAGGATATTCCGGCCTGCCGGCCTTTCCGACTCCCCTGCCGCCCTCCGCAAGGTAGAGCCTGACCCCGTTCGCGGCGTGGAAGACGCACATGCCAATGACCATTATCAGTATGATGTGCCCGCCCGGCGTCTGTGTTAGCTCGAGCATCGCCTCCCAGGCAAGCTTGCCGTTGGCGAGCGAGCCGGTCTCGATGATGTGGGCTATGAAGTATGCCAGCAGCCCCAGCCCCGTGAGGCGCTGCAGCCAGTACGCAAATCTAGGCAGTCCGTACCTGGTGGGGGTGAGCCAGCCCTTCACTCCCTCGCGGTTTTCTCTGCGAGCGGTCATCTAGATCATTCCCCGCGCTCAGTAGTGCCTCTCTGCCGGTTTATACTTTGTTATCGTCGGAGGCACGTAAGCAAGCTTGGGCCCGTCGCCCGTGTGGTAGGCAAGCGTGTGCTTCAGGAAGTTTACATCGTCGCGCTTTGGATAATCTATCCTTGCATGTGCTCCCCTTGACTCGAGCCTGTTGTAGGCCCCGACGAGCACGACCTCGCAGATCCTGAGCATCGAGTCCAACTCCATCACGTTGACAAAGTTGGTGTTGTACTCCTTTGCCTTGTCGTCCACGTGCTTCCAAGTTCTTTCCTTGAGTTCCTTGACCTTCTTTATCGCCTCGGCCAGAGACTCGCCTGTCCTGAAGACGTAGGCCTTCTCGTCCATCATGTCTGTTAATTCTTTCTTGATCTCGTAGGGGTTCTCACTCCCCGCCCCGTGAAAGATGCCGTCGTAGATCCGTTTCTCCTCCCCCGCGATCATCTCCCCGGGCGGTTCCTGTGAGTTATGCTCAAGGGCATACTTCGCAGCGAACTCGCCGGTGTACCTGCCCCACACTAGGCATTCGGCGGTGGAGTTGGCCCCCAGCCTGTTGGCACCGTTTATGCTTACGCAGGCGGCCTCGCCGGCTGTCCAGAGCCCTGCCATCTCAGTGGCGCCGTCTATGTTGGCGTGAATGCCCCCCATCATGTAGTGGCAGACCGGCCTTACCGGGATGGGCGCCTCGATCGGGTCAAGCCCGGAGAACTTCATCGTTATCTCTCTTATGCCGGCAAGCCGCTCCTTGATGGTCTCGGCGCCTAGGTGCCTGAGGTCGAGCAGGAGGTAGTCCATCCCCATCGCTTCGTCCCTGAAACCCCTGCCCTCAAGTATCTCGGTTATCATAGCTCGTGAGACCACGTCCCTCGAGGCCAGCTCGAGCTTGTTCGGTGCGTACTGCGTCAGGAATCTCTCTCCATCCTTGTTTATGAGGTAACCGCCCTCGCCCCTCGCGCCCTCGGTTATCAGGATGCCCGAGGGCAGTATCCCGGTGGGGTGGAACTGCACGAACTCCATGTCCTTCAGCGCCAGCCCGGCCCGGTAGGCCATGTCGATGCCGTCCGGCGTCGACGACAAGGCATAGGTTGCGAAGGAGTAGATCCTGCCCGCCCCACCGGAGGCTATGATGCATGATTTTCCTTTGAAGGCACAAAAGTTCCCACTTCCAATTTCAATGGCGGTGAGGCCGCGGAACCGGCGGTCCGTATGCAGGATGGACGTGATGAACCACTCGTTGTAGAAGTGTATGTTGTCGTACTTCAGCGCCGTATCGTAAAGCGTCTGCATCTGGTAGAACCCTACTTTGTCTTGGGCAAAGGTCGCCCTGGGATAGCTGTATCCGCCAAAGGCCCTCTGCCCGATCCTGCCGTCCTCCCTCCGGGACCAGGGCATCCCCCAGTGCTCTAGTTGATAGATCTCGTTGGGCATGCTGTGCACTAGGCGCTCCACGCAATCTTGATCTGCTAGAAAGTCGCTTCCCTTGATCGTGTCGTGGATGTGCGATTCGAAGTTGTCTCCCAGCTCCGGATAAAGCACGGCCGCCGTGCCGCCCTCGGCGGAGACAGAGTGCGAGCGCATGACCTGGACTTTGGAGATGACAGCAATGTTCAGGTTTCTGCCTGTCCTTGCCGCCTCGATTGCCGCGCGCAGCCCAGCGAGCCCGGAACCGACGATCAGAACATCATGCTCGACGATATCGGTCAAATCGGCAACAGTATCAGTAACCCTACTTTAGTGTTTAACGATTCCTCATCATCTTAGCTGAGCTGTGGAGATCGTCCTAGCAGAACTACTGACAGTGCCGGGCGACGCGGAAGGGTCTGCCGCTATCTGCACGAAGCAGGAAGGTATAAATAGTCGCTAGTGATACTCACTAGCGATATGATAGCATCATGGCTACAGCGAGTCGGAAGTTCGGTTCCCAGGGGGTTCTCGCGCTACTATGTGCTGACCCTCCTGAAAGAGAGACAGATGACAGGGAAGCAGATCATGGAGGAGGCGGCAGAGCAGAGCGAAGGGATGTGGAAGCCCTCTGCGGGGCTCGTCTACCCGCTTTTGGGTAGGCTGCTGCAGGAAGGCCTCATCGAGGAGACCGAGGAGGGAAAGTACCAGATAACGAAGAAAGGACTGGAGGTCCTTGAGGACATGCAGGTCATCCAGGAGACGGTGAAGAAGCAGCTAGACGTAGTGATGCGGGTCGGAAATGTCGGCAGGTTCATCGCGCTGGACGTGCTCGACAGGATAACGTCGATGGCGACAATGCTCGGCGAGAACATGGACAGGATAAGCAAGGCGGACAGGGCTAAGTATAGAGAGTTCCTTCTGCGCGAGCTGAAGAAGTTGGACGAGAACAAGGGCAAGGAGCACGTGGACGTTCAGTAAGCGCAGAGAACCAAATTTTTATTCGAATAACTTTTTATTGTGCCGCAAACTTCCTCCACTATGCAGTCAGGGCATACGCTCGACCTTCCCCTCGTAAGGGAGGACGAGGACAACATCTGCCTGCCCTTGGTCATAAGTGTGGTCTCCAGGTACTGGGGCGAGGAGATCCCGCTCGGCGAGGCGAAGGAGATCGCGAAGATGTACCCCAAGATGCGGGGCACCATAATGATAGAAGGGATCCAGCTCGCCGAGAAGCACGGCTTCAGATCATTCATCTACCGGGGCTCGCTGGAGGACCTGAAGAAGCGCGTGGACCAAGGCCTGCCGCCCATAGTGATCCTGCCGGGGATCAGGGAGACCGTCCAGCACGCAACCGTTGTCTCGGGCTACGACGACAGCACCAACAGGATCCTCACCTACTTTCCCGAGCCCGACAGGATAGGCGCGATCGCCTACAAACAATTCACCGATCTGTGGAGGCAGGACGACAACCTCACGATGGTGCTGGTCCCGAACGATATGGCGAGGTATGTTGAGAAGGACCGGTTGTTGTTCACCACATCCAACCGTATGTGCTTCCTTGCCGAGAAGCTGTCCATACAGGGCAAGCGCGAGGAGGCCCTGTCGGTTCTTCTGAAAGCAAGGGACGAGGAGCCGCAGAACCCCCGCGTGTGGAACATGCTGGGCTCGGTCCACAACGAGCTCGGCTCCGAGGAAGCTGCAAAGTGCTACGAGCAGGCGGTGAAGCTCAACCCGAAGTATTACCTGGCCTACAGGGGGCTGGGCAACTACCACCTGAAGAAGCAGGACTATCCGAGGGCGGAGCAGTACTACTCGAAGGCCATAGAGATCAACCCCAGCAGGTTCGGCCCGATCTACAAGAACAGGGCCGTTGCAAGGCTCGAGCTCGGCAACAAGAATGACGCTGCGAGCGACCTCCTGACCTACCTGGAGCAGTGCCCCGACGCCGGGGACAGGGCCAGCGTGGAAGCCACAATCAAGGAACTTCGGTCAAAGTGAACGATGCGTAAATACCGGGCGGACTAACAAAAAGTAGGGAAGGCGTTACCCTATCAGGAATATCACGGTAACGCTCATGCTGACCTGCTGCTCGGACTCGAAGATCGGGGTTGGCACTGCTTCAGCCGCTACGGCTCGCTCAAGAAGCGGAACCGGCTGCGGTATCGAAAAGTATTCCAGCGAGACGCTCTTCACCCCAGTTACGTGCATGTCCAGCGGTTCCAGCGCCAGTCCGGCCTTGCTCTTCGCATCCTTTACGGACTCGCCGATGAGCTGGTCGCTGACCTTCTTCATCGTCTCGCCGGAGAGCGTGAAGAAGACGTTGTTGACCCTGTTTGCTCCCGCTCCTGTCGCTGTGTCGATTATCTGGCTTGCCTTGTCCAGCTGGGCTGTCTCCACTGTAACCATGTTGGATACTTCGTACGCTGTGATGAACCGGTAGTCCGTGTCGTAGATTGGGTACACCGCGAAGTCCGATGTGCTTATATCGTCCTTCGTTATCCCAAGCGCCATCACAGCGTTGACTACTGCGTTCATCTTCTGCGCATTCTCTTGGGTTGCCTGCGAGGCCGTAGTTGCCTGTGTCTCCACTCCGAAGCTCACGACCAGGAGGTCGGGATCAACACTCGATGACGCTGAACCTTGAACGGTGATGATGTTCTGCCTGATGCCCACTATCGAGCCGTACTGGGCGTACGCTTCCTGCTCGCCGATCAGTCTGGTTTCTGTGTTTGTCGCGAACTGGTTCGTCAGAGCTATTACTGCCAGGCCTGCAAATACTGCCACCGCGATCGCGTAGATCGCTTTGGTGTCTGCCATGCGGGACGCAGATGAGAATCTTAATCTAAATCTTGCGAATAAATCTGATCAGCTCGCAAACTCAGCTGCTACCCGAGTAAACTTATATGTCCTGCAGCCGAAGTAGCGGCGGAATCCATGTCGAAGGCTGGCGCGGGTCAGGACCTAGTTTATCTGGACTGGAACGATTCGCTCGAGCTGATGCGGAAGGCCCACGGCACCGGGCTCTTTGTCCTGATCATAGGACCGAAGGGCACCGGCAAGACCTCGCTTGTGAGAAAGTTTGCCTACCTGCACGGGAAGGAGATGACCACCGTGAACTTCAGCCTGCGGACCAGGGAGAGCCACCTTATCGGCTCCCAGACCCTGGGGGACGGCCAGGTAGACTTTGTCGAAGGACTCCTGCTCAGGTCGATGAAGAGCGGCAGCCTGCTATACTTGGACGAGCTTAACGCGGCCGAGGCCGACGTCCTGCTCAGGCTGGACGAGGCGCTGGACGACCGACGGCAGGTGGTGCTGAAGGAGGCCAGCGGGCAGGTGATCGACGCTCACCCTGATTGGTTCGTCGTTGCAACGATCAACCCCTTATCCCATGTTGGGACGAAGGAGCTGCCGCCGCAGCTGCTCAGCAGGTTTCCCGTCAGGATAAGGATGGACTACCCGCCCGAAGACATTGAATTCGAGATAATCATGGCCCACGTACCACTCGAGGGCCAGCAGGAGGAGATCAGGCGGATGATCCGGCTCGCAAACACGCTCCGCGAGGCTGCGTCCGTCGAGGAGCTCTACTACGGCCCCAGCATAAGAGAGACCATCGCATTTGCCAAGCTTATCAGGTCGGGCGTGAAACCGAGGCTCGCGGCCGAGTCCATCTTCGCAAACGTCTACGAGCAGTGGGGAGAGACAGAGTACAGAAAAGTGATGGACCTGATCTCGTCCATGTTTGGCTCAGCATGAAGACCGATCTCCTGGTTGAGCTGGCCACCTTCCTCGTGAAGGCCTGGTCCGGCAGGAACGTGGTTGTGAAGATGAGGAGCGCGGAGCCGCGCGTGATCCTCGAGCAGAGCACGGTCGTCGTCCCGACGCTGGAGCACTACTACGGCAATGACTTTGAGAGGTACAGGCAGTGGCGCGTCCTCTGCTGGCTCTCGGCCATGCGGCTGAAGCACTCCACGAAGATACTCTCCGACGATGTTGCGTACGGGCACGTGCTCAATACCCTGGAGCAGAAGCGCGTCGAGAGGATCGGCGTGGTCGAGTGGCCCGGGATGATCGACGAGCTGATCTTCAGCGAGGCCGTGTCCTGGCAGAACAGGCCCGTGGTGAACTCGCTCTACGGCATACACAGGAGGGTTGTAGCGTTTTCCCAGTACTTCCTTACCGGGTACATCAAGGGAGACCTGGACGGTTTCGAGATGGCGAGGGTCGAGCGCGCGGCAAAGATCGCGGAGGATGTAGTCGAGGAGGCGGTCCAGAAGGGTTATGGAACTTCGTGGGTCGAGCAGTCGGTGCAGAAGATCCTGAAGGAGCTCGGCGCGGCCCCGCTTCTTTCCATTCCGCTGCCCATCGCCAGATCAAAGATGGGCGTGAAGGTCAGGAACGAGGAGCTCATCGCCCTGATAGAGAGGATGCTGAAGACGAAGGCAAGACGGATCGAGGAGTACGACGCATCGGTAAGGGACATCCTGGAGGGCAGGAAGATCAGGGCCGAGTTCGAGAGCATACGGAGGCTGAGCCAGGCAACGGAGATGCAGGAAAAGGTCAGCGTGGCAAAGTTCCCCGTCGAGATCCCCGAGTCGCCAGATGCTGAAAGTCTTTTGCCGGACACCGATCTGGTCAACAAGTTGCAAAGATTGCTGAAGAACTGGAAGAGCGGGTGGGTGGAGAGGCAGAGCGGGACCGGCGAGGAGTTCGATGTCGAGGGCTTCCTGCACGGCCGCGACAAGTCCTTCGTGAGGGAGATCGACCTCAGGGTGAAGAGCAAGCTAGCGATCCTCCTCGATCATTCGAGCAGCATCCAGGCGGGCGAGGCCGACTACAAACGCATCTTCATCGCGCTCTGCAAGGTGCTGGACTACCTCGGCGTAAAATTCGTGGCCCTTGCGTTCAACACCACAAAAGGCGCCGTGAAGTGCTGGGTGATCAAATCGCCAGAGGAGAGGTGGACAAAGATCTCCGAGCGCAGGGTGCAGAATGTGATGGCCAGCGGCGGCACACCACTGGCAGAGGTTTACCGCAACATCGAGCTGCTGGTGAAATCCTTCAAGCCGGAGATATTCCTGACCCTGAGCGACGGCGAGCCCAACGATCCCACCGCCGCCAAGGAGGCAATATCCGAGCTCAGGAGGATGGGCGTAAGGATGGTCTCCTTCGGCATCGGCGAGAACACTTCTAGGGCCCTGGCCATAACGCGAAACCTGAAGAAGCTCGGGTACGACAAATGCGTGGCGATCAGCAGGCTTAACGACATCCCGAAGAAGGTCATAACGCTGCTTGCAAAGGCATAGGCATATTAATTCTGGCAGAGCAATTTTCCGTGAATGGAATCTTCATTGCTGCTGAACGTTTTGAAGCCGCACCTGTCGAGCGAGCCGCCCGGCTTGGAGAAGGACAGAATCCTTTCCGCGGTGCTGGTGATAATCCACTTCCGCAACGGAGAGCCATACGTTGTGCTCACCAAGCGCAGCGCCAGGCTGAAGACGCACGCCGGGCAGATCTCGTTTCCGGGCGGAACCCTTGCAGAATCCGACAACGGTCCTGTCCAGACTGCGATCAGGGAGACCGCCGAGGAGATCGGGGTCAGGGTAAGCGAGAGCGAGGTGGTGGGCCACCTGCGGAGCGTGACCACGCTCACCTCGAGCTTCGTGATAATGCCCTATGTTGCGCTGGTGGAACATATTGAGAACTTCAGGCCCAACGCAGAAGAGATCGATGCCGTGCTCGACCTGCCGCTGCTCGACCTACTCAGGACTATGAAGCCTGACGCCGAGCATGCCGGCCTGAACGAGCTCTACAAGTTCGAGTACGGCGGCAACGTCATCTGGGGTGCGACTGCCCGCGTCCTGAAGCAGGTGCACGACATCCTGCGCGAGCGTGGAATGATTTAAAAGGGGCACTCCTAGATGCTACCTTCATGGCCTCCAGAAAGCCCACCGGCAGGAAGAACAGGCTGATGAAGAAGGTCAGGCAGAACTCCTCGGTTCCAGCTTGGGTAATTGTCCGGACCCACAGGAGGGTCAGGCGGAACCCCAGGCAGCGAGCCTGGAGGAAGACCGATGTTAACGTCGGGTGATGGTCTTGTCTGAAGAGGAAGAGAGCCGCGTTTACACGATCAACCTTTCAAAGGTTATAATCAGCCCGAAGATCCGCAGGGCCAAGCGAGCCGTGAACATGATCAAGGAGTTTGCCTTCCGCCACATGAAGGCCGAGGAGGTCAAGATCGACGAGGGCCTGAACAGGGAGATCTGGGAGACGAGCATACGGAACCCGCCGCGCAGGATCAGGGTAAAGATGACGAAGGACGCCGACGGCATCGTCACGGTCGGGCCCTACGCCGAAGAGGCGAAGAAGGAGGAGGTTGCCGAGGCCAAGCCTGCCGAGGTTGCCGTGCCAGCAGCGCAGCCTGCCGTGGCCGAAGCTGCCAAGCCGGAGGTTGTGCCAAAAGTCGTCGAACCGGAGGCGAAGGCCGAGGCAGTAGAGGTGAAAGAGCCCGAGGTCGTGGAGGAGAAGGGCAGGGAGGAAGAACCCCCTGTGGAAGAGGAGAAGGTCGTGCTGAGCGAGGAGGAGATCGCCGAGATGATCGAGGAAGAGATGAGGGGCGAGGCAGGCAAGCCTGAAGCGAAGACAGAGAAGAAGGGCAGTGGAAGGAAAAAGTCCAAGGCCGACGAGGCGGACTGAGAAAACAACGCCTCACGATTTATCAAAAGTTGACAAAGAGATCATCTTCTCTCCTAGTCGAGATTCTTAAGATTTCGTACTGACGTATAGAGCGTGATGGAGGCGCATATTCGGTGAAGTTGCTCGTGATCATCATAGGCGCTGCCATAGTTGCAGGGGTAGCAGTGCTCTCCATGCAGCAGGCGCTGCCATTCAAGGTGACCGACCCGCAACAGTACGGCAACATGCAGGATAGCCTGAAGGCCATGAGCCAGAAGCTCGAGGAAGTGAGCGGCGATGTTAAGGAGCTGAAGGAAAAAGGTGCAGACGATGAAAAACCAAAACTCGACCTTGATGCGATAAAGGCCGAGATATCGAACTTGGAGCGCGAGCTCGGCTCGATAAATTCACAGATCGAAAGGCTCGACGAGTTGAAGGACGAGGTAGCAGAGCTAAAGAAGGAACTGGAGGCCTACGAGGTGGAAGACGATGTGGTAGATGACGCGAACGGCCCAGAGCATGACCAGCACGCATCCGATGCCAAAGATCATGTTCCTGCAGATCTCAGCATGTCGGTCTATCGTGCCGGCGAGTCAATAGTTGTGACCGGCACCGGTCTCTCAGACAAACCCGTAAGGATCGATATACTTGATGCAACCGGAAATGTCCGCGTCGTGGGATCGACGGTCTCTGATTCAAATGGCAGCTTCACATTCGCGACAGATCTCTCAAACTTTACTGCCGGCACCTACACGGCCAAGACTACGCAAGAAGAAGACGTTGTGAAGAAACAGTTCAGAGTGATCGTGACGGTCGACACAGAGTCCGGTTGATGACAGATCAGTCGATCCTGGGGATGCTTGTATCCAGCTCCAGCGCTAGGTCGCACTCGATCTCATCCCAGTCCAGAACAGAGTCGGCCGGGATGATGCTCAGCGGGTCGTAACTGTCGAACCTGGTCTGCTCCAGCACGGATGCCAGCAGCAGAACCCTGACGCCTTGGGCAGAGGACGATGGCGAAAGCGCAAGTCCTACTTCGACGCCGCTCTTCCCGAGTATGGTGTGGACATGGTTGACCATCGTGTTCAGCACGCCGACCGGCACCCTGTCGCCCCCGATCACGTAGATCATTGCCCGCTTGACGTTCTCCGGGTCGACCTCGCTGTATAGCATCCTTATCGAGTCCTTGAGAGCCGACTCGGCGCCATTGGGGGATGCCCTGCTCGTGCTCAGGACGTTGACGTCCTCCGTCAGCGAGCCCTTCACCAAGGAGCCGAGAGCTTCGAGCATCGCGTCGTTGATTATCCCGTAGCATGCCTCCGGCGTCAGGTCCGGGTTGTTGAAGAGGAACGCATCGTTGTCAACGATCACCAAGCAGTCGGAAGATTCTTTCAGCCGCTTCAGTGCAACACCGGCGCCGAAGAGCTTGTTCTTCTCGAACTTGAAGGGCATTATGACGAACGAGGCAACGTTCTTCTTCGCCTGCTTCGCCATCCTTGTTATCATCGGAGCTATGCCAACGCCTGCCCTGCCGGCTAGGTTTCCCACAACCACCACCGTGGAGCTGCAGTGCAGCTTGAACATGATGGACTCCTGCACCCTGAGAAGCGCGCTTCGGATGCTGTTCGGGGACGGGTTCAGTAAGGGCTTGGCGTCAACGAAGACGCTCTCACAGCCGGGATGGTTGAGGTCGTTCGCGTCGTTGCTTATAAGGAGCGAGTTTACACCGAGATTCTTCTTGGCCGCCGCAGCGAGCGATGCTCCAACGCCACCGACACCAACGAGAAGTATCGGACTTTTTATCTCGATAGCCAAGCCGTCCCCCTTATGCTTACATAAGGTTTGTTAAAAAACTTTGTTACTTTACAGCGATCTCGCGGCGGATTGAAGAAAATTGATCTCGCCGGCACGTCACAGCTCGACAACGCCAACCAGCGAATGGTTTGTCGCTGAAGTTACGCGCGTCTTTACCTTCGAGCCCAGTTCGGTCCTTCCTCTCAGGAATACGGGCTTGTAGGCGTAGTTTCTTCCCTGCAGGCCAATGGGATTGCCGTTCTTTTTCTTAATCTCATCGACGACAACCTCGCCCCGCCACGAAATCCATCTCTTATTCCTCCTGTAACTCAGTGTGTTTGCAAGCCGGTGCAGCGTGCCGCTCCGCTCCTTTACAATCTTTACACCAGTCTTCTCCATGCGGCTTGCTTCCGTTCCAGGCCTGGCGCTGTACCTCGAGATGTTAATAATGTCTGGCTCGACCTCGCGCATCAGGTCGAGCGTCGCCTGGAAGTCGGCCTCGCTCTCGGTCGGGAAGCCGACTATCACGTCTGTTGCTATGGTGAATTCTCCGAACTCATTTCTGAACCTCTTGACGATGTCGGCCAGAAGCGATGCCCTGTGGCCCCGCCTCATCAGCCTCAGTATCCTGTCGCTGCCGCTCTGCACAGGCACGTGCATGAACTTGAAGACTTTCTCGTTGTGGTATGCTTCTATCAGGTCCTCGAGCATGGAGGGCAGGTACGCGGGGTTCATCATCCCCACCCTCACCATGAAATCATCCCCAACATCGCAGACGGCATTAATAAGGTCGGCCAAGTTGCAGCCGATGTCCCTGCCGTAGGGCCCGTTGTCGGTGGATGTCAGCCAGACCTCCCTGCAGCCCTCCGCCACGTCCAGCCTGACCTGCCTCACTATATCGCCGATCCTGTAGGACCGCAGCCTGCCCTTCGCCAGCCTGGTCTCGCAGAAGGTGCAGTCGCTGAGGCAGCCGCTGGCTATCTCGACTATGCTCACAGCCGGGTTCAGCCTCAGGCGCGGAAGGTTCACCTTCGGCCTGCCCGTGCCCTCCAGGACGATGGAGCGCAGCCCGGAGAGGGCAGAATTTACCACTTCGATGGTACGGTCTATGGCATCGGGGCCCAGCAGGCTCGCTCTTGGGCTTGTCTTTGCCACACTTTCGGGCTCGGCCTTTGCAAGGCACCCCGCCACGATCAGCGGTCTGCCCGTCCTGGTGAGATCTCGTATCCTGTAAACCATTCTGTTTGCGGTTTTGTCCTTCACCGCGCATGTAACTATCAGATTTACATCGGCGCTGTTTACATCCCTGGCGATCTCGTATCCGTTGTTTTTCAGCTGCCCGGCGATCATCTCCGAGTCGGCCATGCTGGCGGAGCACCCGTAAGATTCTATCCAGACCTTGGGCATCATCTTCGCCAGCCAACAAAATAGTCTAGCCAGTGTTCAGAAGGTTTCTCGCCGAGAGTATCCTGTTCACCTTTGCGCGCTCCATCAGTTTCTTTTTCACGACGAGCTCTGCCACGCTGGTGCCGGTCCTGAGCGACTCCTTGTAGAGCTCGGCCGCCTGCAGGTAGCCTATGTAAGGCGCCAGCAGCGCAACAAGGATCGGGTTCTTCTCCATATTTGCCTTGAGCCGCTCTTTATTGGCCTTCAGCCCGCTAATCATATCATCTGCGAACTCCGGGAGCAGGTTCTTGAGCATATCGGTCGAGTCGAGCACGCACTTTGTCATCACCGGGAGCATCACGTTGAGCTCGAACTGGCCCGCCTGTACTGCCAGTGCCACCGAAAGATCGTTCCCGACAACGTTGAAGCACACCATGTCAAGGCATTCGGCGAGCGAGGGGTTCACCTTGCCTGGCATTATCGAAGAGCCCGCATGCACCACGGGGATGGTGACCTCGCCCAGACCGGCGATGGGGCCGGAGGCCATCAGCCTGATGTCGTTCGCAACACGGATCAGCTCCAGCGCGAGGTTACGGAGCGCCGATGACGTGTTCGCGATCCCGAACCTGCTCTGGAGCGCGTACTGCATGTCCTTCTCGGGCTTCAGCCTCAGACCAGATATTTTTGCAAGGTTCCTTATCGCGATCTCCCTGTACCCTTTTGGGGCATTGGCGCCGCTGCCCACGGCGGTTCCGCCGAGCGCAACATACTCCAGTTCCGTTTTCGAGCCCTCGAGAGCTTTCCGCGCGCTCCCAACAGCGTTCGCGTAGGCGGTGAACTCTGAACCTAGTGTAATCGGCAGGGCGTCCATCAGGTGGGTCCTTCCAACTTTTGCAACCCTGCCGAACTCTTTGCCCTTCCTTCTCAGTGCAGCGGTGAGCTTATCGACCGCCGGCAGAAGTTCGTCGATTCCTATTAGCACCGCTACATGCATCGCGGTCGGGAACGTGTCGTTGCTGGACTGCGACATATTCACGTCGTCATTCGGACTAACTGATTTGTAATCGCCCTTGCTCCTGCCCAGCAGCTCGAGCGCCCTGTTTGCTATCACCTCGTTCACGTTCATGTTGAACGCAGTCCCGGCGCCCGAGTTTATCGCATCGACAACGAACTGGTCCACCAACGAGCCCTTCAGGATCTCGTCGCACGCCCTGACTATCGCATTGCCCTTCCTTACGTCGAGCTTCCTCAGCTGCATATTCGCAAGCGCGGCGGACCTCTTTATCATAACGTACGCCCTGACCAGGTTTCTGTGCGACCTCTGCCCCGTGATATGATAGTGCTTCAGGGCCCTGGCAGTGAACGGCCCGTAGTACGTATCGGCAGGGATCTTTACTTCCCCCAGAGAATCCTTGTCGACTCTGTACTTCACAGCGGCAGTATGATGACAGTCTCCTAATAAATATGAGGTTGCCTTCTGGCACCGAGTAGATTTTTGAATAAGTGAAAGAAAACAAAAAATGGAAATGTGGGATAGTCCTACTTGTACAGCTTCCCGAGCGGGTGTTCAGCCAACGTCGGGTAGAACGTTGCGGTTGGCAGTGCCATCACGCCCATTCCGCCCCAGCCGTTGCCCAAGTCCACTTCGCCCGCCAGTGTTGGAGGCTTCGCCGTGAGGTCCACTACCTGCAGTACCGGAGCAAACTTGTTCGTGACGTACGCGTATATTCCTCCGCCCTGCTTGTATCCGTAGGTGACGCCGTGCGAGCCCGGATACCCTGACAATTCTGCTACCACTCTTGAATTTGCTGGGTCGTTGTAATCCAATTCTGTCACGGTTATCATTCCCGGTGCACCGATTCCTCCTGCATTAGCGGTCACGACATACCTGCCGTCAGGACTTACTGGTGACTGTATCGGTATCGAACCGACTTCCAAGATCTTCACCAGTGTTGGATTTGTTGGACCACCAACTGCGCTTCCGATGTCGTACAGTATCTCTCTTCCCTGCAGCAGCTTTTCATGCGACAGCAGCACTTCGGTCGTTACCCAGAACCTATGCCCGTTTATCTCCGGACCCATGTATGATGCCAGGTTTATGCCCGGACCGATCTTTCCACCGGCAATCGGATCGTCGAGGTCGCCTGTGTTTATTGGCGCGAACATTTCCTTCATTTCGGTTGTGTCAACCAGAACCATCTGGTTTGCCAGGTGGTATGGTACCGATGCCATGCCCTCCCTGTACCAGAATCCGTGCGGACCCGCTAATGGTGTGGAAGCCTTTATCGATCCTGTCGGCGCTATATCTGACGCAGCCATGTCCGGATCGGTCACCTGTGCGCCATCGAACACTTGCAGCTCAGCACCAGCATTCACGCTGATGATGATCCTGTTGTCGTCAGTCCATGCTACGTGCGCCGGGTCTGGACCGGTCTGGATGTAGTTCTTTACGATCTGCTTCGTCTTCGCATCGATCAGCGTCATATAGTCATCATGCCAGTTCGTCTGTATTACGTACTGGCCATCAGGCGAGTGCTCCAAGTTGTGAGGTCCGTTCAGTCCGCCCACTACCTTGTTCGTGATCTTCCATGTTGAGGCATCAACCACGGTGACGGTTCCAGGCCACTGCTTGCCGAATTTGCCGGTCGGCGAATCTGGGTTGGGCATGACCTCGAACTGCGTGTCTACCCATACCTCACCAACACCAGGTGTTGCCGGTACATCCATGAAGGGTCGCTGATCCTGCCATGGTGCAACGCTCGGGTACCACGGTGCGAACTTTGCTACCGTTGGGTCGCCCGCGCCGGTTCCCATCTCGCCAGTTATCAGGTTGTACGGAACTCCAGCCGATATGACTCCTGTCATGTACGGGTGTATTGCGCATACATACACGTACACGCCGGCGTCAGCGGTGAATGGTGCAGATACCGAACCGGGAGTCAGTATTGCGTGCGTCTTTACGGTGTACTCCGGGTCCATGCTCAGCTGCAGATCCGTAACCCTGGTGACGAACGTTATCGTGTGGATCGACGCCGTCTCTGCTGCATCCCACACTATCTGAGTGCCAGGCTCTACCTGCAAGGCCGAAGGCTGGAACCAAGGTTGCCACTCGCTGACAGTGATCGTCTTCACATTCGTCGGCATCATTGGCGGCATCTCCGTCGGCTCAGCTGGCGGCGCCATCATAGGCAGCTCGCCCATCGCCGCCTTTGCCTGCGCATGCACGGTCACGGTTGCCGTGAACGGCGTCCCGTCAAGCGTGTGCAGCGCGAGTGCAGCTCCTGCAAATGACATCGAACCTGCCGCGGCGCCGGTCTTTTCACCGCCGAGGAAGATCAGCGAGAGTCCCCACTTCTTCTGTCCATCGATTGTGTATACCTTTGGCGGCGTCGTTCCCGCCGGAATCTCATGGAGTACCACGACCTCCACCGGTGCGCTTGCACTGTAGGTGAACCGGCCTGTGTACATCACATTATCTGCCGGCGGTAGTATTATGGCAATTTGGTGCGTCTCATGTCCCTGTCCTGGATCCTGCATCGATTCGAGCGTCTGTGAGGTGAAGATTCGTTTCACTTTCTTTGCCTCAGCAAACTGGTCGACCGACAGCGGAGCCAGAATCAGTCCAATAACGATTATCCCTGCTGCTATTCCTGCAATTATGGTCTTGTTCATTGTGCGATCGAGTTAAGTAAGAAACTATTTAAGCGTTTATCGAAGACGGTATAAGAATCAGCAGCAGCCCTTTTAACTAGCAGCCAAGTCTGGCTACTTATCCAGTTTCAGGAAACGATCTTGGTCTTTGCCGCGCCGATGATGGCCTGCAGATCGGTCTCGGATATCGGCGCGCCGTGCAGCAGCGCGCCCTTCTGCCCCCAGCTGGATACCGCTGTGTCCCTGACAGGGACCGGCGGCTCGAACCTTACCAGCTTGCCGAAGGAAAGCTTCTTGTTCCAGTTGTTACCCTCGCACATCTCCCTCTCCTGCCCATCCATCTGGTCAAGTCCCGCGACCTTGCTTATGACAGCATAGCCTATGAAGGCATCTCCGCCCCCGGTCTTCTTGACGAGGAGGATCTTCGCGTCCTTTTCCCACTCTCTCCTGACGCCCGCGTAGTAGGATTTCCCCGCAAAGACCCGCTTCTCCCATTCGTCCTTCGATATCCGGAGTATGTAGTTCTGCGCCACATCGTAGGATAGCAGCCGCAGTAAAAATGCTTTTCAAAATGATTAATTACCCTCCCGTCCAAAGCTCCACGATGCAAGCAAGCGGCAGGGTTCTGGTCTGCGATGCCATAGACCAGAAGGGGATAGAGATAATGAGGAAGGCCGGCCTGGACGTGGACTACAGGCCGGAGATCAAGCCCGAGGAGCTCTTAGCATCTGCGAAGGACTATGACGTCCTCGTGGTGAGAAGCAGGACCAGGGTCACTAGGGAGGTCATCGATGCAGCCACGAAAGTAAGGATAATCGCAAGGGTCGGGGTGGGCTTGGACAACATCGATGTGGCGCACGCAAAAGCACAGGGCATGGAGGTGATAAACGCGGAGGCAGCTGCCATGACCTCGGTCGCGGAGCTGGCGGTGGGGCTAATGCTCTGCCTTGCCAGGAGCATCCCCAGGGCAGACGCCGCCATAAAGGAAGGGAAGTGGCTCAAGAAGGAGCTGTTGGGGACAGAGCTCAGCGGGAAGTACCTCGGCATAGTTGGCGTGGGCAGGATGGGCAGGAGGATCGCCAGGATAGCAAGAGGTTTCAACATGAACCTGATCGGGCACGATGTAGTACCCATAGACCAGCAGTTCGCTAGGGAGGTGGGGATGGTCGTGGCCGACCTGAACACCCTGCTCGGCAGCGCTGATTTCGTCACCCTGCACGTCCCGCTGACCGAGCAGACGAAGCATCTTATCAACGAGCAGAGGCTGGCCCTGATGAAGAAGAGCGCCTGCCTGATAAACACGTCCAGGGGGACGGTGGTGGACGAGAAGGCCCTCTACAAGGCCCTGAAGGAGGGAAGGATAGCGGGCGCAGGTCTGGACGTATTCGACGTGGAGCCCCCGACAGGCAGCGACTTGGTCAGGCTCCCCAACGTTGTCTGCACGCCCCACATAGGAGCACAGACCCGCGAGGCCCAGGAGCTTGCCGCCAACTTCATAGCTGAGAGGATAATACAAATATTAAAGGGCGGGTCATAGCGGGCAGACATGTACAGCCAGATCAGCGAATCCTGGCACAGGCTCTATAAGACAAACCCCGATGAGATGAAGGCAAAGGCCATCGAGTGGAGGAGGCAGCACACCATAACCAGGGTGGAGCGGCCCTCGAGGCTCGACAGGGCGAGGAGGCTGGGTTACAGGGCAAAACAAGGCTTCGTTGTTGTCAGGATAAAGGTCGGGAGGGGTGGTATGCGCAGGCAGAGGCCCAGATCCGGGAGGAGGCCCAAGCACCTCGGCGTTGTCAGGATAAAGCAGTCGGACAATATGCGGAAGGTTGCGGAGAGGCGGGTCGGCGAAAAGTATCCAAACATGCAGGTGATCGGTTCTTACTTTCTCTACAAGGACGGGAAGAATTACTGGTTCGAGTGCATACTTGTGGACGGGAGCAAGCCCACCATCTACAAAGATAGAGAACTCAGGCACAGGCTGGGGCTGGTCGGCTCGCCGATCAGGAAGTAATAATCTAAAAGCTCTGCCTGCCAGAATTTATATTTACTAAGCACGATCGGACTCTGGATGCAGGGTTCCGGTTCTGTCACGCAAGGTAAACTGTTCCTAGCGCTTGCCATCGCCGGCGGCGTGGCGGTCCTGGAGTTCTTTGGCGGCCTGCTCAGCAACAGCATCGCGCTGCTGAGCGATTCGGGGCATATGCTGGTGGACGCTTCGGCGATATCGCTGAGCCTGTTTGCGATCAGGCTCGCAGCAAGGCCGCACACCCGCCGGCTGACGTACGGGTACCACAGGGCGGAGGTTCTTGCGGCCCTTGCCAACGGCATCGTCCTTGCTTTGATAGCCGTCTTCATCTTCAGGGAGGGCTACATGCGCCTGATAAACCCGCCAGCAGTGGACCCTCTCATACTGATAAGCGTGGCCTCGGTCGGGCTCGCAGCCAATGTATCGATGGCGCTGATCCTCAGGGAGGCGCACTGGGGTAGCATAGGCGTGCGGAGCGCGTTCCTGCACGTGCTTGCCGACACTCTCTCATCAGCCGGCGTGATTGTGGGAGGTGTGATTGCCGCGCTGACCCAGTTCTACGCTGTGGACCCAATCATAGCGTTCATCATAGCCGGGCTGATCGTGCGTAGCGCGGCAGGCATACTGAAAGAGTGTACGCGCGTACTGCTCGAGGGCACACCCGCCGGGATCAACCTGCAGAGGATCGAGGCCGAGATCCTGAGCGTCCAAGGCGTGCACGACATCCACGACCTGCACATATGGACGATCTCCTCGGATATGCACGCCCTGAGCGTGCACGTGGTCGTGAAGGACCAGATGGTGAGCCAGTCTGCAAGGATCGTCGAAGAGATATCCGTGATGCTCAGGGAAAAGTTCGGGATCAGCCACACGACGGTCCAGGTGGAGTCCGAGAAGACGATAAGGAAGATAAAACACATCGACTAGAACCCGGCAGCCACCGGGTCCTGCGGTTTCATCAGTTCCCTCAGCAGCACGGTCGCGTAGGCGCCCTTGGGCAGCACAAACCTTACCTGCAGCGAGTCGTCGGTGCTATAAGAAAATTCTCTGCACAGGATCGGCGCCTGCCTGAAGCCGCCCTCCTGGCTGATCTCCTGCATCTCCTTTACGTAAAAGTCGCTTGCATTCACATCCTCTTCCTTCAGGACGCTTTTCACGAGCGGGGCGAACCTGTTCCTGCCGTCCCTGAAGGCGTAGCCGGCAAGCGGGATCGCCGGCAGTTGCAGCTTTGTGTTATTGTCGAACCTGTTCATCCCGGCGACCTGGAGGCCGCTGCCGTAGGCGAAGCAGATGTCGTCCTGCTGCGGCCTCGATAGATCGTATCCTTCTCTCACTGCCGTGCTCAGCGACCTGTTGAATATGTAGGACTGGTATGCCTGCGCGAAGAGCCGCCTCACACTCACCGGCAGTTTTCTCATAGCCTTCAGCGGGTCGTTGCTCTCGATCATCGCTGTGATCAGCGCCCGCTCCAGATCCATCTGCCTTGGCATCAGCCGCAGTGCTTCCTGAAACCGGGAAGGCTCCCTGCACATCGCTCTCAGATCCTTCCGCCCCTCATCCTCGTGCTCGCCGGTGTGTGTGAGGAAGACCTCCACGGCCCCCGCAAAGTCGCGCCTGATCATCGCCCTGCCGACCAGGTGCGTTACAGGCCGGGTGCTCCCGAACCTCTGGTGGCCGTAAAAGTTTGCCAAGGCCTTCCTGCGTATGCTGTCCTGAAGACCCTCCAGCGAGTCCTGCGCGTTCGACATGAGATCGCTTACGGTGATCACGAACCTGTTGGCCATCAGAACTCGCTTCGTGATCGGCCTGTTCGTGAACCCCGCGAGTTCGAGCGAGCAGTGCCTTGTCGTGCACCGTTCTGTCGTCTTTGCATTCTTGCTCGTGGCGCTGGCAAACTGCTTCGTAACGGCTCTGGCGTCCTTCAATCCTACTACTTTGAGCCTCAGCCCGGCCTCGCTGCGGACCTCCTCCAGCGCGTGGGTGGAGTCGATGCCTTCCTTGGTCAGCAGGTAGAGGGGGTAAGCATGGGTTTCATCTGCCCTGGGCACAACATCCAATGTTGCGTCGAGCATCTCCTCGACCAGGAAATGATCTCTGGCCTTCCTTATCCTGCCGCCGGTGCCCGCAAACCCTGTGGAGTAGACCTCGATGCCGACAGCTCGGTCGATCGCCGGGGGTATCATCGCTAGAGCTCTGCCTTGGCCGGCTCCACCGTGATCTCGACCATCTTTGAGTAGGTTACCTCTTTGTACTTGGCGCTGACCGTGATCCTGTAGTCGCCTGGCTCCAAGTCAGTGGGCACGAGCTTCAGGTTGACGGTCTTCGTGGACGGCCCGTCGAATGCAACGATCGGCTCGCTGAAGCTCACGAGCATGTTTGAGAGCTGGCCGCTGGGCGTCATCGTGCCGGATAGGCGCATCTCCACCCCGGAATCAAGATCTTCGTGCGCTGTAATCGCTATGTCAAGGTTGAGTTCTGCACCTTGCTCAACCATCATCGGCCGATCATCGTTCACCACTTCCAGCGAGACCGGCAGCGGCAGGTTCGGGTTCAGCACGCCTATCCTGCCCTCGCTCCATTCCGTGAACCACACCCTGCCGTCGGGGGCGATCGTGAACTGCAGCGGGTTGGCTATGCCGCAGGGCTCGCTGTAGCCCTCGCAGGCGCCCCAGCGCGGGTTCTGCGTCGGGACGAAGTACTCGAGCATCGTCATCGTGGACTCGTCGAAGACGCCGAGCGAGTTGCCCTGGTGCTCGTTGAACCAGACCCTTCCCCTGCTGTCGATGGTGTTCCAGTAGGGCAGCGATACCGGGAACCCGCCGCATGTAGGTGGCGAGCCGCCCGCGCGCGCAAGGCACTGCTCGTAGAGCCCGATCGAGGTGCTCCTCTGCGGCAGCGACGTGGCATAGGTTACTGTATCGTTCGTTACCGGGTTGAACTTGAGGATCATGCTGGTGCCGTGGTCGTTTATCCATAGGCTGCCTTTGCCGTCAGGAACTATCCCGACGGGGGACGCCACGCCATCCGGCATCTTGTAGGTGGTGAGAACGTCAGCATCCGGGTCAAGTTTAACGAGCTGTCCGATTGCCGGGTATGTGAGGGCGGTGAACCACACATTGCCGTCACTGTCTAGGGCCAGCGGTCCCAGCGTCTCTGGCTCCACCATTGCGGGGATCTCGGTTATCCCGTTGGCGGTTGCGTGCCTTGCCTCCGCCGGGTCGAGGACTCCGATATTCTTGCCGTAGATCTCGCTGAACCACAGCTTGCCGTCGCTGAACTCGAAGTTTATCGGGTATGACGTTCCGAACTGCGACGTGGTGGGTATGTGGTACCTCTCAAAATTGCCGGAGGCAGGGTCGAACTTCCAGATGGCGTTTGTCACCACGTCGGGGAACCAGAGGCTGCCCGCTTCGTCGAACTTGAGCGACCAGATCGACGCGACCGGCGCCACCTTCTCCCTCTCCTGCGTGCCGGGCAGGGTGTATTCCTTGAACTCCTCCGTTGCCGGGTCGAACCTTCCGATCTTTCTGGCGCCGGATTCGGCGAACCACACCGTTCCGTCGGGGCCGACGGTTATGCCCACCGGCTCTGCGCATTCGGTCGGGATCACGAACTCCTGGATGTACCTGTTGGACATGGCCACGCCGGAACCGCAGAAGAGCCCCAGCGCCTTCATCTCATCCTCACTCTGCGGGGCACCCGGCCTGTAGAGCACGGCAAAGGTCGATGCTACCAGCGCGGCTATGACGCCTATGATTATGAACTTCTTGGCGCTGCTGGCCGGCTTGCTCTTCCTAGACAAACTGGCCGGCTTGCTATTCTTGGACAAAGTTACCCTCTGATTATTTTCGGGAGACCTTATATCTCTATTGAATCGAGTGAATCCAGCCTGCAAAGTACATGAAGAGCACGCCTATTATGATCCCAGCAAAGATGCGCAGTCTTGCTTCCGAGAGCGTCTGTGATATGTGCGCTAGCTTGAAGAGAACATACACCAGCGTGCCCGCGCCGAGTGCGAACCCGTAGGACGCTGCGAGGCCAGGCGCCCCGAGGTATGCGAGTGCAACTCCCACCGATAGCGGGGTCGAGCCCAAGATACCCGCGAGCACGAAAGTCTCTGTGTCCTTCCTTAACCAAGCGGCACCCAGCACCAGCGGTATCGAGATCACGAATCCCTCGGCGATCTTGTGGAGCACGAAGCTGGTGCCTTGGAGCGTGCGCTGGGCGGAGGTAAACGAATACCCGGTCTGGAGGTCATATCCTATGACGATACCCTCGGCAAAGGCGTGGAACGCAAACGCAAGCGCGAAGAGATATACCGTGCCGTATGCCGTGCTCCAGGCCGGCGCGCTGCCGTGGCTCTTCGAGCGGCGCTCCGCTATGAATGGGATCACGAGTCCGACTGCGAAAGCCAGCATCATACTCGCCTGCAGGCCAAGAGCCTTGAACCCAAAGTCTATGCCCAGCCTCGACGCGCCGCCGAGCAGATCGAAGAGCGAAAAGATAGCCATGCCGAAGGCTACGCCAGCGATGAATCCTTTCGTGCCATCCCTCAGATTTCGCGACAGCCTGGAGTTTGTGAGGCCGATGTAGAGCGGCACAAGGCCGAAGGCAAGGGACAGCGCTACAGCGTTGCCCACGCCGATATCGGCCGACGGTTCTCGCGCTTCCCACTCTCTGGTCTCTCCAGCCGTGTCCCCCTCCGCGATACGGAAGGACAGCGGCACCAGCAGGAGCGAGATGATCAGCAGCCTTCCCGCATAAGCATGCAAACTTGTCATACTGATCACATGCCAAGATCGCAGCAGTATTCGAGCATGTTACTACAGGATGTCAGTGCAGCTCTACTTAAGCTGCTCGTTGAATTTATTCTCATGAGGTGCATGGTCTAGGCTGCCAGCACCACAAGCTTGCCGAGGTGTAACGGATGGCCCTCGCCGCAGAAGACGGTGCAGTAGTAGGTGAACCGGCCTGCCTTGTCGGCCGTGAACCTGACCACCGTTTCAGCATTGGGACTTATGTGCTTGTTGCCGACCTCCGGGTAGCCGTCAATCGCAAACCCGTGGGGCGTATCCAGGCTCTCGAGTGTCAGCACTACAGTCTGGCCTTGGTGCACCGTGATGGTGCAGTAGCTGAACCGCCACTGGTACGCCTTCATACTTACCTCCACGACCTCCTGCGATGGATCGGCTGTGAATTCGCCGTCGATGCATTTGTCGGCATTCATCAGCCCGGCGCCGTGGATCACCGGCACCTCCTCGGCCGGCAGCGACGCCAGATAGACTGGGATAGCAACGGCAATGGCAGCGCCCACCACGGCGGCTATGATCTTGGTGTTCATCGGGATCATTCGGGTGGGAGAGCTATAAATTGTTAAGGAGTGCGCAACTAAAAATTTAAGCAAGTTCCTTCCCCATTACGGCATGCTCCACGATGTGTACTTGGACGCGATAAAGAAGCGCGAGGATAGGATGGCAGCGCTTTCAGATACCGACTCGAAGAACAAAAAGATCCTCGACCGCGCGAGAGAGCTCTGGGTGGGCTATTCGCCTAGGACCAAAAAATCCGTCCTCGGGGGAGTTGACAGCAGCTACAACAGGCAGCAATTTCAGGGCTTCCACCTCTACGTCGTGGACGCGGTGTGCGTGGGCAGCGACGGAAAGATACTCTCGAAGGACTTTGCCGACGGCATAGAAAGGATAGGTCAGAGCTGGCTTGAGGCAAGATCGATGGAGCTTGAGACGGACGTGGCGCAGAAGGCCGCAGATGATATTGACCTGGTGCTGATAGACGGCGCCATGACCTCCAGATTCGTTGGCGCGAGCCCCGATTCTCACGCACTGAAGAGCCTAGCCGGACTCATCGGCAGGCACTCCAACGTGGTCTTTGTGGCCAAGTCGTCTGACAGCACCGAGATTCTGGGCAAGATGAACGGCAGGATGGGCGATATCTACTACTTCGGCCGCGTGAGCAGGGAGGCCGGCTACAGCAAGCCTCACCGCGTGAGGGTCCATGCCGAGCCCGTTACCTTCATTTATGCCAGGCTCAGCGACTATACCCCGGTCGTGAAGCTCGAGATCCCGGGGGAGGTCGGCGAAGACGAGGTAAAAAACATCCTCGATCGGATCACATACGGAAGCGTCTCCGGTTATCCGTACGTCCTCAAACTGGCGCACAAGACCGCGCTGGTCAGCGACGACGACATAGAGAGGCTGGCCGGCATCTACGGGCTGAAGAACGAGATCGGCGCTAGGGAAGTGCTCAGATGAAAACTCATGTGGCGTTTAAACATCAGGAAGATGTACCTTGACAAAATCTTTCAAGTAAAGAAGTTTTTCTTGGACGAACGACCTTCTATAGAGAAAGGCGAACCTCTGCTTCTTCAAATAGTTAAGCAAGATGAACCTGGAAGATTTCTGGGTAGAGTTGCGGGGATGTTAATTTTTGAAGATTTAGTTGAGGATGATCAAAACGAGTCGAAAAGATTGTATGATCATGAGTGGAAATATGCTATAATCTTTAGTAGCGGTGCTAAATTTCATGTTCGTCACCGGTTTAACCTCGAGGCGGTAATAGGAGAAGCTGCGGCACGAAAGTACTATGGGCAGAGAGAAGCGGTAAAGTTCTCACCAGAAGATGAAGTTATGCTTAGGGAAAGACTTTCGACTATTTTATCCAGCTATAAGTTTGATGGATCAGAAGTTTTACTAGGTAAACCTTAACTATTCTTTTATACCCGTCCCACTGTGATTGAGTAGGGAGGCAGGAAGAGGTGCTCACCAAGGAGATAGGCATAGTTGTCGGCGAATCAAAGCCTCATGAGATTATGTTCGAGGCTAGCAGGCCGGTGAGCGCTGGCGAGTATGTTATAATCAACAGCGACAACGGGAAGATCCTGGGACTGGTAGAGAGCTCCATGATAGTGAGCGACGCCTTGGGGAAAGATATCCGGAATTACAGCGAAGCCTTGGAGAGCAAGAAAGTGGCAGAGGAAAATCTCCGCGATAAGAGCTACAGGGCAAGAGTGAGGGTGCTGGGCTACTTGGACCAGCTCCAGAACGGAAAGGCGATCATCCCGGCCGTGCCACCACTGCCAGGTAAGGAGATATCTGAAGCGGGCGGAGAGGATCTCGGCGGCGTCTTTGCTCCCGACGGCGAGGAATGGATCAGGGTGGGGGCACTGCTCAGGAACGGCAAGGTCGAGGTGAGGGCGAACATGGACATGATGGTCTCAAGGCATCTTGCTATACTAGCGATGACCGGGATGGGAAAGAGCAACCTCGTGTCCCTGCTGGCAAAGCAGATGGCAAAAGTCGGAGGCACGATGGTGATATTCGATTACCACGACGATTATTCCCTGCTGAACATAGACGGCATAAACGTGATGGACGCCAAGATAAACCCGCGGTACTTGGAGTTCGATAAATTCGCCGATGTCATGGAGATAAGGAAAGGCGCCGACAAGCAGCGGACCGTCCTCAACGAGGCCTTCAAAGAAGCCACGGTCAGGCACGGCGAGGGTTTCTGGGACACATTATACACAAAGGTGAACGAGCGTGTAAGCGAAAAGACATACAGGGAAGCAGCAGAGAGGGTGCAGGACAAGATCGATTTCGCAAGGAAGCGACTCAAGAGCATACTAGATGCTGGCGTCAGCGACCCCACCGCGCTGATCAAGAACGGAAAGGTGAACGTGGTAAACCTAATCGAGTTGACGGATCGCCAGGCCGATATCGCGGTCGGGTTCTATCTGGAGGAGCTACTATACGACAGGAAACGCGCATCGAAGATGACTAGGGCGAAAGGCGGCGAGGAAGACAAGAAAGCTCCAAGGTTCACCGCGCCCGTGCTGGTTGTGCTGGAGGAAGCGCACGTGTTCATCAGCAGGGACGAAGAGACCGATACAAAGTACATAGCCGGAAAGGTGGCTAGGGAGGGGCGGAAGTTCGGCCTGGGCCTGGTCATAGTTTCGCAAAGGCCGAGAAGCATAGATCCCAACATTCTCAGCCAGATGGGCTCCCTGGCCGTCATGAAGATGGTGCAGCAGGACGACCAGGCGCAGGCAGCGGCCGCGAGCGAGGCCCTGAGCAAGGAGATAGTGGAGCAGCTGCCGGCGCTAAACCCCGGCGACGCCATCTTGGTCGGCCAGTGGGTGAACCTGCCCACCTTCGTGCGTATAGATCAGGTGCTGGAGAAGAAGACCGGCGCGGATCAGCGGGCCGTCAAGCAGTGGCGTCAGATGCGCAAGATCAGGGAAGACTCGAAAGAATCGACACAGGCAGTGATTGAAAGAGAATACCTCAAAGACTAGTTGGTCATCCATGCTGGTTGCTCACCTCTCCGACATCCACCTTGGTTACTCGCAGTTCAACCTCGAGGAGAGGGAAAAGGACATCTACAACGCCTTCGAGCAGGCAATCGACATCTCGATCAGGGAGGGCGTCAGGGCCGTGATACTCGCGGGCGATATCTTCGACTCGCCGAAGCCGCCCGGCAGGGCGATAGTGAAGCTAGGAGATCAGCTGAAGAAGCTGAAGGAGAAGAACATACGCGTCTTCTTCGTCCTCGGGGAGCACGACGTGAGCAGAGTGAGGGGCGTACCCGTCTCATGGACCTTCCACAACTTGGGTTTTGCAACCTACCTCAAGAATGGCGAGGATCTGCACGAGTTCAATAACACGCTCTTCGTGGGCTTCGACAAGTACAGGCGTAGCGAGATCGAGGATCTTATTGTTAGGCTGAGGGAGGTCGACCAGAAGGCCAAGGAGTTCAGCGGCCACAGGGTGTTGATCCTGCACGAAGGACTGCTCGACATAAACAAGTACGCTGGAGAGATTGGCTCGAACGATCTGCCGCAGAACTTCACCTACTACGCGATGGGTCACTACCACGACAGGAGCACCCACAGGTTCGACCACCTCGGCGGGCCGCTGGTCTATCCGGGCTCGATCGAGATAACACCGTCCGAAGCGGTGAGAGAGGCGGCCGGCGAGGCCGAGAAGGGGTTCTACATAGTGGATCTCTCCGGGAAGGAGGCCAGCGCGCAATGGCAGAAGCTGGACATCAGGCCACAGATCTCTGTCTCGGTGAAGTATGACGAACTCGCCGCAAGGCTGGACGAGCTCAGGGAAAGCGTGCAAAAGATGCAGAGGAAGCCTGTGCTACATTTGACAGTAAGCGGCAAGGAGGTCGATTCTAGGCGGGTCGCAGACCTGGTCTCCAAACTTGCCACCATCATGCTGCACAGCAGGTGGGACGTGATCGACGAGCCCGGCGGCTACACTTTGCTGGAAGAAAAGCCCGGCGATATCACCACAAAGCTGCTCGAGCTTGCCAGCAAAGAGTTGGGCAGCGAGGACGAATCTAGGTTCGCTGTCAATGATTTGCTGCCGCCGCTGGAGCGCGGGGAGATTGATGAGGCCTTGGAGCTGGCCTGGCAGGTCTACGAAAAGTCCAAATCGAAAGGAGGGCGCAGCGATGCTTGAGAAGATCGAGCTCGAGAACTTTGTATCCCACAGGGAGACACTGCTGAAGTTCGACCGCGGCGTCACGATCTTCATCGGCAGGAACGGCTCCGGCAAGTCATCGGTCATAGACGCGATAACCTTCGCGCTCTACGGCCAGCACACTAGGGGGCAGAACAGGAACCTTGTGCGCCGCGGTTCCGAGGGCTCCAAGGTGGCACTCACGTTCACGATGGACTCGAAGCGATACCAGGCAACGAGGACGCTCGATGCAAGAGGCTCGCTGACACTGGCAAAACTAGAAGAGATCACCGAGGCAGGCCCCAGAATCCTCGGGTACGGCGAGCGTAGGACGATGGGCGAGGCGATGAGCGTGGAGGCAGGCAACCTGATCGGCCTAGACTATGAGAAGCTGAGGGTCGCCGCGGTTGTGCAGCAGGGCGAGCTGGACGCGATCCTGGAGAACAAGCCTAGGGAGTTCAAGGAGCTGATCAACGCGCTGATCGGGATAGAGCGGCTCGATCGGGCCTTCGAGAGCATGGGCAGGCTCATCACGCTCTTCAGGGAGAGGCTTAGGAAGATGACCGGCTACGACGACCAGGACATCGAGACCGTGAAGCAGAAGATTTTCGATGCCAGGAAAGACCTAGAAGAATCGCAGGCCGAGCTCGACAAAATGAAGAGCAGGCTACTGGGCCTGAGCGAGCAGACAAGCAAGATCAAGCAGAGGCTCAACGTGCTGGAGCACCTGAGCCTCAAGTCGCAGGAGCTGGAGGAGCAGGAGTCCGACCTGCTCGAGTACGTTAGGAGAAAGTCCGTCGAAATGAAGGAGACGCTGAGTAACGAGCTGCTGGAGCTGGAGGACCGGCTCGGTACCGCCACCGCTAACTTGGAGCAGGCCTCGCTGATATCGGAGGTGGAGACGAAGCTGGAGCCGACAAGGAAGAAGATCGAGAAGCTAGAAGAGAGCGTAGAGAAAAGCGAAAGTGCGCTGGGCAGGCTGAACGGTCTTCTGGAGTGTGCAGAGTACCTGAAGCCGGTCGACGGCAAGTGCCCGGTCTGCGGCGCCGAGGTTAAAGGCTCCAAGACCAAACTGAAGTACGACCCGGAACACATACGCGACGACCTGTCGACTATTGAGAAGGACCTGCAAAAGAAGAAGACCAGTCTAAGCGAACTTAAAAATGATGAGAACAAGCTCTTGGAGTTGCAGAGTCTGGCGAAGGCCGCCATCAAGTCCCTGAGAGATGCCGGGATGCGCGGCAGCGAGGATGTGGCTAGGATCAGGGAGGAGATACGGAAGAAGAACAAGGAGATCGGTAGCATGCCCGAAATGGTCGTGGATGCTCACGACCCCGAAAAGCTCGTGATCGATGACTACTCGCACGCGCTTGTAAACAGGATCGGCAGGCTCCGCAAGGAGGTGGCCAGCTTTGACCGGAAGGAGTACGATGAAAAGCAGAGCATGCACGACGAACTTGTCAGCAAGGAGAAGATGCTTGAAAGAGATATCGGAAGGTTCACTGCGATAAACGAACGTGCAAGGATGGATATAGATACGCTTTCAAAGGCCTTGGAGGAGCTGAAGAGCGCCTACGCCTATGTCAGGCTGCTGGAGGGGATAAGAGAGGGTGTCTTCAACAGGGACGGGTCAGTCGCGATGAGCCTTAGGTCGTGGGCGCTCAGGATCATCTCCCAGAAGGGCTCGGAGTACATCAGCATGTTCGGCGTCAATGTCTCTAGGCTGGAGCTCACGGAGAAGCGCAGGGATGTGGAGATAACGTGCTACGGGCCCAGGGGCGCTATAGACATGAGCTCGCTCAGTGGGGGGGAGAAGGTCGCCATAGCGCTTGCGCTCAGGCTCGCGATGGCATATGTGATGGGCCACGGGAGTGTGGACTTCGTGATCCTCGATGAGCCCACAACGCACCTTGACGAGGAGCGAAGACAACGACTGGTGAGCATAATAACCGAGGCCTTCAGGGAGGGTCTGGGACCGTTATCGCAGATAATCATCATCACCCACGATGCCGACATATTCGAGAACGCGAACGTAGATTCGGTCTACATGTTCTCGATCGGCCCCGAAGGAACCGTCGTCACGGCGCAGTAGCCCTCATTCGGGATTTATTATTTCCCAGTATATTTTATATACCAAAAGTTAATTAATATGTGCCATTAATTATTATTTGATGCCAAATAATATCTCCCGGCTGGATAATATGGACATGGAAGAGAAGACCCACCTCGACATCGAGCTGCTCGACGTGGCAAGGAGCATGAAGCGCAGGCCGTCCTACGTGCAGAACTTCTGCATCCTCCAGTGCGTCACGATGAGCCCGAAGCTGAAGGTCTACCAGGTGGCAAGGACGCTCGGCTTCGACTACTACCAGGCCATGAAGCGCGTCACCGAACTCTCCAAGAAGGGCTTCATAGACGTGACCAAGGGCGGCCTCTCGGTCACGAAGGAGGGCATAATCCTGAAGGAGATACTTGCGCGGCTGATAGCCATGATGCACGCGACGGACCAGAGCGAGGGCAGCGGCCACAACGGCGAGGACGAACGCCGCTCCGCCTACAACGGCCTCACGCCCTGACCGCGGGGCGCGATTCTTTTATTTTTCTAGTCAGGCTTCCTGCCATCGGGCAGTCCAAACATATTAAGAGCCCAAACCATCATTTGGTGGCCATGGTACGGGCGCTCTACTGGCACCTGACCCCCGAGGAGGTCAAGGCTACGCCGTATCCTGTAGGGAAGCTGGTTCACTGGGAGATACGGTGCGGGTTCTCTGAATCGTCGTACTTCAGCGTCTTCTGGTTCAGGGGCGGGGTTCCCTTTGACAAGGAGCCGATGAGCGGCCTCGGCATGTACGTTGTTGAATGTAGCGACGAGGTCAGGTCGGCTGTGGAGGAGTTCCTTAGGCAGACTGTGGGGGGCAGCATAGTGAGGAAGAGCCAAAGGACCTTCATCTCTGAGGCCAAGGTCTCAGCCGAGAATGAGTTCATCGTCAACCTAGCGACCCAGTTAACAGGAAGGTTCAAGGCCGGAAGCGAGATCTGGCTGGAGTTCGAGGGGCTCGCCGAGGAGGAGTCGAAGCAGCTCTTCCCGTCCAAGTTCATCCAGGTAGCAAAGTGACCCGCCAGGATCCGTGCGATAAAAACCATTTTATCTGCCGCCTTTCCTCCATCACACATGGCAAGGATACTGAACAACGTGGATCTGGACAAGATAGCCCAGACGGCCGAAAACGGAAGGAAGGACAGGAACACCCTGAAGAAGCCAGTGAAGCTGCACGGCGAGTGGAACCTCGACCCAAGCAAAGGATTTCAATTCATGACAGAGATGTCGTACGAGAAGGGCAAGCAGTTGATCGAGATCGATTCACCATCATTCCTCGGTGGGCAGGGCGGCAGGCTCGGCCCGATGGCCTACTGCGTAGCCGGGATAACCTCGTGCTTCATAGCGACATTCGTGAGCGTCGCCGCACTCAACGGCGTCAGGCTGACCCGGCTGGCCGTGGATGCAGAATGTACGATCAACTTCGCGAAGACCTTCGATGTTGCCGACGAGCCCATAACCGAGGGCGTGAGCTTCCGCATAGACGCGGAGAGCGACGACGCCGACAGGCAGAAGCTCCAGGAGCTGGTGAGGATGGCAGAGGAACGCTGCCCGGCAATCTACAGCATGTCCCACGTGATAAAGGTCAGCGCGCAGATAGCCTAGCGAGAAATTAGCATGGTTTCAGGTCACAGATATGTAGCCTTCTGCTTGAGCTTAGAACTAAGACAGCGGGCCTAGTGGGGTTCGTATCAATTCTGAGCGTTTTTCGAGCTTGACGCGCAGAGCCGGTCCGTTGCGGTTCACTCCAACAATCACGAAGCAGAGACCGACGGCCAGTTGGGCAGAGATAGAGAATATAATAAGGAAGCCCTAACTAGCTAACACACGAAATTGTGATGATCATGCACGCGGTTGAGACAGACTCGCTCTCCAGAGTATTCAAGGTGAGGGGCGGCCAGATCCTAGCGCTCGACAAGGTCAACCTCAGGATAAACTATGGAGAGATAGTAGGACTACTCGGCGCGAACGGCGCGGGCAAGACAACGCTGGTGAAGGTGCTTTCCACGCTCTTGCTGCCGTCGGAGGGTAGCGCAACAGTCTACGGCTTCGACGTGGTGAGGCAGTCAAACCAAGTCAGGAGGGTCATCAACTTGGTGAGCGGCGGCGAGACCCCGGGGTACGGGATACTGACGGTGAAGGAGAACCTCTGGTTCTTTTCCCAGCTCTACGGGCTCTCGAAGAACCAGGCGAGGGAGCGCGTGGACCAGCTCATCCACGACATGGAGCTGGAGGATTATGTAGATACTAGGATGCACAAGCTCTCCACCGGCTACAAGCAGCGGCTCAACCTGGCGAGGGGCTTCATCAACTCCCCAAAGGTGCTCTTCTTGGACGAGCCGACGCTGGGCCTGGACATAATCAACGCCAAGCACATACGTAACTACGTCAAGAACTGGGTCCGCAGCGACAGGTCGAGGGCAGTCATGCTCACCACGCACTACATGGCCGAGGCCGAGGAGATATGCGACAGGGTCGCGATAATCTACAACGGCAGGATCGTCGCGTACGAGACGCCGCAGGCGCTGAAGGACTCGGTGGGCAGGAACACAGCCGTGCGGGTCGAGGTTAGGAACAGCTCGGAGGTGCGCGGCATAGAGCAGGTCGCCGGCGTGGTCGGCTCCTCTGTTGAAACGAACGGGAACGGAGTAACCAGCATAAGAGTCGTCCTCGACGACGAATCAAGGATATCTGACCTTGTCTCATACCTGACAAGGAACGGCCACAAGATAATCTCGATAAACACCTTCCAGCCCTCGCTGGAGGACGTTTACATCAAGTATGTGGGCAGGGGAATAGGCAGGGATGACCATAGCAGGTGACCTCGCGAACCACGGGCGCGTTGTTTATGCAAGAGCATACGTCAGGCTGAAGGGGCTGATGCGGGAGCCCCACTGGAGCATCGCCGAGGTTATAATCCCGCTGCTCTCGGTCAGCGCCTACATCTACATGTACCAGGCGCTCAGCGCGCCGCCGGAGTTCCTCGGCTTTGTCGTGGTGGGAGGAGCGATGCTTGCGTTCTGGAGCAACGTGCTCTGGGGGATGTCGGCCCAGTTCTACTGGGAGAAGGAGACCGGGACGCTGGAGCTCTACATGATCGCGCCGGTGTCGAAGATGTCGGTGCTGGTCGGGATGGCTGTGGGAGGCATTCTGAACACAACTATGAGATCGATCTCGATCCTGGCGATAGGCACCCTGCTCTTTCCGGTGGCGTTCTCCGTCGGCAACTTGTACGCTCTGGCGGCGATCTTTGTCCTAACGGTCGTGGCGCTCTACGGCATGGGGATGCTCTTCGCCTCGCTCTTCCTGCTCTACGGGAGGGAGGCGACCCATACAGCGGACCTGCTGCAGGAGCCGATCTACCTGCTCTCTGGCATGTATTATCCAGTGCTGGGCAGCAGGTTCTTCCCCGGCGCGGTGAAGCTGCTCGCAACGGCCATACCTCTCACGCTGGGCATAGACGGGATAAGGCAGCTCCTGATCCTGGGCGGGGACCTGAACAGCGTCCTGCTGCACATAGCAGGCCTTGCTATACTTGCCGCGATCCTGATGCCTGCTGCGTACTTTGCGCTGAGGAAGATGGAGAAGATCAGCAAGAGGGAGGGGAGGCTGACCCTGAGATGGCAGTGAGGAACAAGGCAAAGGTGCTGGCGCAGGGGGCCTGGATAGGCTGGAAGGTCGAGTCGAACTGGACCGATCCCTTTGTCTTCCTCGCATACATGATGGCAAAGCCGATAGCCGGTGTCCTGATGATAGGCCTGATCTTCCTGATCGGGAGCGACGCCGCCGGTACGGCCAGCCAAGAATATTTCTTCTACACCTTCACTGGCGCAGTCTTCTTCATCTACCCTGCCACAGTGATGGTTTCGCTGGGCTACCTTGTGCACGAAGACAGAGCAAAGTACGAGGTGCTGAAGCACATCTACATAGCGCCCGAGTCGGTGAAGCCCTACATCTTCGGCAGGGTCGTCTCCACCGCGATAAACGCAACTGTATCTGTAATAGCGGCGCTGGTGATCAGCGTCCTGATCTTCGGCACGTTCTTTGGGCTCGAGCTTGGGATAAGCGCCCTGCAGGTGAACTACCCGCTGCTGGTAGGCAGCATTGTCCTCGGTGTCACGGCCTTCAGCTTCCTAGGGCTGATCCTTTACTCGATAACGCTTGTGTCATTCAAGATGCAGTACTCGATGAGCGAATATACGACCGGGATACTCTTCCTCCTCTCGGGCGTGGTATTCCCGCCCAGCATGCTTCCGGCCGTGGCGCAGGAGGTGAGTTACTCGCTGCCCACGACCCACTTCCTCAACCTCGTAAGGGCCGCGCTCTCGGGCTCGGGAGATTTCGCAGCCGACCTGAGCTACATGGCTCTCAGCACGCTGGCAGTGGCGGTGATCGGGTTCCTGCTCTTCAGGCTCGCGGATCGCGTAGCGAGGAACAAGGGCATGATAGACAGGAAGGCAGAGTACTGATCAAGCAAACCCTTTTTACGAGGACACACCCGCTTCAGGCTGGGCATGGCTATATCGCGCGGCGAGATGACCGATCTCGCTAGGGGCTACGGCGATGTCGCGGTGGGAACCTTGGGCAGTCACTCGGCGCTGGAGATAATGGACGGCGCCAAGGACGAAGGATTGCGCACAGTTGTTGTCTGCCAGCGGGGCAGGGACACGCCCTACAGAAGATTCAGCCGGCTGGCCGACAAGATGATCGTCCTCGACAATTTCAAGACGATGCTGCGCAGGGACGTCCAGAAGCAGCTCAGGAATTTGCATACCATTCTGGTGCCGCACAGGGCCTTCACAGCCTATCTGGGGTACGACGGGATCGAGGATGACCTGCACGTCCCGATCTTCGGCAGCAGGATGCTGCTGAGGGCCGAGGAGCGGACGGTGAAGCGGAACCAGTACTATCTTCTGGAGAAGGCTAGGATAAAGCACCCGAAGATTCTGAAGAATCCCAGAAGGATAAGCGGGCCCGCGATAGTGAAGGTGCAGGAGGCAAAAAGGAAGCTGGAGCGCGCCTTCTTCATAGCATCCTCCTACAGGGACTACGAGCGGAAGGTGCAGGAGCGGATAAAGAAGAGGATCGTGAGCGAGCGCGACCTCAGGAAGGCGGTGATCGAGGAGTTCGTGCTGGGCACCTACTTCAACTTCAACTTCTTCTACTCGCCGCTCAAGGATGAGGTTGAATTCTTGGGCATTGAGAGGAGGCTCCAGACCAACCTGCACGACTTTGTGAGCGTGCCCGCCAGGCAGCAGTTAGATGTTGATGTGAATCTGCAGAACATAGAGATAGGCCACATGCCGGCCAGCATAAGAGAGTCGATGCTGGAGAAGGTCTTCGAGATCGGGGACAGGTTCGTGCGGGCCACGAAGCGTGAGTACCCGCCCGGGATAATCGGGCCCTTCTCCCTGCAGAGCATAGTGACCGTCGATCTGGATATCGTAGTTTACGACGTATCGCTGAGGGTGCCGGGCAATCCGATAATGGCCACTACCAGCCCCTACACAAAGTATGCTTATGGCAGGGTCTTCGGCGTGGGCAGGCGCATAGCGATGGAGATAAAGAACGCACAGCTGGAAGATAGGATCGGCGAGATCGTTACCTGATCTATCTGAGGTCTGAATTATCTTTCTCCAGCTGCTCCTCGAAGAGGTTCTTCCGCACCTTGATCGGGATGTCGTAGTACGTGGCTAGCGCGATAGAATCTGAGGCCCTGTAGTTCCTCAGCACGATGTGATCGTCCCTGGCGCCAAAGTGGAGGTTCGCCCTCAGCACGGAGCCGCTCTGATATACGCGGACCTCGGTGAGCAGGAGCTCCTTCATCTCGGCTATTTCTTCCACCAAATTGTAGATGGTGGGTATGCTGGCCTTGTCGCCATCCCTGAACCTGGCGATGTGCCGGGCAACCTCGCCCGAGAAGGCCCGCATGTGGAACTCCTTGCCGTCCTCGGCCTTTAATATGACAACGCCCTCCACGCCGTAGGGGTCTACGAACCCGACGTAGCTTATCCTGGCCTGCACGTAGTCCTGGCCGTTGCCGTCCCCTTCTTCGGTCATGGCGTCACTATCGCCGTAGAGGAAATTAAGTCTTACCACCTTGGTGTGAGAGGAACGATCGCTTAGATCATATGATACGAGATTTGCGCAACCGCGCTTCTATTTGTCTATAAAAATAGTGCGGGGGCTACCCGAATGTTACTGTACCATCAGCTTGTGTTATTGCAGTACAGAGACCATCGTAAGCCTTGTTGGCGTTGCCCACCGTAATTGTTTCGCCTGCATTCGCCGCCCAAACTATGCTCAAAGAAATGGTGCCAACCAGATCGTAGTCTTCGCTTTCTACACCATCACTTACCCGAAAGGTACCAGCGTCCTTATTATCTTCTGAAATCGAACAATATACCACAAAGTCACGTGTTGACGTTATAGTTATCGAGTTCGTGCTCAAGTCATTAGAGAACTGTGCCGCCGCCCTTGCTCCGGCCTTGCTTAACTGAGTGCCTTGTATACTCGTATGCACGGTGCCTGCCTCTTCTACCGATGTGAATGCTAGGATTCCCGCAGCCAATACTGCCATGCCCATTAGCGCTGGAATAATCAGTTTGTTCATCTCAGGCCACTCAAGTTATGCTCGCAGTTCCTCCGCCCTCTGTAATTACAGTTGTACATCCGTCTAGAGTGTTTGCATCACCTGAGAATGTTACTGTAACGCCACCCTCGTATGCATGGGTGGCTGAAAAGCTCAAGAGAGGATCAACAGTTACTGCCAGATCAGCTGCACCGCCAGCACCATCAGATATTGTCAGAATGAGCGTACCACCCGACTCGTTAACTACATTCAGATGTACTATGAAATCCCTGTCTGATGTTACGATAAGAGTGTCACCGAGCAAACCGGCTGAGCAGTTGATTAATGCGGCTGGAACATTATTTAGCTGAGTGCCTTGTATGATTCTGTGTACCGTGCCTGCTTTCTCTACCGGCATAAAGACAAAGATGCTCGCGACGATTAGTGCTGCTGCGAGACCTGCTTGGATAACTACTGCATTCACTGAGTGAGTTATAATGCAGTATTTCTTAAGCCTTTTACTCGCTGTCTATGAATTCGTCAGGTCTAGGGGGTTCAGGATTCAGGCCCTTGCGCTTCCGTATCTCGGCGATCAGCGGCAACAGCATCGATTGCGGCACGGCCTGCCACAGCTTGAAGTGCGTGTTCCACATCGCCTTGCCGGCGGTCTGGCCGCGCATTATTTCGGAGAGGTCGAACGTCTCCGATGCCGGCACCTCGCCCAGCACGATCGCGATCACTCCCTTCTGGTCGATGTTCAGGAGCTTGCCGCGCTTTCCGGAGATCACGCCGGCAACGTTGCCGATCATCTCCGCGGGGCACTTGACCTCGATGCCCAGCACTGGCTCGAGCAGCACAGGGTTGGCGCTCAGCATGGCCCCCATTATCACCCTCCTGCTGGCCGGCATCAATTGAGCGAGCGTCCTGTGCGCCGGGTCCTCGTGCGGCACGAAGTGGTGGAGTATCAGCTTCAGGCCCCTGCACCGTTCCTGTGCCAGCGGGCCGCTCAGCATGATGTCGGTAAAGCCTGACTTGATCGAGTCCATCGATTCCTGGAGGTACTGCACACCTTTCGTCGCGTCCACCAGCATGCTGTTGCTCTCCATCGTAACAACGTTCTTGGCCTCGTCCGCATCCCAGCCCTTCTCCCTGAGGACCTTGGCTATCTCCTTCTTGTCCATGTTCTCGTTTATCTTGCCCGTCCGCAAGAGCTCGATGACATCATCGGAGAGCGGCTCGATGCGCATGAAGAGCTTGTTGTGCCTGTTCGGAGACTTGGACATCACCGGGCCTGCGCTTGCGCGCACTGTCTCCCGGTAGTTGATGAGCGGCTGCGAGGTGACGATCTCCAGCCCCGCCTGCTGGATCAGGGTGGTTGCGATCTCAAGGTGCAGCACGCCCATCCCCGACATGAGAGTCTCGCCAGTCTCCTCGTTGATCTTCACGACTAGGTTGGGGTCCTCGATGCTGATCTTCCTCAGTGTCTCCACAAGCTTGGGCAGGTCCCTAGGATGCTTCGGCTCCACTGCGACCGTGACGACCGGCTCGGAGACGTACTTGATCGATTCGAATGGTATAACCTCTTTTATGGTGCCGATGGTCTCTCCGGACCTCGCATATTTGAGCCCGAGCAGCGCCGGTATGTTTCCTGCGCTGAGCGTGTTGACGATCTCCCTCGTGGATCCCATGAACATGTTGACCGACTGGACGCGCTCGGTTCGCTTGGAATCGATAAGATAAACTTGGTCGCCGTCGCTCAGCGTGCCGGAGAAGAGCCTGCCGACAGCAACCGGGCCCGCCTGGGGGTCAACTACTATAGTAGTGACCATCATCACGGCCGGGCCCTTGTCGTCGCACTCCAGCAGGGCCTTTCCAACATCCGAGTTGAGATCGCCCTTCCATATCTTGGGGATCCTGTAGCGCTGTGCCACGTGTGGGGGTGGATGATGCTTCACCACCATGCTCAAGACAGCCTCGTGCAGCGGGATCTTCTCTGCAAGGTTCTTCGGATCCCCGGTGGTATATGCTTCGTAGACGTCGCTGAAATTGACGCCCTTCTTTGCAGCGATGCTGGCCGTGAACCCCCATCTGTCCTTCGCGGAGCCGAAGGCAACGCTGTCGTTCTGGATGTTCACCTTCCACTTGTCCTTGAACTCGGGCTCGCCGTAGATATCGATGAGCCTGTTGAAATCGGCGATTATCCTAGCCAGCCACTCCTGCATCTTCTCGGGGGTGAGGCGGAGCTCCTTCACCAGGCGGTCGATCTTGTTGATGTAGAGAACAGGCCTGACCCTCTCCTCAAGCGCCTGCCTCGTGACGGTCTCGGTCTGGGTCATCACGCCCTCGACCGAGTCGCAGACGACGCACGCGCCATCGATCGCCCTAAGGCTCCTGGTGACCCTGCCGGTAAAGTCGATGTGCCCCGGCGTATCGATCATGTTGATGACGTACGCCTTGCCCTCCTCCTCGTAGTAGAGGGTCACGTTGGCGGCCTTGATCGTCATCTGCCTCTGCTGCTCGAGATCCATGTAGTCAAGCGCGAGCGCCTCGCCTGCGACCGAGGGACTGATCATGCCCGTAGCGGCGAGGAGGCTGTCGCTCATGGTTGTTTTTCCGTGATCTACGTGGGCAATAACGCCAAAATTATTCGGGTGTAAAGAACTACTTTCACACCATTCGAATCTGGTCCTTATTGCCTATGATCTTCAGCACTTCCGTGGTTGACTTGTACCTCGGCATTAGACTCGGGCAAAACTCTATCGGGCATCTTTATTTAATCCTTCTGCTAGAGATCTCCGGTGGTCCGTTTTGGTGCAGTGAAAATTATGTTGGCGCAACTGTTGCTTCTGGCGATCATCCTCCCCGGAGTGTATGGGGTGCAGTACCTGCAGATAGGCGATACGGTCGGGCTGCCCTATCCCGGGACTCCCCGAGCCGATATTTACATGAAGGAAGCGTACATGGATCTGCAGATGTCCTCGAGCTGGGAGAAACCGATCGCGGGGTACGAGCCGCACCACGCTGTGAGGATGACCATGAACTCCAGGTATGTCTTGCAGAACGACGGCACCGATCCTGTCAGCCTTTCGGTGAAGCTGCCCCTCATGGTCTCGCTTGAAGGCGGCTCCTTGTCGCTCGCTCTCAACTCCGACAGGATCAACTACACCGGCTCTGAGTATGCCAATCCCGGGGGCGCTGGCACGGGCTTCTCGCTCTATACGCTGAACCTCACCCTCCCGCCCGGCACAAACGTTCTGGAGGTTAATGCAACGGGCAGCGGCATTGCCGGGATCGAGAGCGACCTGACCGTGCTGCTGCAGGATGCCTCCCGGTGGCCCAAGCCGTTAGAAAGGCTCGTGATCTCGACGGCCCACGAAAACGGGATGATAATGGCCCACTCGATCGCGCCCAGCAGGACCACCCTGACCGCGGCAACGTGGGAGTTCGACCAGATACCAGACGAGGACCTGACGCTGCGGTGGAGGATGACCGTGCCCCCGATCGGAGGCGGCGTGGAACCCTCGAAGATCAGCCCAGCAGATCCGTTGCTGCCACCGATAGTCGCAATAGTGGTGGGCGGCGCGATAATCGGGTTCATAGCATACGTCAGGGCCAAGCGGAAGGCGAAGGCAAAGATCGGTCAGTAGATCATCGAGCTGCTGATCTTCCTTAATTTGTCGTTTGTCACGAAGTAGCATTCTTCGAGTTTCATACGCTTGGCGTGCTGCAGCGCAACCATCTGCAGCAGGAATGCATAGTAGAATGCTTCTTCCTCCAGGGTTCCGCCCTTCGGCCCAAGCACAAGTGCGTCGTAGCCGGCGGCCTTCAATTTTGACGACAACTGTTTGGCCCTGCGATCGCCAGAGAGGATCAGGATCACGTCATTCTTCCTGATGGAGAAGATCTCCATGTGGCTGAATTGCTCCAGCCTTGCTGGCCGGGCCTTTATCCCCAGCACCTCGAAGAGCTTTGCGCAGCCGTAGACCGCCAGCGGGTACGTGATCCCGCTTCCCACGATGTAGGCTTCGTTGCCCAATGTTATCTGGCCCACATCGTTCCTTGCGCTCTCAAACAATCTTCCCGGGTTCTTGATCTTCACGTCCTGCACGAGCGAGAGGCAGGTAAGCATGCTGGCCGTGAAACCGATGCTCCCGGCCGTGAGGATGCCGGCATTCCTGAACCTGAGTTCGATCACCTCGTCGCAGGCTTTTGCAAGCAAGCTATCCTTCCTCGATGTTATCGCAACTCTCCTTGAGGCTATGCTGCGAGCAGCCTCGGCCGCCTCGACATTGGTCTTGGTGCTTCCCGAGATCGATACCGCATAAAGGATCCTGTTCTTCACTGTCGATGGGTTTGAGCAGATATCCAGGGGATCGATGCAGCGCACCATGTTACCTGATGCAGATTCCGCAATCATCGCGGCGGCGAAGGAATCGCCGGCGCCCGTTATCACAGTTTTCTCCTGATCCTCCAAGCTCAGCTTGTTTGGTGCAAGTTCGCCGGCCAGCCGCGGGAGCTCCTCCAATTGATAACCGATCTCCAGCTCAAAAGCCTCCACGGTCTTCATGCGTAACGCTAGGCGATGCTACCTTTTAATATCTGCCCATCGATGCGAGACAGGTGCAGATTACTGTAGGTCACACGCCCGATGCCGACGACGCCCTGATGTTTTACGGCATCGAGTCCAACAACGTCACAGCCGGTGACCTGCAGGTAAAGCACGTCGTCGAGGACATCGAGTCCCTGAACAAGCGCGCACTGAAGCACGAGCTCGATGTCACGGCCGTCTCGGCACATGCCCTTGCCTACGTCAATGATTATGTCGTCCTGCGCAGCGGCGGGAGCTTCGGCAGGGCCTACGGGCCGATCGTGGTCGCGAAGAAAAGGATGGACATAGACGAGCTTAAGAGGTGCAGGATTGCCGTGCCCGGTAAGATGACCACGGCCTACCTCCTGCTCAGGATGGCGATCGGCGAGTTCGACTCGATCGAGATGCGGTTCAGCGAGATAAACGGAGCTGTAGAGAGAGGAGAGGTCGATGTCGGGCTGGTAATACACGAGGCGCAGATAACCTACGACCAGGCCAAGCTGGTGAACACGCTGGACTTGGGGGCGTGGTGGGACAGAAACACGAACGGCCTTCCACTGCCGCTTGGGATCAATGTTGCCGGCAGGAAGCTCGGCACAGAGCTGATAACAAAGTTCGATGACCTGCTCAGGCGCTCGATACGCTTCGGCCTCGAAAATCTGGACGCTGCCCTCGACCACGCCATGTGGTACGCGCGGGGAACGCCCCGCCAGACAATAGAAAGATTCGCGAAGATGTACGTCAACGACCTCACCTTGGACATGGGCGAACAGGGAGCCCGGGCGCTGGAGGAGATGTTCGCTATGGCCGGGCAGCGAAAGATCCTAGGAGCGGTCGAGGTTGCCATCGCCGGCCGGCCGTGATTAAAAGTTATTAGATCGTTTGTAGAATCGTAGATCGTGGACTGGCGCTTCCTTGCTGGCGGAATCGCGATGATCGTGACCGGTATAATATTGAACATAATCTACAGCAACATACTCTTCAGCGGCCCGCTCGATGAGTTCAATGTATCGCGCGGCATCATCCAGATAGGGATCCTGATAGCAGGCATAGGCGTGCTGCTGACGCTCATAAGCTTCGGGCTGAACAGAAGGAAGAGGCGTCCCGGCGGGGGCCAAGGCGCAACAACTTTCAGCCCAGGTACCCCAACCTAGCGCTGTTCCCGCTGCTGCCTGAGAGTCTTGGCGTGCACGATCCATCTCAGGTTCCAGCGCTTGTCGCCCTTGGCCAGGCACACGACGCTGCCGGCATCGAAACTCACCAGTTCTGCGTTCTGGTTGTGCACGACCAGCTCGGAGAGCAGCTTGCCCAGGTGCGGCAGGTGGCCGACGATGATTATTGGCTGCTGTGAGTATTCGATTATGGTCATGGTCGAGCTGATATCATCATTGGGCCCCAGCCCGTTCAGCTGCCTGAGGCCCTCCTTGGGCATCGTCAGGTTCTGCCTGACCATCTCGGCAGTCTGCTGCGCCCTGAGCTTTTCGGAATGATAGATCCTGGAGACCTTCAGACCCATCGAGGCCAGGTGCTTTGCCACCAGCGCCACGTCGCCTGCGCCCTGCTCCGTGAGCATGCTTTCCGTATCATCCCCGCTGGCCGCGGCCTCGCCGTGCCGCATAAGATAGATCTCCACGGGTGTAGGAGATGTTCCCAGCCGATTTAAAGGAAACGGCCGCTAGAAGTTGCGTATTATGTTGTGGAAGGTATCCCTCTGCGCCGGCACGCGCCCGATCTCCCTAATCATATTCGCTAATTCTTCCACCGATGAGCTGTAGGAGAGCCCCGCAGCCCTGAAGATCTCCTCCTCAAAGGCGGTGCCGACTAGGTCGCTGCCGCCGTACGTGAGCGCAACCTGCGCCATCTTCTTGCCCATGGCTATCCAGTAGACCGATATGTTGTTCAGCACGTTGGCCAGCATCAGCCTGGAGAGAGCGATGACCCTGAGGTCGTAGGTGGCGGGAGACTGCGCTGTAACTTTTCGATTCTTCTGGAGCTCGGTGTTCTCGGGGCTGAACTTGAGCGGTATGAAGGTCAAAAAGCCGCCGGTCTTCTTCTGTAGTTCTCTGAGCTTGATTATATGGTCGACGACGTGCTCGGGTTTTTCCACATGCCCGTAGAGCATGGTGCAGTTGCCTCTTATCCCGAGGTTGTGGGCCTGCTCGGCAACTTGGAGCCACTCATCGCCGGAACACTTCCCGATCACGATCTCCTTCCTCGCATCGGGGTGGAAGATCTCGGCCCCTCCGCCTGCATTCGCATCAAGTCCCGCCTCCTTGAGCCGGAGGAGCACCTCCTTCACGGTGTTGTGTGTGACCCGCGCGATGAAGAATATCTCGGCCGGCGTGAAGGCCTTGATCGTCACGCCGGGGAACCTCTGCTTGATCGCCCGCATCATCTCCTCGTAGTACTCGATCTCCAGCTTCGGGTGGAAGCCGCCCACTATGTGGAGCTCGGTGGCGCCCATGCCAACGGCCTTACTCACGCGCTCGAGGATCTGGTCAACTGTCAGTGTGTAAGCATCAGCCTCGCCGTCCTTGCGGTAAAAGGCGCAGAGCGGGCAGCTCGCCGCGCAGACATTGGTGTAGTTGACGTAGTATGACGCGGTGAAGGTAACGAGATCGCCCTTCGTCTGCTTTCGCACCCGGTCGGCGATCGCCCCGAGCATGAAGATGTTGTCGTCCTTCATCAGCTCTAGGCCGTCGTTGAAGTCGAGCTCCTCTCCTGCCAGAGCTCGCTCGAGCGCCCGCGAGCCGTTGAGGATGTTGCTGAGCATCGGGTTAGGTGGAGCGGAACTTTATATAAAATGCTCGCTCGACAACGGAGCCGCAAGTAGGCGCTAAAGAATAAATAGCATGGGAGTCCCGCTTATCCGGTTTGAGCCAGCTAGCGCAGATGGTGAACCGCTCCGACATTGGCGATATCCTCGCAAAGGTCCTTGACGGCGGGCGGCCCGATCTCGACGACTGCATCCGGCTGCTCAGGTCCGGCGATGTCCACCTGATGGGGCTGGTCGCCAACAGGCTGAAGGAGGATCGCTTCGGCAGGCAGGCCACCTTCGTGAACAACCTGATCTTCAACTACACCAATGTCTGCATCACCTACTGCAAGTTCTGCGCCTTCTACAGGCCGCCGGGACATGAAGAAGGCTATACAGTAAACATCGATGATGGCGTCAGGCGCGTCGCGCTGGCCAGGCAGATGTTCAACATAACGCAGGTCCTGATGCAGGGCGGGCACAACCCCTCTCTGAAGATCGAGTACTACGAGGAGATGTTCAGGCGGATAAAGGAGCAGTGCCCGGGCGTTGGCATACACGGGCTATCGCCATCGGAGATAGACACGATCGCAAAGGTGGAGCGCTCCAGCACCAGGGAGGTTCTGGGCAGGCTGAAGGATGCAGGGCTTGATTCATTACCAGGGGCGGGCGCCGAGATCCTCGTCGACAGCGTAAGAGAGATGATAAGCCCGCTCAAGATAAAGAGCGCGGAGTGGCTCAGGATAATGGAGGAGGCTCATAACCTAGAGATCCCGGCATCGGCAACCCTGATGTACGGCCACATCGAGAGCCTCGAACACAGGGCGAGGTCGCTTATGCGGATAATCGAGCTCCAGCAGAAGACACATGGCTTCATGGCATTCATACCCTGGAGCTTCGAGCCCAACAACACACAGCTGAAGGAGGAGGGCAGCGTCAGGTACTCCGCCGGTGGGCTGCAGCTCCTGAAGATGATCGCGATCTCCAGGATAATGCTGCACGGGCTGATAGATCATCTTCAATCATCGTGGCTGACCAATGGGATAGGCATGGCCCAGCTCGCCCTCGAGTATGGAGCAGATGATTTTGGCGGCACGCTCCACGGCGAGGAGGTGGTCACCGCCACCGGTTCCAGGTCAACGACCCTGACACAGGAGAAGATAATCGACGCCGTGAAGCAGATCGGGCTGCAGGTGGCCGAGCGGGACAACTTCTACAACATAGTGAGGCACTGCTGACAGGTCAGAGGCCGTACTCCTTCCATCTCTTATCAACGAGGTCCTTCGTCTGCAGGTCAGTTTTTGCAAGTTCCTGAACCTCCCGCTCGTAGCCCTCCTCCTTCCACTTGGTGGTCGCGTCTATGCCCAGCTTCGAGCCCAGGTTCAGTAAGGGGGAAGCGGGGTCCAGCGTGTCTGTGGGCGTGTTGTCGATGATCACTGTATCACGCTTCGGGTCGGCCCGCGCCGTCACGGCCCAGATGACGTCGTCGATGCTGTGCACGTTGACATCGTCGTCGACCACGATCAGCATCTTCGTGAGCGCGAGCTGCCCCAGGCCCCAGAGTCCCATCATCACCTTCTTGGCCTGCCCGGGGTAGCGCTTCTTTATCGATACTACTGCTAGTCCTTGGAACCATCCGGCGGGGGGCATCGCAAAGTCCACGACCTCGGGCTGGAACATCCTCACCAGCGGGAGGAAGGACCGCTCTATGACCTTCCCGATGTAGGCGTCCTCCAGTATCGGTTTTCCAACCACTGTTGTGAGGTAGATCGGGTTCTCCTTCCTCATTATGCCGGTCAGCGTGAAGGTCGGGTACGGTTCCTGCGGCGTGTAGTATCCCGTATGATCGCCGAAAGGACCCTCCATCCTGATGTCTGCAGGATCAACGTAACCCTCGAGCACGATCTCCGCGTCTGCAGGAACTTCAAGGTCGACGCTCTTGCACTTGACGAGCCTGACGCCCTTCTTCCTCACTATGCCTGCGAAGAGGTACTTGTCCATTCCTTCAGGCACTGGCGCTACAGCAGAGAAGACCGTGGCAGGATCGGCGCCGATTACAACCGCGACCTCGATCTTCTTCGCGTCCCTCTCCTTTGCCATCAGGTAGTGCTGCGCGCCCCGCTTGTGAACCTGCCAGTGCATTATCGCGCGCTTCTCGTCCAGGATCTGCATCCGGTAGACGCCAAAGTTCCTGATCCCCGTCTCCGGGTGCTTGGTTACAACCATCCCGAAGGTGATGAACCTGCCGGCATCCTTGGGCCAGCACTTCAGCGCGGGTAGGTTGTTAAGCGATGCCTTAGCAGAGTCCTCGTAGACCTCGGAGACCGAGCCCTTGCCGACAAGCTTGGGGCCCACATCGGCTATCTCGGAGAGCTTCGGCAGCATCTTCAATTTATCGAGCATCCCGGTGGGGAGCTCCATCTTTGTGAGGCCGACTATCCTCTCCCCGATCTCCTCGAAGTTTTCTGTCTGCAGAGCCAGTTGCATCCTAGCCATGCTCCCAAAGGCGTTGCCGAGGACCGGCGTCCTGAAGCCGTCGACGTTCTCGAAGAGCACTGCCGGGCCGTTGCTGTACATGAGCCGCCGCAGTACCTCCGCGAGCTCGAGGTCGACGCTCACCCTGCTTCTCACACGCTTGAGCTGGTTCGCGTCCTCCAGTGCCTTGACGTACTCGGTCAGGCTTTCAAATGGCATGGATGCTATCTCTCCCACTAGATTAGATAAGCTTTAGGTCGGGTTCAAACATGGAAGCACGCTACTTTGCTTTCTCCTTCAGCCTTGTGTCGCTCAGGCCGCAGCCCCTGCACCTGTACTTTATTGATATCTCGAGTTCCTCCTCGGGTTCCATGAGGTCGCCGCAACAAGGGCAATGCATTGTTTCCATTCGCGATTGATGGATTCGATGCCAGCTAACATAAACTTACGGGTTCGTCGGGCACCGTATCAAAATCAACCAAAATTCAGCACTAATATGACGGAGTCCTATACCAACATTTATCAATTCAGTCTCACTTTGTTAATGTCAATGAGGTACTGGACGTATGCATTGATGGGCATCTTGCTGGGATCCGGTATCCTTGCAACCAAAGCAGCCTATGCGCAGGGTGAATGGTATCCCGGAGATGGTGCGCAGGAGGGCCTTTTAATGAAGTACAGGATCGCGTTCTTCGATTACAAGAAGAGCCAGCCGATAGATGTAACCATCTTGTTAGAGTCTAGGGACGAGAAGGATAACTGGAAGGCCTTCACGATAGTTGAGGACGAGGGTAAGGTGGTAACCGAGGAGTTGCTGCTTGCATCGCTGACACTGGAGCCTATAGGTTCCATCTCTGAAGAATTCCGACCCTATGCAGGGGTGATAGACCAGACACTCGCATGGCTAAGCAGCTATGCTTCAAAGATAAACCCCAAGGCGCTTACTGGTTTTGAAAACTGGGGCGTGATAGCCGGATTGGGAGGCGGGGGCATAATCGTGCATCCGGTAGGAAGCGAAACGATCGATGCGGCTGGCAAGTCATGGGACACATCTCTGGTAGGGTTTCACTACGCCGTTGACAGTACTTTCTGGATAAGCGATAATTTTCCATTCCCGGTAAAGGCGAAGGTTTTCGCACTGGTATCTCAGCACCCGATACCGGTCCTGTTCGAGTATGAGCTGTTAGAGACAAGGATCACAGATACACCTCCAGAACCCCCAGAGGCGAAGCTGGTGGTGCCAAAACCACCGCTGAGCAAACATACAAACTCTGCTACCTTCGTCGTAGATCTCTCTTGGAACCCGGAGACGATGGAGCCTGGCCAGACCGTGCAGCTCGAGGTGACCATCACCGATACCAGGGGCAAAACTCTCCCTAATCCGAGGTACGACCTGGAGATAACTGATGCAGCGGGAAAGGTTGTGTATAAGGTAGAGAATACTGGGCAGAGAATCCACGAGGTTACCTTCGAATCCGCGGGTAGGGTGCATGTGGAAGTAACCTATCTAGGCACCTTTTCTCTTGGTGGCGGTATCAGTGAGGCTATAATAGAGAAGGCAGAGTTCGATCTAGTAGTAGTTCCTGAGTTTCCATTTGGAGCAGCGGCAATTATGGTAGCAGTAGTGGCTGCGATGATCGTTGTAACAAGGCTCAAGAAGATAAGCCTGACAAAGCTGTAGATAATTCATTTTACGTGGGCCCGTCGGGTACCGGTATAAAATTGAACGAAATTCGGACCAGATGTGACGGGATTGGTGCTCTCCTAATATGGCTCCGATTTTACTAAGCGGGAATGAATTTGGTGGGGGCCACCGTTCAAACCAATAAACAAATTTCATAGGACGCTTTCGGCATCTGTAATTTTCGCATCGCTAGTGATTAATTGCTATTCATGCTACCTCAACCACACCGTGCGCCGGTTAAAATGTAGGCATTAAAAGATGATCATACAATCGACTTATTTTGAGAAGACCACCAATAGTTCTCAAAAATCTCCCACAATATCACAGTCATAACATGTAGATTGCAGAATTCATCCGAATTTTTATCAGCTAAGATTTAAGAGCCACGGCGTGTATATAATATTCAATGTCGTCTCCTGCAGATTTTGCGAAGCAAGCAGCCGAAGCAGCACGAGCAGCAGAACAAGTGGCTAAAAGAGCATCAGACGCCGCGAAAGATAATCCTCGCGCTGCCAAAGCTGTACAGGCAACCGCGCAAGCAGCCGAAGCTGCTCAGGCAGCGGCTAGAGCCGCTGCACAATTAGCCGAGGTTGCAACAGAAAATCCGGCTGAGATGGCTGACCTGATAGCTGCCGCTAAAGCATTGGCAGCGACCGCACAAGCAGCTGCTGATGCAGCTGAAAAAACTGAAAGGTCTGCTCCTAAGCGCCGGTGAAGATCGGCGCGCTTACTTTTGTTTGCTACGGGGCTCCTGCAAATATATTCAAATAACCGTATAGCGGTGTTTCCGACATGTCGAAGAAAGAATCCACGCAGAGGACAGATGATGAGTGGAAAAAGACCTTGACGTCCGAGCAGTACGATGTCTGCAGGATGAAGGGAACAGAATCTCCGTTCTCGGGCGAGTACCACGACTGCAAGGAGAAGGGAACTTACAGATGCGTCTGCTGCGGCAGCGAGCTCTTCATCTCGGAGACCAAGTACGACTCCGGCACCGGCTGGCCGAGCTTCTGGGCTCCCATAGCGGACAATGTGGAGTACGAGGTTGACCGGAGCTACGGCATGCTGAGGGTCGAGGTTATGTGCAAGAGTTGCGGCGCCCACCTAGGCCACGTCTTCGAGGACGGCCCCGAGCCCACCCACAGGCGGTACTGCATAAACTCGGCCGCGCTAAAACTGGACAAGCAAAGTTAGATCAAGCATCTTACTTCCACTTCTCCCGCCAGTCCCTCTCTTCTCTAGGTTCCTGCTTAGTGTAGGCGTCCTGCTCCGGCGGTCTCCTGTAGGCGTGCTGCCTGGACGCTCTGAACCTGCGCGCAAACGCGAGCGGGAATACCAGCGGGAAGAAAAGGAAGAGGAAGAACGTGCCGAGCAGTAGTGAGACTATAGTAACACCGATCGATGCGATGACCAGAATCCACATCAGATCCCTGCCGCGCATATCATGGATAGTTCACGCCCGGCCCTTTAATATTTTTAGCCGTCATGGCTGAAGCCTAGTCCTTCAGCAGCTTCATCCCTTCTTCTCTGGGTATCGCGACCAGCGTCTCGAACGACGCAACGTCCCCCGCGTCTAGGAAGATCTTTATGGGGTCCTTCTCGCTCGGCGCCTCGTAGACCCAGACTCCGTCGAACCTGCCCAGCGTCCAGTACGTGCCGATGATCTTCACGCCCGGCGGCAGGTTCTCCATCAGCTTCTTCCCGACCTCGACCACGTCTCTGACCTTCTTCTTGAACCTGATCAGGGTTATGAATAGCATTAGGATACAGACCTGCACCTAATTACTTAAACATTCCAAATAAAATAAGTAAAAAGAAGGAGTTAGGGCCTTACCGGCATCCTGAACCTGCTGACCGCCACTGCCAACCCAGCCACAGCGCCCATCACAGCAATGACCGCGAACGGAAACTCCGGTATTACCTGCGTGCCGATTATCTCTACCTCTTCTGTTCCGCCAGATATGGGTATGGTGAGTTCCCTTGCCGAATCTGTGGTCTTCGATTCCGTAAAGTCAGCCTCGTCGCCGTCCACAAGCACTATGAATGCGTCGTCACCGCTATCGGCCTTCGAGTCGACCAGGTTCCTTGGCAGCGTCACCATGAGATCGCCGTTTGCGTTTGTTGTCTCAAGTGTCAGTACCACGCTGGTAAAGTCTGCGTCGACAGTGATGCTCTTCACGCTTCCGTTGGACAGCGAGACGGGGACGTCGAAGCTGTTGCCGTCATGCATCACTTTAACCGTGCCTCCCATCGTGTGAACCTCTTCCTCTTCTTCCTCAGCCATCGCCTCGACCACCACGACCTTGCCTATCATGTGCGGATGCACCTGGCACGTATATGGGAACTCTCCTGTCTCCGTGAAGGTGAACTTGTATTCACCACCGCTCGGCTTGATCAGCGGGAACAATGAATCAAATGTCTGGCCCCCAACGGTCAGGCTGCCCCATGTGCCCGGGTCCAGAGGATCCGATGCTCCGGTTACTGTGTGTCCTGCCGAGTCCTCGTTTACCCATGTCACAGTCGTGCCCTTCGCGACGGTGATTGTCGACGGAATGTAGCACTTGTCTTCGTCGGCGCAGGTTGCGACCTGTGAGTTCGCAGCGATTACGACCTTGGCTTCTTCGGCGTCTGCACTCTGCAAGCTCATCATGGCTGCAAGCGGTACCAGCAAAAGCCCCAGCAGCAAGAACTTTGTGTTCGTCATTAGCGGTGGGCGTGTGGAGACCCATTCTTAAAAGTTTCCATAAAACCACTCGTACGACTATGACTGCAGAACCTTGGACTCGATCGCGCCTATGACCGATGTTATCTTCTCGCCCATCTTCCCAAGATACGCGGTCGTTCCCTCGAGCGAGCTGCCGTTATGATGGAGCGAGAGCAGGTACTCCCCCTCTGGCGTGGAGTCGATCTCCATCTTCTGCCACTCGTCGTAGTCGAGCAGGCCCCGCGCGGATTCGGAGACGAACTCAAGCTTGGCGAAGGGAGTCCTGTGTGATACAAATCCCCTCAGATCCTCGATGCCGTTGATGTCCTTCAGCCTGCTCAGGACCGACTCCGCGTTGTTGTCCGTGTGGACCCAGGCGTTCGCGATCAGCGAGCAGCTCGTGAACTCCTGCTCCAGATCGAGCCCGAGCTCTTTTGCGAGTATCGTCTTCACGCTCATTATGTGGTCGATAAACCTGGCTATGTCCTTGGGGGCCACCGAGAGAGCCGCGACGTTTATCGCCCTCCCCCTGACCTTGGGCGCCTTGCCCAGCCGCACCGTGAACGCCTCCCTTGCCATTACCGGCGACTCCGGCGTGCCGTAGGACAGCTTGAAACCGTTCCTGTCAAAAGCCTCGGCAAAGCTCTTGTTGTCCTGCAGGACGGCGTTCCTGAAGAAGATCTCCATCGACAGGGTGAGGCGGTTGACAGAAATCGTCACGACCATTCTTTAATCTTTTTCCTAATACATCTTTCGAAAGTTTATATTGTATAGACGGTGATCTGCGTAATATGAAGAGGCGTGCCCAGAGCAGGCCGCTCCGCATCAGGACACATTCGGCAAAGTGGGGGAGGGAGGAAGAGGTCGACACCTTCGCAGAGATCGTGAAGCTCTTCAGGCAGAAGAAGATCAGCGAGGAAGAGTTCCGCCGGTTCAGGCTCCAGAACGGTACCTACGGCTCCAGGATGCAGAGCGACTACAGCATGGTGCGCGTGAAGATTCCCTCGGGCATACTCACGCCCGAGCAGCTGGAGAAGCTTGGATACGTCAGCGATGCTTATTCAATAGGTAGTGCCCACGTCTCCACCAGGCAGAACGTGCAGCTGCACTGGGTCCAGCTCGACGATGTCTCGGAGGCCATACGCGGCCTGGTATCGGCCGGGCTCACGACCAGGGAGGCCTGCGGTAACACGATCAGGAACATCGTCTGCAGCCCCTATGCGGGCGTCTGTGCGGCCGAGGCGTTCGACGCGACGCCATACGCCAATGCTGTGGCAAGGTTCTTCCTCAGGAACCCGATGAACCAGAACCTGCCCAGGAAGTTCAAGTTTAATTTCGCCTGCTGCGAGGAGCACAGCCTGGTCAGGATAGCAGACATCGGGCTCGTTCCCGCTGTCAGGGAGATCAACGGCGAGGAGGTACGTGGCTTCAGGATATACCTTGGCGGCGGCCTCGGCCCGGCCTCGTTCATAGCCGAGCCCCTGGAGGAGTTCACCCCGATGGACAAGGTCCTGCCCACATGCATGGCGACGGTCAGGCTCTTCGACAGGCTGGGCGACAGGGAGAAGATGCACAGGAACAGGATGCGGTACCTGGTCCATGATATGGGCTTTGCGAAGTTCCAGCAGCTGGTCCTGAAAGAGCGCATGATAGTCAATGCGACCAAGTCGACGGCCGTGAAGCTCGTGCCGGAGGAGATACAGTACCCGAGCGAGGCGCCCTCGATCGTGTCACACGAATCCTCGTCCTACCCGTCCGGATACCAGAGGTGGGTTGCTACGAATGTCGTGGAGCAGAGGCAGCGCGGCTACGTGATGGCATTTGTCACATTGCAGGCAGGAGACATAACTTCGCGCCAGCTCAGGGCGCTTGCCCAGATATGCAGGGAGTTCTCGGCGGAGGGATGCGTGCGCACGACGACCAACCAGAACTTCGTGCTCAGGTGGGTTTTGAAGTCCGACCTGCCGGAACTATATCAGAAACTCGTGGCGTCCGGGCTTGCGAATCCCGGCGCGCTCACCATAGCCTCGGCGGTCGGCTGCACGGGCACCACGTCTTGCAACCTTGCGATAACAAACTCCCACAGGCTGGCAAAGGAGATCCAGGCAAAGTTCCTGGAGCTGGGCCTTGACACCGAGGACGGGCTGATGGACGCCACGATAAAGATAAGCGGTTGCCCCAACTCATGCGGCCAGCACGAGGTTGCCACGGTCGGCTTCTACGGCGGCGCGTCGAGGGTCAGCAACACGCTGGCGCCCACCTACAACATGCTCATCGGAGGAAGCACGGGCGAGAACGCCACGCTGGGCAAGATGCTCACGAGGGTGCCGGCAAAGAAGGTGATCGACGTACTCCTGAGGATGCTGGACATCTACAAACAGGAGCGCGGCGCCGGCGAGAGCTTCCCGCAGTGGGTAAGCCGGGTCATGCGTGGTGCAGGAACATCAGCCGTGAAGAACAACGACGACCTGAAGCGGGTGGTTGACGAGGCTGCTAAACTGCCGAGCCCGGAGGAGAGCCCCGATTCCTACATGGACTACGGCAACGACCGTGCGTTCACAGCAAAGACAGCTAGGGGCGAATGTGCGGCTTGACCCAGTCGGGCGAGCAGCAGGTCTCAGGCCCGGGCCCAAGGAAGCACCCGATCCTCATCGAGCCACGCGATCTACTTGAAGCAATCCGGAAGAAGCGTGTGCGTGTCGTCGATGTACGGAAGCCCGAGGAGTACAGGAAGGGCCACATCCCAAGCGCGGTGTCGATCCCGCTGGCCGATGTCCTGAACGCCCAGAACATGGAGCAGGTTGCCGAGGTGTATGGCAGGGCCGGGATAGACGACGATACCCACGTCGTGGTTTACGACGATACCTTCGGGGCCCTGGCCGCCCGGGTGGCATGGACGCTCGAGTACATCGGGCATCGGGACGTCTCGCTGCTCGCCGTTACCTACGGCACTTGGAAGTCGCTGGGGCTGGAGGTGGAGCGCAAGAAGAACGTCTATCCGAAGAAGGCCCACTCCCTCCGGCTCAACAACGGCATACTGGCAACGGCAGATTATGTCAACACCTCGATCGGGAGCGACGGCAAGACGCTGCTGGACTCGAGGGAGAGGCTGAACTACCTCGACCACCACATACCGAAGGCGATAAACATACCCTGGAAGACCTTCTCCGGCGAGGACCGCATCCTGAGGAGCGGCGAGGAGCTGAGGCGGCTGCTGAAGAACCGTGGGATACCCGACGGCGGCGAGGTGATCACCTACTGCGGCAGCGTAGGCACGCTCTCCGGGCTTGCATACTACGGCTTGCTATTGGCAGGGCACAGGAACGTCAAGCTATATGCCAGGTCACTGAAGGAGTGGAAGTCGCTGGGCCTGCCCACCGAGATAGTCAAGGACGCAAACTACTGGGACCTCTCGGCCGAATAAGACCTGTTTGGGCATCAACTTTTAAATCACTTACCTTGGAATACCTGATGTGGAAGTCACGGAGGTCGAGAAGCCCGACCTGAGCAGGCCGATACTCATCGCGGCCATGCAGGATATGGGCAACGTCGCAAGCATAGCAGTAGATCAGATCAACAAGAGCCTGGGCACGCGCCCCTTCAGGCACATCTCGGTCCCGTACCCCGACTACGTGGTGGACAAGGGCGGGCACATCGAGTACCAGCGGCAGAGGTGGGAGTACAGGTACAGCAAGGACATGATAGTCTTCGGCGGCGGGGCTGGCCAGCCTCAGACCAACAGGGAGCTATACGATCTATGCGGGGATGTCATCGGCGTTGCTAGGGCCCACTCGGCGCAGCTGGTCTACACTCTGGGCGCGTTTCACACGGACAGGAAGATCGGCAACGAGCCGAAGACATTCTTTACCGCGACCACCCAAGAGCTGGCCGAGAAGATCGGCAAGCTCGGCATCGAGCCTACCCCCGGCTCGTCGCTGATCACCGGCTTCAACGGCCTCGTCCTGGGCTTCGCCAAGACGAACGACATCCTCGGGATCGGGCTCTACGGCGAGATAACCGAACCGCGGATACCCCAGTACAGGGCGGCGAAGAGCGTGCTGCAGACGCTGGAGAGGCTGACCTACCTGAAGTTCGGCGCGCTCAGCGAGCTCGACGTTATGGCCGAAGCTGTGGATAACGAGATGCGCAAGGTCAAGGACACGGACCGCTGGTACGACATCACCTGATTACCTTGCAAAACAATCTTGTCGAGATTCCAGTAACTGAAGAATTAACTAAAGCATGTTAGGTTTGTTCAAGACCCGTCAGCTCGGCACTTACCTGCCATAGCTTCTTAGCAATTGCCTCGTTATACGATTCTTCTGAAGATACGACATTCCTTCTCTTCACAAAGTATTTCCCGCTGATACTTTCCACTTCAGGGGATGACGCCAGGTAGATACACGTATCGGCGCCTTTCTCTGCACCTGGCATCAAGGGGCCCAGCATCTTCCAGATCAAGCCATAAATCCCGGAATCGAGACGTACCAAATTTGTGCGAACCGCCCCGGGATGAAGACAATTGGCCGTCACGCCGCTTCCCTCAAGTCTCCTTGCCAGTTCATAGGTAAATAATACGTTCGCTAACTTGGACTGACTGTACGCCTTGATCCCGCTGTAGTTAATTTCTCCTTGAATATCATCAAAGTCTATGCGGCCCCTGTAGTGCGCACTTGAAGAAACATTCACGATACGTGAAGGGGCGCTCGATCTTAGAACATCGATTAGCAGATTTGTCAGCAAGAAAGGAGCCAGGTGGTTTATTGCAAAGGCCGACTCTATTCCATCTTCGGTCAGGGCGCGCCTTGCTAGAAAGACCCCGGCATTGTTGATCAAAACATCCAGACGGTTATAGTTGCGCCTGAAGTCCCGTACGAGCCTGCATATCGATTTTTGTGATGCAAGATCTGCTACCATTAGGGACACTGATTCGTTCCCACTTTTCTTAATCTCATTTAATGCTGCCTCGCCCCGCTTCTCATCTCTACATACAATAACAACAGTCGCGCCTGTCTTAGCTAAACTGATTGCGGTTGCCTTGCCTATTCCAGAGCTAGCCCCAGTTACAACGACTACCTTGTCCTGAAACCTCACTGACTCGATACTGGCGGAGGGCTCTTAAAGTGGTTTCTAGCCCAGCTGCAGAAACTCCAGCAACATCTGCCGCAGCTCTGGCAGCTCGTCTATGAAGAGGCTCCCGAATATGCCCGCGTGGTATATCGTACCGTTGCCATATTGGAATTTGTAGGTGCAGACCCTGCCCTCCGGCGTCCGGTCCCACTCCTTCAGGCATGTTGCTGCATCGTTCGCGATGACGTTGTATTCGTGGTACCTGCCTATGCCGCCGAAGTGGCTGCCGATGAACTCCTTGTTCTCTTCCAGCCATCTTTCCTTAACTGATTGCACAGCAAGGGTGCCGTTGAACTCCCAGCCGTGTCCCTTACTGAGCCTTATCATTGCTTTTGTAGCAGTCTGGCCGTACTCCACCTCGGCGTAAAGCGCGTTTCCGTCCACCAGGATCATGGTGCCGCCGTTGCTGACCCACTCGCGCAGGTTGTCATAGTACTGCTGCGTCACGTACTCGCTGTGCAGTAGTATTATCTTGTCGTACTGCTGGATCCTGTTTAGATGCACCTCGATGTCCGTAATCAGGTTGATCGTATTATTTTCAAGCCAAGGTTTGAAGAATTTGTAGGAACTCCACTGAATGCCCAGCCATGTATCCTTGACCACCGCGGTGAGGTAGGACAGGTCTTCCGATGTCGCGGTATCGTTTTGATGCAGCTCGTAAAACACGTAGAACGCGTCCGTGTATGCCGTGTCTGTGAATATCGGCCTTACGAGCGCGATCTTGCAGCCGGGACAGTTATTCACTGCATATGCGGATTTGTATTTGCCGGATTCCGCCTCGGCCCTTCCCCGCATGTTCATCTCGCCGATCTTGCGGCTGATCACCTTTCTGTCCATTTCAGGGCCCGAACTCGCGATCGTGTGGTTATTTTTGCCGAATACTGCCCACCCGAGCGGGGAGTCCTTGTTATCGACTATCAGCAGGATTATCATCGACCTGCCCGGCAGGAGGGATTTGTCGCCCGTCTGCACGATTACCGCGTTCATCTCTATTCTATCACGGTCCCATCCCCTGGCGCTTACAGACTTGATCTTTCCGTTCTCGATGTCTATCCGCACGCCGAATATCTCTTCGCTTCCGTTGTTCTTGACCGCGAGCAGCGATACCTTTTTCTTGTGCTTGACGGCCACGGAGATGCCAGAATCTTTCGGTTCCTCCGCCGCCGCCTGTTCGAGGCTGAGTGTTGTATAAAGCGATGTTACCAGTGCTGCTGCTGCGAGGACAGCCATCACGCTGTTAATCTTGCACACGGCAAACCTTCGTCGAGTCCCAAACTTAAACTATCCAAGGCCGATTTAAGATGGTTTCAGGCATTAGTATTCTTTATAGATAGGCTGCTGCATTGGGCGTTTGATGGCTCTCAATGTTACAGTGAGGGTAAGGGCGGTAATGAGCAAAGACATGATCTCGATCGAGAAGGACCTGCGTATAAGGTCCGCAATCAAGACGATGGTTCGCAAGGGCGTGGGTTCCGTCGTGATCACCTCGCAGGGAAGGCCGGTGGGCATAGTGACAGAGCGGGACATCCTCAAGTCTCTAGCCTACAGGAAGGCCGTAAGGCCCGACACGCCGGTTGAGGTGGTAATGAGCAAGCCGCTGATCAGCATAAATTCGATCAAAACCATCGGGGACGCGGCAGAGATGATGATCAGGCACAAGATACGAAGACTCTTGGTCAAGGAAAATGATAGATACGTAGGAATAGTAACACAGCGCGACCTGCAGAGGGCAATGACGGATACCTTCAGGTCGCTGCTCCTGCTCTGATTTTGCACGGCGAACTTTCGTCAAGCCTTGAATTTAATTATCTAAACACGACCGGTTGATCGCCGGGAGCGAATTGATGCAACAGTCAAATAGTTGTGCTTGGTAATAAACTAGGTTGGCATCTCACATACCGATAAGGGTGACATTGCTTCTGCCCTTGATAATTTTGATGCTAACGCCGTCAGCGCTAGGGCCGTCATTTGGTAAAAATGAGGAAGTTCTTGTCATATCAAAGGCTGCAAACCCAGTAGAGATAGACGGGGTATGGAGCACCGAAACAGAGTGGCTCGATGCTAGCGAAACCAAGATCGTAGCGGATGGGCTGATGGCATACCTCAGGGCAAAATATAATGAAAGATTTCTGTACATACTTATCGACTTTGTCTCAGACCAGGGCCTTGACAGGAGCAGGGATCTAGCCGTAGCCTGCTTTGATACAAAGAGCGATGATGGGAATGTTCCCCTTGAGGATGATTACTGTTTTTATGCGGCTACAAGGACAGGCCGCACCACGAGCGGCATAATGCAGGGTAGCGGCAGTGGATGGGTTATTATTCAGGATGCCAAACTGGTGGACAGGTTTGCCAGAATCGGTTATTCGCACTCCAGCCCATACGATGATAAGAACGGGCATGTGAGTTACGAGTTGAAGATTCCCACCGGGCCTTACGGCTTCGAGGAAAAGATGCGGTTCTATCTTTACGTGAGTGATGGTTACCATAACAACTTTGTGGAATGGCCCGCAAATTCGGGCGGAAAACAGTTTGCCATAGGTTCGCCAACGATAAAGGACGTCCTAGCGGCTCCAGACGACTGGGGTAAGTTGCATCTGAAGCTAACCTAAATCTTAAATATTCTCATACTATGGATCGAACCGGTCACCGACCATGACTAAAATAAGCATTTCCATGGCATTGCTGGTTGCGTCCTTGATACTCCTTATCATTTACGCTGCAGATGAGTTGATGGAATCTAGTCATCCAGTTGAGGCTGGTGAAGAGCATGAGGAACTTGCAGGGTTCCTTCCATTTAATGAAGCAACAAGAGCAAATGTATTCGCTGGCGGCGCGATAATAATGTCTATAATTGGTTTTGTAGTTGAAAGAAAAGAACCTTCTTTTGCGGTATCCACATTATTGCTTATTAACGGCGCTCTCATTTACGCAATTATTCTTATAATCGTATTCGGAGTTTCTCTCACTTCGAGATTAATTCAGCGTCCTAACGAAGTATTAGTTGTTGGGTCGGTGTTTACTATCGGTGCGGTTGTGTTGATAGGACTAGGAATCTGGAAACGGCCTCTTGGAAAGTTGGAAAATAATATCAAATAGAGGGCCGCCTTACCAGTAGATTGGCGGTATTTCCTTAGTAGATAGAGCGGGCCCGGAGGGCTTCGATTGCTGGAGCGTGTGGCGCCCTGTTTTTACAGATATTATTTTTTCGCATGTTTAATTACTCATAAATCTGCCTTTAATATATTCTAAGATAATATGTTAATTGGATCCGTGGTTATTCACTAATACGCTTAATGTCCTTTACTTTGTCAAAGTCTCTATCAAAGGAGTAGATTTCTCTTGTCTTGCTTTCAGACATGAGTACACATGCTATTGCGTCAGTAAACCCGATCGTATCTGTTTGTGCTATTAACACTGCTTTTATGCAATCCTTGCCAGTAACATTTAGAAGCGTAATACTTGGTTTTGATATTAATGATGTTACAATCTCTAAAGCGCTCCTGAATGGCATGAAATCCTCCAGTATATTGGCAACTTCTGACAGATGCACCGTGCTGATAGCAATTTCTTCTCCAGAATCTATTCTCTTCACTATATGCTTCGCATTCTTCTTTATTCGCTGTTCATGAGGCTTCAGTCTTCGCCTAGGCTTGATGAATGCATGAACAAAAACACTTGCGTCAACAAATCTCATTTCCGTACTTCTTTCCTTATCTTGTGCCAATCTGACAGATCGGTCTTGATATCTGCAGTAGCCAAATCAAAAAACTTTGCAAGTTCTTTTTCTTCAAGCGGTATGAGTTCAATTTTACCCTCACCTGATCTTATAATCACCTTCTCCTTTATCTTGTATTTCTTTCTTAATTCCTTTGGAATTATGACTCTTCCCTGTTCGTCAATGTCCTTAATCACCATCTCCAAGTTAATCACCATTTTATAGCAGAATGCCATGATATATTGTTTGCTCTTGACATGGATTGAATCTTTGCACTGTTTGTGGTTTCATCTAACATTTCGATCGCTGGAGTGAGCGGGCCCGGAGGGCTTCGATCAATCGTTCTCTACTTGTACACGCTCTTTCTATGAGAAACATCATAAACATATGTAGTATCCGATTCCAAGACAAACAGAATTCTATAATCGCCAACTCTAATTCTATAATGATTCTTGGTTCCTTTGAGCTTATTTATGTCAAGCCTAGCAGAGAATCCCTTTTCAAGTTCCTTCAAGGCGTTGATAATTCTGTTCCTAATATCAACAGGTAATCCGTCTAGTTGCTTTGCCGCTCTCTTTTCTATAAGAACCTTGAATGCCAAATGATTATTCCTCTAGCTCAGCCAAAGGTACAAATTTTAGTTTGCCAGACTTTCTTTTCTTCTCAAATTCAGCAACGGCCTTCTTTTCATATTTATCGGGTTTTCCTTCACCAATCAGTCTTTTTTCAACAATGTTTTCTAACTTGTCTATCTTACCTCGAATCACTCTGATTTCCTTCATGATATCTTTGACGCTTGGCTGCGAAGTCATAGTTAGGTAAGACTCTTGCTGTTTGTATATAAATTTACACGAAGAACGTTTGGTTAGATAGCGGGCCCGGAGGGCTTCGATCCCTCGTCCTGGAGCTCCGCAAGCTCCCGCCATATCCTCGCTAGGTCATGCCCCCCGATTAATTACGAAGACGCACAACTGACTAGGCCACGGGCCCGGTTCAAAGCTCAGCCGTGCAAGATATTAACTTAGCTGGGTGAGGTATTTATCGAAGCTTCAAACATCTCTCTGCGTTGATCGTAAAGAACACCAACCCGCACAAGCAGACCATATGCACGTCGTGCAGGAAGAATATCGAGTATAATCAGAGGTACTTCACGCTGCCCAGCTCGTTCCAGAAGTACTGCCTGCAGTGCGCGCCGAAGGAGATCCCGAAGATGATCGAGCTCCTGAACCGCGACCTAAAGACAATCGAGGAGCAGTAGCCCGCATCATCGCATCACAGTCTGTTCAACCAAAGGGCGGTCCATACAATTCCTCCAATACCCAGCTCTCATAAGTATGAATTTATCCTGCAGAGTATTTGAATACCCCCTATATCATCCGCAAGCGCGGGCGTTACTGCCTGCCAAGCTTTCTTATCGTATTCAGATGCTCGTCACACAATCTTCCATGCTTCAGCTGCGATTCTATCATATCTTCCTGCCAGTGGGCATTAAGCAATCTACAATCCTTCTTCTCGCAAAAAGGATCGCCCACAAGATAATAGAATACGGCCTGCAGCACGAAGCCCTTCACGACCTCGGTCAGCCTCGGGTCGTCGTAGTCTATGAACCGGCCCTCGAACTTCTTCTTCAGCTCCTCCACGCTGGCCATGCCCATCGATGCATAGTAGTTGTAGAGCAGGTAGAACTCCCTCGGCTTTGCCGGTGCTTCAACTATGCCGCTCGTGCAGATGATCGAGGGATAGCCGCATATTATCGTCCGGTAGTGGTATCTGAGGTCGTCCCAGCTGTAGGTGCAGAGCAGCCTGTTGGTGAATGCGATGTGCACGTGGTCGAGGCTATTTTCTTCTGCGGGGATCAGCGCTTCCAGGATCTTCTGGGCCTCGAAGCCGTCGTAGATGTGCTCCAAGTATCTCCTGCCCGGGTCCGAGAGGATCGTCTTCTCCAGCTCCGCATCCTCGGCGGAGGGCTCGTGCCTCGCATACGGCATGCGCGTATTGAAGACCCTAGCGGCCGCCATCTCTCTCGCAGCATGGTCGGCCTTATCACGTGGCAGGAAGTGCGTGAAGAACTCCTTCCTGACGTCCACCTCGCACTTTACCATGCTGGTGATGTAATCGCTGATGGCATCGATATCTAGCGTGGACGAGGACGGCTCGGCGTAGAGATGCATGTACCTGAAGCGGATCACACGCGAGCTTCATCTCCGGGAGATTAAAAGATTGAGCCGATCAAACGTGCTTGCCCAAGACCTCTGCGATCTTATCCCTGCCGACATCCACTATGTACGGGCCCAGGCGCGGTCCCTTGTCGGCACCCACCAGAATATTGTAGAGCAGCCTGAAGAAGTCCTTCGGCTCCAGGCCGTTCCTGCGCGCGATCTCGAATATGTTCGTCTGCAGTATCTTGGGATCGCCCTCCCTCCTTATCAGGTCGATGAGCTCGACCAGCGCCCTGCGCTCCGCATCGCCGACTGTGACCTCGGCCTTCTCGAAGCCGCCAAAGTCGTCGGCCCAGTTGCCAGCAAGCTGTATCCTGCTAACAAGGTCGTCGCTCTTCTCCTTGATCAACCCATAGCTCTTCAGCCGGTTCACAACGTAATCAGTTCTACCTTCATCCCTTGCCACGGATGCGAGCTGGACCAGCAGCATGTACGGGACGTGCTGCGACGGGGCTGCCGGTGGCTTCAGGTGGTTGATGTATCCGTAGATGCCGGAGAGCTTTGCGCGCTTCATCTCGTTGTCTATCTTCACCTTGTCAAAGTAAACGTCCTCCAAGTAGTCATATTCATCGACCAGCTTGGGGACGTCGTCCAGCCCGATGTGCCTGGTTCCCACTATGCGCTTGAAGAGCAACAGCATTATCGATTGCGGTGTACCATACCTGAGCCAGGCCTGCGGCGTGAGGACGTTGCCGAGCGACTTGGATATCTTCCTGCCCGCCTTGTCTAGGAACATCTCGTACCTCACATGCAGCGGGTGCGGGTAGCCCAGGATCTCGTCAGCGACCCAGTCATTAACCTTGACCGAGTCAGCTATGTCCTTGCCGTAGGCCTCGAACCTGATGTCGAAGGCTTGCCACCTTGCCGCGAACTCCACCTTCCAGCTCAATTTACCGGAATTGGTGCGTATGTCGGCCGCGCCCTCGTGGCCGCAGCCCTCGATCATCTCCTTCCCGATCCTTGTACCCTTGCACCTGTAGAGTATCTTCTTCTCCGCGCTCCGGTACTCATAGGCCTCCGCAACGTAGATGCGCTTGCAGCTCTCGCAGACCGGGAAGTACGGAAGTGCGGCTGTGAACTTCTCCTGCCCCACCATCTCCTCGATCTTGTAACCTATCTTCTGCGCGTTGCTGAGCAGCGTGTCGATCTGCTTCGCCAGCAGGCCGCTCCTGTAGGCATCGGCGCCGCTCTGGAACCTGTACTTAATACCAATCCGGTCGAGGGCATCCAGCAGCAGGCCGCTCATGTGGGCGCCGTAGGACTGGTGGCAGTCGAACGGGTCGGGAATGGTGGATACCGGCTTGGCGATGTGCTCCTTCAGCCAATCCGGCAGGCCCTCCGGGACCTTCCTGAGCCCGTCCATGTCGTCCGAGTACGCGACGAGCTCTGATCTGTGTCCCATGTTTTCCAGCGCGAGCTTTATGCCGTAGGCCCTCACTGCGTCGCCGAGGCTGCCGATGTGCGGTATGCCTGATGCGCCGAGCCCGCTCTCGACCCTGAGCAGCGAGAGGTCGCGCGAGAGTTTTTTCTCACGCTCCACAAGCTTTGCTGCAACCTTGTCGAGCCAGGTGCCTCTTCCGATTATCTGCATCCCAAGATCACCCCAGATACTTGCTCATATACGGGCCTTCGGGCCCGTAGCCGAGTTTTCTATAATATGCTCTCGTGCCGACGGCGCTTATCACCAACAATTTCCTGGCATCAAATTCTTCACTCGCGATCCGCTCCGCCTCCTGCATCAGGAGGGTGCCGAAGCCCCTGTGCTGCCAGCTCTTATCGTTCCTGCTTCCCAGCTGCAGCGCCTGACCGTAAACGTGCAGTTCTCTTACAATGCAAGTATCCTGATCAACTTCCGGCCTGTGAGCTATTTCGCTCGGCTTTCGCATCCTGAGGAAACCGAAGAGCACGTCGCTGGCGGGGTCTTCGTAGGAGAGGAATACTTCACTGCCACCGGATGCGGCGTAATCTTCCCTGAGCAGCTCAGCGCCGCCGAAGCTCAGGCCATGCCTGAGGTGTGCAAGACCTGCTTCCCTGCACCTGATGCACCTACATCTCTGGCCCTCTGCCTCGAGCCGCTTCAGCACGATCTGCCGCAGGTTTCCGCTCCTGGGGCCTGCGATGATCTCTGCCGATGCTATCTCGCGCTGCACGCGCATTATCCTGACCCACCTCGGGATCGTCTTCTTCACCTGCACGATCAGTTCTATCATATCGTCGTCGTTGTATGCTTTGTAGCGGCCATCTTTGTGCATCTCGAAGAGCCCGGTTCCGGCGATGACCAGCGTCGGGTAGATCTTCAGCATGTCCGGCCTGAACCGCTCGTCCTGGAAGAGGCGCCTGAAATCCTCGAGATCTTGTTCTGGCGTCGAGCCGGGCAGCCCGGGCATCATGTGCGCCACGATCTTGTATCCTGCATCTCTTGCTGTCTGGAATGCTTCTATAACATCATCCAGCGTGTGGCCCCTGTTGGTTATCCTGTAGACATCGTCCCTCAGCGCCTGCACGCCGATCTCGACCCTGGTGGCACCGTACGCAAGCATCATATCAATATGCTCTCGCCTGCAGTAGTCTGGCTTCGTCTCGATGGTGAGGCCGACGTTTCTCACCCTTGCAGTCTCGTTGAGGGTCTTTGCTTCCTCTAGGCTTCTTGCCCTGAAGCCGTTGAGCGCGTCGTAGCATGATTTGATAAATTTTAGTTGGTAATCTTTCGGCATGAAGAGGAAGGTCCCGCCCACCACGACGATCTCGACCTTGGAGAGCTCATGTCCATTATCCATCAGGCGCTGGAGCTTTGAAGATATCTGCTCATATGGGTCATAGTTGTATTGGATGGCGTTGATCGTTGACGGTTCCTTGCCGGTGTAACTGTTCGGCGTTCCAACCTCGACGCCGCCGGGACAGTAGATACACCTGCCGTGCGGGCATGCATACGGTTCCGGCATCACCGCAACGACCGCAACTCCCGACGCGGTCTTGGTGGGCTTTACCATCAGCATCCTTCTCAGCCGTTCATAGGATTCCTTCGGCAGGTTGCTGATGAGGTCGGAGTTTCTCGGCAGTGTAGATAATTCATATTTTGCGGAGACCTGCTTTATCACATGCTTTATGGTTTTGATCTCGGGCTGATCTATGCTGCTGATTATGTTTGCGATCTCGCTGCAGGCTGCATGATATACCTCGCTTCCTTGCACCTGACTTGTTAAGGGAGTTCTATATTAAAACCTCGCCCGCGTTATAACGCGCGTGCGTGAAAACAGTATAGGGGGCCTTCAAATAGCGTGCAGGATTCACAGCTGAAGCCTGAGCAGCTTGATGAACTGATAATGCTCTCCTATGAGCGATTGAAGGAATTGCATAAAGATATGGTGAGGGCTGCAACTCCTCGGCAGAGATCGCGGCTTTATGATGCGATGAGCAAGATGACCGCTGCCTTTGTGAAGCTGTTGAAGGCTAGAGGTGTGGAGTTTGCTCCTGTCGGTGAGGGGGAGAGTTTAGCGGAGCTGCTCTCTAGGCTGGCCAAAGAGGATGAGAAGAAGGTCGAGGAGACGATCAAGGACCTCGTTGCTGAGCTCGGGCAAAAGATAGTGTAACTGTCCCTGATTAGGGACGCTGACAGCCTAGGCTGTGCCCTAGTGTGGTTCTGCCCAAATTTCCATACTAAAATGTGAGCGGGCCTGGCGGGATTCGCTACAACGGTGTAGCAGATCATATTAAATAAAACAAAAATAAGGAGAGAGCTAGTTTAGGGAGAGCTCTGGGAAGGATGCTTTTGGCACTCCCAGCTCGCCTTCTAGCTTTCGTATCTTCTGTGCGTACTCCGTCATCTTGCTGCGGTCGCCTTGTACCTTCGCGATCTTGTATCCCTTCCAAGCCTTTCGCAAGGCTCCCCAAGTCTGACCTGTCGTGAAGCTCTTCGATACTGCATTCGGCGCGTTTGAGGCTACTGCCATGCGCTGAGATTGGTGAGAAACTAATATCATCATGAGAGCGTATATGAGTGGATTACTGGGTCAAAACTTTCCATCTCAGTGAAGGAGGTGCTTGAGACGGACAAGAAAGCTGACATGAGATCAGCAAAGTCGGAGCCTGCCTATATAAATTCCGCTTCTCGCGCCAACCCGGCCCACCACAGAACTTCTCATCTTATGCCGCCGGAATACTCGCATCACTTTATCCTCCGCCCCTCTCGGGACTATGAGACAGAAGCCGACGCCCATGTTGAAGGTGCGGTACATCTCTTTCTCACTGATCCCGGCATGTCGTTGTATCAGCCTGAAGACCGCCGGCGGCTCCGGCATGCTCTCAAACTCGAAGCCGAATTTTTTGTTGAGGCGCGTGAGCTTTGTAAAGGCGCCGCCCGTTATGTGCGCCAGCCCGTGGACTTTGATATTTTTCAGCACTTCCAGCACAGGTCTAACATAGATCCTGGTCGGCCTGAGCATCTCCGCTCCAAGTTCATGACCGAGTTCCTTCACCCGCTCATCAATCCTGTACCGGCGGAGGAGGACCTTCCTTGCCAGGCTGTAGCCGTTGGAGTGCAATCCATTGCTCTCCACGCCGACGATCACATCGCCGGCAGCAATCTTATCGCCCATAATCAACTCCTTCTTCTTGGCGATGCCGATCACAGTGCCGGCAAGGTCGAAGGCCGTTTCATCGTTATAGCCGCTTATCACGTCGGGCATGACCGCGGTCTCCCCGCCCACGATAGCGACGCCGGCCTCCTTTGCGCCCTTCACAAGGCCCTTGGTGATCTGGCGCACGAGCCGCTCGTTGGCCTTCCGCACGGCGATATAGTCAACAAACGCGGTAGGTTTAGCGCCGACGCAGATTATGTCGTTGACGTTCATCGCCACGCAGTCTATCCCCACGGTGTCGAAGCGGCCCGCCATCTGGGCCACCAAGACTTTTGTGCCGACCCCGTCGGTGTGTATCGCCAAGACATCGCCATCCATCTCGATGAGGCCCGCGTAGTGGCCGTACCCCGATATTATCGAGCGGTTAAACCTGTGCGTCGCAGAGATCAGGCCCTCGATCGTCTCGTGTGCTCTCCTCATCTTTGCGAGGTCGACGCCCGCATCCTTGTATCTGATCCTCAACGGTGCTCGATAATCCTGGTGGGTCTATAAACGATTCTGGGCACGATCTGCAGAGTCAGACCGGGATTATCCTGATGTTGTCGACCCTGAGCGGCGGCGCCAGCACAGGGGTGGCGTGCCACTGCAGGACATGTTTTTGCTCCTTCCCTATCGCGGATACGCTCATCAGCAGCCTCTTCAGGTTGTCGATTATCCTGACCATCCTGCGCGCACCCACGATCTCGCCGTTGCTCACCTCGAATATGCCGCTCCTGGCCGTGCAGGAAAAGTCGCCCCTCTCCGGGTTGACGGCATACGTGTACCAGAGCCTGCCAACAAGGAGCCCCTTCTTCGTGTTACGTATGATCTCCTCCGTGTCCTGATCGCCGGCCCCGATGACGATGTTGTGCATCGACGGAAACGGGATCGGGACGGCCGACCTGCCCACAGGATAGCCCTCCCTGCCGGCATTGCCGGTCGAATCGACATTATCCTTCGCCGCGTAGAAGGTGTCGTAGATTATCTTCCTGAAGATACCATCATCGATCAGGTCGGTGGTATGCGTGGGCACGCCCTCGTCATCGAAGGGCTTGCTGCCCAGACAATTCCTGGCGCGGGGATCGTCCCTGAGCGAAAAATTATCGACTGCCACCTGCTCGCCGAGCTTGCCGTAGAGGCAGCTACGTTTATCCTGGTACGATTTGGCCTCGAAGTTGTAGGCAGCGACGAAGGAGAGCAGCTCGCCCAGCGCGTACGGCTCGAAGATTACGCTGTAGGTACCCTCCTCGCACCTTCTCACATCAGTTGATTTTGCGGCCATCTCGCTCGCCTCGCGCCCCACCGCCTCCGGTTCAAATGCATCCAGCATCCTGCTTGCGCGGAAGCCCACGCCGCTCACAGTTGCACCGGCATCGTTCACAAGCTTCGCATCGGCGTTTATGTTCCCGACGATGTATGTTCCCCGGTCCTGCAGGCTTATGCCGTTGCTGTTCGCTAGATAGATATCCTCCTTCACCACGTGCAGGCTCCCGGAGGCGCTGCTGACCTGCCCGAACTGCAGGGCGGAGTCGAGCATTCTTTTAGCCATGCCGATGCATTCTTCCATGCCGAGCCTGCTTATCCTGTCGTCGTAGCACTGCTCCACCGGTGTTATCTTTGATGGCTTTGGCAGCGACCTCCACTCGGCCTTCGGCTCCATCAGGCCCGCTGCAGAGATTGCATCGCCAGCGCTCTGCGCCAGGCGCTGCTCGTCCAGCATCGAGGTTGTGGCTGCCCCGATGGACTTGTTCTTCACTATCCTGATGGCCATGCCCTGCTCCCTGATCCCCTTCGCCTCCGCGATCTGGGCGTCCGCTATGCGGACTGTGACCACCTCCTTATCGACGAGGAATGATTCTGCTTCATCGGCCCCCAGCTTGAGGGCTGTGCTGACAGCCTTGTTACATGTGTCCTGCATGTCCGTTCCCGCTAGTTCTTCCGCATCTCCCTGAAGCGGTACCGGTCAAGCTTGATGAGCTGGTGGTAGGAGCCAAACTTGGATGCGTCGGCCAAGTCCAGCGGGCCGTCCTCCTCCGCTCCGTTGAATATCCTGAGGACTTTGTAGACGGTGGAGCGCTCCGCCGGTATCCTGCCGGACTTTCTTATCAGTTGGCGTATCTGCTTCGGCCTCAGGAGCTGCCCGTGCTGGGCGCCCGCCGCGGTCGATATGCTCTCGTTTATCAGCGTGCCGCCAAAGTCGTTGACGCCGGCCCCGAGCAGGAAGCTGGAGAACTCGGCGCCCTCCTTCACCCAGGAGACCTGGATGTTGTTTATCTGGTTGTTCAGCATCAACCTGGATACAGCGTGCATCTTTATCACATCCTCCCTGCTCGGGCCGGCCCTCACTCCCTCCACGAGCCTGTGCCTGAACATCGGCGCCTCGCTGTGGATGAAGCTCAGGGGCACGAACTCCGTGAACCCGTGGGTCTCCTTCTGGATCTCCCTGATCAGCGCCAAGTGTCTTGCCCTGTGCGCAGGACTCTCTACATGGCCGTACATTATGGTCGATGTTGTAGGGATACCGAGCTTGTGCGCGGCTTTGATCACGCTTACCCAGTCCCCGGCGGTGATCCTCCCGGGCGATATCCTGTCCCTGATCTCCTGGTCTAATATCTCTGCTGCAGTGCCGGGCAGGCTCCCCACGCCGGCCTCCTTCAGCATGTTAAGATAATCCTCGATGCCGGTGTTGGAACGTACAGCACCGTAGAAGACCTCCTCGGGCGAAAATCCATGAATATGAATGTCGGGCAGCTCCTTCTTTATCGCCCTGCAGATGTCGACGTAGAGGTACCCGTCCATCTTCGGCGGGAGCCCTGCCTGTATGCAAACTTCCGTGGCGCCAAGGCTCCATGCCTCCTTGGCCCGCCTGACTATCTCCCCGGTGGGAAGGAAGTAGCCCTCCTCCTCGCGAAAGTCCCTGCTGAAGGCGCAGAAGCCGCAGCGCTTTATGCATACGTTGGTGAAGTTGATGTTCCTGTTGACAACATAGGTCACGATACCACCGATCCTTCGATGCCGGAGCTCGTCAGCCACGCTCATCAGACATAATAACTCTGGCCGGCCGCAGTTGAAGAGCTCGACCGCATCGCCGGCTGTCAATTCTTTCTCATCGAGCGCCCTGTTCAGTATGTCCGCAACCACCGGGTCTATCTCACTCATACCGGGCCGGTTCATCATTCTAGATATGCCTCCTTCACAAG
>CAYJSN010000003.1:0-8105 GCA_964373125.1 uncultured Nitrosopumilales archaeon | reverse complement strand
AAGGTTCTTCTCATCTGTCAGGGCCGATACGTGTTCCATCACCATGTCGGAGAGAAACTCCTTGCTGATGAATTCAGGATAGACCGGCAGCCTTGCCCTGAAGTCAAATCCTTTTTGTTCTGTCACAGCCCTGACCTGCTCGACCCGCGGCCAGGGGAATTCCGGGTTGACGTGATCGATCGTGACCGGCGAGATCCCGCCCCAGTCGTTGATGCCGCTGTCAAGATATCTTGCATAGCTTGCCGGGCTGAGGTTCGGCGGCACCTGGATGTTCATCCCGGGCATGATCAATCTGGCAATGGCGACTATCTTCAGCACGTACTGGAGCGCTGGCGTTGGGGCAAGCGCCATCGGGGTATCTGGCTTGGGGCTGAAGTTCTGGATTATGACCTCTTGGATGTGGTTGTATTTTGCGTGCATCTCCCTGATCGCAAACAACGAATCAATCACTTCCTCCGGCGTCTCGCCAATCCCGATGAGCAGCCCCGTCGTGAACGGTATCCTGAGCTCCCCGGCGTTCTCGATCGTCTTCAGCCTGACCTTCGGGTGCTTGCTCGGCGCAAGCTCGTGCGGCATCCCCGCGGAGCAGAGCCGCTCGCTGACATTCTCCAGCATCATCCCGAGGCTCGGGTTGGTGTGCCTGAGCGCCAGCATCTCTTCCCTTGTCATATTTCCGGGATTCGTGTGCGGCAGCAGGCCGGTCTTCCTGAGCACCAGCTCGCTGATGTGCACGATGTATTCAGTCGTGCTTGAGAAGCCAAGCGACCTGAGCCATTCTCTTGCCTCGGGGTAGCGCTGCTCGGGCCTCTCGCCCGTCATGAGGAGAGCCTCGGTGCACCTGGCCTTCCTGCCACGCTCCGCGATCTCCAGCGCCTGCTCCGGTTTCATCATTACTGCTTTCGGGTCGCCGGGCTCCCTCCTGTAGGTGCAGTATGAGCAGATATCCCTGCAGAGGTTTGTGAGAGGTATGAAGACCTTTCGCGAGTATGTGACGGTCCTTCCCTTGCCGCGATCTCTTACGCCTGCCGCAAGCCCGAGGAGGCCGTGGAGGTGCTCGCTCCCGATATTAATTAATTCGCAGGCTTCCTCCCGGGTGATCTCTCTTTCTGCCACGCTATCCAGAATTTCTTGGTGGCTGAGCAATGCCGGATTTGTTAGCTAGCGAATTATAATAACTTTCTCTCCTGCAAGATTGCAAGTTGCAGTTGGTGTGGAGCGAATCGTGGTCATCGCGCCCGCAATATTCGACCCCGCACAGCAAGTTAAGTCTTTATTCTGCCGCAAGTCTATGCTGCCTGTGCAGGAAAAGAGCGTGATCCGTTCCCTCGTCAGGATGCTCGGCAGCTCCAACGTCATCCATGACGCTGAGCAGCTGAATGATTACAGCAGGGACGCGCTTGACGTCACCAGGGCCCTGCCCCGCGGCTTCAGGCCAAGGACGCCCATCGCGGTCGCGAGGCCCGTGGCCGAGCGGGATGTCTCCAAGATACTCAGGTTTGCGAACAGGAACCGGATCCCGGTCGTCCCCTACGGTGGAGGGACCGGGCTGATGGGAGGCGCCGCCACCCTCAGGCGCGGCATAGTGATCGACCTGAAGCGCCTGAACGGCATCGAGGTGATCGAGGAGGATCTGGCCGTGAGGGCCGGGGCCGGCGTTGTCATCAAGGACCTCGACTCTGCGTTAAGGAAGCGCGGGCTGATGCTGGCGCACGATCCCTGGTCAGCCTTTTACGCGACGGTCGGGGGCGCGATCAGCACCAACGGCGTCGGCTACCTCGCCGGAAAGTACGGCTCGATGGGCGACCAGGTCCTCGGCATGAGGGTCGCGCTCCCCGACGGCAGCATCATGGAGATCAGGCCCGCAAGCAAGGCGTCGGGCACGCATCTCAAGGACCTCTTCATAGGCACCGAGGGCGTGCTGGGAATAGTGACCTCAGCAACGCTCAGGGCCCACCCGCTGCCGGAGTTGGCGGGAGTCCTGGCCTTCGAGTTCAAGGATCTTGCGAGCGGTTACAGGGCGGTGATGCGGATGGCCGCCCGCGGGATCAGGCCCACATCGCTCGACCTCTTCGAGGTGAACGACCTAGCGCTCGACAACGATACCAGGCTGTGGCTCCAGGACAGGCCCGGAACCAGGCTCTATGTCTTCTTCGACGGGCTCAGGGAGGAGGTCGAGGCAAGGATCGCAAGGACCGGGAGCATAGCGGGCGAGTTCGGCGCCCTGCAGCTCGATGAAAACGAAGCCGGTGAGTACTGGAGGTCCAGGTACGGGATCGCCGAGCGCTACATATCCTTCATACGCAGCACCTCCAGGAACACCGACATCAGGTTCGACTTTGTCCATGCATATATCCCGGCCGGCAAGGTGCTGGAGTTCGACAGGGCGGCCCTCGAGATCGCGTCGCGCCACAGGGTGATGGTGCAGGGCCACGGGATCTGGAACCAGCCCGAGTTTTACTCGATCAACCTGTTTGCCGGTAGCGCCAGGGCCAACGATCGGATGTGCCGCGCGATAGACGGCATCATCAGGCTGGCCGGCAGGCTCGGGGCGATGGAGTATTGTCACGGCATCGGGGTTCGGCTAGCGCGCAGCATGCGGAAGGATAACGCGCGTAACCTGCGCGTGGCCAGGAAGATAAAGCACGCCCTGGACCCCCGCAACATAATGAACCCTGGAAAGATGGCGCTGTAACGTCATCAGGGCGACTCCGAGGGGCTGGGCCTCTCGCCTAGGACGACCTTTACATCCGTGGGCTGGCCGTCCCTCAGCACGTGGAGCGTTATCTCATCGCCGACCGCCTTTGCCCTCTGCAGGTAGACTAGGATGTCGTCGATCTTCCTGACCGGGATATCGTCAATGCCGACTATGACGTCGCCGCCGATCCGTATCTGCCTGCCATCGATCACGACCTGCTTGGTCCCTCCCCTGACGTCGTACTGCTCGGCCGGGCTGTTGGCAACTATATCAACCACCAGGAAGCCCCTGGCCTCCTCAAGTCCTATGATTTCGGCAATCTCAGGTGTGATGTCCCTGCCGGTGACCCCCAGCCAGGGGTGCCTGTACGTGCCTTCGTTGATGAGTGTGGGCACGATCTTCTTCACCGTGTTGGAGGGGATCGCAAATCCAACGCCGGTGAACTCGCCGGTGGCTGACCGTATCGCGCTGTTCACGCCCACCACCTCGCCCCTCAGGTTGAGCAGCGGCCCGCCCGAATTGCCCGGGTTGATGGCGGCATCAGTCTGGATGACATCGGGTATGGAGAAGCCCAATGCCCCCTGGGCCTCGAGCAGCCTTCCCAGCTGGCTGACTATGCCGGACGTCATCGACCCGCTAAGGCCGAATGGGTTGCCTATGGCGACCACCTGCTGGCCCACCATCAGCTGGGACGAGTCCCCGAGTGGCAGCGGTTGTAGCTTCTCTGCCGGGACATCGACTTTGATCACGGCAAGGTCGGTGTAGGGGTCGGTTCCCACCCGGCTGGCCTTGTAAACGGTTCCGTCGAGAAACGTTACGGAGATCCTGCCAGCAAACTCTACGACGTGGTTGTTCGTTATTATGTGGCCGTCCTTATCGTAGACGAACCCCGAGCCTAGGTCGCCTTCTATGGGAGCAGTCGGGTCGGCCAGCAGGGTTATCTGGACAACAGAATTCTCGACCCTCTGGAAGAGGTCTGGAAGAGAGAGGTCCCCCGAGGGCTCCGTAGTTGTCTCTGTCTCGAGAGGTTTGGCGTGGCCGTTTGTCTCCACACTGGGCGGCTGGGTGGGCGGCGCTGGCGGCTGCGCGGGAGGCGCCGGCGGCACTATCTCCAGTTGTGGTTGCAGAACGGTGGCGTAGAAGAATAAACCGCCCCCTACCAAGACTACGATTGCGATAATCGCAGAAACTCTCATGTGTGGCACATGGTACGGTTCATCTATATTTCTTTCCTGCTGTGTGTTCACCTCGCGCACAGTCCAGCACCTATAAATACGAAAATCCAAGAATCAACGCTGTACGATGAACAGGCATCTGGGGGTGCTCTCTTGCATAGGGATCCTTCTCTTCGCGGGGCTGGCATACCCTGCTTCCTATGCCCAGTCGGAGATAACGCTGAGCCTCGACAAGCGTCTCTACACGGTCGGCGAGTCTGTCGTCCTGGTGGGGGCCGTCGATGTTCCCGGCAACATACCCGTGATAATCCAGGTGTGGAACCCGAGGAACGAGGCCTGCACCTTCCAGGAGGTTGGCGTTAACAACGACGGCACATTCACGGCATCGCCCATCCTGCTCTCGGGCAGGGTCTGCGGCGCGCCCGGAACATACACTGTCAAGGCGTTCTACGGAGAGTCCGAGGGCTCCATTACCTTCGAGGTCCGGGCCCAGCCCGCCGCGGAGACCAACGGGAAGCTCCAGACGCTGCTCTCGATCGTGAAGAGGGCCAAGGAGAGCGTGGACCAGAAGGTCGCTGACCTTGGAACAAAGGGAATCCAGATCCCGGACGATATCACACAGGTATACGACCAGGCCGTCTCGGCGCTGGGGGCGACGGAGGCGGCCGTTGATGCCGGCGATTCTGACTCGGCCAAGCAGTACTTCAAGGACGCGCTCAAGTCCTTCAAGAAGGTCTTCGGCGCGCTCACCGAGCTGGAGCAGGTACCGGCGGTAGAAGCCGTCCAGGCTCAGCCGAAGGCCGAGAGGCAGGAAGCCAGCGCGGAGGAGTCGGCCAGGCTGGAGCAGGCGATCTCGCGGGCGCTCGCGTTCATGAACAAGCTGACCAAGCTGGCAGCCTCGAACGACCTCACCATTCCCGAAGAGGACCTGGCCGCTTTCAACAGCGCGATAGACGAGGCGCGCGAATATCTGGATAACAACGATACCGAGGCTGCCGCGCAATCGCTCGCTAGAGCCAAGCAGATCTCCAACGATATTAACAGGTCGCTGATCCAGAAGGTGAAGGAACAGAAGCAGAACAGGGTGGAGCGGTTCATTGCGCAGACCATCGAGCGGATAGACGAGATGATCGAGGAGGTCAAGTCGCTCGGCCTGCCGCAGAATGTTATAGATGTTCTGGAAGAGGCAAAGCGCAGGATCTCGGCCGCAAAAAGCATCGGCGAGGTGAGAGAGATATCCGAGGAGATCCAGACCAAGCATCAGGAGATCTCTACCCAGAAGGGCAAGAATATTGAGAAGGTGCTGCAAAACCTGCAGGCCCAGCTGGAGGAATCCCGCGCAAAGGCAGATAGCTTGGGCCTATCGCTCAGTGTTTACGACCGGGTGCGGAACATGCTGGAGGACGCCGCCAAGTCCGGCTCCGAGCCCGCAGCCTTGGCGACGCTGGAGAAGGCCTCCCGAGTCATCAGGGAGATCACGGACGAGCTGGATGTCATCAGGGAGATGTCCCAGACGATCGGGCTTCTAGAGGACAGGGCCGGCCAGCTCAGGACAGAGCACGGCGACGACCCCAAGAAGCTGGCTGCGCTAGACAAGGCATCGCGTCTACTGGAGAGCGCCGGGGAGACGCTCGTCAACGCGATGTCAAAGAAGGACCTGAAGATCGCTTATTCGATGATCGGGCAGGCCGAGAACATTCTGGAAAGGATCGGCGGGCAGGAAGGCAAGCAGGGCAAGGAATCCAGGGCTGGCGACAAGGCCGAGGTCGAGGAGCACGCCAAGGAGCTGGAGCAGAAGGCCAGCAGGCTGCAGAAGGCAGCGGAGGAGCAGGAGAACGGCGAGGCGCTCTCCCTGATCGAGAAGGCCCGCGGCCTGATAGCCAGCGCAGCGAGCATGCCGGAGGAGAAGTACGACGACGCAAAGAACCTGCTGAGGGAGGCAGCCGACCTCCTGAAGAATGCCGAGAAGCTGCTCAAGGAAGACGAAAGGACGAAGAACAAGTCCTAGCGTTCTATTCTCTCATTGTGGCCGGGTCACAGCGTGAATCCATCGGATGTGTAGAGCGGATAGACGTAGTCTCTTCCGCGCCACTGCACCGCTTTCCTCCTCCTTGCCTTTACTATCCCGGAGAGGAAACCAAAGGCGATTATTGCAGCGCCCAGCGGTGCCGCCAGCGCGTAGGCCGGGTTTATCTTCAGCCCCGCGCGGGCCTCGAAGATCCCGGCCGCGGTTATGATCGCGCACACCAAGCCGCTCACCGCCAGGAGGACCGTCGTTACTAGGCCGGCGCCTGCAAAGACAGCAGAGTAGGGGAGCACCAGGAACGGCGCGAAGAAGAGGAAGAAGGAGACAAGGAAGATCCCCACCGCGTTGAACCTGTTCGCGGCATAGAGCGGTATGATCAATCTCCCCAAGCCATGCCAGAGCGAGCCAAAGTCCCTGGCCCACACCGCGGAGATCATATGTTCGCCCCTGAACATCTTCAGCCTGAAGCCGCTCTTCTTCACCTTGGAGCCGAGCGCGCCGTCCTCCACCAGCTCGTTCTTAACGCCTGAATGTGTGCCCACGGCCTTGTAGACGCCGCGCCTGATCAGGTAGAAGCTGCCGAAGAAGTAGCCCAGGCTGCGCGAGGGATCGTTCACCCGCAGCGGCGAGTAGCGCGAGTGCAGGAATGTACTGAGGAACGGCAGTGTCACTTTGGTCCAGGGGTCGATGCAGAGCAGCCTCGGCACCAGCGTGAGCGCGTCGAGTCCATCTGCAACCAGTCTCGATACGGCGCCTGATACCAGGTTCTGGGAGTAGTGGCTGTCAGCGTCGGTGAAGAGCAGGAGCTCGGCATCGGACCTGAGGTAGCCCTGGTAGCAGGCCCAGTTCTTCCCGGCCCAGCCCTCCGGCTTTGGCCCGGCCTCCACGTAGTCGACCTTGCTATTCTTTGCGGCATACTCCCTGACGATCCGGGCCGTGCGGTCGGTCGAGGAGTCATCGACGACGATTATCTTATAATTAGGATGGTCCTGCGCGAGCATCGAGTCCAGGCACCTGCCAATGAACTGCTCCTCGTCTCTGGCGGGCACGATTATGTCGACGGGCGGAGCCTGGCCTATCGCTGATGCCTCAAGCCTGGGCGACCTTCTATACGAGTGGGAGATGTAGGCGGCGAAGTAGACCCAGGTGCCCAGAACTCCGAACATTATCGCCAGGAGCACGGCATTGAAGAGATCAAAGGCGAGGCTCATCGCGGCCACACTCCATCTCCCAGTTCATCTCTTTTATCTGTCTAGCTCTTCTCCGCGTCCTCGCTTATCCGCTGGAGCGCGTCCCTGGTGCCTTCCTCGACGTGGCCCTTCACCATGCCGGTGAACATCTTCAGCATCCCGGAGAGCGTGATGTCCCAGACCACGTCTATCTTTGTCCGGCCGTTCAGGTCGCCGAGCGTGATTATCTTGCTGCCCTTCATCGGCCCGTCGGTTACTTGGACGCTTATGCTCTTCATAGGGTCGAGCGTGACCGTCTCCATGCACCTCGAGTTCTTGAAGGCGATGATGACCTCGCGCTTTATCGTGTTGCCCTCGACGCTGAGGTTCCTCACCGACTTGGTGCCGTGCCAATATTTGGGCTCGTTGTCCACGTCGCTCGCGATCTTCCATACCTTCTCGATGGGGGCGCTGATCTCCCTGCTGACCTCGATCCTGACCATGCCATAACATGGAAGTGGTGGTTTTATTAGCTTTGGTGCGACCCGCAGGCAATTTTAATTAACGGTCTCCACCGCCTCACTGGTATGGAGTACATAACCTACGACGAGTTCAAGCGGATCGACCTGCGGGTGGGCAGGATTCTGAAGGCCGAGCGGATCAAGGGCATGACCAAGGTGGTGAAGGCCGAGGTCGACCTTGGCAGCGAGCGGAGGGAGCTGATAGTCGGGGGCGCCGAGTTCTACGGGCCCGAGTATTTTGCAAACAAGACCGTGATCGTGGTGGCGAACCTCCAGCCGAAGAAGGTGGCAGGGATAATGTCGAACGGCATGCTGCTGGCGGCCGATGTTCAGGGCAAGCCGGTCTGGCTCACTCTCGATGGGGAGGCGCCTGCCGGAAGCAGGATCGCGTGATCGCCTAAGAAATGTGTTAGGCAGCGGTTGCCGTGGTGTAGCACTGTCCCTAAAAAGGGACAGTTAGTCAGAACTTACGCGCCAATATTGATGCTCAAACTGTCCCCAATTGGGGACAGTTGTCAG
>CAYJSN010000002.1:53656-103843 GCA_964373125.1 uncultured Nitrosopumilales archaeon | reverse complement strand
TGGTTGTCCATCATTGATCTGCCAGGGAGCATGACCATCGTGTGTATCGTGTAGATCCCTTCTCTATCAGCAGTAAATTTAACTAGATACTCCCCAGAGCCTTTATCCTCTGCAGGGAACATATCGCCCATCATCTCCATGGTGCTCATGGACGAGCCTCTCTCTATTCCAATCAGTACTTCCAAACCTTCTAGGGGTTCCTGAGTCTCTTTATCTAATACCAGCAATGTAATTTCTGCTTCTTTTCCAACCAGTACTTTTTGGTATGGTTTGATCTTTATTATCACATCTAGAGGCTCTTGGTTCATCATATCTTGCATCGAATCTCCTGGCATCATACCATCCAGTGGACCCATCATGTCGCCCATTATCATTCCCATCATCATATCCATGCCTTCCATCAGAGTATCCATTCTTTCTATCATCATGTCCATCCTTTCGTTCGTCTTGCTAATCATGCTCTTCATTTCCTTCACTTCATTAAGCAAGGTCTTGATTTCTTCATCATCCGCACGATTATTGTTTGGCTGGCTTTCAGCGAGCGTTGCGTATGTTCCTATTGATGTTATGAGCGCAACTGCCACAGCGGCAGCCAGCAATCCCATTACAACCGTAGGCCTTTGCATTTTGTACATTATCACCTAAAAGTGTATTATACGATCGCGTAGTTAAGTATAGGACTTTACATCTGTAAAGTGCGATATTTATCTATCCATAAATTGTCATTCTGTTATGGTCACAGACCCCGTATGCAAAATGGAGGTAGATGAAAATAATTCGCCGCAATCAAACTATAAAGGAAAGACGTAACCACTGTTGTTGTCCATCCTGCAAAGACGCATTTGATAAAGAACATGCGAAGTATGCGTAAATATTAATTAGCAATTTTTCATAAATTAACTCTCAACGTACCCGAGTCCTCTATTGGCTCCAATGAGAACCGATTCTTTTTGATCAGCTTTACATTTGTAAAGTGCCGAATTAAATAACCACTTTCTGGACATACAAGCATTGACTCACAATCCACATGCTAGGAAGAAGCGTAGCAAAAATGGAATAATTATTGCAGGCATCATTGGCGCTATTGCTGTTGCGGTGGCATATGGTGCTATGAGCGGGGCATTTTCATCGGCAGGCTCATCGCCAACTGCACCTGCCCATGAAACAGAGAAAATAGTGATGCACAACCATGCTAAACTTTCAATAAAAATAGAAGGAAAAGCAGTGACTATACCTAGGAATATCGGGATAGACCCCAGGTTGTATAAAGATCATTCATTAGATACGTATGGTATGAAGATGCCAAACATGCCCTCAATGCCTGTTATGTCCCCCACTCATACACACGACACTTCTGGCACGATTCACATAGAATCCACAGCGGTAAGAGACTATACATTAGGCGACTTCTTCGATGTATGGGGCGTACAGTTTAACAGTACATGTATAATGGATAAATGCAACGAGGGAACAGAGACTGTGAAGATGTTTGTAAACGGACAACCAAGCGCTGAGTTTAGGAACTACGCAATGAAAGCCGGTGACGAGATAGTAATACAGTACGATTAATCTTAGATTCTTACACGATAAACAGTAGGACAACCAATAAACTTCGACTGTGATTCACTCATGCAATAAAGCTCTGCTAAAATATAAGTGTAAAATGTCTCTGCTTCATCTTTCTAGCTGAATCTTTACTGCGACAAGGCGCGTATTCTGCTCTTATACTTCTCCTTGTAAAGCGCTAAGCACGAGCTGCAGCAAAAATAGCGTTCGTAGTCGCCGAATCTCAGTATCTTTGGTGCCTTCGGGATTTCACCCTTGCAATAATTGCATGTTATGTTCACCACGAGGCCGCTCTTTACAACAACATTCTGTTCATCCTTAACGATTCTTGTTATAAGCTGGCTTGACACTGACTTGACTCCTTCAATAATAGATATCTTCTTCCTAATCAATGCCTCCAGTGATTCGGGTTTGTCAACGACAACCCTAGCTATCATGTTGTTGTCACCAGACGCCATGAATACGTTCCTGACCTCTTCAATTTCCGAAAGCTCCTTTGCGATTTCCAATGCCCTTGAAGCAAGAACCCTCATGAACAGCATCGCTGGTATTCCAATCTCGACCCTGTCTGTATCAAAGGTTGGAGCTATTTTTCTTATGAATCCAGTGTTAACCATTCGTTTGTATCTTAATTCAACAGTAGGAGTGCTAACACCTATCTCCTTGGCTATTTGCCTAAAGGATTTCCTACCGTCCTTCATGAGTGATTGGATTATAGCGTTGTCTATCTTATCCAGCAAGAGCGGCATAGGTGTGCTCATATAGCTTGGCAAGTATTAATATTGTTTTTGCAGCCCTTTACATTTGTAAAGCGCTTAAATAATATATTCATGCGACATATATCTAATCACCAAGGAAGGTCTTAATGGGCAAGGATCCCGTCTGCGGCATGTTTGTAGAGGAGAGGAAGGACTCGATAAGCCAAGAAGTGGAGGGAGTCCGGTACTACTTCTGCAGTAGCAACTGCCTGAACGAGTTCTTGGCACCGGAGAAGGAACTCGGGAAACTAAAGAAACATGTGATAATCGGCGCTATACTGACTGTTCCCATCATACTCCTGACGTACGCCAGCGTCCTGCCTAACATGATCAACAACTATGTTCTCTTCGCGCTGGCAACCCCGGTGCAGTTCTGGATCGGGTGGAGGTTCTACACCGGCACGCGCGACGCGCTGAAGCACAGGGTCGCAAACATGGATGTGCTGATTGCGATGGGAACGACGGCTGCTTGGGCCTACAGCACGATCGTAGCTTTCGCGCCAAACCTGTTTCCTGTTGCTGGGGTGTATTTCGAAACAGCGGCCGTGATCGTTGTCCTGATAACCATGGGGAGGCTGCTGGAGCACAGGACGAAGGCAAAAGCATCAAAGGCAGTAAGAAAGCTGCTGGACCTGCAGCCAAGGATGGCGCACGTCATCAGGGATGGCAGCGAACTCGAGATCCCAGTGGAGAAAGTTCGGATGGACGATATCCTGGTGGTCAGGCCGGGCGAAAGAATTCCTGTCGACGGGGTCATTGTTGAAGGCGAGTCGTCGGTTGATCAGTCAGCCATAACCGGCGAAAGCATACCTGTCGATAAGGGAACCGGCGACGAGCTGATCGGCGCCACGATAAACAAGAGCGGGATGCTGAAGTTCAGGGCAACCAAGGTCGGCCATGATACCGTGCTATCACAAATAATAAAACTGGTCGAAGAAGCCAAGTCCGGCAAGGTTCCGCTCCAAAGGCTCGCCGACAGGATATCGTCGTACTTTGTTCCGGCCGTGACGATCATCGCCACGGTATCAGCGCTCTCCTGGTACTTCTTCGGGGGAATCGGCCTGACCTTCTCGCTGCTCGCATTCGTATCTGTGATAATAATAGCCTGCCCGTGTGCGCTGGGCATAGCCACACCTGCAGCGCTGATGATCGGGGCTGCCAAGGCAGCCGAGAGTGGCATCCTCATCAAGGGAGGCGAGCACCTCGAGATGGCACGAAGGATCAGGGTGATGGTGCTCGACAAGACGGGAACCCTGACCAAGGGCGAGCCCTCCGTCACGGATGTCATACCCCTGGCCGGGATGAGCCAAGACGAGATCCTGCGGCTGGCCGCGGTGGCAGAGAAGGGCTCCGAGCACCCGCTCGGGGAGGCGGTCGTGAGGAAGGCCAAGGAGGCGGGGCTCGTAGTAGCCGATCCGGCTTCCTTCGAGGCCGTTGCCGGACACGGAATAAGAGCCAAGTACGGCGATCATACGGTACTCATCGGCAACAGGAAGCTCATGCGCGATGCCGGCCTGCAGGTGGAGGCCGCGGACACGCAGCTGAAGGAGCTCGAGGAGCAGGGAAAGACCGCGACCCTGGTTGCAATAGACAACAGGTTGAGCGGGATAATCGCGATGGCCGACACGATCAAGGAGAACGCGCCAGCGGCAATCGAAGCCCTGAAGAATAACAGGATCGAAGTCGTGATGCTCACCGGCGACAACGAGAAGACCGCCAGGGCCATCGCGGGCAAGCTCGGCATGGACAGGGTCATCGCAGAGGTCCTGCCGCAGCAGAAGGAAGAGGTCGTCCGGAAGTTAAGGAGCGAAGGAAAAGTTGTCGCAATGGTCGGAGACGGGATCAACGACGCTCCCGCCCTGGCCGCCGCGGACCTGGGGATAGCCATAGGCAGCGGCACGGACGTGGCGAAGGAGACAGGCGGGATAATACTCATCAAGGACGACCTGAGGGACGTAGTTACCTCGATCGAGCTCGGCAAGAAGACCGTATCGAAGATAAAGCAGAACCTCTTCTGGGCCTTTGCCTATAACACAGCGCTGATACCGATCGCGGCAGGGGCTCTGGTGCCTGTGTTCGGCCCGCAGATGTACGGCTTTCTGCCGTTCCTAGCGGCTGGCGCGATGGCGATGAGCTCGGCAACCGTGGTCAGCAACTCCTTGCTTCTGACACGGTACACGCCGAAGATCGCTGCCACCGCCAGCAGGGCAGGGCGCAAGAGATCCGTGCGGGAACCCAAACCAAGTGAGGAGATGGAGATGATGCAACCAGGACACTACGAAAAAGGTAAAAGTTTGCGCGGTAATATTCTGAGTATGGCTACGGACCCCATCTGCGGTATGGCCGTGGACGAGACCAGGGCACAGTTCGTGTCCGAGCATGCCGGCGCCAAGTTTTACTTCTGCTCGCAGAACTGCAAGGCTGTCTTCGAGAAGGACCCGCACAGGCATGCGCACAAGTAAATTTCTATAACCACGCAAAATGTCAGAAGATGCGGATTAGCTGCGTGTCAGTAGAGTGCCTTTGGCCCGCAGGATCGCGAATGCAGCCCCGATCGTGACTGCAAAGACTAGCATAGTACTGACGGGGAACTCCGGTACTACGGTCAGACTGAACTCTACGTTCTGCCCGCTGTTATTCACATTCTCGATCAGAACGGTCAGTTGGCCTTTGTGTTCTTCCGCAAACATGAACTCATGCGTGTAAGTCGCAGCGTCTGTCGATTCCCTGAAGATCATACGGCTGTCCTGCGTGAGAACCAGTGTGTGGGGCACCTTTGATGCTGGTTCGCCGGTAGCAACATCTCTGAATACGGTACCGATCTTGGTTAGAACACCGGACTCTATCGGCGTAGGATCGACGGTCAGCTCCACATGAAACCCTGCAACGGTCTTGGAGCCATGAAAGGCGTGATCTTCCTGCGCAAACACTACAGGCACTGCGGCGTAGCTCTGCAAAGCAATGGAGGCTGAAAGCACCGAGAAAAGCACCAGCAGGTGTTTCAAAACAAGCACGTGAGGATGATGAGGATCGTTAGATAAATAGTTTAATCGAGACTGCGAGACTAGTCTCGCTAGACATTGAGTTTACATCGCCGAAAAATGATTAATTAATATATCTTCTGCATCATTGCAAGCAAGAATGGAGCTAAACGCAAAGTTCGATCCAAAAGCTGTCGAGCACGAGATCAGGAAATACCTGGAGAAGGTGGGTATCAGGAAACTTCTAGCTGACGAGCTTATGGACAAGAAGAAGATCGGCTTCATCGAGGGCCCCCCTACAATGAACGGGGAGCCGCACGTCGGGCACCTGCGCGGCAGGGTGATAAAGGATTTCTGGTACAGGTTCTCCACCCTGAAGAAGCTCAACGTTGTCTTCCGCGCTGGCTGGGACACGCAGGGCCTGCCGGTCGAGCTCCAGGCCGAGAAGGAGCTCGGACTCTCGGGCAGCAAGGCCGAGAACCTGAAGATCGTGGGTATGGAGAAGATCGTGGAGCAGTGCAAGAACCTGGTCAGGCGGTACAACGAGAAGTGGGTGGAAGCAGATAAGCTTCTGGGGATGTCCTTTGATTACGAAAAAGCTTACTGGACCTACCGCGACGAATACATAGAAAGGGAGTGGAAGTACCTGCAGAAGGCATGGGAGCAGGGCATCCTCGTCGAAGGATATAGAGTAGTTGCATACTGCCCCAGCTGCCAGACCTCGCTCAGCCACGCGGAGGTGAGCCAGGGCTACGAGCAGGTGGAGGACCCATCGCTCTACTACAAGGTGAAACTTGCCGGCGAGGATACATACCTTGTTGTGTGGACAACGATGCCGTTCACGGTGATCACCGACGAGATGGTCGGCGTTAAGCCCGGCGCCGCGTACCTTTACGTCAAGGCCAGAGGCGAGACGTGGATAGTCGCCAAGGACCGCCTCGAGCAGCTGATGGCAGAGCTGAAGGTCACAGATTATTCTGTTGTAAAGGAAGTTGCCGGCGAGGAGCTCGAAGGCAAGAAATACCTGCATCCGCTGCTCGACCAGATCCCCGGCCTGAAGCAGATCGCCGACCGGATACACATCGTGGTGGCGGAGGACTTTGTTGACATAAACACGGGCAGCGGAATCGTGCACCTTGCGCCTGCTAACGGCGAGGAGGATTTCGATGTTGCCACGAAGCGCAAGCTCCAGGTCTTCAACCCCATCGATGATCAGGTGAAGTTCACCGAGCAGGCCGGAATCTTCCAGGGCCTCTTCGTCCGCGATGCGGATCAGAAGGTCGTGGAGGCGCTGAAGGAGCGCGGCGCGCTGCTGCGGATAGCAAGGATAAAGCACGACTATCCCACCTGCTGGCGATCCCACCACAAGCTGGTCTGGCTCGCCAGGCGGGAGTACTTCAACATGCTCGAGAGGGTGGGAGAGCACGCGCTCAGCGCAGCCGAGAAGGCCGATTACTTCTACAACGAGCCCAAGAACAGGTTCGTCTCGATAATCAGCGAGCGCGTGCCCTGGTGCATCTCCAGGGAGCGGATCTGGGGCGCGCCGCTGCCGATATGGGTCTGCTCCAACTGCAAGCACAAGACCGCGCTCTTCAGCAGGGCCGAGATCATAAAGAAGGCCTCAAAGCTGCCTGACGGGGAAGACTTTGAGCTGCACAGGCCCTGGATAGACCGCGTGGCGATTAAATGCGATAAATGCGGAGCAGACTCTTACCGGGAGCCGTTCGTGCTGGATACCTGGCATAACAGCGGCGCGGCGCCATATTCATCGTTAACCGATGACGAGTTCAGGGAGCTGGTCCCGGTGCCGTTCCTGACGGAGGGCATAGACCAGACCAGGGGCTGGGCCTACACCCTGCTCATAGAGAGCGTGATACTGAAGGAGCAGGACGAAGCGCCCTTCAGGGCGTTCCTCTTCCAGGGACACGTCCTAGACGAGAAAGGCAACAAGATGAGCAAGAGCCTCGGCAATGTGATCGACGGCATCGAGCTATTGCAGAAGAATGCCGCTGATCTCGTTAGATTTTACTTCATGTGGAAGGCCAGCCCGATAGATTCGCTCAACTTCAGCCTGGAGGAGATGGGCAAGCGGTCTTACCAGGTGCTGAGCACGCTTTACTACCTGCATATTTACTTCAGGCAGAACAGCGAGTACGACAGGTTCGATCCTGCCAAGCATACACTAGCATGGGCCGAGTCAGGCAACCTGCTCAGCCACACGGAGCGATGGATACTCTCAAGGCTGCAGGATCTCATAGAGACGGTGACCAACGGTTACGAGAGGTGCAGGTTCCACGACGCCACCAGGGCCGTCGAAGAGTTCGTGATAAATCACCTGAGCCAGACATACGTCCCGCTGACAAGGAACGAGATCTGGGACGACAGCGAGCAGAATTTGCAGAGGCGGCTTGCGATATACTCGACGCTCGCGCACGTCCTGCGCACCGTGGACATACTGCTGCATCCGGTCTGCCCCTTCATCACCGATTATCTTCACATGACCTGCTTTAAGGAACGTAGTATACTGCTCGAGGAGTGGCCCGGCAAGCAGGAAAAGTACGTGGACAAGAATATCGAGAACGCCTTCGCCGTGCTCAGGGAGGTCATCTCGCTAGCAAATGCAGCCAGGATGAAGGCCTCGCTGAAGAGGAGGTGGCCGCTGAAGAATGCGTACATATGCATCAGGAAAGAGGATCAGAAAGGGCTTGAACTTCTCGACGAGCTTCTGAGGTCGCAGCTCAACGTCAACGAGTTCAGGGTCGTGGAGACGGGCACCGTCACGCTTGGAGGTGCGCTGCTCGCGATGATCGATAACGGCCTGCCGGTGGCACCGAAGCTCTCGCTCAAGACGAAGAATATAGCCCCGAAGGTGAGGGCCGAGATCGGCAAGGTGAAGGACGTGTTCTCGAAGGCCGACCACGGAGACATGCTCAGGGCGCTCGAGCAGAATGGAAAGTACGACCTCGAGTATAACGGAAAGACCGTAGAGATAACCAGTGATGATGTTGAGATCAGCTACGAGGCATCGGCCGGGTACGAGGCCGCGGAGCGGGAGAACGTCTTCGTCATCATATCAACAGTGCGCGACAGGGACCTCACAGCAAGGGGGCTGGCCAAGGACCTTGCGAGAAGGCTGCAGTCGCTCAGGAAGGAGCGGGGCTACAGCCCGACCCAGATCCTCAACGCCGCATACGTGGCCGGCTTGGACGACGAGGCAACGGAGCTGCTGCGGGGGATGCTCGGCGAGATGGCCTTCCTTGTGAGGGTGAAGAAGGTCGAGCTCCTAGGCGAGCCGAGGGACGGGATCAAGTGGTCCGAGAAGGAGATGGACGGCAGGACGATCCTGCTCTCAGTCGAATAGCGGTAAGATTATTTGCTTTGTCCTACCTATATAGAAGGCGTTGGGGCAGATGAAGAAGCAGGTCACTCTAGACGAGTGGTTGATGGCAAGGTTCAAGGACCTACTCCAGCGTGCAAGGGTGGTCGCAGCCAAGACCGACAGGCCGGTCGTCCTCTACAGGCACGCCGTCGAGGAGAGCGAGCACGCGATGGAGGAGGAGGTGGCGACGGTAACAGACAAGTACGTCGTGGTGCAGGTCATCACCCACGGGGGGTTCATACCGCCCAGCTTCCAGCAGCAGTTCGTCTTCAGGATCGACGAGTTTCCCGAGTGGATAATGAAGCGCAGCAAGGAGCTGTTTCTGAAGACGCTGGACAATCTGGAGGAAGAGCTGAAGTACCAGACTTAACCCTTTTATAACGCTGGAATTTGCTATGCGATGATCATGCGCTTACTAGAGTATCAGGCAAAATCTCTCTTCGGCGAATACGGCATCCCCGTGCCGAAGGGTTACGTTGCGGAGAGCTTTGATCAGGTGAGAAGATATGCGGGCGAGCTGGGCTTCCCGGTGGTCCTCAAGGCCCAGCTGAGGGTCGGCGGCAGGGGCAAGGCCGGCGTCATCAAGGTCTGCAAGACACCGGACGAGCTCAGGGCATCGTACGACGGCTTGGTCAGCAAGAGCGTGCAGGGCGAGAAGGTCAGGATCCTGCTGGTGGAGCAGTTTGCGGAGCATTCCGGGGAGCTCTACCTCTCCATATTCCTCAACCGCAGCAGGCGAACCTACTCGATAATCGCGTCTGCCGAGGGAGGGGTCGAGATCGAGAGCGTGGAAAACAAGGTGATCCACGATATCGACATCATCCAGGACAGCGTAAGGAGGGAGGAGCTACAGGACGTCGCGAAGCGGCTCGGGCTGAACAGCAACAGCACGCCAAGTTTTGTTGATATGGCCTCTAGGCTTGCCAGGCTCGTGAACGAGAAGGAGGCGGAGCTCGCGGAGATAAACCCCGTAGCCGTGAATAAAGACGGCAACCTGCTGGCGCTGGATGCCAAGGTGATCATAGACGACAACGCGATGTTCAGGCACGAGGAGCTCAAAAAGTACGAGGAACTTTCCAGCCTTGAGCTTGAGGCGAAGAAGAGCGACTTCTCCCTAGTCGAGCTTGACGGTGATATAGCAGTGATAGGCAACGGGGCCGGCCTGGTCATGTCGACGCTGGACATGCTCAGCGACCAGGGAGGCAGGGCCGCGTGCTTCCTTGATGTTGGCGGCACCGCCACGACCGAGACGGTCTACACGGCGCTCACCCTCATAAGCAAGATGCCCCGGGTTAGGGCGATCCTCGCGAACCTCTTCGGCGGGATCGTGCGGACCAGCATAGTAGCCGAGGCGATCGTCAGGGCCTACAAGGACAGGCTGATCGATGTGCCGTTATTCACCAAGATGACCGGGGCCGAGTCGGACAAGGCGAAGGAGATACTGAAGGGCAGCACGGCTCAGATGTTCGACTCGGTCGAGGACGCGATCTCAGCAGCTGTAAGGAGCGTCGGTGGCAGGTAATTATCATGGTCTACGACATGTACGGCGTCCTGCAGGGAAGAGAGGGAGACGCCGACTACAAGAAGCAGCCGGTCATAGTGCAGGGCATCACCGGAAACTTCGGGAGCCTCCACACTAGGCTGATGCAAAAATACGGCACAAACATAGCGGCCGGCGTCACGCCCGGCAAGGGCGGGCAGATGTTCGACAACGTGCCCGTCTATGACACGGTTGCCGAGGCTGTAATGAAGACGGGCGCAAAGATCTCGGTGGTCTTCGTGCCGGCGCGGTTCTTCCTCCAGGCCGCGGAGGAGGCCCTGCAGGCTGGAATATCTCTCCTGGTCGCGATCCCCGAGCACGTGCCAGTGAGGGACAGCCTCAGGTGCCTCAGGATGGCCAGGGAGAAGAACGCGCTGATGGTCGGCCCGAATACTCCGGGCGTGATCATACCCGACGTCATCAAGCTCGGGATAATGCCTGCGCAGCCATTCAAGCCGGGCAGTACAGCAGTATTCTCGAGGAGCGGCACGCTGATGTACGAGATATCCTACAGGCTGACCCTGGGCGGGTTCGGGCAGAGCCTCGCCCTGGGGATAGGCGGCGACCCGGTCAATTATGTGACATTAACGGAATGCTTCGACATGATCAGGAACAGGAGCGACGTAGACTCGGTCGTGGTGGTGGGGGAGATAGGCGGCGATGCCGAGGAGCAACTGGCAGAGTACATCATATCGACCGGGTTCAGCAAGCCCGTTGTGGCATATGTAGCTGGCAGAACGGCGCCGAAGGAGAAGAGGATGGGACATGCCGGCGCAATTGTTTATGGTAACTTTGGGTCGGCCGAGTCGAAGGTTGCAATGTTCGCAAAGGCGGGCGTCCCGGTGGCCAAGCGCCCGGCCGAGTTGCCGGTGCTCCTCGCGGAGAAGCTGAAGAAGGTAAGGGCCCGCTGACAGAAAGATAGAAATACGGTCATACCTGCACGCTCCGTTATGCCCATAACCGACACTTTCAAGAAGCAGCTAGCGCAGCAAAGAAGACTGTTCTTCAAGATATGCCTGAAGTGCGGCGCGAAGAATCCTCTTGCTGCGAGCAGGTGCAGGAAGTGCCGGTGGGACCAGCTCCGCCTCAAGAACAGGACGCTGGGCGTGAAGAAGTAAAATGCCTATACGGTTGCTTATTGCATGCCCGCGCTTTAGCCGAGTATAGGGGGCATTCAAATACCCTGCAGGATTCACTGTTATCTCTTGTGGTGCTTGCTAAATTCACATTGATGGGACGTGATGTACGGAGGAACTGCATGAACGGATGCTGGAAGCTGGAACTCCCGGTCATAGTTTCGGGCACTTTTCGGCTGAGGATGTTTGTCCTAGCAAAGGTAAAATAGATTGCCAGAATTCCAACTACACGGGCGAGTCGTCTAGCCTGGTCTTGGACGTAGCTCTCACACAGCTAAGGTCGAGGGTTCGAATCCCTCCTCGCCCATCACTTGCAGGTTGCGAATTGCTCATCGAAGACCTCCGGCGATATTGTTGGTAAATCCTTTTCCGGAATTATATCGCTCGATATCCTAAATGGTAGCGGCCAAAAGATCTGGCCATGTCGAGGATTCATATGTGCTTGGCCGCAAAACTCCCAGCGAACCTGAAAACTTTTCCCTTCCATCCAACTACCAATGTATTCTACATCTGAAGCGCTGATGCGGCTACGGAGTTCAACAACGGTATTCGCTTTCCATATCGAACCCGTTGGTTGAACCTTGGTTTTTATATCCGACTCTCCTTTTGGATCCTTCCTAAACACTATCGTTGAATCGTTTTGAATGATTAGACACTCGTCTATGCGGTAACCAGCCTGATCACCAAGGATGGGAGCTCCACTGATTTTAAAAGCCACGCGGAGATAATAACCCGCTTGCGATGGTAGTCCCCCGGCAGCCTCGACGCCGATATCTTGAAATTCAAAAATATTCTTTTTTGCAACAATAAACTCTATTGTATCCACAACCCAAAACACTCACATGTTGATTTATGTTTTTCTCAGCCATGACAAAGGCGATATTTATGAATTCCTATAACGCGCGCCTCTCATACCACGGCGCCCGCCTCCGGCAGATAGATCCCCCACGCAACTAGGCGCTCCCTGATCGCGCGTTGCTCCTCCACCGGTAAGCTTGGCAGCTCCCGCCTCACGCTGTCGATGAGGGCCGAGCGCAGGGCGTTCATGCGCGAGATCTTCTTGCCCTTCTTGCCCTTTGTGAGGCTGACGGAAACGGAACGTCGAGCGTCGATAGCGGCCTCTAACTGGTTAACCAAGTCGCCGATATCCTCATACTCGATCTTTGGCGGCGGTGTTTGTTGCCCCGTGGGTTTGGGCCGGGCTATCCCCATCTTCTTGATATCTTGATAGATGGTGTTTGATGTAATATAGATATGTGCCTGCTCCAACGCCCGCACGATGGTCTTTAATGACGCGCCCTCTCTGGCCAACGGTGCTATTAGCTCGCGCCTGCGGCGGATTCTCGGTGGCAGAAGTTCGTGCATTGTGGCGCTCATAGGCTCGCCTCAAACTGTCCCTAAAAAGGGACAGTTGGTAGTGGAAAAAAATACGCGGGAGAATGACTGCTTGTAATTTCGCACGTTGCTTCAGTAGAGCTAGTCATCACCTATTCCTATGAGCATCTATGTAGCGTTTAATCGTGTTTCTGGTGGTCATCCATACCCTTCCCACTTTCACAGCATCAAGCAGTCCTCTCCTGGCCAGCAGGCTCAAATACTCTGCAGAGTATGGCGTTCCTTTAGCTGCTGCCGAGAGAGGAATCAGCTTCGCCTTGGACCTGCCTCTTCCCTCTATCTCGATGAGGTAAAGGTCAAGCATTTGCTCGACGCATCTGGCTATGTAAAGAAGAAACGGCTCAAAGTCTCCCTGATCTGCTTTCTTGAGGACATCAAGATACTTCTTGCGGTCGACGCTCCTTATTGGTGTTAGAGGGTAGCCGTTCCTAAACAGTATCAGGTTCATTAGCAGTCTTGCAACCCTGCCATTGCCGTCGTCAAAGGTGTGTATCCATACAAAGGGATAATGCACGTGAGCAGCTAATTAAACTGGTCTTACGTCATACTCATTCTAGTTGACGAAGCTAATGAGCTCAACCATATGTTTGGGCACCTCATGGAATGGAGGAGGTTGAAAGCCAGCTCCACGAACGGCCACATCGGACTGTCTATATCCCCCAGCATTTGGAATTATTCGCTCCATTATCATGGCATGGATTTCTTTGATATCCCTCTCTGTTATCTTGCGTTCAGGATCGGTGGCCAGTTTACTTATGAACCTAAGAGCTCTGGGATGGTTCTCTACTGCAGTGACATCGAGCATGTTCTTTCCATGTACGGTCATGCCTCTTAGGATCATCTCCGTCTCTCCACGAGTAAGCGTGCTGCCTTCAATCTTGTTCGTACTGTAGATAAACTCCACTTTCATATGCTCCTCTATCCTCTTGACGATACTTTCAGGTAAAGGCCGTTTAGCATCCAGCCTGAGCTTCTTTTCCAAGAGCCTCCTATGAAGGGCGTCGGGCAGTGTTCCGAGTAGCATCCGATATCGGGTATATTCATCCGATATAAAATAGTATCGTGTAGCTAACCGATACGCATTGATATCGGAAACCTCAGCCGATATGCGCAGCACTAGTTAGAACCTTCCGCACACGAAAGGCAAGAAGGAGGATGGCTTACTACCAAACTGACAATCTAAACCCTCAGAGAGTTCGAATCCCTCCTCGCCCACTAGCGGTTCGTATATTCCCGCAGCCTCTTTACAACTGCGGCGAACAGCTTCGCCGATAGCACGGCCGAAACGGAAAGTACCGTCAGCACGAACAGGGATGTGCTCGCCATCAGGGTAAGCCCGTTACCTGCTACCGTTGAACCTACTACAGCTGCAAATACAACCAAGATCATGGAGCCGGCGAGTTTGTAGTTGAACCTGTTATTCCTGACATGCCTGACAGACAGTGCCAGCGGGGCGAAGTATAGCGCGCCTATCATAGAGCTCGCAATAGCTCCCGCAGCCAAGGCGCCATACTCTCCGTCAATCAATGCGTATCCCTTTTCAGAAATCTGCAGAATGCCCAGCAGCGGATAAATCAGCGTCTTAACTGTTTGTTGCAGCCAGGGCTGCTGTCTTTCGTAATCAGCTACGTAGGGACTGAACGAGTAATACCATGTATTGAATACGTTCATGAAACTGGAACCTGCCACTGTAGATAGGATGCGCTGATCTCTGAAGTCTCTGAGGAATTGTACCTGAGGTGTAAGTTCGCTGCCGAAAGCCGCTGTTGCGATTAGACAGCCTCCACCACCTGTGGTCGTAGCAAGTTTGTCAAGCATCATCTGCTTATGCTCCAGTGCATAAGCGTTGTCAGGTTCGGCCTCAAGAACCTTGGAATAGCTTTGCAGCGCATCTTCATACTTGCCTAGGCTCTCTAACGCGTAACCCTCCTCGGTTAATGCGAAGACATTCTTTGGTTCAACCTCAAGAGCCTTGTCAAGGTACGGCAGAGCTTCTTCGTATCTGCTTAATTTGTCAAGCACAAAAGCCGTGTTGCTTAACGCATAAACATTTTTCGGGTCCATCTTGAGGGCCTTATCAAAATATGTTATCGATTCTTCATACTTGCCCAGCTTGGAAAGATCATAGCCCTTGTCGTTTAATTCTTGCGTGTCCAGCTCAAATGCCAGTATGTTTATTTCAATATTGAAGGAGACATCCGATCCGGTTATTGACATCGCCGTGTAAGCTTCCAACATTATTCCGGTATTCGTATCGAAAAATACCCGGGCGTTCATCTCTTGTGCAGTGCCTGTCACTTGATCCACCTGCTTACTGGTTGATGTCAGCTCGAATACTTCCCTGTTCTGTCCCGCGATCTGCCTTGTTGTTATACCCTCCACTAGGGCCTCCGTTTCATCGCACTTCACAATGTCTCCTTTCACGATGGTGACCGGGACTGCGTTGCCGCAATTCTCACCTAAATCGTAGGTGTTCTCCTTCTGTGCTTCCCTGCCGTCTTTAGTTCGCACTGTGTCAACAGTGACATACTTTGTGCCTGAAATTTCTTTTACTGTGGTCTTTACCCACTCTATGTCATAAATGGTAGCGCCCTCCAGCCCCATGCCGGAAGCCATTCCCGTTAAAAATGCTTCTTTCATCGATTCTGCCAGTGCAGGATCTGTTGCTTCAGTTGTGATATCAATCTTATTGAACGAATACTTTACCCACTGGCCTTCATAAAGACCCAGCTCGGTTACCTCTTTTGCAGGGATTGTCTTGAATGTCGCATCGTCTTCTGGCTCGGAGTCAATATAATCCCAGTATTCTTCGCTCTCAATAACGATGGCTTCCGGAACTATCGTCTTTTCGCCTGAAATCTGGCTGAATACTGCTTTGGAAGGATAGTACGGAGGCGGCATTTCAAAGTAAGACCGTTCACCTGCAGTCATATCGATTTGATAAGAGAAGTTGTAATACTCATACGGTTCCTCAAAGATGATGTCTATGGTGAACGTAGCATCGTAATTTGATACTATGTATGAGCCGGGCAATTTCGGTTTCGGGCTATTCCTAACCTCTCTAGTAGGGTCTGAAGATGAACCAGTGAATCCAACCGACTCTTTTGCATCGTGCGCAAGGTTTCGCTTGACTGTATCACTAAATGCTCCATGGTTCACGAATATCATATATACTGCCTTCATATCAGCCTCCGTAACAAAGTCCAGATAAAGATCCAATAAATTAAGCGACTTTCCATTCTTGATTATCCCCAGCATCTTTTCCGCTGAAAGCGAAACGGTATCCGCGGATTGAGGATAAACCTCTGATGCTATCGATCCCTTATCGTTGTTATTGTCATGTAGGTCCCAGAGGATTCCAGCAACAGCGTATTCTTCATCGTCAGGATTTTTAATTTCCACGCGTCCATCTTTGATTTTTGCAGTTCCCCACACCCTATAATCTAATTCAAGATTAGTTGAAGTACCCCCGACCTTATACAAGGATGGCAGTGGGTCGCCATAGTATTCGGATATAAGCATCGAGTTGAACTCGGCGAATCCTTCTATGAATGAATCATTCGTAGTAGTGTTATTGTATCCAGCATGATTAACAGATATCTGTCCATCATAGGGATCGTACATCTGATAGTGAAAGTAATGCGAGAGCTCGTGATACTCCCTGTTATCGGGTATGCCGGGGTCATCGGCGCTACTAGCCAAATCACAGAGTACGATGCCTCCACCAGCGGCTGTTATAGGAGGCAGCTTATTCCCTAGATTGCCGAATGGCGTTGTTATCGCATCATGGTAAAATGCATTATCAGGGTCATCCACACAGTCATCATGAATTGTATTTCTGATCTGTATTGAAACTGGTTTTAGTGTTACACCGCCTATCTTCTTCCCCATATCTTCAAAATACCGCATTGCCTTATAGCTGTAGTAGTATACTGTGCCAGCATCTTTCATAAATGTTCGATAATCAAGTGCTGCGGGTTTGGTCCAAGAATCGGAGTCCAAGTTCATAAGAGCCGCGTGCGCTGAGGTTTTACTTTGGTCGCCATAAACAAAATCAACTTTGGCCTCGTAGAGTTTCCCACCTGTATTACTTTCTTTCCAGTTCACACAACTGGAGCCGGTGCTATCGGCGCACAGAGCTTGATAAACTGGCACCAACCTTCCTTCAAGTTCCTTTGAGCCAGTAACGGCAAAATTGTCACCATAATACCATAGCAAGGAGATAACTACTAGTTTGGGGAGCTTATCCTTCTTCCATTCCAAAGGCTTGAACTTGTACTCGCCGTTCTCATCGGTCTTTGTAATGTCTATGAACGACGGCTTTGATTTGCTGAGCTCCAGCAGCTTACCGGAACTGCTCTTTTTCATCTCATCGGAATCTGCCAGAACCACTATCGAATTTGGCAATGGATGTTTTCCCTCATCGGCTACTGCTACCTTGCCATAGATTACGAGTTTCTTCTCAACCTCCTTCACCTCAAGTGTGATCGATATCGAGTGGGACATGCGAGCACTGGCGCCTCTGATCTCAAGCCTGTAAGTGTCGGGGAGGGTATCAGGTGTTGTTTTGATGACCAGTTCCGTAGTGAAGTCAGGGTTAGGCGTATCTTTCTTATCCTTCGTTCCGTCGAAGAACCAGTCTGTCCTATCCTTCTCGACCAGATCAAAGATATCCGGGCCGCCAATAGCCATGGCGACAGGCTCCGGCTTTCCACTTATCTTGCTGACTTTAATCTTAAATTGAGCATCATCACCTGGACTGACGACCGCGTACGACGAACCTACAAGTTCCATTTTAAAGTCAAACTCTTCCTCAACTATGCATGCTGGGCTTGGCTTCACCTCAAGGGTGATTTGCTGACTTCTGCGGACTAGCTCCCCGCTTTCACCTTCTATCGAAAACCGGTATTTGCCGGGAGACCAGCTGCAGTCAGTCGTAAAGTTCAGGCCGATTGAATCCGGCGGGGTAAGCTGGGTCGGAGAACCTCTGGTAGTAGTACCGTCATCGTTCAACATAATGCTAGTAAGGGTAACTGGTTGCGGTTCGCCGCTAATCAGTGAAACATCAACACTGTAGCTAGCCTTGCCACCCTGTGTGACACTTTGATATGATGGAGTAACGGAAACGCCAAAGTCAAATTCTTCCACGGGCCCGCACGACGGAATTGGCCTCACCTCGAGTGTGATTTCCTGGCTCCTGCGAATTATTCCTCCACCTTCGCCCTCTAGCATGAATGTGTATATTCCTGGGGACCAGCTGCAGTCAGTTTCAAAGTAATACTCGAACGAAGTTGGGGGTGTTCGATAAAACGTAGAACCCCTATCAGTGGTACCGTCATCGTATAACCAAATTTGTGTAAGGCCGACCTCTTGCGGGTCGCCACTGATTAACGAAAGAGTAACATCGTAGCTGGCCCTGCCGCTTTGCATGACGGTTACATAAGTCGGGCTAACGGAAAGGTCAAAGTCAAATCCTTCAGATACGGTGCCGCCTCCACCACCTCCACCACCCCCGCCCCCTCCACCTGATTCTTGAAGAACATCTATAAAGACCGAATAAGGAGATTCGCCCGTCGAACCAGAGGAGTGCTCGCAACGGAATTTAACTTCGTATGACCCGGGTTGCTCTAATGTGGCTGACCCTTCTTTCGCGGTGTTGGCACCGGCTCCAATCACGGGAGCGGTGTCGTAGTACGACTCTTCACCATTGATTACCAACCAAAATTTCACTTGGCCGGTATTATAGTCCTCATTACCAGCCATTGCGCCAACATCATAAAATGTGACTGTGAGTGGGGCATAACCACTATGGGGATCAACCTTGAAATAACAACTCACATTAGCATAAACCGGCACCGAAACCGAACCAGCGATGATCGAGAATAGCAAGATGGATGCAGCTGAGAGCGAGGCAAAGATTCTAGCCGTGCAAAAGCATGATCGAGCTAATTATTTAAGGATATCAATTGTACCTTGATGAGTTCCTAGTCCTCCGTCCATGCTGGTCTTTTCTTATCCCTGGAAAACTATCAACTACTTGGAGCGCAGGGCCTTGACCACGGTGACACCGGACGCTACCACCTTGCCGTTCAGGTCACGGACCTCCCAGAAGAGCTTCTCTGGAGTCCCGTCGGCCTTCACCTTGAACACCTTTGTGCCGCCGGGTTTGAGCGCCCCGCTCAACGACTTGAAGACAAATGTGCCGATGGGATTTTCCACCGAGAACTGCCAGTTTGTGGCCGATCCCTCCACGGGAGTAGCGTTAATCAGCTGGCCCCTGAATGTGTAGATGTCGCTGGGGTTGAGCACGCTACTGGTCACCCTTACGGTGATGTTGTCGCCCACCTTTGATGCGGTAGTCTTCATCGGCTTTAGCGTATGCGCGCCGAATGCTGTAACTGTCAGCGATTTCTGCGCGGAGACGTAGCCGAGCGTTTCAATGAAGACGCCGAACTGGTTATCGAACTTGGTCAGCCTGGGCGTCTCGAAGGTGTACCTGCCCACGTCGACCTTCATCATCTGCACAAAGTTGCCCTGATAGGTTGACTTGATGACTTCGGGATCAAGGAAGTTGCCATTACCATCGTAGATCGCAACGTTGAACATTACTCTGTCGCCCACCCTGGCCCGGTTCTTATCGGTGTCGGTCGTGATCTCCAGGTTGACGGGTATCAGCGCGATCTTGTAGGTTATCTTTGCGGTGCGCGAGGGCATTGCGGTACCGTCGCCGTCAAACTGCGCCAGCACGGTTATCGGCGTGTCCCTGTTCCGCTCCAGGTTGGCCTGCCAGATGATCGTGTAGGCTCCGTCGGCGTTGGTCATGCCGCTGGCAATCGGGGCCGGGCCCATCCCCGCTTCCATGTGTATTCTCACAGTCTTGCCGGCTATTCCTTCGCCAGTATCGGCGTTGGTAAGCATGCCCGAAAATGTCACGGTGCCCCCGTGGTTGATAACCATCGGATCCACGCTTAGCGTGAGCGCAGTGGGCCGCATCGCGGCGTTTGCGTTGGCAAGCACGCCGGACAGGAGGAGCATCACTCCTGCGGCAATTGCAAAGTAACGAACCCCTAACATCTGTGTAAAAGGTTTTCCAGCCAGATATAGCAGTGTTGCTAGCACGAAGTTGACCCATGAGGTGTAATAATGTTAACCTGTGTGTTGCCGGAGCTGACCAGCCGGGCGGAAATCAAGACCGGGTTACATGAAAATAGGATCAATGTTTCCAAGAAACTCTGTTTAACTAGGCGTTATTACCGAAGAATTACATGCGGTTGCGCTTTGGAAGAGCTTGACTTTTATGTGCAGGCCCGATCAGGAAGCATGTGGTCATACTCAGGGAGATAATGGTAACCAACGTGATCACGATCGAGCACGACAAGTCGGCGCAGGACGCGGCAAAGCTGATGGCCGAGCACAACATCGGCAGCCTTGTCGTCATCAGGGACGGCGGCCCGATAGGCATCGTCACCGAGCGCGACCTGGTGCGCAAGGTGTGCACCAGGGACATACCGAGCAGCAGGATCCCGCTTCAGGAAGTGATGTCAAGCCCGCTAATCTCGACCGAGCCGGATATGACCATCGAGACCGCGGTGCAACGCATGGTCAACAAGAGGATAAGGCGGCTGCCCATCCTGGACAAGGGGAAGATTGTTGGCATCGTGACCGAGACCGACCTGGTGAAACACCTGAGGACGACGTCGCTCATCGAGAAGATCTTCGAATAATATTCGCATCCGCGGGTACAGCGTACCGGTGCCTGCTGCGCTCGGAGATGTCCTCACCTGCTTTTGGCCTTCATCAGCATGCTCACAACGTCGTCGATCCTGTCCAGTGGAATGAAGACATGCTCCCGTGAGGACTCCCAGTCGCCGTGGTAGCTGTTCCACCACAGCGCCCTCACTATGACGGCTTCGCGTTTGAGCTGCTCGGTATCGTATTCAAACTCAAGCTTTAGAAAGTCCGTTGCGTAAATCTCGCCGATCTTCTTTGCCATGCATAGCCTCCAGCAACCGCATCTTTCAACCTTTTCATCATCGTTTGGCAGCGTGGAAAGGTTCTTTAACCGAGCCGGACAATGAACCGCGTTGGATTGGGAAGACCGCGCGCAGAAGAAGCGCATCCTGATACGCTCGATGGTCGTGCTTGCGGCGATAGCAGTCGGCGCGGGGCTGGTAACAAACGTTATAGCGCAACAAGCAAGGTTGCAGGACCCGCTCTACCAGTGCCTGCCGTCGGACGAGCGGCCATACCAGGCCTACGTCACGATCTCTGTGACCGTCAACAACCAGCAGGTCGAGGTCCCGAAGGGCATAGGAGTTTCGCCTGACTGTCTTCGGCCGATCCACACGCACGAAAACGACGGCGTGATCCACGTGGCGTACGAAAAACCATATGACTTTAGCCTGGGGCACTTCCTCTGGTACTGGAACTTCGACATCTCCAAGTACGACGCCAAGGTCTATGTGAACGGCATGGACGTGAGCGAGAAGTACCTGGACACGGTACTGAAGGATAACACGTCGATAATCATAGATTTCAGGTCGAAGGATTCAGGGATCGTCTGAACGGCAGAGTCATGAGATTTTCCTGGTCATGCTTCCGAGGGCAGCCACGATCTCCTCCCCGTGCGTCTTCGGGTCGATCTCCCTGAATACCCTGGCGACCCTGCTCTCCTTGTCGATTATGTACGTTGTTCTCTTGGCCAGGCCGTAGATGTTGAGCCCGGCGTACTCCTTGCATGTCTTCTTTTCAACGTCGCTCAGCAGCAGGTATGGTATCCTGTACTCTTCTACAAACTTCTTGTGCGACTCGACCGTGTCCACGCTTATCCCGAAGACCTCGGCGTCGAGTTCCCTGATGTGCCCGTAGTTCTCGACTATGCCCTTCGCCTGCTCGAAGACCTTCTTCGACGGGCAGCCCCACATGTGGTTCTTCGGGTAGAAGGTTAGCACTACGATCTTCTTACCGCGGAAGGAGCTCAGACGTACCTTCTGGCCGTTGTTCGCTTCCAGTTCGAAGTCTGGAGCCGGATCGTCTTCCTTCAACACACAATCTAACGCGGCCTGATCATATAACCTCTGCCCTCCGGGAAAAGAATCCCAGCAAAGATTAAATTGGAATCAGAGATACCGCAGCTCGATGCGGATAGTGGCCATCGGCAGCAGGGTCTTTGTTACAAGTTTTCAGCTCGCCGGCATTCAGGGTCTTGCTGTTAATTCATCTTCCGATGCGCTCGCCCGGATCAACACGCTGGTCGGGAAGAACGACGTCGGGCTGGTGCTGCTGAGCGACGACGTGGCCAAGGACATCAGGACCGAGCTTACCGACCTGAGGACGAAGAATCCCATACCGCTGATCTTCGAGCTCCCCTCGCCCGGGAGCAAGAAGGAGAACGTCGACTATCGGGCGCTGCTCAAGCAGATACTGGGCGTTTAATCGGTTATCACCTCGCCTCCTGGCAGGTTATTTATAATAGAGCGCAAGCATTAGGAGGACAATATGAAGGCCGTCTTCGCCACCGGCGAGAAGGACGTCAGCGTCAAGGATGTGCCTGTACCCGAGACCGGTGCGGGCGATATTCTCGTAAGGATGCGCGCCTGCGGCCTCTGCGGTTCTGACCTTGAAAAAGTGTACGGCCAGTACGGCGTTGTATCGAGGCGGCTGGGGCACGAGCCGGCTGGCGAGGTGGTCGCTGCCGGCAATAAGGTCAGGGACCTGAAGACTGGCGACCGGGTCTTCGTGCACCACCACGTGCCTTGCTACTCCTGCCATTACTGCCAGCATGAAGACTATACTATGTGCCCGCAGTATCAGAAGAGTAATCTGGAACCGTGCGGCCTTGCCGAGGTCTTCCTCGTGCCGGAGTGGAACGTCAGCAGGGGCGGCGTGATGAAGCTACCAGACGATATGTCCTTCGAGGAGGCTGCCATGATCGAGCCGCTGGCGTGCTGCATCAGGGCAATGAACAAATCCGGCATCAGGAAGAATGACTCGGTCGCGGTTGTGGGCGTCGGCCCAGCGGGTATAATGCACGTCCTGCTCGCAAAGGCCTTCGGCGCCGGGAAGGTCTTTGCCGTTGACATCAACAACTTTAGGCTTGACTTTGCTAGGCGCCTGGGCGCACACGCAGTGATAAACGCAACCAAGGAGGAGCCGGCAAAGATCATCAAAGATGCAACCGAGGGGAGGGGCGCCGACATGGCTATAGTGGCAACGGGCAGCACAAAGGCGTTCCTCCAGTCGCTCGAGCTGGTGCGGAGCGGCGGCAGGGTCGTCCTCTTCGGCGTCCCGTCGAAGGGGTCGGACGTAACGCTTGACCTGAACCAGATCTTCACCAAGGAGATCAGGATCCTTCCCAGCCTGGCAGCCTCCGAGGTGGAGACCAAGGCGGCCTTTGAGCTGATCGCCTCGAAGAAGCTCGATATCAGGCCGATAATCACCCACAGGTTCAGCCTCGAGAGGGCTGGCGAGGCCATAAGATGCGCGCACGAGGCAAAGGACGCGATGAAGATCGTCGTCACGTCGTGATACCAGTCTCACTGCATGCCCGGCGATCCGACCGCGAGTGATGACGGCCCGAAGTAAAATTTAACTATGGAAGACCTCCCAACCCACAGCAGAGCAATTATGGACTGGGGAATGAAGAACCGGATGGCCAAGATAATCAGGCCAGACACAGGCCGGGCCGTGATGCTCGCGGTGGATCACGGATACTTCCAGGGACCGACGCACGGGCTCGAGGTTCCGAGGAAGACGATCGAGCCGCTCCTGCCGTATGCAGACTCGATCATGCTAACTAGGGGGCTGTTGCGAACCTCGGTCGATCCGGGTTTCAACGTTCCTGTGGTGCTCAGGGTCTCGGGCGGGACCAGCATGGTCGGCCAAGATTTATCAAACGAAGCTGTAACCACATCGATCGAGGATGCGATAAGACTGGATGTCTCCGCGCTGGCGATCTCGATCTTCGTGGGCTCTGCCTATGAGCACCAGACGCTGGTGAACCTCGCGAAGCTCGTCGATGAGGGCGAGAAGTACGGCATCCCGGTTCTTGCTGTTACTGCTGTCGGTAGGGAGATGACTAGGGACGCGCGCTACCTCTCACTCGCTTGCAGGATCGCGGCCGAGCTGGGCGCCAAGATCGTGAAGACATACTACTGCGAGGAGTTTGAAAAGGTCGCCGAGAGCTGTCCTGTGCCGATTATAGTTGCTGGCGGGAAGAAGATAGACGAGCTCGAGGCGCTCAAGCTAACTTACAACTCGGTCAAGCACGGCGCCGTCGGTGTTGATATGGGCAGGAACATCTGGCAGTCGGAGCACCCGGTGGCGATAATCAGAGCCGTGCGCGCAGTCGTCCACGAGAATGCCACTGTGGAGGAGGCATACGAGCTGTTCAACCAGCTCGTCGCCGCCGAGGGCAGGGGACGCGTGGTCACCAAGTCGCTTTAATGTATCCTGGGGAATCTTCGAGAGGTGCTCGTGTACTATCAGCCATTCAGAACCTTTCTTCTGGAAGACCATCGTGCCCCTGGACTTTGAGCGCATCGTCCGGCCCGTGAAGCTGTAGTCGTCGACGAGCATGCCCGAGTGCTCGATGAGGAAGGTCGCGACCGCGATATCGCCGAAAAGGTCGACCTTCATGTCCTCGATCTCAAAGTTGTAATCGGAGACGCTGGCGAAGAAGAGCTCCTCGTGCATGCAGGCCTCGTTGTAGTCCATCCTCGTGTAGGGCGGCATGTCGTTGAACTTCGAAAACCGGTCGTCGTCGGCGTGCAGGCCCTGGATCGACTGCAGGTCCTTGGACCTGCCAATCTCGAACGCCCGGCGTACCGCCCTCTCAATCTTCGACCTTTCGCTCTCAGCCAACCCACATACTCCATTTATAGGAAAATATTTATAATTATGCTGGGTTGATACAGCTGTTGCGTAGCATGTTAAGGGTAGACTCGGCAACTAGCACCGTGGATCTGCTTCTGCTAGTTGTACTGATAGTCTAGGCAATCCTGCGTTTCTTTGCAGGGTTTTTGCGTGGTGGTAAAAATGGTTGAATTATCCGGTTCCAAGGCGCTTATTCATGCCCTAGAGAAGGAGGGCGTTAGCGTAGTCTTCGGCATGCCCGGAGGGGCCAACCTTCCAATCTATGATGATCTGTACGGCAGCAACCTTAGACATATCTTGGTCAGGCACGAGCAGTCGGCAGCGCACATGGCCGACGGTTACGGCAGGATAAAGCGCAAGGCCGGCGTCTGCTTTGCCACATCGGGACCGGGCGCAACTAACCTGGTGACGGGCATAGGCACCGCCTACATGGACTCGGGCCCGATGGTCGCTGTCACCGGCCAGGTACCACGAGCTATGATCGGCAAGGACGCGTTTCAGGAATGCGACATAGTCGGGATATGCGCCTCGATAACCAAGTACTGCTTCCAGCCCTCCTCCGCGCAGGAGGTACCGGAGGCCGTGAAGAAGGCGTTCTACATAGCGGAGAACGGGAGGCCCGGGCCAGTACTTATTGACATACCCAAGGACGTGCAGCAGCAGAAGGCCGACGTCAAGTTCCCCGAGATTGTGAAGGTCAGGGGGTTTGCCCCGCTCATCGATCCCGATATGGACCAGATAAGCAGGGCCATCGACCTGCTGATGAATGCCGAGAGACCGATGATAATGGCCGGAGGGGGCGTGCACATATCAGGAGCATTCTCGGAGCTGCAGGCATTAGCAGAAAGCCTGCTCATCCCGGTCGTGACCACGTTCAAGGGAAAGGGCGCCTTCCCTGAGAACCATCCGCTGGCACTGGGCCCGATAGGGATGCACGGACACGCCGAGGCAAACAAGCTGATCCTGCAGGCCGACGTGCTGCTCGCTATAGGCGCGAGGTTCTCCGACAGATCGGTGGGAAGGTTCGACGAGTTCGGCCAGGGGATGAAGATAATCCACATAGACATAGACCCTTCAGAGATCGGGAAGAACAAGCAGGCCGACGTCCCGGTGGTGGGCGACGTCAAGGCATCGCTCAGGACGCTGGTGAAGATGCTGCTGAAGCGGATGGCCAAGCGCGAGCAGGAAACTGCATGGGTGAAGCACATCAAGGAAGTCAGGGAGCAGTTCCAGAGCCAAGTGAAGGATCATCCAAGAGAGATAACAGCAAGGAAGTCGCTGAAAAAACTGAGAGAGCTATTGCCGCCGGGGGCGATCGTGACAACAGAGGTGGGGCAGTGCCAGATGTGGACCTCGCTCCACTTTGACGTCATCCAGCCTGGGACGTTCTTCAGCTCGACCGGCCTGGGAACGATGGGCTTCGGCTTCCCGGCATCGATCGGGGCAAAGGCCGCAATGCCGGAGGTGCCGGTGGTCGACATAGCGGGGGATGGGAGCTTCAACATGACCGAGAACTCGCTCGCTGTATCTGTGCTGGAGCACCTGCCGGTCATAGTCTTCCTGATGAACAATGCCTCGCTGGGGATGGTTGCACAGTGGCAGAGGATGTTCTACGATAAGAGGATGATCGGCATAGACCTGAAGAAGATGCCAGACTTTGTGAAGGTAGCAGAGGCCTACGGAGCCCAGGGCATCCGCGCGCAGTCGATGGAGGAGCTTGATAAGGCCGTGAGGACTGCGCTGAAGAGCGATGTTGCGACTGTCATAGATATACCCATAGACCCCGAGGAAGACGTATTGCCGTTCGTGATACCCGGAACCGGCCTCAAGGACATGGTGCTGGCCTCGTAGGTGGAACGAATGGGCTGGAACGTTATATCCGCGCTGGTGGAGAACAAGCCTGGTGTGCTCTTCAGGGTCACCAACATGTTCAGGGCCAGGAACTTCAACATCGAGAGCCTCTCCGTGGGCCCGACCGAGCAGAGGGACCTCTCCAGGATCACTGTAACTGTAGACAGCGACGAGCACACGACCGAGCAGCTGGTGAAGCAGCTGCGCAAGCTCATCGACGTCGTAGAGGTTACACGGTTGCCGGTGGACCGGACGGTGTACAGGGAGCTCGCGCTCATAAAACTCAAAGCGGTAGACCCGACCTCCCGGATGGAGATCATAAACCTTGCCACTGTCTTCAGGGGCAAGATCGTAGATACGAGCAAGGGCTCCCTGATGGTGGAGATCACGGGCACCCCGGACAAGATCGACGCCTTCAAGGGCCTTGTCGAACACTACGGAGTGATACAGCTTGCCAGAACCGGGGTCTCGGCGCTGCCGAGGGGTGTAATGTATGAGTAACAGCAAGGAAGAATTCGTCAGGATATACGACACCACCCTCAGGGACGGCGAGCAGACGCCGGGCGTCACGCTAACGCCGCAGAACAAGCTCAAGATCGCCGTCCAGCTAGACAAGCTGGGGGTGGATGTCATCGAGGCCGGATTCCCGATTATATCCCAGGGCGAGAAGGAAGGTGTTAGCATGGTCGGAAAGCAGGGACTCTCCTGCGAGGTGGCAGGCCTAGCCAGGGCCGAGAAGAAGGACATCGATGCCGTGATAGAGTGCGGCCTGAAGTACGTCCACACTTTCATCGCAACATCGGACATACACCTGCAGTACAAGCTCAAGATACCGAGGGAGGAGGCACTGCGTAAAGCTGTTGAAGCGGTAGAGTACTCCAAGGCGCACGGGCTGCTGGTGGAGTTCTCCGCCGAGGACTCGACGCGGACCGACAGGGAGTTCCTCAAGCAGGTCTACAAGGCCGTCGTCGATGCCGGCGCTGACAGGATCGATGTGCCCGATACCGTGGGGTACTCGACGCCGATCTACATCCGCAACTTGATCACCGAGCTGCGCTCGGTTGTGAACGTCCCCATAAGCATTCACTGCCACGACGACTTCGGGCTCGCAGTTGCCAACTCGATCGCCGCGGTGGAAGCAGGTGCATCATGCGCGCACGTGACCATCAACGGCATCGGAGAGCGGGCCGGCAACGCATCGCTGGAAGAATTTGTAATGGCACTGCACTGCCTCTACGGAAAGAAGACGCACATCAAGAGCGAGATGCTCTACGAAACGTCGAGGCTTGTCTCAAGCCTGACCGGCGTGATCGTCCAGCCGAACAAGGCCATCGTGGGCGCAAACGCATTCGGCCACGAGTCGGGCATCCACACACATGGAGTATTATCGAACCCGCTGACCTACGAGCCGATAAGCCCGGAGCTGGTGGGAAGGAAGCGCTGGCTCGAGGCGGGCAAGCACGCCGGCGCCCACGGAGTCGCTGCAATGCTGGAAGAATACGGCCTCAAGCCATCCAGCGAGGAGCTCAAGGCGATCGTCGGGAAGGTCAAGGACCTCGGCGACAAGGGCAAGCACATAACTGATGCTGACCTACTGGCCATTACCTCGCAGGTGATGCGCCAGGCGGGGATCGAGGAGAAGGTCAGGCTGACCGACTTTGTGGTGACCACAGGCATGAATGTAGTGCCTACAGCGTCGGTGCGGCTCTCGATCGAGGGCAAGGAGTTCGTGGCGGCCGATACCGGGCTGGGCCCTGTCGATGCTGCGCTCAAGGCGATACAAAAGATCACGAACGAGCTCGCGAGCGTCAGGCTCAAGGAGTTCAGGCTGGAATCCATTACTGGTGGTTCCGACGCCCTTGCCGAGGTCAGCATCAAGGTGGAGGACAGGTACGGCCATGTGGCCTCCGCCAGGGCGGCTGGCGAGGACATTGTTATAGCCAGCGTACAGGCCATGATCAACGGCCTGAACCGCATAATGCTGAAGAAGATAATCGATAAGGATAAGGAACTCCACGGCTACACAGTCTAAGTAGATCCAGATGTACAGGTTAGCACTGATTCCAGGAGACGGCATAGGGCCGGAGCAGTCCAGGGCAACCTTGTCCGTTCTCGAGCGGGTCCAGGACAGGTACGGCTTGAGCTTCGAGGTAACCGAGGTCGAGGCGGGAGACTCGAGCGTGCGGAAGACCGGAAAGGCGCTGCCGGAGGAGAGCTTCCAGACAATACGCAAATCAGACGTGTGTTTGAAGGCGCCGGTCGGGCAGAGCGCGGCCGATGTCATAGTATTTCTGCGGCAGAAGCTCGACCTCTACGCAAATGTGAGGCCGGCCAAGGTCTACCCTGGCATACCCGCGCTGAAGGAGAACACAGACCTCGTCATCGTCAGGGAGAACACCGAGGACGTCTATGCTGGATTAGAGTACGAGATGCAGGACGCCAGCTTTGCGGTGAGGCTCATCACCAGGAAGGCGTCGATGCGGATCGCCGACTATGCCTTCAGGATCGCCAGGTTCAGGAACATGAAGCGGAGCGTTGTTGCGGTGCACAAGGCAAACCTGCTGAGGAAGACAGACGGGCTCTTTGTCGCTGCCTGCAGGGAGGTGGCAGCGAAGTATCCTGAGATAAAGTTCTCAGAGATGCTGGTCGACGCGTGCTCGATGAACCTCATACGGAATCCGGAGGAGTTCGATGTCCTGGTCACCACCAACCTCTTCGGGGACATACTCTCCGACGAGGCGGCCCAGGTCGTGGGCAGCCTTGGCATCGCGCCCTCAGGAAATATCGGGGAGAACTTTGCGATCTTCGAGCCGGTGCACGGCTCCGCCCCAGATATAGCCGGGAAGGGCATCGCGAACCCGCTCTCGCTCGTACTCTCGGCAAGGATGATGCTGGATTGGCTCTCGATAAAGAACAGCGACAAGAAGTGCAGGGATGCAGCTGTCGGGATCGAGGACGCCGTTGTGAATGTGCTGAAGAAGAGTATAAGGACGCCGGACATCGGCGGCAGCAACAAAACCGACGAGGTCACAAGGGCGATCCTTTCAGAGCTAAGTACCTAACACCTTATCTGGGCGGCCTTTTCTGCCAGGCCTTGAACATGAATATGAACGGTATAACTATGACCAGCGTGGCGATCAGCACCGGCTGCATCACTGAGATATCGATCTCGTATCCCAGCGAGGAGAGGAACGGAAACGGATAGACCACGAATATCCAGATCAGGCCGAGGAAGACGACCAGGATCATATTCTGCCTGACAAATCTGGCAAGCGGAACCGTCGTCCGGTTGTTGCACTTGATGCACTTCCTCACCTCAACGTCGAGGCAGGAGGAACATGCCTGCCGGCCGCAAAACGCGCAGGTGTGCTCGGCAAACCTGCCGCCGCAGATGGTGCACCCCGGCATGATGGAATTTTGCGCGCGAACGATATAACCTTAGCTGCGCGGTCCTTTGCGATCTAGGGAGCCAGCCTCTCGGTGTCCCGCGGGTAGAGCACGACCTCTCTTATGTTCTTCGCGTTGCAGACGGCCATTATGAACCGGTCGAACCCCAGCCCCCACCCCGAGTGCGGCGGCATCCCCCACTCGAAGACCTTCAGGTGATCCCGGAAATCGTCCGGGTTCAGTCCCTGCTCCTTTAGACGATCTCTTAGCTTGCTGACGTCGTGCTGCCTCCTCCCGCCTGATGCCAGCTCGAGGAAGCCGTACTGGAGGTCGAAGGAGCACGATAGGTTGGGATCGCCCTCCTTCTCGTGTATGTAGAACGGTTTGAGCTTGAGCGGCCAGTCGACTATCCAGTAGTAGCCCTTCCGCCTCTCGCCGAGCACCCTCAGTGCATGGTCAGGCAGGTCCTCGCCAAACTCTAGCTTTATGCCGTCCTTGGCTAGGTCGGCCAGTATCTGCGCGTAGGTCACACGCTCGAACGGCAGGGACGGCACCGTGACCTCTGTTCCTAACTGCTCCAGCTCGCCAGGGCACCGCTCCTTCAGGTCGGCCAGAGCGTTCCTTACAACCAGCTCCGCGACCTGCATCACGTCTTCGGCGTCCATGAAGGCGGCCTCGATGTCGATGCTCACGAACTCGTTCAGGTGTCTTATCGTGTGCGACTTTTCGGCCCTGTAGTAGGAGGCGATCTCGAAGACCCGGTCGAGGGCCATCGTCAGCTGCTCCTTGTAGAGCTGGGGGCTCTGGGCGAGGTAGGCCCGCTTCCCGAAGTACTCGAACGAGAATAGATTGGCACCGCCCTCGCTGGCGCTCCCTATGACCTTCGGGGTATTGACCTCGACGAACTTCTGCTGCGCGAGCGTCCTTCTTATCGACTGGAGCGCTTCGTGTCTTATCTTGAAGAGCGACATGACCGCCGGGTTCCTGAGGTCGAGCGCCCGGGCGTCGAGCCTGGCGTCGATCGAGGAGCCGACCCTGCCTGTCGGGTCAACCGGCAGAGGATGTTTTGCAACCGAGAGGACGCTGACCTCGCCGGCCTTGACCTCGACCGGGAAGGCCTTGGCCTTGCTCTTCTGCACCACGCCTGAGATTGCCACGACGCTCTGCCGAGGGATCTTGTCCCCGGGCGAGAGCAGTATTTGTTCTGGCGTTGCCACCACCTGGGCCGCGCCGCTGACGTCGCGGACGGTGAGGAAGACTATGGAGCCGAGCTCGCGCAGGTCCTCGATCCAGCCTGCTATCCTCACGCTCTTCCCGACGAGCGAATCGTTGAGCTCGCTGGTGTAGTGTGTCCTGCGAATGTCCACAGCGCCCTAACAGCGGGCGGCTCCCTTTTAAGATTTCCAGCCCGCGAAGAAAGTGAGCGCTTAAAGCTTTAACTCCCTGACAGTGCAAGAACCTGCATGCCGCTCAGCCTGATCCTGCACTGGTTGCACCTGAGCGCCGTGGCTGTCTGGATCGGAGCACTGGGCTTCAACTTGATGATACTGATGCCGAACCTGAAGCTCGTCGACCTCACCAACCGGAGCAGGCTGATGAGCCGCGCGATGCCGTCATTCCTCAGGCTGGTGTGGATAAGCATCGGGATCATCGTTGGTACAGGTCTTTACCGCGTCTTCGTTGTGAACCAGGTGGCAACGCTCCAAGATTTTGTGGGCACGGCCTACGGGATATCCCTCACTGCAAAGATGATCATCGTGGTCGCGATGATCGTAACCGCTGCCGTGGTCACGCTGCGCCTGGCCCCCAGGATCGTCTCGCACCTGGCAGTCCACATACAGGGAGAGCCGATGCAGAGCTCCTGTTCAATATGCGCCTCGATGCTGAGACAGACTAGGGTATTGATGATCTCGGTCTTTGTGATGTCCTTTGCCGTGATATTCATCGCGGCCTTCCTGCGCGGAGCGTAGAGTAATATACTCTGCCGAGGAATTACAGCCGTTGGAAGAGAGCCTGGCCGTCGAGAACCTCAAGTCATACTACTTTGTCAGCAGCGGCACGGTCAGGGCAGTTGATGATATCAGCTTCGCGCTGAAGAAGGGCGAGTCCATCGGCATAGCCGGAGAATCGGCCTGCGGCAAATCCACGCTCGGTATGTCCATGGTGCGGATGCTCCAGCCTCCCGGCAAGATCGTGAGCGGCAGGATAATTCTGGGTGGGACAGATATACTCTCCGTGAGCGAGCACGAGTTCAACCATAAGTTCAGGTGGAAGCACATAGCGATGGTCTTCCAGGGTGCGATGAATGCTTTGGACCCGGTCTACAGCGTGAAGGCCCAGCTGACGGAGGCGCTGGAACACCATGGGTTTCCCAAGGAAAAGATACAGGAACGCATTGTAGAAGTTGTGAAGCAGGTAGGCCTAGACCCCAGCGTCATAGACAGGTACCCGCACGAGCTGAGCGGCGGGATGAAGCAGAGGATCGTGATAGCCATGGCTCTGCTGCTGAAGCCTGACTTCCTGATCGCGGATGAACCGACAACGGCACTAGACGTCCTGGTGCAGGCGCAGATAATCAACCTGCTGAAGAAGCTGAAGAGCGAGGGGATGACGATAATGCTGATAACGCACGACCTGGCCATTGTTTCAGAAATTGCCGAGAAGGTGGGCGTCATGTATGCTGGCCAGATCATAGAGTTCGGAACCGCTGAGCAGGTCTACCGCGAGCCAAAGCATCCGTACACGCAGGCGCTGATAGCAGCGATACCGCGCCTCAGGGGGGAGAAGAAGCTCTTCTACGTGAAGGGATCGCCCCCGAACCTTCTCAACCCCCTGCAGGGATGCAGGTTCTACGACAGGTGCCCGCACGCGATGGAGATCTGCAAACAGGACCCGCCAGCCATACAGAACAAGGACGGCTTTGTCAGGTGCTGGCTCTACGATGAGAAGCACCAGCAATAGATATATCTCTGCGGAGCCCTTCTGCAGGTAAAATTATGCAAGTCTCCGACGGATTTTTTGTCGAAGCGAGATCGCTAAGAAAATGGTTCAGGGTGCAGCGCACCTTCACCCAGATGATGCGCGCCGGCGAGGAGAAGATAGTAAAAGCCGTGGACGACGTCAGCTTCGGCGTCCGGAAGGGCTCGGTCTTCGTGCTTGCCGGTGAATCCGGCTCCGGCAAGACAACAGTCGCAAGGCTGATCCTTCGAGCAATAGAGCCCGACAGCGGTGCTGTGTTCTTCGACGGACAGGACATCACCAAGCTCGGGAGGGAGGAGTTCAGGAAGTTCAGGCTGAACGCCCAGATGGTCCACCAAGACCCGTATGCCTCCGTGGACCCCAGGATGCGAATAATGGAGATAGTGATGGAGCCGCTGACGGTCCACAGGATCGGCTCCAGGAAGGAGCAGGAGGAGGCAGTATTCAAAGCTCTGAAGGAGGTCAAGCTCGAGCCTGCCTCCGAGATCGCATATAGATACCCGCACATGCTCTCCGGCGGGCAGCGGCAGCGCGTTGCGATCGCGCGTGCATTGATAATGAAACCGAAGCTCATAGTGGCCGACGAGCCGGTCTCGATGCTGGACATCTCGGTCAGGGCCGAGATCCTCGAGCTGATGCAGGGCCTGCAGAAGCAGCACGGCATAACGTACCTCTACATAACCCACGACCTCTCAACGGCCCGGTACCTCGGAGAGGATATAGCTGTAATGTATCTGGGCAAGATCGTCGAGATGGGCCCCATCGACAAGGTCCTGCTAAACCCGCTCCATCCCTACACGCAGGCTCTGATAGACGCAATATCTGAGCCTGATCCTGCCAACAGGCTGAAGGAGAAGACGGTCAGAATAAAGACCGAGACAGGAGCAGAGAAACCAAGCACGGGGTGCAACTTCTACAACAGGTGCCCCTACGCGATGGACGTTTGCAAAACAGAACCTAAACTGATTGAAGCAGAGCAGTCGCACCTGGTCTCCTGCTTCCTCTACGAACAGAAAGGTTAGGATCAGCTGGCCACCGGGATGGTCGAAGACCTGTACCTTATGACTTGGGAGACGCCGTTGCGGGCATAGACGCCGTGCACCAGCTGAGCATATGCAACGATCGCGTCCTTCAGTGTCACGGTTATTATCTGGCCCCCCCTTGACTTTTCCTGCATGATCTTCATCAGGCGCTCGGTGTTCTGCGCGTCGAGGTGGGCGTCGATCTCGTCGAAGAGGTAGAAGGGCGACGGCTTGAGCGACTGCAGCGCGAGCAGGAAGGTGGTCGCCGTTATAGTTTTTTCCCCGCCGCTGAGGGCCGTTGATTCCCTCGCCGGCTTGTTCGGGAACTGCGCCAGCAGCGTCAGCCCGCTCGCAAACACATCGTCCGGGTTCTCGATCTCGAGCCACGCCGAGCCGTCCCCGCCGGTCATGGTCGAGAAGACGTGCCGCACGTCCTTGTCGACCTTCTCGAAGGCCCCCATGAAGATCTGCTTCTTCTCCTTCTCTATGTCCTCGATGAACCGCACGATCGAGTTGCGCTCCGACTCGAGCTGGTTCTTCCTGGACGACATTCCTCTATATCCGTCGATTATCTGCACGTAGCTCTTGTCTGCAAGCTGGTTTATCGACCCCCTGATCGAGTCATATTCTCTCACGAGCTCGACAACCGCGATGTCGGTGCTGAAGCCTTCCTGGAGGTCGCGGTACCCGTGCTCGGAGAGCTCGGCCAGCAGCTTTGCCTCGCTCAAGGTCAGGTCGTTTATCTCCTTGGTGCTCAGGGCGATGTCCTTCTCCACGCTCGCCAGCTGCCTGGAGAGCCTCCGTTCGTTATCGGAGTGTACCTTGATCTTCGAGTCGTACTCCTGAAGTATGCCAACTGAGTTGCCGGAGGTATCGATTATCTGCTGCTCCCTGTCCCTCGTCTCCCTAAGCCGAGCCTCCAGCTCCTGCATCTCACCGCCTGAGCCGCGCATCGTCTCTGCCTTCTCCTTTGCTTCCTGCTTCAGCCGTGCTATCTCCAAGTCTATGTCACCGGCACGCTTCAGCAGCGTATCGACCTCGGCCTTCCTAGAGGAGAGGACCATGAACTCTTCACGCATCTCCCGCTCTATCCCCTCGAGCCTTGCGATGACCTCGGTCTTCTGCATGTTGAGCCCGTCCACCGACCTGGCGATGGCTTGGCTCCCGAACTCGCCGATCCTGTCCCTGATCCCGCGGACCTCTGCCTCGACCTCCTCGCGCTCCGCCTCCAGCTTCCTGATGGCATCGCCGATCCTGTGCTGCTCGGCCCTGAGCGAGGCTATCCTTGAACTGATCTCTTCCAAAGTCTTCGTGAAGCGCTGGACCGACACCTGGACGTTTTCGATCTGGGCATCGACCGATGTCAGAGATTTTTGGGCCTCGACGTTTTCTGCCTCGGCCTGCGCGATCCTGTTCTCGATGTTCCTTACGGCCTCCTTCTTCTTTGCGATGAGCTTCCTGAGCATATCCAGAGATGACTTCAGGTCGCCGACCGACTCGCCGAGCAGGATCGTCTTGGTAAGGTCAGTTATCCTGGTGTTCAGGTCGAGCACCACCGCACTTGCCTTCGGCTCGAAGAGCTCGCCCGCGAGCGTTACGGTCCTGTACCCGCGCTTCGAGAGCTCGTATGCCGCGTTGGTGGACTCGACCAGCAGCGCATCGCTGAAGATGAATTTGGCCAGGTTTTGCGTCAGGTTCGAAGTTGCAAAGTCTGCGAGGAAGCCGATCGCGCCCTCCGTGCCGGTTTCATTTGTGGGAATTGTCTTGCTGGTTTCGTCGCCCATCATCTTCACGACATCGAGTGGGATCATCCTGAGTAACGGCAGTTTTGATTCCCTTGCGTGCTCGAGTATTCTCATCATCTTGCCCACGTCCTTGACCACCAGCGCCTTCATCCACGATGCAGCCACTGCCAGCACGGCGCGCTCGTGATCCTTCTTCCAGCCTATCAGCTGCTGAACCGTGCCAAGGATGCCGAAATCCTTCGACCTATCCAGCAACGTGGCTATAGCGTAGTCCTCGCTGTGCGAATCCTTTGCTATCTTGATCCTCGTCTCGTACCTGGCGGCCATCTCCCCCGCCTTTTCAAGCATCGCAGATGCCGTTTCGACCTCCTGCTCCGTCCTTGACTTTCTGCCGGCAAGCCTTCGGATTGTCTCACCGTGCGAGGTTATCTTCGCCTGCTCCTCCTGCCCCAAGCCCTGCAGCCTCGCAACGATTGACTGCAGCTTCTGGCGCTCGGCCGTTATCTGCTCCAGCCGCTTCGCGTTGGAATCGAGCATCGTGGACGTGATCCTTGCCCGCTCGCTGTTCGTGGCTATGGCAAGGCTGATGCTGCCCTTGCGCTCCTCCAGGCCACCCAGCTCGTGCTCGAGCCGCGTTTCTTCTTCCCTGACCGCGGCCTGCTTCTTCACAAGCTCGCCGATCTGGTCGCTGAGCTTCTGGAGCTCCGATGAAACCGTGTTCCTGCGCTCCTCGTGGGCTCTTATCCTGGCGTTTATCTCCTCGATCCCGGTGCCCATCTCTGATGCATTTTTCTTCATGGACTCCTTCTCCTTCATCATCGCGGGTATCGTCTCCCCGATCGTCTTCAGGCGCTGCTCGGCCGCTGCCACCGATGCCTTGAGCTGCTCGAACCTGACTATCAGGCCGGAGATGCTGGTATCAACCTCGGCCTTTGACTTGGTTGTAACGTCGACCTGCTGCAGGAACTTCTTCCGCTCCTCCTCCAGCTTGGAGAGCTCGGTCTTCACGCCTTCCAGCTCCCTGCCCAGGGCCTCGGCCTCGGACTGCCGCTGCGCAAGCACGTCCTTCTGGGTGGTCAGGCGCTCCCTTGCCTCCCTGATTGAATTTGAGATCTTGATCGCCTTCAGGCGCCGGATGTCCTGCTCCAGGTGCTCGAACCTGAGCTGGTCGTTGCGCTCCTCCTCCAGCTCGTCGATGCGCTTCCTTATCTCGCCCATCCTGGCCATAGCCACCTCAAGCCTCCTGTCGGCCTCGGTGAGCTGGGCCATGGCCTCCTCCTTCTTCTTGTCGAAGTATGAGAGGCCCATTATGTCCTCGATTATCTTCCTGCGCTCCTCCGAGTTCAGCTCGGCTATCCTCATTATCATGCCCTGCTGCACCACGTTCAGCCTGCTCGGGGCGGCCCGCACGACCTCCAGCAGGTCGGTTATCGTAGATTTAGGAACCTTCTTGCCGTTCAGCAGGTACTCGCTCTCCCCCTCCTGCGGCATCTCCCTCGTTATCGTGACCGTGTTGGAGTCGAGGGGTACACCCCTGTCGGTGTTGTCGAGTGACACGCTGACCCTGACGAGCTTGTGAACCTTCCCCTCGGCGCCGGTGTCGTGAAACAACGAATGCAGCTTGTCGACCCTCAGGTTGCGGGGGCTGTTCTCGCCCAGCGCAAAGATTATGGCGTCGAGGATGTTGCTCTTCCCGGAGCCGTTCGGGCCCGTGACGCAGACCATCCCCTTCTCCATGTTGACTACTATGTTGCGGTAGCCGAATGACTTGAAGCCGTAGATCTCCACCTTCTTGATGTGAACCATCTCACATAGAATCGAAGTTGCGAAGATAATGATTGCATGACAAGAACGCTTGACAACTAGAAGAATAATTCTACAGCAAAAGTCCGAATGGTTTCAGGCGGGCCGGTTTCTGGTTTTCACCCTAGTTTACGGAGCTCGCAATTGGCAGACCGGGCACAGGTTTTGCTAGCGATATCCAAGAGGTGGCACCTTATATAGAGTTGAGAGAGCAATTAATTAGCCAAGGCCCGGGGTATGTATCATGGTCAGAGTCGCGCTCCTGCAGCTCCGGTTACAGAAGGATGAGAAGGAGGCAATGGAGCACGTGGCAAGGCTCGTGAAGAACGCCGGGGTGACCGAGCCGGATATAGTCTGCCTGCCCGAACAGTGGTACCCCAGGCCCATAAAGAACTTCGACCACGACCTCAGGAAGCTCGCCAGCCTGGCCAGCGAGGCGGGGCTGGTGGTGATCGCGGGGGCCTTTGTCGAGAGCATGCGCGATGCACAGGGCGGGGAGCATTCCTACATCTCATGCCCGGTCATAGGCAGCGACGGGAGGATCCTAGGGAGGCAGCTCAAGATCCATCCCTTCGGTGAGGAGAAGCGGAAGGTCAGGGCAGGCACGAAGCTGGAGGTGTTCGAGGCCGGGAACTTCAGGTTCGGCGTGGGCGTATGCCATGATGTGGTATTCCCGGAGATAGCCAGGGCCTTTGCGCTCAAGGGGGCCGACCTGCTCTTCTTCCCGTCCAGGATAAGGAAGGAGGGCATCGAACCGTGGCACATCTACGTGCAGGCTAGGGCCCTGGAGAACAGGATCCCGGTCGCTGCACCGAACGCATGCAACAAGGTCTTCGGGGGCAGGAGCATCGTCGTGGACTTTGCATACGACAAGGCGGCCAACGTTGCTGTTCCACAGACCTCGGTGGCATCGGTGAACGAGCAACTCGTGGTCATGGACGTAGACCTGGAGCAGGCCAGGAGGATACGCAGGATGCGGTTCGAGGACTATCGGAGCGACCTCTACCGCTCGCTCTAGCCGGCTTTCTCAGCGCTCGCGCTTCCCCTCAACGAACTCCATGAACGCCTTCTTGGCATCCACGTAGGACATCTGCTGGGGCGGATGCTTGAAGCAGTAGGCCGAGACGCTGACCAGCGGGCCCGAGATAGAACGGTCGAGCGCGATCTTCGCCGCCCTTACGGCATCGATCATCACGCCCGCGCTGTTGTATGCATCGATCACGTTAAGCTTGACGTTTATCTCGACCGGGGTGTTGCCGAAGTACCTGCCCTTGACGTAGACATAGCATACCTTTTCGTTGTCCAAGAACCCCACAAAGTCGCTCGGGCCTATGCGCATCGGAACCTCGTAGGGGATCATCGCCCTGACCGCGCTTGACTTGCTCTCCCGCTTGTCCTCCAGCCGCTCCTCGTCGAGCATGTTGAAAAAGTCGGTGTCGCCGCCGATGTTCAGTTGATACGTCTCGTCGACCTTCACGCCCCTGTCGACCAAGAGCTTCACCAAGGTCTTGTGCAGCACGGTGGCGCCGAGCTGGCTCATCACGTCGTCCCCCGCCACAGGGAGGTTCTTTGCGGTGAACGCCTGCTGCCACTTTGCATTTGATGCGATGAATACAGGTATGGCGTTGATGAAGCCGGCGCCCGCCTCCAGTGCCTGCTCCGCATAGTATCTTGTGGCGTTGGTGCTCCCGACCGGCAAATAGCTTATCAGGACTTCCGCGCCGGTCTCCTTCAACCTTTTTGCAACACTGACTGGCGATGAATCGGAGGCCCTGACCACGGTGCTGAGGTGCCTGCCCAGGCCGTCGAGGACCTCGCCCTTTTCTACCCTGATGCCAGTATTCTCAACATCGCTGATCTTCAGCGTGTTGTTCGGCTTCGCGAATATTGCCTCGGAGAGATCTTTTCCTACCTTGGTGTCGGCAACATCGAACGCAGCAACAAATTCGAGATCATCCGGCTCCAGCCCGCCAAGGCTGTAGGCCGCAAGCCCGATCGCGTCTTCCTTGTTGTCGGAATAAAACCTGGTTCCCTGCACGAGCGCGGAGGCGCAGTTGCCGACGCCCGCTATCGCGACCTTGACTTTCTTTCGCACGTGCTAGGAGAACTTGTCGCATAAAATAATCTTTTCCCACAGCCAGCAATTTATAACTGGGCCTGCAAGCAGATGCACCGATGAAGTACCTTGCCAGGCGCGTGAAGGACATCAGCATCGACGGCAATACTGACATAGACGCGATATTCGAGCAGATGTCCGAGTCGGGCGGCTTCGTCTCCAGGCACCTGGCCGAGGGAGTCCAGATCATCCGCGACATGATCGACGATAAACAATGTGTCAAGTTCGTCTCCTTCGTAGGGTCGATAATCTCCACCGGGCTGCGCGGCGTGATAAAAGACATGATCAGGCTCGGGCTGGTTGATGCTGTGATCACAACCTGCGGGGCTCTTGACCACGACATAGCTAGGGCCTACTCCAGCTACTACGAGGGCGACTTTCGGCTCGACGACAAAAAACTGGCTGACAGCAAGATACACAGGCTCGGTAATGTCTTAGTACCGATGGGCAGCTACGGCCCGCTCATCGAGAAGAAGATGCAGCAGTTCCTGACCCGCACCTACAGGCAGGGAAAGAAGGATTTGGCGACATATGAGATGTGCGAGATGCTGGGCAGGTACATCAACAAGGATTCGTCGTTCCTTTACTGGGCCAGCAGGAAGAAAGTACCGGTCTTCGTGCCGGGCATCATGGACGGGGCCGTGGGCAGCCAGATCTGGCTCTTCTCCCAGAGGCAGCGAAACTTTCGCGTGAACCTGCTCCGTGATTCGGAGAAACTCTCGGAGATCGTCTTCGAGGCAAAGAGGTCGGGCGCGATAATGATCGGGGGCGGGATATCGAAGCACCACACGCTCTGGTGGAACCAGTTCAGGGGCGGACTAGATTATGCTGTTTACATAACTACCGCACCAGAGTACGACGGCAGCCTGAGCGGTGCCGTCGTTAGAGAAGCAATATCTTGGGGAAAGGTGCGCAAGAAGGCCAAGCAGACGACGATAAACGGCGAGGCGACATCGCTGCTGCCGTTCATCTTTGCCGCGCTGCTGAGGAAGCGAAAGGCCTGAGCGTGTAGACCTCCTTCCTGTAGACCTGCGTAAATCCGCGCTTTACATAATAACTGACGAGGCCCTCCGACTGGAACGTCTGGAGTAGGAGCTTTGCGTTCCTGGCTCGGGCGGCCTCCGCTCCCACCGCGAGCAGCGCCGTCCCCATGCCCGTCTTCCTGTAGGCCGGGAGCACGCCAAGACAGTACAGTCCCAGCAGTGAATTTTTCTCGAAGAGCGCGGCACAGCCGCCCGGCGATCCTTTCACATAGGCTAGGTGGAGCTCAAGGTTGTCGAAAGATGACGCGAGCCTCCGCTCGACCTCGCTCCTCCAGTCCTCTGCCCCGAAGGCCGCAACAAAAAGATCGACCCAGGATCGGAGGTTCCCCCTCATCACCTTCTCCACAGAGATGTCGCCCGAGTGCCTGAGCCTGTAGATTCCCTCATGCAGCAGGACCGGCATTGTGTCATGCAGTGTGTATCCGCGCCTCTCCAGCTCGGCCTTCAGGCTGCCGTTTGTGGCGCAGTGGACGAAGGGCTGGACGCCGCGCCCGGCAAACTCTCTCTCCGCCTCGTCTAGCATCGAGGAGAAATCTTTGCATTTTATGTCGGTCAGCCTGTTGAAGAACGGATCGTCGTTCATCACAGAGTTGGCATAGAGCGTGGCGCAGCCGAGCACGGCTTTGTCGCTCCAGAGCGCAACAAAGCTGTTCTCGTTGTTCTCCATCTGCTCGATCATGCCGGCCTTAGTCCGAGGACCCCGATCATTGCATGGATGTTATCCTTCAGCTTACCGCTCGGCCTTATCCGTCTTGTTGTTATGTCTTTACACAGGGACAGGAGCGCATTGATGGCGCTGGCCGTATCAAAATCATCGTCCATCGATCTGTAGAAATCATCGATCAGGTGTTTTGCTTCGTTGTCAAGTTCGTCGTCTTTGGCATCATCGAGTTCCCCCAGCACGCCACGCAGGAGCCTAACGTCCTCGCCGCACTTGGCGAGCAGGTCTTCGCTGAATACCAGGTCCTCCCTGTAATGCCTTGCCAGCACGCAGATGCGCAGGGTGTCGCTACCATACTTTCTAACTGCGTCACGGGTCCTGACTACATTGCCCAGAGACTTACTCATCTTCGCGCCGTCAACACTCACGATCCCGGTGTGAGTCCAGTACTTGACCGGCCTGTTGTGCCTCGTCAGCGCCTTCATCTGCGCCAGGTGTGCCTCGTGGTGCGGGTAGAGCAGCTCCCTGGCGCCGCCGTGTATCTCATACCTAGAGTCGAGGTTTGCCAGCGCGATCGTGCTGTCCTGTATATGCCACCAGGGTATCCCCTGACCGAAATCGCTCTCCCAGCTCACGCCGAGGTGGTGCCTGCCGTTCCAGATGAGAAAGTCGTGCTTTGCAGCCTTGCCCGGTGCGAGATCGATCGGGCGCAGGCGCATCTCGTCAACGCTCTGGTGTGAAAGTCTGCCGTAATCTGGCATCCTGCCGGTGTCAAAGTAGACGTTCCCGCTGGCGGTGTAGGCAAAACCATCTTTGAGCAGCGCGCCTATGTTGGCCTTTGCCTGCTCGACGTAGTCTGATGTCAGTGCAAAAGAGTTTATGGTCTGCACGCCGAGCATCTCCAAGTCCTTCTGCAGCTCGGTCGTGAATTTCTCGGCCACGGCCCTGAAGTTTGTTTCCTCGCTCTTCGCACGCTTCAGGACCTTCGGGTCCACATCGGTCAGGTTCACCAGCACGAAGGGCTCGTATCCTCTGGCTCTAAGATGCCTGGCGATCACGTCGTAAACAGTGAAGAGCCGCGCGTGGCCCACGTGGGAGTAGTCGTAGACAGTCGGCCCGCAGATGAATATGCCAGCCCTCGGACCATTGAACGGCTCGAAGCTCTCCTTGGACATGCTCATTGTGTTGAAGATCGAGATCAATCCGACCACACTACTGCGGGCACGCTTTAAAACCTGTCCTCGGACTGATGCCCATGGTTGATATAATGCGCGCGGGGATTTGCCTATGTGGTCGATGAGAAGGAGGTGCAGCAGGGAAGTATACCCGGCGCGCTCGACGCTCTCGATTACGACGAGGGCATGCGTGTTCAGGACGGCGCAGACCGCATTGCATTCGTGACGAGAACCTCGGATGAGTTCTGCGTAAACATCAACACCGAGTCGGGCGAGAAGTGGTTTTACACAGAGAAATCCAGCAGGGTGTACGACCTGCTGAGGGAGCATCTCAGGGAGCCGCTCAGGGCCTGGGTTTACTGAACCTGCAACAGGATTGTCATCGTCTCTTCCGTTGCCTGTTCTTCCTGGCTATTACCAAGTCTGCAAAGTAGAGCAGGTAGGCGCGCTTGCGGATCCGGAGTACCCAGGGAATGTACGATTCCTTGGCTGTACTACGATCTATGCCAAACCCGGTTTGCGCCAGAAGCTTTCGCACACCCTTGCCGTCGTAGGATGGCATGGGTTTCCCCTTGCGTCCCTAAAGTCATACGGGTCTGCGAGCACCAGCGAGCCGCCGTCGACCAGCAGGTCACGTATATGTGAAAGGAATGCTTCAGGCTTCACCAAGTCAAGAAGGTTGAGCGAAACCGCGAGATCTAACGTCCTGCCGTGAAACGGCGGCGCGAGCGAATCGGCAACGAGGAACTCGGCCTTCTTGGTATGGTTCCGCTTTCTGGCTTCGCTGATCAGGCCGAAGGACCGGTCGACGCCGAAAACAAAACCAAGCTTCCCTGTCATCTCCGTGCTTAGGTTTCCCGTTGCGCAGCCGACCTCCAGGCATGTCCGGCCGGCTGCAAACTTATCAGTAACCAATTGAGCGACCTCGCTGTAAAAGTCTTGGAAATTACGTCCGCGCACAAGGCCCGCAAAATGCCTGTCCACACTCGAATGTGGGGAGCGCATCTCGAGGTAGGGCGCGAACCAGGCGCCGCCCGCCTCGTACCTGTCCTGCGGAGCCTTCCTTACGCGTCTAGCATTCTCCTTCAGGAACCTCTTCATCTTATCGCTCCTGCTCTCGAGGAGCCAGCCGCCCAGCGTCTTCGCCCTCTGCGAGGCATAGCCGGCAAAATCATTCATCATTATCGCGACACCGCCAAGTATCGGATAGGTTCTGCCGCACGCCTCACAATTGATGAAACCTTCAACGCAGTCATCGCCCCTGCTGCTGATCTCATCTATCCTGAGATCGGAACGGCACGCAGGGCAGGCCAGCTCATCGGTAACGGAGTGTCGCATGGCACCTATTCGTTTTTAAGAGCTCGCAATGATGTTATATGACTTGTGGAGGGGCTAGAACCTGCCGCTTGAGCTCGTGAGCGGGGCGATAAACTGGGACACCAGCATATTTGTGGACAGATTTCCAAGTCCGGGCGAGGAGATAAGGACCAAAAAGGTGATCAGCGTGCCCGGAGGAAAGGGAGCCAACGTTGCCGTGGCCTCTGCAAGGATACTTGGTAAGAATAACGTTGGGATCATAGGCGCGCTCGGGAACGACGAGATCGGCGACAGACAGATCAGGATCCTGCAGCAGGAAGGCGTGGACATATCATGCATCAGGAATATAGACAACGCGAGTTCGGGGCAGGCCTACATCGTTGTCGACCAGAATGGAGAAAATGTTATCATGACATACAAGGCGGCGAACCACATGATCACGAAGGAGATGGCCAGCGACGACGTCACGCTGCGCGCAATACAAGATTCACGAATAATGACGGTCATAGACCCGCCGCTCGAGGTTGCCGGTGCACTGATAACAAACGCCAAGAAGATGGATAAGTTGATCCTCTGGAGCCCGGGGCTGCTGGCGAGGGAGGGCCTCGACCGCCTCAGGGATCTGCTCATGAAGATAGATTACCTAGTCGCCAACAGGTCGGAGCTCTCGCTTCTCACGGGCAGCAACGATGCCACGAAGGCCTGCTTGGAGCTCTCGAAGATGCTCGGCGGGAGGCGCGTCATCGCCACACTCGGCAGTGAAGGCTGTGCCCTGTGCTGGGACGGCAAGACGGCCGTGATACCAGCCATCGACCTTGCAGCACTAGACCTCGGCGTAGTGAACACGGTTGGCGCGGGCGACGCGTTTCTGGGCGCGTTTGCCGCGCTGCTGGTGAAGGGCTTCGGCGAGATCGAATCTCTGTTCATGGCCAACGTGGCCGCGGCGCTGAAGACAACGAAGGAAGAAACTAGAGGTAGTCCTAGCTACGACGAGCTGATGCGCTACGTCAAGGATCGCAGGGTCGAGGCGCTCCAGACTAGGATCCGCGTTCAGTGAGACCATCCAGCAGGAACCGCAGGAATTTTGCAGAATCCACATGCGAGCAGACCTTCACGCTGCTCCTGCGATCCGGCGTTGCGATGCACCTGCCCCTGAACCGGCCAGAAGTATTCACACTGACCTTGCACGGAACCGTCCTGAAGATACCCGGCCGGAGCAGCGATGCCAGGGCAAAGAGGTCGTGAACGTGGAAGGCTCCGTACCTCCGCACAGGATACGATAAAACCTCGGCTGCCACCTCTGCCGTTCTTCCACCCAGCCGGTTTATCCTTCGCAGTATGACTTTCCTTACTGCGCATCGCGGGTCCATCGTGACGTCGAGGCCGGCTGCCACGAGCTCGGCGCCCGAGTTCAATACTATGTCAGCGGCCTCCGGGTCGCAGTAAAAGTTGAACTCCGCGTATGGCGTAATGTTGCCTCTTGCATTCTTGACGAGGCCGAAGACGCCGCCCATCAGTGCTATTCTCTCAAACTTCCTTGCGAACGATGGGTCCTTCTCAAGCAGGAGCGCTACGTTCGTGAGGGGCGCGGTCGCCACCAGCGAGAGCTCCTTCCTTTTGTGCGTCCTGACGAGATTCTCGATGAGTTTGACGACATCTTTGCCGCTCGGCTTGCCGCTCGGCCCGGGAAGGTCGGCACCGCCAAGGCCGTCGCGCCCGTGCACGTGTTCTGCATGGACTGGCCGCTTGAACAACGGTTTGCTAGCACCTTTTGCCACAGCTATCTTCTTACCGACAGATTCGATGATGCGCAGGGCGTTGCGGGCAGATTTGTTTACGTTGACGTTGCCGTTGGCGGCAGTCACGGCCAGCACCTCGACGCCGGGAGCGTTGAGCGCAACCAGCAATGTTACCGCATCGTCTATGCCCGGGTCCATGTCGAGGATTATCTTCACGGAGATGCTCGCCTCAAAAATGTAATAAGGCTTTGCTTATCGCACGGCGACGCGGACGTACAGCATACGCCATGCGGCATAAAAGTTGATTTTATGGGCAGTGGATACGGAGACGATGGGCTTTCTTGAGTTCGGCGCGACTGTTATAATTGTCTCGACCTCGGGCGTGCTATCGCCGGGGCCGCTCTTCTTTGCAAACCTGATCTATGGTGGTAAATATGGCTACAGGACCGGGCTGAAGTGCTCCTACGGCCACACGATCGTCGAGCTCCCGCTGATCCTGCTGCTGGCGTTCGGCGTGCTGAGCCTCGACATCTTTCCGTCCTTCAGGCCAAGCATAAGCATCATCGGCGGTATAACACTGATGATCTTTGCAGCAGTGCAGGTCCTTGCTGCGGTGAGAAGGAAAAACCAGACACAGGTGCAGACGGCGCACAGCCCCGTGCTGGTGGGAATAATATTCTCGGCCCTCAACCCCTTCTTCATCATATGGTGGCTCACCATAGGGATGAAGATGATAACCGATGCCCTGCTGCTCGCGTCGTTCGCCGGGCTTGCCTTCATGTTCCTCGCGCACATATGGATGGACTACGCTTGGCTGACATCGGTGGCGCACCTTGCGCAGAAGGGCGTCAGGATCATCGGCAGCAAGTACTACACAATGATCCTGCTCGGGCTCGGCGCCGTGCTTTTCTATTTCGGAGCAAGCTTCATCGCCGAAGGCATCAGGATTGCATAGCTCAGATCACAAGAAGAGTTTTAAAACGGCACAGGCAGATAATGCCGTATGTCGTTCTTCGGGTCGAACGGGCTCAAGCGGGAACACTTTCCGGAGCTCAGGGCGCGGTTCGATGCCATCATAAGAAATGCGGGCAAGGACCCGAAGGACTACGATGATTACTTCAGGAAGGAGATCGAGCACATAGCCACACTGATGATGGACTTCCCTACTGAAGAAGCATTCAAGAAGGCGATCGCGCTCGTCGAGACCTCCGCAGGCTTCGAGCTAAAAAGGAAGGACATTGTCCGCGGGCTGCTCGAGGGCAGTATCTGATCAGTTCTGCCTGTTCTGCTTCATGCCTATCGCCACGCCGTCCCTGGCGGGTATTATCACCGAGGTCATCCTCTCCATCAGCATCTCGTTGAACTTGGCTATCGCATCGGCCTCCTCTCCCCTCTTCTCACGCATGACCTCGCCGCCCCACAGCGCATTGTCCGCTATCAGCAGCCCGTTCCTATTCATCTTCCTTACACACAGGTCCAGGTACCGCGGGTAGTTCTGCTTGCTGTCGTCGATAAAGATGAGGTCGAACCTCCCCCTCAGCTTTGGTATGACACTCAGGCCGTCACCCTCGAGCACGCTCACGATCCTCTGCAGGCCGGCCCTGGCAATGTTCCTCCTAGCCTCGGCAGCAAGGTCCTTCTCGATCTCCACCGTGATGACCCTGCCCCTGTTCTCCTTCACGGCAAGCCCCAGCCAGATCGCCGAGTAGCCGATCGCGGTTCCGACCTCCAGCACGCGCCTGGCCCCCGACACCCTAGCCAGCAGGTAAAGAAACCTTCCCACAAGCGGGCCCACGATCGGAACATTCCTTCGCCTGGCTGCTGCCTCCAGCTCCGGCAGGATGCCGGGACTGCGGGGTAGGATACCGTAGATGTACCGCTCAACCCTCCCATCTGTGATTGGACTCATCCTACCGATAGAAGCAGGAACGTGTGTTAAAGATTTTCTCCCACAACCGGCCGGGGGATCACGCTGCTTCGGGTTTCGGGATCTTCATCGTGGCGAACATGAACTCGTCCTTCTTCGAAACCTTCTTGAAACTCGCGTTGTAGTACTCGTAGTCCTCGTTGCCGTAAATGTGCCTGTCCCACTGCTCGTGGATGAGCTCCTTGTAGTCCTTGCCGTAGTCCTTCTGCCTCCCCACCTCGTGCAGGATCACGTGCGAGACGCTGGCGCAGTTCTCGAGCGCCAAGAACTTTGTCCTCTCATGCCCGCCCGCCTCAGAGTTCTTCCAGAGTATCAGGCCGAAGTTGTCGGCGAAGAAGCCAGCGCTGCAGTCCGTGAAGCGTGTCTTGAAGTAGGAGAGGTAGAAGTGGTAGTTGTCCTTCCCCTTCTCCTGGTGGTGCTTCATCAGGTCGCGCATCCCGAAGCGCAGCGCCATCAGCGGGGTCTTGACGACCACAAGAACATCGGCGCTCACCTTGTAGTTGAGCTGGAAGTTCTTCCTCAACCACCACTGGTAGAACTTTGTCATGCTGTATACATAGTGCCACTCCTCCTTCAGCGTCTCCTTCCAGCGGTCGCTCTTAGCAACATAGATGAATCGCAGGTCCATCCGCATGCAGGAAGAAAGTCTAGTAATAAATGTGTTGAAACCTACTCGAAGATGGATGAAGATGAAACAAAAAATTGAAAGTAAGAAAACCTTCTTACTTTGCTCGTGTGACGTCGATCTCGATCGTCGATACGTTCCTTGTTCTTCCGTCCTGGGACTGCATCTGCTCAGAACCAAGCTTCACGTTTCCGATCTTGTAGCCAAGAGAGTCCATTCTCTTGACAATTATCTGTGCCACGTCAACGGCTCGCGTGATGCTCAGACCTCTGGCCTTTATGATCACAGTTGGTTCATTTGCCAGCTGGACCAAGGTTGCAGTCACGTACGTCATCAGCGGCTTCTTTCCGATGAAGACTTCGTTTGTTGCCTTGCTGCGTGTCTGCTGTTCAGCCATACCAACGCTATTCAGGCAGGATCTATAAATAGTTTGGTGGACTAATTGTCCATAGCTTCGCCAGTTCCTACTGTTGCTTCTTTGCAGCTTCTTCAAGAATCGACCTTACATGTTTGGGATCCGGGTTTGCCTTGATCGCTTCTGCTGTCTTTTCGTCCTCGACCTCGTAGCAGTTTAGCAGCTGGTTCTCGTCCTTGTAGAATAGAAAGACCCGTCCCTGGTAGATGCACGGATAGATGTTATCGACCTCCATCTTCTCCGTCTTTATCACTATGCCGTCCTTCGTCGCCGCCACCGGAGGATCTTCCATCGTTACCTTACTCCCGAATCAGGTATTTAGACGATAAGGTTAAGCTAAAGTAGTGAGCTTGCAAATCTATCATATGTCGCTCGCCGGGGGAACAGCGGAAAGGAAGCGGATAATATTTCACATCGACTTTGATTACTTCTTTGCCCAGTGCGAGGAGATCAGAAATCCTGCGCTGAAGGGCAGGCCGGTGGTCGTGTGCGTCTACTCTGCAAGGGGAGGAGACAGCGGCGCCGTGAGCACCGCAAACTACAAGGCACGCGAGTTCGGAGTCAAGTCAGGCATACCGATCAAATTTGCGAAGGACCGGCTGAACAACATCCCAGAGGCTGTGTTCCTGCCTGTAGATCATGGCTATTACGAGGAGTTCTCAAACAAGGCGATGAGCATCCTCAGGCGATATGCCGAGAAGCTTGAGGTAGCCGGCATCGACGAGGCATTCATGGAAGTAACCGAGAAGGTTGGTGGTGATTTTGCAAGGGCGAAGGAGCTTGCCAGCGAGTTGAAGGGCGCTCTGAGGCAGGAGATGAAACTCTCAGTTTCCGTGGGGGTCGGGCCGAACAAGCTCGTGGCAAAGATAGCGTCCGACTTTCAAAAGCCTGACGGTCTGACGGTTGTCAGGCCAGAGGATGTGAAGCCGTTCCTCGCGGGTCTAGCGGTGGGCAAGATAATCGGCGTCGGCAAGAAGACCGCGGAGAGGCTGGGCGAGATGAACGTGAAAACCATAGGCGACCTCGAGAAGGTCGAGGTCTACACGCTGACCAAGGAGTTCGGGAGGAAGATCGGCACTTACCTTTACAATGCCGGCAGGGGCGTAGACGAGGAACCTGTTGTCGAGAGCGAATCCGTGAAGGAGATCAGCAGGATAACAACGCTGAAGAAGAACACGAACCTGCCGGAGGAGATGCTCGGCGACCTGGAATCGCTCTGCGCCGATGTGCACAAGACACTCATCGAGCAGGGGTTCTCCTTCAGGTCGGTCGGGATAATGCTCGTGCTGGACGACCTGAGCATCAAGACAAAGTCAAGGAGCCTCAAATCGCCGTCAACGAGCAGGGATCAGCTCGCCAGCACTGCAAAGGTTCTCCTCGGGGAGGCGCTGGCGGAGACCGGCCTGCTGGTCAGGAGGCTCGGCGTGAAGGTCTCGGAGCTTGTGAGCAGCAGGGGACAGGTGACGCTCTCCGGATTCATGAACGAGGAACAGACCTGAGCTCAGGCCGTGATGCCCAGCCTGCCGACGAGGCGCCTCAGCTCCTCCTCGGTTATCCAGTCCACTCTGAGGTAGTCGAGGATCTCGTCCTCCTTCATGCCGAGCTTGCGCGCCTCTTCGACCACGACCCTGTAGGCATCGATCTCGGTCGGCCTGTCCACGTAGCTGTAGCGCTCATCATAGAGATCCATGCCGTCCATCAGCTGCTTGACGTGCAGCCGGGAAGAGTGTTTCCGGCATTCCCCGACGAACTC
>CAYJSN010000002.1:0-53646 GCA_964373125.1 uncultured Nitrosopumilales archaeon | reverse complement strand
CGTCGACGTACATGTAGATCTCGCCGTGGATGATCTTGACATTCATGCTCTCTAGGACGGAGGCTAGGCGATCCTTGCCGCCAAAGATTGTCTCCAGTATCACGAGGTCATCCAGGCCGGAGAAGACCCTCGTGATGCCGTAAACGCCGGCGCCAAGGCCACGGTTTATCGCGAATCCCACGGTCGCTAGATCACTGGCTGGTTGATAATTTTTGCCTTGCCCTCTTGTTCTCCACGTGCAGCACGATGAAGAGGAACGCCGCCAGCCACGGGAGGAACATTATCTCGCCCGCGATCGAGTGGAACTCCTCGAACCTGCCGACATCGGTGCTCACCATCAGCGCGAAGAGCGAGAGCGAGAATATCCTGATCATGTTGACTATCACTGTGCCGGTGGCGCCTATCGCGAAGTAGATCGCCTTCCTCCTTGGCTCTATGTTCATCTTCAGCAGGAAGGCCAGCATCACCAACGAGTAGATTATCATGCTGTGCACGCCGGCGGAGGGCCAGAAGACCTGCAGCGCCATCGAGCCGTGCTGGCCGTTCAGAATGATGAGGTTGCTCCTCGCCATCGCCTCGCCCAGCCCGAGCGTGTTGATGAACCACGCATCGACCTGTAACATGTATGGAACCACCATCTGCAGTGGTCCCAGCGTGTCGTAGGGGAAAAATGCATCAAGCGAGAGGATGATCGCGCTCCCCGCGAGGTAGATCGGGGCAGCAGGGCCTATCCTTATCCACCTGGTGCCGTAGAGCACCGTCAGCGCCGACGCGACGTACAGCGCGAGCACCACAAAGTCCCACATCCAGACCCAGCTGTCGATGAGCCTGACGCTGTAGGCAGATGATGCATCGCGTATGCCGGCGCGGAGGCCAAAGTCAAGCAGTGTGAAGTATGCGATCACGGCGCCGGTGAGCGGCAGCACGCCGAGCATCCGCTTCGAGCTGATTGCGTACTTGGTTCCGATCAGCTCGGCAGCTATGAACGCCATCGCGAAGAGGAACCCGCCCCTGCCCTCGTTCCAGCTCATGTTGAAGGTATCCGGCGCTGTCGCAAGCGTGTACAGGATCGGCGATACGAGCAACAGCGTTGCGATGTAGCTGTTCCTCCTGTGCAGTGTGTCGCTGTTCCTGAAGGTTTTCTGCTCCATCACCCATTCCCCACTCGAAGAAGATCGAACCCGATTGGCAGGAATTCGCCAGCCTTTCTATATAATCTTTCGAGCAGGATATGTGTTCCAATCTTCAAAGGTACTCGCTGATCCTCCTCTGGTACATCACGTCCCGGAGCAGCCTGCTCTTCGGTACCCACCTGCTCAGCGGGATCGTGAGGTTGCTCATCGCGAACTGCAGGGCGTCCTCAAGGCTGCTGAACCTCCGCGGCACGGTCTTGAGCATCGCCCTGAGCTGCTCGCGCACGAACCAGACGCCGAGCGGTATGTTGAAGCCAGGGTATATCTCGCGCAGCATCAGCATGGAGCCCTGCCTGTTGATATCGGCGAGGCCCTCGGCCGCGGCCAGCCTCGCAGAGTAATAACAGCCGCCTACCCGCGCATAATGATCTATACCGCCGTACCCCTCGCTGTCGCCCATTATCTCCGGCTCGCCGTACTGCAGCAGGTTCCAGGTTGTGTTGGGGAACCATGCCTCGATCCACTCAAAGCTCCACGCACCGGGTATCACTATCGCGACGAAGGCGTTCATGTGCACCTTCCTGGTGTAGACCAGGTACTCGCCGGCCTCCTGCTGCATCTTGACATCCGATATCAGTGACTTGGAGACGATGTCGTCCACCGCGGTGATGCTCCACCTAGTCGGTACCAACCGCCTTGCCTTTCCGAAGGAACCGACGCTGAAGGACCGCATTATCTTCGACAACTGCACGTTGCGGCGGTAAAGTTCCACCACTGCCTGCACGGCCTTCAGGTCATGATCATAATATGCCTTCTCGATCCTGTGGTCGACGTTGATGTTGCCGCTCACGCTGAAGTTCAGCATCCGGCCCGACGGCCCGAAGGGCGGGATGTGCTCGTTCAGGTGTACCGCGGAACCGGGCTCCTTCTTCAGAGTCATCTCGGAGTCGATCGGCCTAGCGGCCATCGCCATCTCCTGGAGCGTCTGCACGACCCGCGTCTCCTTCTTCGCGTCCTTGACATCCACGGGCGTGACGCCCCTCACCAGGGAGAGCCTGAACTGCAGGATGTCGTCCACCCTGTAATCCTGCCAGAGCTCCGGCATGTCGTAGGCGGTGGTGTCCTCGAAGACCGGCGGGATCATCGGCCCTACTAGAACCTTCGGGTAGCCTATCCTCCCAACAAAGACGGTGGGCGGGCTCGAGCCCTGAATCTCCGAGGAGAGGCCCTTCCTGAGGGGCTGGATGTTCATCTTCACCATCACGGGACAGTAGGCGAGCCCGCAGAGGTGCTTGGTGCCCCTGCATTCGATGCAGAGCGAGGGCGGAATCTCCAAACCGGATGGTTACTTGGCTGGCAATCGATATGAATTTTGTGCCGAACCTTACATGGATCTAAGGTAGTCGATCACGATTCCAGCCTGGCCCTGGCGAGGAGCCTCGCGACCCGTATCGGTTCCGGCACTGAGCCCTGCAGGAGGAACTTGTTTATGGCGTTCTTCGCGTCCTTGGTCTCGAGCCCGGCGGCCCTGACGAAGACTCTGTATCCGGTCTTGAGCTTGATCTCCTCCCTGGAGCCGAGCCTGTGGTAGGCCTCCATCTTGCTCTGCCAGCTGTCGGGGAATACTCGCTTTATGTGCTCGTCGAGCCCCTCCGACTCCTCGAAGGTCACGCCTATTATTGGAATCTTGAGCTTCTCATACAGCTTCTCGATGTCGATTATGTTGTACATGCTTATTATCAGCCCGCCCAGCATCACCATGTTGATGTCGTCGCGGTGCAGGCCTGCGTGAAGTTTTAACACTGCGTCGGTTGCGTCGTCTCCCTTCACCGTGGCCATTGCGTAACCCACGCCGTCGATCACTAGATCGCCGCGCATGACGGCGCCGGCAAGGACTGATTGCTTCTCAGACTTTTTGAAACTCTCGGCCACGCCGAGGGCGCGGATGGCCTTCTTCTCAATATGCAGGCGCTTCATCCTTGTGCTCATCTTTTGCGCGCACCCTCCTGGTTACCCTCCTGTAGAGAACGCCCACCACTGCGATAAAGACGAAGGTTGCAATGAACCACGTCACAAGCGCGTTAACCTCTAAAGGCACGAAGCTGTATATCTTCCACGCATCTTATAGCGGTTGCGTTGTCATGGATCAGGCCAGGTTGATCCTCAGCGAGGTCAAATCCGGCTTCGCCTCGACCACCTGCTTGGACTTGGTGTTGACGCTGATCACATAGTTTATCGAGACAGAGAACCGCTTTCCAATGAGCGGTATGTCGGACCCTGCCTTCACCATCACGTTATCCGTGACCTGATAAAGGTCGCCCGATAGCTCAACGGGCTCCGACGGCAGGAACTGCATGTTATTCTTTAGTACATTCTCCAGCGAACTTCCGGCGATCTGCCGCAGAAAGGGTATCTTGTCCGGAACCATCTTCGCCAGCTCGCTGGATATCCTGGGTATCTGGGTCTTCTCCCACTCTCTAGCTATGCTGCTGGCGGTGCTTTTCTTCCTGCCCTTCCAGAACCACGGCATCGCCTCATGTTGGTGAGCCACTGCTATTATTGTTACCGCTAAAATCACGTAAAATATTGAGAAATGGGCTACCTGTGCAGCTATACGTCCTCGAGCGTGAAGACGAACCTAGATCCCACGAAGTCCTGCGTTACCTGCTTATACCATTTGATCTTTTACTTCTTATCGGACTGCTTGCCTACGATCCGTATAGTCTGCGGGAGGTCGGTCCAGAGGCGCTCCACCTTCTCCTTGTCCTTGGTCATCAGCAGCGAGCGTCTCCGCTTCATCAGGTACTTGACCGCAACGTTGCGCGGCTGATGGCCCTCTACCGGTATCTGTTCACTTCCCGTGTCTATCGTAAACGGTCTTTTTGCCAAGCCGGGCTCCATTCGGTGCATAAAGTAAAAAGGGTGTTTGTCTATCTTCGATCATAAAGAGTTCAAATTTTCTCGATTTCTCTCTCAGTCGTCGCCCCGAAACTGGCAGGAACAGGCCGGTGCCGGACTGTCCGGCGCGGAAATTGCAGCCATAAGAAGAGATATAGACATCGGCGGATTCAGACATTTACATTGAAGAAGGTCGGGCTGATAGGATGCGGCGCGATAGGCTCCGAGCTTGCCCTAGCGGTAGACTCGGGAAGGATAGACGCCGAGCTGAAGGCCGTCTTCGATATCTATCCAGAATCGGCCAGCAGGCTTGCAGCCAGGCTCAGGACAAAACCCATCGCTGCCAGGAACATCGAGGAGTTTGTCGCAAGTGATCTGGACATAGTTGTGGAGGCCGCGTCGCAGGATGCAGTGAGGCGATATGCCAGGCTGGTGCTTGAAAGAAACCACGACCTGATGATAATGAGCATCGGGGCGCTGCTCGACCCGGGCCTATACGACGACCTGAGAGGCATCGCCGAGAAGCATGGGAGGAGGATCTATCTCCCCACCGGCGCCATAGCCGGCATCGACGCCATCAGGAGCGTCCGCCACCTGCTCAAAGAAATCATGCTGACAACCACAAAGAGTCCCAGGGCTCTCGAGGGCGCGCCTTTCTTCCAAAAGCACAGGATCGACCTGCGCAAGATAAAGAAGGCCAGAGTAATCTACGAAGGCCGCGCGGAGGAGGCAGTGAAGCTCTTCCCTGCAAATGTGAATGTCGCCGCGGTGCTGAGCCTCGCAGGCACCGGCGGCAGGAAGACGAAAGTCAGGATAGTCGCGGATCCGAAGGTCAGGACTAACATACACGAGATAGCCGCGCGCGGCAGGTTCGGCACGATGCACTTCAGGGTCGATAACATACCGAGCCCTGCCAACCCGAAGACCAGCTACCTCGCCGTGTTATCTGCGATAGAATGTCTCCGCTCGATATGCGACGACAGGATAATGGTGGGCACTTAGGTAGAAATAGCGGCATGCGCATCTTCCGTCCATGAAATCACTAACAGAATACCTAACATTCAACACGCCGACCCGGAGGGCGTTTATAAACATAACCAGCAAGGTGGGGGAGATTGTGCAGAAGAGTGGCGTGAAGGAAGGACTGTGTCTGGTCAATGCGCTGCACATCACTGCCAGCGTATTCATCAACGACGACGAGAAGGGGCTGCACGAGGACTTTGAGAAATGGCTGGAGGGACTGGCACCGCACGAACCAACCGATCAGTACAGGCACAACCGCACGGGGGAGGACAACGCTGACGCGCACCTCAAGCGCCAGGTGATGGGGCGCGAGGTCGTCATGGCAATAACCAACGGCAGGCTGGACTTTGGCCCCTGGGAGCAGGTCTTTTACGGCGAGTTCGACGGCAGGCGGAAGAAGCGTGTCCTTGTCAAGGTAATGGGCGAGTAGGCTACCCGAAGACCAGGCCCCACTTCAGGCTCGCCTCGACGAGTATGGTGGTTGCAGCCAGCGAGGCCAGGAATAGAACCAGCCAGAGCTTTATGCTCCCGGCTCGTTCCCTTCTCCTGAGAACGAGGTACAGCCCGACCCACAGGATGCCCCAGAATACATAGCTGTAGAACCATATGCCGCTGAATGTGCCGGCGGGAGAATATACTCCCAGCCAGGGCAGCTGCTTCCGCAGGTATGTCAGCACGCCTATGGATATTATCGCGGCGGACGATGCGATGAATACGGCCGCGATCTTTCCTCCCACCTGAGCCTGGATTTGCGTCTCCATCACCTCACCGCGGCGATCCTCGTGGGAACCACGCCGGTGTACGCTATGACCAGAGCATAGATCACGGCCAGCACTATCAGGACCAGCATGGTGCGCTTGAGCATTATGTTTGTGAAGATCTGCTCCTTGAAGTGCCATGTTAGCCAGGTTATCATCGTTGCCCATATCGGGCCTGCAAGGCTCAGGTACTCCATGGTCTCGAAGAGGATCTCGTGCGCGACCGGAAATGCCTCCATGATTATCATCTTGGGACTGTCGGGCTCCGGCAACCTGTAGGACACATATCCGTACGCGCCGGTAAGGTTCAGCGCAAATACAAATATCGTCGTGATCAGCGCCAGCACCTTGAGCGTGTTTATCGCTCCGCAGCGCTGCTCGTTGCTGAATACTAGGAGACCGACGAAGCCTGCTGCAGTCATTAGAGCAAACGTTGTAAGGAAACCATGCGAAAGCATCACCAAGTCCAGCGTGGAATGCAGCATACCTGAATTATATGCGCCAAATTATTAAACGGTGAAGCCGGTTCCCATAGCTGATTTTCACGGATGATAATGGAGCCGAGCGTATCAACAGGCAAATCTTGCACGCCAGCTCAAAAACGAGAGCAACCAACTCCTGCATTGTATCCCTTTAAATACGCTCTTTGTGTCTGATGGGTGGATATGCAGATCTACGACCTCAAGGACGAGATCCTGAGGCTGAAGCGTGAGATGGGCGCGGTGATACTGGCGCACAACTACCAGCTCCCGGAGGTGCAGGATGTTGCGGACTTTGTAGGCGACTCCCTGGGCCTTTCGCAGCAGGCCGCGAAGACCGATGCCGGGATTATTGTCTTCTGCGGGGTTCACTTCATGGCCGAGACCGCCTCGATAATCTGCCCGGAGAAGACTGTGCTGATACCGGACCCCCAAGCAGGGTGCTCGCTCTCCGACACGATAAACGCGGAGCAGCTCAGAAAGTGGAAGGCCGAGAACCCCGGTGCTGTTGTCGTGGGCTACGTTAACACTACAGCTGAAGTAAAGGCAGAATGTGATTACTGCTGCACGTCGAGCAATGCCGCCAAGGTTGTGAGCAGCATCCCGCCCGAGAAGCCGGTGCTCTTCCTACCCGACATGTTTCTGGGCGCATACGTTGCTGAAGTGACCAAGCGCAAGAACATGCTCATCTGGCCCGGTGAATGTCATGTGCATGCAGGTTTAAGGCCGGAGATGGTCAGCGCGATGCTGAAGGAGCACAAAGGAGCCGAGTTCCTGATTCATCCAGAGTGCGGGTGCACCACGTCGATGGTGTACTACTTCGGCAACGGCAATGGAAATGGAAAATGCGATCCCGAAGGCTGCAAGGTGAAGTTCTTCTCAACCGAGGGCATGATGAAGCATGCCAAGAGCTCACCGGCGACCAAGTTCATCGTTGGCACGGAGACAGGGATACTCTACAGGATGCGCAATGAGAACCCCGGCAAGGAGTTCATACCCGTGAGCGAGAACGCCATATGCAAGTACATGAAGATGATAACGCTGGAGAAGGTTCACAGGTCGCTGACAGACATTGTCTACGAGGTAAAGGTTCCTGAGGAGACGGCGAGGCGCGCTAGGCTCGCGATTGAGCGGATGCTCGCGATAACCTAACTTAGGCCGTCCTAATAGGGTCGCACCACCGTATCACCCTAGGATTCGTTTGAAATTAACCGCTAAAATCCGATAATGTTTTATGCTGGCAAAGATGCGCAAGAGAACGTGAGGCAGGAACTAGAACGTACGCAACTGGGCGACCATATTATTGCCGTTTACCCTGATAGGAAAACGAAAATCGATGAGGTCATGAAATTTCTCGGCGCTGGCCTCCAGAGAAATGAAGCTGTTATGCTGGTAACCGAAGATATTAAGAAGAAGAAGTTTCTCGGAATGATGAAACGGCAGCTCGGGTCTAAAGTGTCGGATCTTGCAGCAAAGGGCGACATATTGGTTAAAACCACTTCGGATGTGTACTTCCCGGACGACTCGGTTAACATTTCGAGGATAGTAGCAGGATGGCGTAATCTGGGCAGAGATAGTATCTTGAGGGATAAAGATGGTCTGCGGGTATTCGCAGATGTGAAGGCCTTCTTCAAGCATGGATTCAAAAACGAACTGGTAGAGTATGAAGCGACCTTGCCAAAAGAGTTGAGCTTTCCCATCAGTGCGATATGTGCTTACGAGTCGCGCGATGTTAATACCTTGACGCAGGAACAGATGCGTGTGTTGTTTGAACACCACAAGTGGGTGCGGATGCGGAACGCACGACTATTGCTGCGGCATGAGTTACCGGATGGAACGGACACATAAAAAATCAAGTTTGATCGAGCTTGTAGGCAAACCATACACGGTCGCATTGCTTAATGCTTTATCTTCCAGACCGATGCGGTTTACTGACCTGGCTACATATGTAGCCAACGAGCGCACCAGGTCTCAGAGGCTCAAGCAGCTAGAACAGATGGGGCTGATACGCACCGCCAGCAAGAAGACTGGCACGAGATATTTTGTGCATTACTACCCGACTAGGCGCGGCAAAGTTATCTTGAAAAAAAATTAAGGAAATTAACAAAATAAGCCATAGTTTGTGAAAAATCTGTATGTCCGTAAACATACATAGTAAACTTTAACTGTGTATAGTGAACATTTCACAACAGCGTCGTTAGCAATGCAAGTAAATGCAACTGAATACTGCAACTTTTTTTACTTAATTCTTCAAAACAATATCGGTGGTGGATAAATGCCGCCAGTATCAGGTTTGAACCATATGAAGGTTCTAGCGGTAGACGACTCTCTGGACGTTCTAGCGCTTATCAAAGAGATCTTAACATCGCGCAATTACGAGGTTGATACCGCCGATAACGGCGCGATGGCGCTGGACAGGTACGCCAAGTTCAAGCCCGACGTGGTCCTGCTGGACATCGCGATGCCGGTAATGGACGGAATCGCAACATTATCGCGAATGCTCAAGCTCGACAAGGATGCTAACATCATAATGGTCACAGCCCTCGAAAGCGAAGATATCGTGCAAAAGTGCCTGCAGAAGGGTGCCATCGGATATTTGACAAAGCCATTCAGCCCGCAGCAACTTATCTCTGCAATAACTAATGCACTACAAAACAGAAGCCAGAAGAATGTCTTTTCGTTCTTCGCACTAGCCGGAAACAAGATCGAGCTCAGCTTGAAGAAGATGCAGCCGGGCACAACGACCACTCTCAAGGACGTTAAGGTGGAGCGGGAAGAAACAACGCCCCAAGCGCCATATGTAGGTGCGGATTCCAGCAAGATCAGGGCTGTACCCAAGGCCGTACGCCCACGTGAGGTTAAAATTCCGGAGGGAGCACGAGCCTACGTAACCGAGTTAAGTGGGCAACAGCAGGGGATGATAATCTCCGTGATCAGCGAAGCGGATCGGACCACGCTGACTGGCAGCACCGATGAAACCACAAAGATGCTGGAATTTTTCAATATTGTGAATATGAAGATATTCTCCGAGCTCACCGCCGCAACCGGCCTGGCGCTTACTGCAAGTCCAACGAAGGTGTGCGAAAAGGCCGGACGCCCCTCCAATGAGGTTGCGATAGCCACCTACGAAGTCTGCTACGCGGGAACCAAGATGACAATCGATGTACAGCTCTGGTTCCAGCTCGGGCTCATATTCGGGAGCCGATTCTAGATGAACACGACAGATACGAGAAGTATCCCTGCACGAAAGCTGGCTCAAGGAGAGGACAATACTGGACAGAAGGTTTTGAGATTGTGCCAGATCGGTGAGGCGATGTTGTGAGTACTAGATCCTACAGATACATTTTGTATGTTGGGATCGGTGTTCTGATACTCATCGTAACTCTTTTTGTGAACATACGGTTCAGCGAATATCAGGCGAGATCCGTCGAGGAACGCAAGGAACATATGGTGGGGCTGATCGAATCTGAAGCGCACCAAGTGCAGAATAGATATTATATTGTAGCCGATAGCATAACCTCGTTTTACCTAGGCTCACAACTTGTGGAGCCGCACGAATTTCAAAATTTTAACAAAAAACTCTTGGCGACCAATCCCCTAGTGTCTAGAATTCAGCACGTCTTTGTGGTTCAGAACGGTACGATAATACAGTCATATCCTGAGCCCGGATTCGGGGGCAAGGAGATCGACTCGCTCTTCCCGAGTTATCTTGTTGATACCGATGGCGTCGAGACCATCCTGCTGGAATTTGCGATGGATCCCTCTGATGCCAGTAGCCCGAAGATCATCATAGCAATTCCTGCAGATATCCTGCTTGCGAAAGACGTGCTGCCTGGAAGGCATTACAAGGCAGTCGTAACCAGCGCTGCCGATAACAGGATATTGTATGAGATTGAAAGGAGGGGAGATCAGGAAGTAAGAAGCGGAGTCGAATTTTCCAGCAGCGAGAAACAAAATTCTATAACTGTTCAAAAACCAACAAGACTGCTGGGCCACAACGCTGGCGGTAACTTGACCTTGAGCTACATCGTATGGAGTTCGGTCTTTGAGAGCCAGCTCTCAGTATATGAGCAGATCATGCTCTTTGCAGGATTAGGAGCTTCCTTTCTACTTCCACTGCTGCTGATCAGGACGCAAAGATTGGCAGAAAGGGTCCAAAGGATCAACAAAGAACTGCGGAAGATCGACAAGGCCAAGGATGAATTCTCTTCCATGATCACCCATGAGCTGAAGACGCCCCTCATCCCAATAATCGGGTACTCCGACCTGCTGTTGGATGGAACGCTGGGCGAGGTTGCCGAGAACCAGAAGGAAAAGATCCAGATCATGCGCCAGAGCGCGAGGCGCCTGTCACAACTCATCCAAGATATACTGGATGCCCACAAGCTGGAACTCGGAAAGATGCGCTTTGAGATGCAGGATGTATCGTCAGGCTACATTATAGAGCAGTGCATCAACGAGTTCAGGCCGCTCGCAGAAGCGAAACATATCAAGCTGATTGGTAACGCAGGAGGGCAGGACGTAACGTTGAGATGCGACCAGAAGAGGATTCTGCAGGTGCTCGGTAACCTGGTAAACAACGCAATCAAGTTCGTGTCCGAAAATACGGGCAGGATCGAGATCACTGCTAGGAGCGAGGGCGAACATGTAATCTTCAGCGTAAAGGACAACGGTGTCGGGATCCCAAAGGAAAAGCAACCATTGTTGTTCGTGAAGTTCTACCAAGTTGATACGTCTCTTAACAGAAAGTCCGGAGGCACGGGTCTGGGGCTGGCAATATGCAAGGGCATAGTCGAGGCACACAAGGGCAGGATCTGGGTGGAGAGCGAGGAGGGCAGGGGGACCACGGTCTATTTCTCAATCCCGGTAGGAGGCAAAGAACCATGAAGCGGATACTGGTTGTAGATGACCGTGTCGAGACCACAGACCTCATAAAGTTGATCCTAGAGTCATCGGGTTACAGCTGTACCACGGCCAACAGCGGACGGGAATGTTTGGAGATCTTGCGCAACAGCGCATTCGACCTGATCATATTCGATCTGGCAATGGAAGGGATCACGGGAATTGACGTGTTAAAGCGGTTAAAGCAGGAGGGCATCCTAGCCCGCAACAGGATACTGTTACTCACGGCGTCCCCCACCATTACGGATAAGGATCTCGAGGACTCCAAGCATGAATGCAAGGGGATGAGCATCATGAGCAAGCCGTTCGGCAAAAAAGAGCTGCTCGAGACGATAACAAAGATGCTAGCCTAATGAGAGGAACTTTTCAGTATCTAGCCGCGGCCAGTAATCTCTAGACTAATGTCTATCGACCTGACGGAGTGAGTTATGCTGCCTATCGATATCAGGTCGATATTGGCAGATGCGTACTTCCTTATGTTGGCGTGTGTTATGCCGCCGGAAACCTCGACCGTGGTTCTCCTGCGCAGGTTCTTCCTTTCGAGCGCCCTGACTATGGAGTGCACCCTCGCCGGCGTCAGGTTGTCCAGCATGATCATGTCAGCGCCAGCCTTTATCGCGTCCACAGCTTCTTGCAGCGAGCGAACCTCGACCTCGATCTTCTCCTTGGGCCCGCGCATGCGCCTGGCCGCTCTTACCGACTTTGTAACAGAACCCATGACCGCAAGGTGGTTGTCCTTTATCAGGATCATCTCGTCGAGCCGCATCCTGTGGGTCTCCCCGCCGCCGACCCTGACGGCGCGCTTGTCGAATACCCTGAAGCCTGGCGATGTCTTCCGCGTGGCAGCTATCCTGATGCGAGGATTCGTCTTCCTGACCTCTTCCACAAACTTTCTGGTCTCGGTGGCGATGCCGCTCATCCGCATCAACACATTTAGAACCGTTCTTTCAGCTGCCAAGATCGACTTGGCATTGCCGCTTACGGTCATTATCGTAGTCATCGGCCTGACGTAGCGCCCCTCCTTCACAAGAGCCCGGGCCCTGCATCCAGCAAGATCGAAGAGTATTCTTGCCTCGGGCAGGCCCGCGACAACGGCCCGCTCCTTGCAGATTATCCTTGCGCTGATTCGCTGCCTGGGCAGTATCCTGCTGGTTATGTCGCCTCTCCCGATATCTTCCTCGAGAAATCTCGCAAGTGCCTTGCGGAGCACGCGCATGCTACGTTACCTTGAGCGCATACTTGCCCTTCTGGGTTATGTTCAGGGTCTTTGCAACCTGGGAGGTCTCGGGCTGCACTATGAGGATGATCCCTGACCAGTCGGGCGTGAGATCCGATGACTTGCACACCGGGCAGACCTTGCCCGTTGTTATATGCCTGCACTTTCTACAAGCGAGTTCCCTGACCAACCGGCTTACCTCGCCTCTTTCTCGACCTTCTGCTCCTTCGACTTTTGCGAGTCGGCCTTCTTCAGCTCTTCCTGGATCCATTCCTCCGCGCCGAGGAATGGCTGCCTGCAGGTGATCCCGATCTTGCCCATCGTCGCGCCCTTGCCAAGGCTCACGGCAGTTATCCTTGCCCTGAGCTTCGAGCCGATCCTGAGCGTCCTCGATGTCTGGTTTGCGATTATCATGCCCTGCTTGACGTCGCTCCTCAGGTAGTCGTCGAGTATCTGTGACAGGTGCAGCAATGCATCGGTGGGGCCTATCCTTACAAAAGCTCCAAAGTCGGTTATCTCCACCACCTCGCCCTCCACGATCTCCTGCAGCTGGGGGTAGAAGGTCAGGGCCTTAAAATTCACTCGATGATAGGTGGCGCCATCCCCTGCAACCAGCTTTCCTGTAGCGCTGACATCGGCGTCTATGACCATTATGACGTAGCCTAGATCGCCGCTTATCATGCTCTCGTACTTTTCCTTGAGAATGCCGATCGCAGCTTCCTTCAACTTTGTGCCGAGCCTGTTAGGCGGTATCCTAACAACATCTGACATCTCAACAATAGCAAACATGCACGCGTGGGAGAAGCGAAGATCATCTTATGAATCTTTTGTTCAACCATGCCGCAAAATTGAGTTGGGACGATCTGTTGGTGTTTGGCTGACCTAACAATACCAATATTTAAATAGAATTTTGACTGCACATTAAACTGAAGATGGTTACTGTCGATCAGGTTATGGGCACACTCAAGACCGTCATCGATCCGGAGCTCCACAAGGACATCGTCTCGATGGGCATGATCAAGGACCTGGCCATAAACGACAGCAGGGTCAGCTTCACGCTCGAACTTACAACGCCTGCCTGCCCGTACAACAGCGAGATAGAGCAGGAGGTCAGGAAGAAGGTGTCCGAGATCGAGGGCGTCAAGGACCTCGACATGAAGGTTACCGCCAGGGTGATGGAGGGCAGGACGATCGGGATGGAGGAGATACTGCCAAAGGTCAAGAACGTCATCGCCGTGGCAAGCGGGAAGGGCGGCGTCGGCAAGAGCACCGTTGCAGTAAACCTGTCGATGGCACTGGTCAAGACCGGGGCAAGGGTCGGGCTGCTCGACGCCGACATCTACGGCCCCAGCGTGCCGCTGATGCTGGGCCTGAAGCAGGGACTGGAGGTGGAGGACAACAAGATCCTGCCCCAAGAAGTCCACGGCCTGAAGGTGATGTCGATGGGCCTAGCCCCGCAGCAGGGCGAGGAGAACGTCGGCATATGGAGGGGGCCGATAATCTCCGGAATAATCAAGCAGTTCCTCACCGATGTTAACTGGGGCGAGCTTGATTATCTTGTGGTCGACCTGCCGCCGGGCACGGGCGATGCTCCGCTCACCCTAGCGCAGACGATCCCGATCACCGGCGTAGTGGTTGTTACGACTCCGCAGGACGCGGCGATGAACATCGCGCTCAAGGCGGCCCTGATGTTCAAGAAGCTTGGCATACCGATAATCGGTGTTGTGGAGAACATGAGCTACTTCATCTGTCCGCACTGCAAGAAGGAATCAAATGTCTTCGGCGCCGGCGGCGAGGAGAAGACAACAAAGAAGTTCGGCGCCCCCTTCCTAGGGCAGATACCGCTGCACCCGAGCATAATGGAGGGCAGCGATGCAGGCAAGCCTGTCCTCCTCACAGAGCCAGGTTCGATCTATGCGGAGGCCTTCGAGAAGGTCGCCAAGACCGTGGCGGGAAGGGTCAGCATCATAGCCGTAGAGATGCAGGCAAATGCGGTTCAGCGATGAGGAGCTGCGGCAGTTCAAGAAGCCTGCAGGAATCCTGATAAGGAACGAGGAGATAAGCCCGGAAAGGCTCTCTGCTTATCTGAAGTCCGAGCTCATAGTCAGCGTCGGCGATGCCACCACCGAGAAGTTGTTATCGCTGGGCATCGTGCCTTCCATCCAGATCATTGACGACAGGGAGCAGAGGGGTGAAAGGAAACCGCTACAGAAGAAGGGCTACGTCACGGAGATAAGGTGCGTGAACCCGGCAGGCACGATCTCAGATGATGCCATCAGCGCGGTGAAGCTGGCGCTGCAGTCCGAAAAGCCCGTGAGGATACTGGTGGAGGGCGAGGAAGACCTCCTGGGAGCGGTAATCCTGGCACTGGCGCCCGACGGCTCCGTCATGTTCTACGGCCAGCCAACGGAGGGGATGGTCGCCGTTACCGTAAACGAGGAGTCCAAGAGCCGGTTTAGGGAAGTAATTAATAGGATAATAACATCAGATCGATCGGGGAATGATGACGTGGTGGCTGATTGATCGATGAAATGCCAATCTAAAGTCTGACCCCGCTAATTCAACGATGACATACTGATCAGCTCGCACTTTCAAGAGCTGCACCAACGATCCTGAGAGCTCACAAAAATTCGAGACATGGTTTATATATATCACGGAATGTGAATGAGTCAAAATGAGCTTATTCGGGCTGGGCCTAGATTCTACTATACCAATACTCGCCGCGATGGCATCACTCGGGCTGGCCGGCGCGCTGGCCGTGTGGGTCGGCAAGCAGAGCAGCGGCACCGAGCAGATGATGGACATCAGCCGCGCTGTCAGGATCGGGGCTGCGGCGTTTCTCAGGCGCGAGTTCAGGATCATAACACCGATCGCTATCGGCTTGGCAATCGCGATCTCGCTCGCCTCGGGCGCCTCGAACGGCGTTGCCTTTGGCGTGGGCGCTGCGCTATCGGCAATCGCGGGCCTGATAGCGATGAAGATCACGGTCAAGGCGGCAGTCAAGGCGGCGCAGGCGACCACCAGTGGCCTGGGACACACGTTAGTCACGGCCTTCAGGGGCGGCGCAACTGTAGGACTCACAATACCCGCGATGGCGCTGATCGGGGTCACGGCGCTGTATCTCATCTATCCCGAGCCGATAACAATCGCGGGCGTGGGCATCGGTGCCAGCCTTATCGCGCTCTTCATCAGGGCCGGCGGCGGGATATTCACAAAGGCGGCCGATCTGGGGGCCGACCTAGTCGGGAAGATCGAGGCAGGCATACCGGAGGACGACCCCAGGAACCCGGCAACCATTGCAGACAACGTGGGCGACAATGTGGGCGACGCGGCAGGGATGGGCTCCGACGTCTACGAGTCCTACATAGTGACGCTCCTGGCCGCGATGCTGCTCGGCGGGCTGGTGGTTGCCGAGATGGGGTCCGGCGTATCCAACCTCGGATTCGGGCCCGCACAGCTCATAGTCTTCCCCATCGTAATCGGAGCCTCTGGCCTCATTGCATCGACCATAGGCTCGCTGACGGTCACGCCTAGGAAGATCAGCGACCCGATGAGGCCGTTGGACATCGCATTCATTGTTAGCGCGGCGAGCGCGATCACGCTGAACTTCGTGTTCACCAACTTCATACTGGGCTCCGGTCCCCTCGCCTACGGGCTCTTTGCGGCAAGCGTGATGGGCGTTATACTGGTTCCGGTGATCCAGCGCATAACCGATTACTACACCAACTACAAGTACAAACCGGTCAGGGAGATAGGCGAGGCCACAAAGTGGGGGTATGCTGCAAACACACTTGCCGGGATAGTGACCGGGCTGCGGTCGACGATGCCCTTCATGCTGGCCATCGTGATCACGCTGGCTGTCTCGTATGCCACGGCCTACTCGATCTCGGGCGATCCCCTCATCGGGATATACGGCACCGCCATAGCGGCGATGGCGATGCTCAGCCTTGCGGGGATCGTGCTCAGCATAGACTCCTTCGGGCCGATAAGCGACAATGCCGGCGGCATTGTGGAGATGACCGGGATGGGCGAGGCCAACAGGAAGATAACCGACCAGATCGATGCGGTCGGCAACACGACAAAGGCCGTGACGAAGGGGTTCGCGATCGCGAGCGCGGGGCTCGCTGCACTGGCCATGATCCAGGCGTTCCAGCACGAGGCGGCCAACATCTTCGTTGACAAGGTCCTAGTCTACAGCCTCTCCAACCCCAACGTGATAATCGGCCTGCTCGTGGGAGGGTTGCTGCCTTTCTTCATATCCAACCAGCTCATCTCCGGCGTCAACAAGGCCGCGATGCGGCTGGTCGACGAGATAAGGAGGCAGTTCAAGGAGAACCCGGGCATACTCTCGGGCACAACGAAGCCCGACTATGCCAGATGCATAGATATCACAACATCGGCGAGCCTGAAGCAGCTCTTCCCGCCCGCGATAATCACGGTTGCAAGCCCGATCGTGCTTGGCGTGATCCTTGGGCCTACGGCAGTTGCAGGTCTGCTCATGGGAGCGGTGGTGAGCGGCATCTTCCTCGCGTACCACATGGTAAACAGCGGCGGGGCCTGGGACAACGCCAAGAAGTACATCGAGATAATCGGGAAGAAGAAGACGCCCGAGCACGATGTGGCTGTCACGGGCGACCTGATAGGAGACCCCTACAAGGACACGGCCGGCCCGGCGCTCAACACCGTGATCAAGCTCCTGAACACAGTTGCGATAGTGTTCGTCTCTGTATTCATCGGAATCATAGGCATCTGAGGATCGCGGCTCAGTTATCCTGAGACTTCGGTAACGACCTCCAGCTCCTGCACGGACAGGTCGAAGAGAAACGCCCTCACCTGGTTGCTGGTGGTGGACAATATCAGCCACGGCACCGGGTTGAGCTCCATGAACCTGAGATCAGTGTTAGAAGGCATCGGCGGCGCCGGGTGCGAGTGGAAGATCCCGACTATGTCCAGGCCCATGCTCTCTGCCTTCATGTAGGCATCCAGCAGCTCCGTCGGCTCGATGCTGAAGGTCGTCTGCGACCTGTCGGCATTCTTGGTCAGGATGAGTTCCTGCACCACATAGTCCGAATCCTTCACGCTGCCGGCCAAGAGCGCGCACGACTCGAGCGGCAGCGAGTCTACCGCGAGCTTCTTCAGCTCTGCAAGATGTTTGGAGCTCACGATGAGCCTTCTCTGCTTCATGCTAGGAGACTATGACCTTTGCACGCATCCACGCGTGCACCTGGCAGAAGTACGGGTACTCGCCCGGAGCATCAAATACATGCTCGAACTTCTCGCCGGGCTTCATCAGTGGAAAGCCCGAGTCAAACAATGTCCCGGCATCGGCATCCCCAAGACTGCCGCTGGTCACCGTGTGGGCAGCGTCGTCGTTGTTGACCCACACTATCCTGGTGCCGGGACTCACGGTCACCTCCGCGGGAACGTATACCTCCGTGCTGTCGGGGAGTCCGGCTCCCTTTGGTATCTCCACGGTAACTGTGGATGTTGGTGTTTCCATCTCTCCTGCTTCCTCGGCCACCACGATAAGCTTCCCCTTCATGTAGGGGTGGAAGGTGCAGAAGTATGGATACTCGCCGGGCTTGAGCTTTGCGGTGTTCAGCGAGAACGTCTTCTGGGAGCTCACCGGCTGGGAATCGAAGAGCTTCCCAAAGTCGGGCTCGTCAAAATCAATACCGCTGGTCACGGTGTGGGCCGCGCCATCGGCATTGGTCCAGACAACGACGGTGCCCTTCTCAACCGTGATCTCGGGCGGATCGTATGCCTGGGCTCCCTCAACCGACGAGCCAGCAAGTATCGTTACCGCAACCTTCTCAGCGGCCTCCCCTGCCTCCTCCTCTATCGTGGGCCGCTCAATGACGCCGGCCTCGATGGGCTTCGGGGCGACGAAGCCGAACGTGGTAAAGGCGATCGCGCCCACCACCGAGGCGCTGGTGAAGAGTATCACTATGGCCTTGAAGGACGGCGAGTTCTTGTGCGCAGCATACGCTATCACCATAGCGGGGATCATTATCAGGATAAGCACGCCCGCGAAGAGCGGCAGCGTTGGAACTGCTGACATGCTCATCAGGAAGGCTCCGAAGGAAGCGATGAACCCGATTATTATCACCACGGTTGCCTTTGCGGCGCCGCTCCTCGGCAGATCACCCTTCAGCAGGCCGGTGGCAAGTATGACCAAGCCTATGGTAAACACCAGCATGCTCAGTGCGTGCATGCCTTCCATCAGGGTTCTGGCAATTCCCGACAGTGCAACCCCAACGCCCACCATCCCGATTATGGTAAGACCCATACCGGGGATTATCAGCTCCCAGTCGACCAATCCGGAGCTTCTAATTTTCTGTGCTTAAATAATCTTTTCTCATAACCCCGTCTTCAGCTGCACGGTCTTCTGCACGGCACTACTACCCAACGATTAAATTGCACGGCTGGGGGTATGCTCCCGGATCGGGTGTGGGGCTCAGGGAGTACATGGAGATATCAAAGCCTAGGATCGTTGCCGTTCTTAATCTGGTTGCGATAACCTCGCTCCTGGCGGCCAGCAGGTGGAACGTGCCGCCGGAGAAGATCGTCTTCTTACTGATAGCAGGCACGCTTGCCTCGATGGGCTCCAGCGCCCTCAACCACTACTACGACCGGGACATCGACTCGATCATGGAAAGAACGCGCAAACGACCGATACCATCGGGCAGGCTGAAGGCCGGCAGCGCCCTTGCCTACGGCATAGCGATGAGCGTTAGCTCAGTGGTGATAGGATACCTCACGCTCGGCGCGCTCGCTGCGGGCTTCATTGCTCTCGGCATACTCTTCTACGTGGTGATATACACCAGCTGGCTGAAGCGCAGCAACGCCTCCAACATAGTGATAGGCGGGTTTGCAGGAAGCTGTGCATCCTACGCCGGCTGGGCCGCAGCGACCGGGACGCTGGACCTGCTGGGCTTCCTGGTGGGCCTGCTGGTATTCATATGGACCCCCAGCCACTTCTGGTGCCTCGCGATAAAGAGCAAGGAGGAGTACGCCAGCGCCAGGATTCCAATGCTGCCGGTCCTAGTGGGCGAGAGCGCCGCCGCCAAATATGTGATGATAAACACGCTGGTGCTGGTGCCCTACTCGATAGCCATAGCTTTCTCCGGCCTCGGCCTGCTCTACCTGATAGTCGCGTCGATCTCGGGCGCGATGATGCTGGCCTACAACATCAAGCTGATAAGGAACCCGACCAAGGACGTAGCCTGGAAGGCCTACAAGGTGTCCAGCCCGTACCTGGCGATAATATTCTTGGCGCTGATGTTCGACGCCCTGTACTTCGTCACTCTTTAGACGCCAGCTCGATCCTTCGCTTGTCCTTGGTTATCCAGCCCACCCTGATCAGGCCGTAGATCTCCAGATCCAGCAGTGCCTTGTTTACCTGCGGCTCGGTGCAGGCAACGCCGTCCTTTGCCAGCATGTTCATCAGCTCCGAGTCGGTCAGGTTCTTCTGCTCCCGCACCTTCTCGTAGACCAGGTTTCTCAGCGGATACTTCATCCTGACTCACCCGTAGAATGCCTTGTCGATCGGCTTCGGCATGGCGTAGGTGACGCTCTTGCTTATCGAGTCGTACCATGACTCGACCTCCGTGGTTATCGAGGGCTTCGTGTGCCTGAGCGCCTTCTCAAAGTCTGAGCTCCTGATCTCCTTGCGCTTCGCCCGGATGGCGTTTATCGCCGCCTCCCTGCAGAGGGCCAGCAGGTCCGCGCCGCTGTAGCTCTTCGTAACCTTCGCGAGCTCCTTCAGGGCAACATTGCCTGTAAGTGGCATCTTCTTGGTCAGGATCCGGAGTATCTCCAGCCTGGAGGCCTCGTCGGGCGGCAGGATGTAAACTATTAGGTCGAGCCTGCCGGGCCTGAGCAGAGAGGTCTCCACGAGGTCGGGCCTGTTAGTTATGCCAACCACGATGACGCCTGCCGGACCCATCTCGTCCATCTCCGTCAGGAGCTGGCTGAGGACGCGCTCACCCACGCCGGAATCCTCGGTCGCGCCGGTCCTGGGCCTGGCGATCGAGTCGAGCTCGTCGAAGATCACGATGCACGGCGAGGCGGCCTTTGCCTTCCTGAAGATGTCGCGTATCGCCTTCTCGGACTCGCCGACCCACTTCGACAAGACTTCAGGCCCGCGCACCAGTATGGTGTTGGCGCCGCTCTCCGTGGCCAGCGCGAGCGCGAGGATGGTCTTGCCGCAGCCGGGCGGGCCGTAGAGGAGCGCACCCCTCGGGGGCGTGATGCCCAGGTCCTGGAAGTTCTCGGGCTCCTTCACCGCGGTTATCAGGTTATCGTAAAGCGTCCTCTTTGCCTCGTAGAGGCCGCCGACGTTCTCCCACTTCACCCTCGGGGTCTCGACCGAGAACTCCCTCAGCGCGGTGGGGACTATCTCCTTCATGCCGTTGTAAAAGTCCCGGTTGGTGATCACCATCCGCTCCAATATCTCGGGCGATATCTTCTCGCTCTCCAGGTCGACCTCCGGCAGGTACCGACGCAGGGCCTTCATCGCGGCCTCCCTGCAGAGCGCCTTGATGTCCGCGCCGGTGTAGCCATGCATCTCGGCCGCGAGCTTCTTCAGGTTCACGTCCTCGGCTAGAGGCATCCCCCTTGTGTGTATCTGTAGTACTTCCAGTCTACCCTCGACGTTCGGCACGCCGACCTCGAGCTCGCGGTCGAACCTGCCCGGCCTCCTGAGCGCCGGGTCTACGCTCTCCGGCCTGTTCGTGGCGCCAATAACTATCACGTTGCCGCGCTCCGAGAGCCCGTCCATCAGCGCCAGGAGCTGCGCCACGACGCGCTTCTCCACATCGCCGAAGGCCTCCTCCCTCTTCGGGGCTATGGCGTCGATCTCGTCGATGAAGATTATGCCCGGCGCGTTTTCCTTGGCCTCCTTGAAGATCTCGCGCAGCCTGGCCTCGGTCTCGCCGTAGTACTTGTTCATTATTTCCGGGCCGTTTATCGAGAAGAAGTTTGCCTCCGACTCGCTCGCAAGCGCCTTTGCGATCAGCGTCTTGCCGCAGCCGGGCGGGCCGTATAACAGAATACCGTTGTGCGGCTCGATGCCAAGACGCTGGAAGACTTCTGGGTGCCGGAGTGGCAGCTCCACCGTCTCGCGCAGCTTTTCCATCTGCTCCTTCAGGCCGCCTATTTCTTCATAAGTTACGCGCGGCTTCTTCTCCAGCGTTGTCTCGGCAAGTATGCCCAGCTTGGTCTGGCGCTCGATCTTTATCACGCCCTTCGGGACGACCTTCTGGATTTTGAAGTCCATCGAGTTGCCGAGTATCACCACAGAGATCTCGTCCCCCTCGATGAGTGGGAAGCCCTTCAGCCTGTTCTTAACGAACTCGCAGAACTCCTTGTCGACGGCTATCTTGGCGCCCACCGGCATCAGCGTGACGCTCCTAGCCGGCCTGGTCTCGGCCGGCTTCACCATCACAAAGTCCTTCAGGCCCACACCCGCGTTCTTCCTAGTCTGGCCGTCGATCCTGACGGTGCTGTCGTCCTGGTCGTCCTCGTCTGCAGGCCAAGCCGTCGCGGCTGTCCTGCGCTTGCCCACAAGCTCGATAACGTCGCCGGGAGCAACACCGAGGAAGCCCATCACCTTCTCGCTCAGCCTGGCCCTCCTCTTGCCGACGTCTCGCTGCTTCGACTCGGTAACACGCATCTGGATTGGCTCGGCCCTGGACTTCAACTGGTCTCCTCCCTAACGCAAGCTTACGGACTCCCTGCTGATGTTGACCACCTCGATCTCGCTCACGCCTTCCGTGTGCTTGATCGTATCCTCGAGCGAGTCCATCTGTCCTTCACGGTCCTCGAGCAAAAAGTCGACCATCAGCGCGTTCAGCCCGAACGCGATGGGTTCCTTTGCGGAGTTCTTTATCGCCATGCCGTACGGCAGGGATGACTTGAGCTTGGTAAGGAGTGAATCGAGCTCAACGTCGATATCCGTGGGGAGCACCTTTATTCTTGCCACAAGCCTGGCCATGCGCTCACCTACGGCCCCTCGAACCCGCAGCCCGAGCACCTGTACTTCCTGGCAAACTCCCTGCAGCTCTCGCATCGCCAGATAAGAACCTCGCCGCAGCTGGGACATTTGAACTTCACACATTCATCGTTTGCCATGATCGTCCTGTTGCATGAGGCGCAGACGGGCAGTTGCAGGCCTCTCTGGGTCATTATTTGGGGGTGGACGGACAATCTAATTTATACCTTCCCTATCTATCCGAAGAGCTTGCGGATCTCGCTGCCGAGAATGTTTTTGGCAACCTTGATCGCGCCCTCCACACTTAACAGCTTGGAGAGTGCGTGGGAGTGAAAGTCAAAGTCCCCGCCCTCGGAGATCTCCTCGACCGTGCCGGACGCGATCATGCCGACCATCTCGTCTATCGCCTTGTTGTCTAGGTGCTCGAAGACCTTCCTGGCTAGGAGCATCCTGTCAAACTCCTTCCTGAAGATCTGGGACCACTCGGTCTCGTACCTCGACAGCAGGCTGAGATCATTTTTTTCCAGAGCATCGGCGATCCGCCTCCCCGAGATTATGCCCGCCATCCCGCATGTGTAGATCCCGCCCGCGGTGGTTGGTTTGGTCTGCCCGGCCGCATCGCCTACAGTAACTATCCTGTTCTGCACGAACCGGTCCAGCGGCCCCAGGACCCAGATCGGGGCGAAGACCTTCCTGACGATCGCGTGCCTACCCTTTCCGGCCAGGAACGACTCGATTGCGTTGGCGGCGTTTATGGCACGGCCGGCCGCGCCTGCCTTTCCCACACTGCTCCCGGTGGGTATCACCCACGAAAAGAAGTCCGGATACAGCTTCTGATCAAAGTAGACCTCGACCTGATCCTTGGTTATCCAGTCGGCGTAGATCTCGTACTGCGCCGAGAGCAGGATTCCCTTCCTGTTCTTATCCATCAGCGCAGAGCAGCCCCTGGCGTCAACCATTATTTTACAATCGACCATGCCGTTCGTGGTCTCGACCGCCACGCCACCATTCTCCTCTTTGAAGGAGCGCATCGAGCACTTGACCCATATCTCCGCGCCGTTCCTCCTTGCCTGGTTTGCGGCCTGCTTGTCCAGAGCCCGCCGGTCGATCGATATCACGCCCTGCTTCTCCGCGTTGAGCACGAAGCTCGCGCCGCAGGGCGCAAAGATCCTGGCCTTCCTGATGCCGCTCCTCAGTATGTTGCTGGACGGGATTATACCCAGATTCCTCACAGCGTTTAGGCTTATCAGGCCGCCGCAGTGCTCCGGCGTCCCTATCTCCGTATCCTCCTCCACCACCAGGACGGAGAGCCCCTTGGCGGCTATCTCCCGCGCGGCCAGAAGGCCTGAGATGCTCCCGCCCGCGACCAGAACGTCGTAGCGCATCAGCACAGGTATGACATGATGTAATATTTGTGCTGCGATGCCGTGCAGGATGCCCACGCTTCACAGCATAAATATTGAATCATGATCTCTGATGGCTGGCATTGAACCTGAAGCAGGTCATCATTGTCAGGAAGGATCTGAAGATGGGCGCAGGCAAGACCGCCGTGCAGGTAGCCCATGCCTCGGTCCTCGGGGTCGAGAACGCCAAGTCCAGGCACCGCAAGTGGTTCGACGTATGGTTCGAGGAGGGACAGGCCAAGATCGCGGTCAAGGTGCGCGGCCTGCGCGAGCTGATGGAAGTGAAGAAGAGAGCAGAAGATCACGGCCTGCCGGTGGTGCAGGTGAACGACAGCGGGCTCACCCAGCTGCCGCCGGGTACGACGACCTGCATAGCGATCGGGCCCGCGCCGTCGGAGCTGGTCGACAAGGTCACCGGGGATCTCAAGCTGCTTTAGCATTTGGATGATAATTCGGTTTGCATCCGTGCTAGTCCTTGACATCGAGCGTCATCATCTTCTCAACCGGCAGCCCCGGGTCCTCGAAGCTCTTCCATACGAAGACGTGTACTTCATATCTGCCGCCCTTCTCGGGCGTCCAAGATATGCCCGGCTCGAGCGTACCTGAAGGGCTCAGCTTCCCCCTGATCCAGGTGAGCATCTCGGTGAAACCGTCGCTGTCCTTCACCTGCACTATGTAGAGGAACGGCTGCTCTGCCCCGAGGCTGTTTGTTATACCTGCCTCAACAAGCAGCGGTGATCCTGTGGTTATTTGCTCGAGCCTCTTCCCCAGCGGATCGACGAGCCGTGGTTCGCTCACCGAATACAGCTCGGCAGGAAGCGGCGCCGTGACATTGTTCGCGGGTACCTGGGTACCCTCCCCGGGTTCCTTCGGTTCCTTTCCGACGCTCACATCCGCGTCGCCGGTGGAGGTGCTGGACGATGTTGACTTGCCGAAGTACTCGAAGATGATCAGAGCGTTGCGTTTCTTAGCGATCATATCGGCATTGGCCTCGATGTTCTCGAAGACTCCCGAGTTTGGCGCCGTCTCGATCAGTATGGTCTCGGTCATCCCGTCTATCGTGTTTGTGAACCCGATGCTTTCCATGTCCTCGACCCCGAGCATCTGGCTCTCTGCAAAGCCAAGGTTGTTCAGTATGCCTGTTATCTGCACAGGGTCAAGCGCGAAGGATCCTTGGTAGAATACCTTTGTGCCGCCGGAGAAGGCGAAGTGGATCATGTCCTCCTCTGCGGGGTTTATGTTCCACATATAGTCGCCTAGGGTCAGTATTATCTCGGCGTTCATCGGATAGGTTGCCCTGTCGAGCGAGATCCTGACGTCGTCCCTAGCGGGCGGGATGTACTTCAGGCTGACCGACTGGCCAGAGTACCTGACGGATACCAGGTCGTTCTCGTTGAAGCTGAGCAACGCTATGTAGGGCCAGTCGACACAGGCATCCGACTCGGCAAACGCGGCGGAACAGTTGCCATCGAGGTCAAGGCTGGGGTTCAGGCGGCTCTGGGAAGGGTCATGACCGAAGGCGCTTGGAAGGGTCGGGAAGAAACTGGATTTATCAGCGGGGCCGACGGCCCAGAACGCACCGGAGGCCGAGACCTCACTTCCGGGAATATTTACAGATCTTGCCAGCATGGTGAAGGTATCCCGGTCCGCAAAGAAGGCGTACCACCTACCATCGCCCAGGTGGACGAGCGGGACGCTTGCGCTGTTGACCAGTAGCGAGCCGGGGCTACTGTCTGGATCTCTCAGCCCGGCGCTGTCGACCACCACCTGCACTATCTGCGGGCCGAAGAACTTGCCGCCTGTCTCTGCGGCGGAGACCATCAGGCTCGCCTGTTGCGCGTCCACGGAGATAAGTTGAACGCCCGACAAAGACGCCAGCAGGGCAACCAAGAACAGGACTCTGTAGAGCATGACTCCGTACATATTGTGTCGGATTCACATTTAAGCGTAGTCAAGCCCGCAACAGAATCTTCAGTTCTAGCAATCTTTTAACCATCCAGCGGGGTGCCTATAGCCAGAGACCTTGGGCCTAGCAGAGCACTGGCACGAAGTGATCGAAGCCATCAGGAAGATAATCCCGGTTTATGACAGGGTAAACCGCGCGATCTCGCTCGGCAAGGACCTTGAATATAGAGAACTCGGCATACGCGGGAGGGTGAGGCCGAAGAACCTCGTGCTGGACGCGGGCTCCGGCTACGGCAACATGTCCAGGGTCGCGCTGGGCCAGTGCAACAACGATCTCTCGGTGGTGATGCTCGACCCCATACCGGAGATGCTTGCAAAAGCAAGACCTGAATTTGGCCGCAAGGCGTTGCTGATCTCTGGACTCTTCGAATATCTTCCTTTCAGGGACGGTACATTTGACGCGGTGATGTGCGGCTACTCCTTCAGGGATGCAATAAGTTTTAGAGCTGCGATAGCCGAGTTCCACAGGATACTCAAAGAGGAAGGCAGGTTGATCATAGTCGATCTCGGCAAGCCAGATGATACTCTATCCAGGCTCGGCGTCTCGTTCTACCTCAGGTACATTCTCGGCATAATCGCCTTCTTCGCAGCCGGCAGCCTCGGCCTCCTGTTCAGGGCGATATATGATACATACCGAAGGCTGCCCAGAAACTCCGAGCTCCGCGCGATGCTCGGGGAGAAGTTCGGCAGGGTCGAGCTCGAGACCAGGATGGGCGGCGGCGCGGTGATAATCGCCGCCCACAAGTGAGAGGAAGTAATGCTGGTATGGAGAAGGTCCTGCTGCTCATCTACACCATTGCGTTCACCATCGGGGTGTCCTACGGCGCGCACGCGCCGCTACTACCCGTCTTTGCCGTGCAGGAACTGGGAGCCACGTACTTCGATATAGGAATAATCGGCCTTGCCAACTATGTACCATACATGTTCGCGCCCGCGCTGGTCGGGCTCCTCCTAGACAGGTTCAACAAGGGCGTGATCCTCAGCGCGGGGATCGCAACCGCTACTGTTTCAGTCTTCCTGCTCGCCTTCGCCGGCAGCGTGGTCGATGTGATGCTGATCAGGGCGCTCACGGGCATAGCTCATGCATTCTTCTGGCCGCCCGCGGAGGCGGTGGTCACAACCGCGACATCACCGGAGAAACGGGTCAGCGCGATATCCAAGTTCACGATGGCCTGGGTGGCTGGCTACATGGTGGGGCCGCTGCTCGGGGGCGTGCTCTTCGAGAGCTCCGGCTTCAGGCTGCTTTTCGAATATTCGTCTGTGATGATGATCGTGGCCGTAGCTGCAGCGCTGATGCTAATACGGCACGGCAGGGGCGCCCCGCAGCAGTTGTATTCCGTCGGCGAGGTCTTCAGGATCATCAAGTTCAACCCCAGGATAAGCATGCTCGTGCTGTACTACAGCGCGTCCTTCGGGATCGTGCTGACAATCCTGCCTGCCTATCTGAAGGAGAACACAATAAACGAGTTCTTCATCGGCATACTCTTCTTCGTCTTCGGTCTCTCAAGGCTTGCCACGCTGCCCTTCACGCAGAGGTTTGCCACGAGGGAGAGGGCCAGCATCTTTGTGGCGACACAGGCGATAGCGTTTGCCATGCTTGCAGCGTACCTGATGACGACATTCGCATCGTTCTCCCTCTCGCTGATCCTCTTCGGTTTTGCCTTCAGCCTGTACTTCCCGATCACGCTGGGCCTAATCACCAGGAACGTGCCGAAGAGGATGGTCGGCACATCGGTAGGCGCCTACGAGACAATCTTCGGGATAGGCTGGGCCATCGGCCCCATCCTGTCGGGGATAGCCGCGTACACATTCAGCAGCAGCATACCCTACATCGCAATGTTCGTCATCGGCGCGATCCTGCCGGTTCTTGTGCTTCCCAGAAGAAAATCCGGTTCATAGTCGTACCATAATTTGCCAAATGCAACGAGCGCCCAACCACACGCATCCAAAAAGGTTTTAAATGAGGTTTAGGGTTGGTGATATGCGACGATATATGTCATCCATAAATCCGTACGATAATGCACTGAAGCAGCTCGACGATGCAGCCAAGCTGCTCAGCCTTGAGAAGGGGATGCACGACTTCCTCAGGACGCCGAAGCGCATCCTGACGGTCTCGGTCCCGGTCAAGATGGACAACGGTTCTGTGAGAGTATTTGTCGGGCACAGGGTCCAGCACAACGATGCCCGCGGCCCGTTCAAGGGCGGGATACGGTATCATCCCAGCGTCACGCTGGACGAGGTCAAGGCGCTGGCGACCTGGATGACCTGGAAGTGCGCGGTCGTCGACATACCCTATGGTGGCGGAAAGGGAGGCATAGCCTGCGATCCGCATGCCATGTCAGAGGGCGAGCTCGAGCGGATGACGCGGAGATATGCATACGCGATCTCCGACATAATCGGTCCGTATGTTGACATACCGGCGCCGGATGTTTACACCGGCGGGCGCGAGATGGCCTGGATAATGGACACCTACAGCGCCATGAAGGGCCAGCTCAGCCCAGGCCTCATCACAGGCAAGCCGCTCTCGGTGGGCGGCTCCGAGGGAAGGGCCGAGGCAACTGGCAAGGGCACCGCTTTCTGCATAAGGGAGGGCGCCAAGAAGGTCGGCGTGAATGTTAACGGCGCCACAGCTGTCATTCAGGGCTTCGGCAACGCCGGAACCTACGCGGCCAAGTTCCTCAGCGAGATGGGCGCCACCGTGGTCGCGGTTAGCGACTCGAAGGGCGGCATCCTCAAGAAGAACGGGCTCGACGTGGAGCAGCTGATCGGTTACAAGGCCAAGCAGGGGAAGGTGCAGGGGTTCGACGGAACCCAGAACATAACTAACGAGCAGTTACTTGAGCTGGAATGTGATATCCTTGTGCCGGCCGCGTACGAGAACCAGATAACCAGCAAGAACGCCGGAAACGTCAAGGCAAAGCTCATAGCCGAGGCCGCGAACGGCCCCACCACACCGGAGGCGGACGATATCCTGCACAGCAAGAACAAGCTTGTGATACCCGATATACTGGCGAACGCGGGCGGCGTCACTGTAAGTTACTTCGAGTGGCTGCAGAACCTCTCCAGGGACTACTGGAGCCACGAGGTCGTGATCGAGCGGCTGGAGAAGAAGATGGTCAAGGCCTTCAACGACGTCTACGAGAAGGCGAGGGAGTACAAGGTGGACATGCGGAAGGGCAGCATGGTCCTGGCCGTCGGCAGAGTCGTAGAGGCCACCAAGACCAGGGGAATCTGGCCGTAGGCGCTGGGTTGAGCAAAAAGATTCGAGATTAGCCAGCAGGCGCTAGATGCCTATGTCTCCGAGGTCGCCAAAGTCGCCGCCGTGGTCTCCGCCGCCCTCGTCAACTCCTGTGTCGTAGCCTTCCGGCACGGTGTCCTGCATTGCCATGCCCATCATGCTGAGCATGCTCATCCAGAACATCATATCGATTAAGCCCATGAAGATCATTGCCGGTATCCAGCTCTTGTTCATTGCCACCATCTCCTCGAACTGCTTCTTGTCGCCCTGCTTGGCCAGCAGCACCATCTTCTGCCACTTCTGCTCCAGCTCGAACATCCGCTCGTTAAGCTCGCTTCCACCTTTCTCGGTAATCTTGAGGGCGGTCTTCTTGCCGAGCAGTCCATTCTTCTCTGTCCGCTCCACGAGTCCCATGAGGATGAGTCTCTCTACAACTGAGGCCACCTCGAAGAGTGTCAGGCGCGTGTGCTTTGCAATTTTATTCTCATCGGTCTTGCCGCTCAGGATTGCCTGGAGAACCATCACGTCCTTGGGCTCTTCTTCCATGTGGAGTAGTTCGCGCAAGCGATTAATAGTCTTTTTGCCCGAGCCCAAATTCCGGATCAGCTAGAGGGATAGATACGTATTCGATTAATTCATTGCTCCAAGCATGGAATCCTGCTACTACTGCGGCGCGGAGACCGATCTGCCCTTCGAGTGCAACTACTGCAAGGACAAATTCTGCGACGAGCACAGGCTCCCCGAGAGCCACCGGTGTGTAAAGCTGCACCTGATAAGATCGGAGAGGTTTGGCGAGCGCAGGGTCGTCAGGGAGAAGGGCATCGGAAGGCAGGACAGCGTCTTCAAGAAGTTCTGGCGAAAGTTGAGATAGGTTCAAGCAGGTTTACGTGCAGCGTATCGCGTATTCTAACTGAGCATTAAAAATAAGAAACCCCTTCTGATCTTAGTTGTTTATTCGGTGCTGAACGAGTGCCCGCAGGAGCAGCTCTTCGTCACATTAGGGTTGTTTATCTTGAAGCCCGCGCCCATCAGGCTCTCCACGTAGTCTATCTCGGTGCCCTTCAGGTAGTTGGTGCTGTAGCTGTCGATGAGCAGTTTTACTCCATGTTCCTCGATCACGCTATCGTCCTGATCCGCCTTCTCCTCGAAGCCCATCCCGTAGGAGAGACCAGCGCAACCTCCGCCGGAGACGTAGACACGCAGGTAGAGGTCTTCCCTCCCTTCCTGCTTCATGAATTCTCTTACCTTCTCGGCTGCCTTGGGTGTGAGGGTTATCGTTCTCTGCACAGTTTCCATGACGACACAACTTCGCTTATATGATATAAGAACTTTGTGCTTCGTTTGGATTAAGATTTCGCTGCGCACTTTTACCACCATTTTCAGCGCCTGATCGAGGCGCGATCCTCAGATGCCATGCTGTAAATTCATGGAATTAGCTCCCCGATCTTGGTCGTCTCCCTGTACTTTACAGTAACACGCTCCCCGACATCTTGGTGGCAGTTATCCACCTCGATGATGTTCTTTGAATCTGTCTCCACCGAGCAGCGGCCGAGCTTGGATGTTACGATTGTCGCGCCCTCGGTTATCTCTGGCTTTATCCAAGGGAGGAATGGTATCGTGAACCCCAGGACAAGTGCGATTATCGCTCCGAGAAATACGAGCCCCCACCTTACCTTCATCGCTGTGGATATGCAGGATGCTGCACTTAAAGATCATCCGATCGGCGCATGGATACAAAATTAAAAAAGGAGGGTTTATTTCTTCTGCAGGAACTTCGTCATCCTGTCGGCTCTGTCCGGATGCGAGAAGCAGAGGCTCCATCCGTAGATCTCCAGCTTCAGGCCGGTGTTGATGTCGCTGTCCATCCCCCTGTTCATGAGCGTCTTCGAGACGCGCACGGCGATCGCGCTGTTCTTTGCTATCGCCTTGCCGATGTTCACGCACTCGTCCACCAGCTGGGGGAGCTCGACCACCTTGTTCACCAGGCCCATCTGGAAGGCCTCGTCGGCGTTTATCCTCTTGCCGGTGAATATCATCTCTTTTGCCCTCGCAGGCCCAACTACTCGCATCAACCGCTGCGTTCCGCCCCAGCCCGGACAGATCCCGATCGTGACCTCCGGCTGGCCCATCACCGCGTTCTTTGAGGCGAGCCTGATGTCGCACGCCAGCGCAAGCTCGCAGCCGCCCCCTAGCGCGTAGCCGTTGACCGCTGCTATGACAGGTTTGCTCAGGTTCTCGATCTTGCTCATCGTGGCGTGGCCGGTGATCGCGTATTGCTCCGCCTCGACCGCCGAGATCTTGCTCATGTACTCGATGTCGGCGCCGGCCGAGAAGGCCTTCTCGCCAGCACCGGTGATGATGACGGCCTTGACGCTGTCATCGCTCTCGAGCTGGTCAAGGACGCCGCCGATCTCTTTTATTACGTCGGCGTTCATCGCATTGAGTTTTTCAGGCCTGTTTATCCTTACTATTGCTACCTCATCGCGTTTCTCGACCTGTATGTATTGCTGGGAAGCCATGCAGGCATTTCACGGCCGGATCAACTTAAATCTATTGCGCCGCTGCTCTTCCTGCTCAAAACCGTTATGCGCGAAGCAGAAACCTGTCACTAGAGAATCCGAGCTACTTGGACCAGAGGCCCAGCAGTCTGCCCCACTTTGCCAGAGCCACAGCGGAGACGACCCATGGCATTATCTCGTGGTACATGGGTATCTTCTTGCCCTCGATCGCCTTTGACATCTTCTCCGTGAAGGGCCCGCCTATGCTTCCGCAGAGGATCGGCTTCTTGGCCTGCCTCTGGAAGTCTGCCAAAACATCAACTATACTCTCCTCGAGCGGGTCGTCCTGGAAGACGAACCACGGCATTACGATATCGACATTCGGGTCATCCATGAACTTCTGGATCGCAAATTGATAGTCGGCAGCGACAGCACCGCCGGTTACGTCCATCGGGTTGCCGGTCGGGAAGGTCGGCGGATAATGCTCCTTCAGTTCCTTCATGGTCTTATCGGTTATCGGCGCCACCTCCAGCCCGAGCTTCTCGAACTGGTCAATCGCCTGGATCATCGGGCCCGCGCCGTTGGAGAGCAGCGCCACCCTGTTACCTTTAGCCGGCGGCTGCCACGCCAATGCTTTGACGACGCCGGCCATCTCATCGTAACCGTCGACCGAGATTATTCCTGCCTGATCAAGTGCGCCCCTGATGACAGCGTAGCTGCCGCCCAGCGAGCCTGTGTGTGAGGCTGCCTGCTTCGCACCGCGCGGGGTTCTGCCGCTCTTCCACACCACTACCGGCCGCTTCTTCTCTTTTATCACGCGCTTGGCCGTGTTGACGAACTTGCGCCCGTCGCCGAGGCCTTCAACATACAGCCCGATCACCTTCGTGCGCGGCTCGCTCGCGAGGTACCAGATCATATCTGCTTCGTCAACATCGGACCTGTTGCCATAACTGACCATCTTGCTCAGGCCGAAGGTCTCGGCCGTCTCCATGAAGCTTATGCCTATGGTCCCGCTCTGGGTGAGGAACGAGACATCGCCTACGGGCGGCCTTATCATCCTGGCATGGCCCTGGAAGGCCGCGTCGAGCCTGTTCTCGCCGTTGAACATACCTATGCAGTTGGGGCCTATGACGCGTATCTGGTGTTTGTCTGCAAGATCCTTTATCTTCTGCTCGGCAGCCGCCCTCTCGCCGCCGAGCTCCTTGCCGCCACCAGATATTATGAGGACGTTGTGAATGCCGAGCTTCGATGCAGTCTCCATTATCTCCGGGGTCTGCAATACGTCAACGCACACGACCGCGAGGTCGAGCGGCTTCCCGATCTCCTCGAGCGACTTGTAGCACTTCTTCCCGAGTATCTCCGCCCTGTTGGGGTTGATCGGGTAGACCTCGCCCTTGAATTCGTGGTTGACCAGGCTGTCGAGGACGGAATAACCAATTTTGCCGGGAGTGGCCGAGGCCCCGATGAGCGCGATCGCGCGCGGAAAGAAAAACTTCTCCATGAACTTTGCGTTCGGCTCTGCCTTGGAGACCGGGTTGTCCAGCGGCTTCTCCCTCAGCAGGATCTTTGCGTCCACGATCCTGTAGTCATTAGGATAAACAACGATCGGGTTAAAGTCAACGCTATCGTAGTAGGCGGCCATCTCGATCCCCAGCCGGCCTATGTTAACCAGCGCATCGGCCAGCATGTCCAAGTCGATCGGCTTGGAGCCCCTGAAGCCGTGAAGTATCTTCCTGCCCTGGAGGTCGTCCAGCATCGACTTGGCGTCCTCCCTGGTGATGGGAAGCATCCTGAAGGAGACGTCCCTGAATACTTCTGTGAATATGCCTCCGAGGCCGACCATGATCACGGGGCCGAACTGCGGGTCGTACTGCAGTCCGACTATGAGCTCGACTCCGGGCGGGACCATCTTCTCCAGCAGCACCCCCCTGACGTTGTACTCCTTGGAGAGCCTGCCGTACATATCATCGAACGTCTCCCTGACATCCTGCTCCGAGGCGACGCCGACCTTGACGCCGCCGACATCGGTCTTGTGCAGGATCTGCGGAGAGACTATCTTCATCACGAGCGGAAAGCCGATCCGTTTTGCCTGCGCAGCCGCCTCATCGGCGGATCTGACCAGCGCGTACTCGGGAACCTTCACGCCGTAGCTGGCGAGGACCTCCTTGGCCTGCTCCTCGGTTATGACCTTCTCGATCCCCGATATCGTGGTCTTGAATATCTCTTCCACAGCTACCATGCATTGCCCCGCGGTAAACCACCGCTTGTTTTTATATTAATTTTATGCTCCGCGCCCTGCGGGCAGTGGCTGTCAAAACGAAAGGAGCGTCACTTTATCAGGTTGCGGAAGTTTCTGTACATGATTGCCGAGTGCCCCCTGAGGGTTTCGGCGTTCCTGTCCAGGCCCCGCACTATCTCGTCCGCGCTTATGTAGCTGCGCACGGACTCGAGCTCGGCCCTGTACTGGTTGAGCCAGTCTGTGACCATGTCCCGCGAGACCTCGAGGTGGAACTGTATGCCATAGGCGCCCCCGTACCTGAACGCCTGCACCGGATATAGCTCCGACCTTGCCAGCGGTACAGCTCCATCCGGCAAGCCGTAGGTATCGCCGTGCCACTGGAAGACTGTGATCTCCTTGCCGAGCCCGCTGAAGATGTTCCTCATGCCTTCATCTGTTATGACGACGCGGTACCAGCCGATCTCCTTCCTCGGGCCCCTGGTGACCCTTGCGCCCGCTGCCTTTGCCATCAGCTGCGAGCCAAGGCAGATGCCCAGGGCCGGCAGGTTTTTTGAGAATGCCGTCCTGATCATCTTCTCCTCGTCCCTGAGGTATCCATCGGGATCGTTGGCGCTTGCGGGCCCGCCGAGGATTATCAGCGCGCTGTAACCGTCCAGCGATGATGGAACCCTCCCGCCCTCGGATGCTATCACCGTGTCCGTGACGAACCCGTCCTCCAGGAGCGGTCTGAGTGTCCCCAAGTGCTCGCAGGCTGCGTTCTGGATGACGAGTATCCTCTTGCTCACACCACCGCACCTGCACTGATTCGTTTAAGATTGTTTTGCATCTCATCACACCGGCCGGAGCGGCATCGGCAGCGGCTGCGGTGGCAGTGCGGGAACGAAGATTATCAATGCCAATGTTATCAGGAATCCTGCCCCGATGAATACGATCACAGCGAGCGCCGCTATCCCGATCGCGGCCAGCCATCCGGTCTTGAAGATCGTCTTGAAGACCCAGATCCAAGCTATCAGGGCAGGCAGCATAAGGAGGAATGCCAGAGGCGGCGCGAATGAACCGACCACCACCGTGACTGCAATGAGAACGCCCGCATAGACAAGCGGGCCGAGCACGGTGGCGCCGAGCGCCTGGGTGAACCTTGCCCTCCCGGCAGTAAGTATCTTTGCCGAGACATAGACCGGGACCGAGACTATGATCCACAGTCCCACGAGCGTGGAGATCGCTACAACCGCTGCAGACGTGTCTGTGAAAGACATTCCTACGAACCTGAACATGCGCGACTAATAATCGTTAAATTGGCGTACAGTAGAGTATGTCCGTATTGCAGCAGATCGACCTAGACGAGGTGGCACGGCTGGAGAGGTTCGTTGAGAGGCTCAACCACGAGGCAGGCAACGGCGCGGTGGTCGTTGTCGAGGGAAAGCGCGATGTGAAGGCGCTCCTCTCCGTGGGCTTTGTGGGCAGCATTGCCGCGCTCAACAGCTACAGGGGAGTGAACAGGCTGGCCGAAAACCTGGAGCGTGCAGAGAAGATCATACTGATGCTGGACATGGACAGGAAGGGCAAGTACCTCACCCGGAAGATAATGACGCTGCTGCAGCACAAGGGAAAGAACGTCGACCTCTTCTACAAGAAGACGCTGGCGGAGATAACTAGGGGAAGGGTAAGACAGATCGAGGAGCTCAGCATGTATAAGAGACATATCTTGGGCTTCACCAAGTTCGACCCTTGATAGATGGCGGTTCAGTGTTTCTCGAGGCCGTCCGGTACGGGCGCGATTATACCTGACTCGATGTTCTGAGCGACCGTGCTTCTTGCCCTCTCTATGATCTGCGTCGCCTCGGCCTCAGGTCGATCATCCGGCCTATCTCCCTGACCGCATACTCCGCGATCGCGGGAGCCGCTGTGAAGCCCGGGGACTCGATGCCCAGCAGGTTCAGGAAGTTCCTCGGATATTCCTCGATCACAAAGTCCATCTCTGTCTTTGCGTCCGGGCCGGTGAGCTTTGCCCTCACGCCAACATGGCCGTAGCTCATGTCGCGGACATCGAGCGGGGGAAGGAACCTTGCGACAGCGCGGTGGAACTCCTCGACCGGCGTCCTCACCCTCTCCTCCTTGTCCCTCAGGTAGGTCGCGTTGGGGCCGACGAATATCCTACCATCAAGGGATTTGGTGAGGTGTATCCCGAGGCCACCGCCGCCGAACTGTGGGGCCGGATAGATCATCGAGTTCAGCAGGTGTCCCTTCGACCTGTCCACTGTGTAGTATTCGCCCAGCCACGGGTGGATCCTGTACTTGGCGAGACCGATCATATTCGCCACCTCGTCAGAGTAGAGCCCGGCGCTGTTGACCACGACCCTTGACAGAATCCTCCTGCTGCCCCCGGTGCGGAGCTCATAACCACCGTCCTTTTCGTCGATTCCCATGACCTTCGAGTTGAAGAGGAACTCGACCTTGTTGGTCTTCGCGGCAGCGGCAAGCACGCTGCACACACGCCTCGGGTCGGTTATCCCCCCGCTCGGCGCGAAGAGTCCCGCCGACGCGCTGACGTGGGGCTCGATGCGTTTGGCCTCGTCCTTATCGGCGAGCCTGACGCCGGCAACGCCGTTCAGTTCGGCCCTGCGCTTCAGCTCGTCCAGTATCTTCATGTCGTTGTCGTCGAGCGCGACCACCAGCGTGCCCCGGTTCAGGTAGGGGATGTTAAACCTGCGGCAGAGATCGTACATCATCGCGTTGCCCCGCACGGAGAACCCGGCCTTCTTCGTGCCCGGCTTCAGGTTTATGCCCGAATGTATCACGCCGGAGTTGTTGCCGCTGGCGCCGGTTGCGATCTCGCCGTCCCTCTCGATGCACGCTATTCTAAGCCTATACGCTGAGAGGATATGGGATATGGCTATGCCTACTATGCCGGCGCCGATGATCGTGACGTCGTACTGATCGTCGGACAACTTTATCGCAGAATGCGTTGGCTGGGCTTATCAACTTTGAGTCCCCAGCTATCGTCGTTTGTATCGACTTTCCGCGCAGCTGAGTTCGTAACCCGAGAAACCCAAAGCACTTATATCTAGGCAGAATGTTTAGACAGCCCGCTTAGGCTAGGAGGTTTAAGTTGCCTAATTCAGGAATTGTAAAGTATCATGTTAAGATAAAGTTCGACGTCGATGGAATAGTTGAGAAGGCCGACATCATAGGGGCCCTCTTCGGACAGACAGAGGGGCTCCTGGGACCGGAGATGAACCTGAACGAACTGCAGAGGCTCTCAAAGGTAGGCAGGATCGAGGTAAACGTGGATACGAAGAAGGACAAGACGCTCGGCGATGTCCTGATACCTATGAGCACGGACATATCGACGGCTGCGCTGATCGCGGCTGCTGTCGAGAGCATAGACAAGGTTGGCCCCTTCCCGGCCAAGTTCACTCTGGCAGGGATCGAGGACATCAGGGAGGTAAAGAAGAAGACGATCGTGGAGCGTGCGAAGCAGATAGCGCAGGAGTGGGCCACCAAGTCGATGAGCGAGTCCGAGGAGATGGTGAAGGAGGTTCATGGAGCAACGAAACCCGGCAAGCTAACAGCCTTCGGAAAGGAGCAGCTCGCCTGCGGCTCGGGGGTCCTTGAGAGCGACTGGGTAATCCTGGTGGAGGGAAGGGCCGACGTGATCAACCTGCTCAGGGCGGGGTACGACAACGCCATAGCAATAGAAGGAGCTAGGATCGCGGAATCGGTGGTAAAGCTGGCCAAGGAGAAGAAGCGCGTCATCGCCTTCCTGGACGGCGACAGGGCCGGCGACCTGATACTGAGGGAGCTGGAGGGCGCCGTGAAGCTCGACAAGGTGGTGAGGGCCCCCCGTGGCAAGGAGGTGGAGGAGCTCACCCCGATGGAGATAGTCGGGCTGCTCGAGGAGGCCGTGGGCAAGGCAAAGGCGAAGGCACCGGAGCCTGGGGACGATAACTTCGCTAAGAAGGTGAGAGACCTCTACCCGGAGATAAACGAGACGCTCGAGGCGGTGGCGCTTGACGATACCATGAGTCCGATGTTCAGGGTTCCGGTCAGCGAGGTCGTGCAGAGGCTGGAGAGCGAGAACACGGCAAGATACTTGGTGCTGGACGGAATAATAACGCAGCGGCTGGTCGATGTGGCCTCCAAGGTCGGCGTGCAGTACATAGTGGGGCACAGGATGGCCGACCTGAAGAAGACGCACGACGTGATGCTTAGGACATTCGATCAGCTGGGTGTAAACTGAACTGATCGTCGATGACCGAGATAAAGCTCCAGCACATAATAACGCTGACAGAGCTGCTGGTAAGAGGCGCTAGGCACAACTACGTCGAGATAACGACGAAGGAGCTCGGCAAGAGCATAGGCAAGTCCCAGCAGGCGGCATCGAAGCATCTGCTGGACCTGGAGAGCAACGGCTACGTGCACAGGACGAGGAAGGGTCAGGGCTTCTCCATCAGGGTCACAGAGAAGGGCTACGACGAGATGTCAAAGCTCTTCCACGCACTGAAGGCGTCGCTCGAGTCTGCACCAAAAGAAGTAAGGTTCGAGGGCGTCGTGGTCTCTGGCGTCGGCGACGGCGCCTACTACATGTCGCTTGCGGGATACAAAAAGCAGTTCGTCGAGAAGCTTGGTTTCGAGCCGTACCCCGGCACGCTGAACATAAAGCTCACAGATCAAGTCTATGTGAACTCGAAGCGCGAGCTCGAACGGTACCCGGGCATCTTCATCGAGGGCTTCAGCGACGGAAAGCGCACCTACGGCTGGGTGAAGTGCTACCCTGCCAAGATAAACAACAAGGTCGAGGGGGCGCTGCTGATCCTGGAGCGGACGCACCACGACGACAGCATCATCGAGGTGATCTCGCCGGTCAGGATAAAGGACATCGCCAAGATAGATTACGGGGACAGGCTGACAGTGACGGTGAGCGTCTCCAGCTCGAAGACTGAAAAGTCGTAGATCAGATCTCGTAGATCGACTGCCCCAGGTCCTGCTTTATCGACGTGCTCTTCAGGTCCGGCACCGGCGACTGCAGCCTGACGACCTGCACGTTCAGGCCGCGCTTCCTGCACTCCTGCCCGATCGTCTTCTCCTCGTGGACCTGGTCGTAGCCCAGGGCGATTATGTTCGGCCTTACCAACTCTACAGTCTTGAAGATGTCGCTCTCGTGCCCGAGCATGGCCACATCGACGAACTTCAGCGATGAGACGAGCTCCTTCCTCAGGCCCTCGTCGTGCAGCGGCGTCCTGCCCTTGCTCTTCTTCGCGGTCACGTTCCTTGCTATCACCACGACCAGGACGTCGCCAAGCTGCTTTGCCGACTTTAGCGTGTGGATGTGCCCGGGGTGGATGATGTCGAAGACGCCGCCGGCAAAGACGACCTTCAGCGCGTCCCTGCCCAGCTCCGTGAGCTTCAGATCGGTGGTGACCATGCCCAGCGAGGTTAACTTGGATGCATATTCCTTCAGCTGCACGTCACCGAGCGGTATCCTCTCCTTCAGCAGGCCGTACGGGCTTGTGCCGGTGAGCCCTGCTATGTACACCGATGAGAGCAGGCTCTTCTCGATCGCGTCCAATCCTACTACCGTTACCCTGATGATAATAAAAGCATAATTCCCTGCCCGTCGCGCTATTCCCAGACGTTCACGCCCTTCAGGAACCGGATCGTGTCTATCAAACCTTCAGCATAGCCTATGCTCAGCACAGCAAGCTCGGGCTTCCCCTGGTTGAGAAACCGCTCGGCGTCGCTGATGTAGTACTCCGCGTTCTCGAAGATATCCGCAAAGCTCGGATCATCACTGACGAGCTGCCTGGCCTGCTCTAGCGCCTTCCTTGCCTTTGGAACATACTTGTGGATCATCTGCCCGGCGATCGTCGTGATCTGCTTCGGGTTGTCGAAAGGCTCGTCCAGCATTACGCTGCTCAGCGCCTTCAGCGCGTCGATCTCGGTGAAGTGCAAGCTGCCGGTGATTATTATCGAGTGTGGTGGGGCACCAAAGTCTAATTCCAGCAACGAGCCGATCCTGCCGGCGGCTATCTTCTGGTCGGTGCTGCCGATCCTTGATGCCACCACTGCAAAGACATCCTCGGAGATCACGCCGTGCTTCTGGTCGTTCTCGCTCTCCAGCAGCATCCTGAAGGCATCCTTGGGATCGAGGAAGAAATTCTTCTCCTGGTCGTACTCCAGCAGGACGAGGGTGTGGTTCCCGGCCAGGAGGTTGCCGTAGATCGTATGGTACACATTCGCAGCGGCCTTCTCTTCCGACACCAGTGTGATGATCCTCCCCACCTTGTACATCTGCAGCCCGCACTCCCCGATGATCGAGGTCACAGCCGAGGGAGCATGCAGCACCCTGGTGGCTATCCCCTCCCTCTCGGCCCTTATCCTCAGCTCGAGGTGGGTGGTGGCGATCAGCGGGTCGCCGTATACCACGAGCGCCACGTCGGCGCTTCTGGCAGCGTTGAGAATTTCACGGCCGTCCTCGATGAACCATCTTGGCACGACCTTGACCTCTTTCTTCAGGAGGTCATGCAGTGCACCGGTCTCGTCGGCTGGCAGGGGGCTGGTGTACCGTTCAAAGTAGACCGCGTCAGCGCCACTCAGGACCTCGACGGCCCTTGCGCCGAGTCCTTTGCATCCTTCTATTCCGAGACCCACGAACCAGAGCATGGCGCAATTATGTGAGTGCCGATAATAAGTTCTTATCAGGCGGTGGAGAGCTTCTCCTTGCAGTCGTTGCAGTAAAATTCGCTGGGCAGGCTGCACCAGCACTTGTTCCTGTTGTAGAGCTCGGGCCTGTTATCCCTGAGCGACTTGGCATAGTCGACAAAGTCGGTCGCGAGCAGCCCGCACCGTTCGCATACGACGTCGTGTCCTTTGTGACTGTTAACGATCTCTGCGCGCGGCACGCCGAGTAGCATCCTATCGCACCATTATTTATTTGGTGCAGCGTGCAGACAGTTAAGATTTTTTCTTCTGTCTCCTGTGCAGCCTGGAAAGGTGGAAGAGCATCCTCCTGAAAACCTCGATGCTCGATACGTACTCCTCGATCGACACGCGCTCCTCCGCCGAGTGCGAGGAGTGTGCATCGCCTGGACCGTAAGTAACGACGGGTATCTTCAAGGAGTTGCCGAGCACGTTCATATCGCCGGTCCCCGTCTTGCGCAGGAGCATCGGCCTTTTACCTCTCACATCCATGATGCCCAGGACGAGCGCCCTGACGAGCGGCGAGGTGTGGTCAGCCTCAAGCGGCTCGGTCCTGTCCTCAAGCCTGTAGCTCACCTTGACGCTCTTCTTTGTCGCAATGTCCTTTATGGCGTGTTCCAGCATCTCAAGCACGCCGGCCGTGTTCATGGTGGCGGGCACCCTGATGTCGATGGTCATCTTGCACTTCGCAGGAGTCACATTGTGGCTGGTGCCGCCGTCGATCTCGGTCAGGCAGCATGACAGTCCTGATCTATTGCCTGTGAGCTCTTTATTCTTGCTCTCTATGCTGCTCCTTATCGAGCCCCAGATGTCGAAGGTCTCCTCTATCGCGTTCTTTGCGAGCTGGGGCGCGCTCGCGTGGGCGCTCTTCCCGACATCGCAGGTCACCCTCAGCGCGAGCCTGCCCTTGTAGGCGATCGTTATGTTGTCTATGCCGCTCGGCTCCCCGAAGATAGCATAGTCTGCGTCGATGTTGCTCCTGACCAAGTTCCTGACTCCGGTAGCCGTGCCTTCTTCATCGACGAGCCCAGCGAATATCACTGTGCCGTACTGGCTCTGCACTGTAGAAGCTGCGAGCAGCATCGAGATCAGCGGCGACTTGGCATCGGAGGCTCCCCTGCCGTAGATGAATCCGTCTTCAACCCTCACCGGTATCTGCCCGGGCACAGTGTCCATGTGGCCGCAGAGCAGCACCCTCGGCCTGCCGTAGCCCTTCGTTGCTATGACATTGCCTACATCGTCGATGCTGACGCTCTCGAACCCGAGCTCGCTGGACGCCTTCTCCCTGATCAGATCCGCGAGCGGAGCTTCCTGTCTGGAGGGCGTGTAGATCTCGAGCGCACTCTTCAGCAACTCAATCGCGTAAGTGCTGGAGACCATATGCTACATCTCTCCTGCCAGTTCACTTCTCGGTAACATAGTCTATCATTAGCGAGGGAACGTCAACCCCGGTCACCCTCACCACGTTCTTGAACTCGGTCGTGTTGTTGACCTCGTGGACGAGCAGACCGCGATCCTCGCTCTCCATCAGGTCGACGCCCACGATCTCGCCCTTAACCGCTACACGCGCCCTCTGGCAGATATCCTCAAGCTCCTTCGTAACCGGGCAGGGCTCGGCCTTTCCGCCCAGCGCCATGTTGGTCTTCCACTTTCCCTCCGGCGAGTACCTGTATATGGCGCCAACAACCCGGTCGCCAATAACCACCACCCTGATGTCCCTAGGCGGGCGCTTCACAAACTCCTCCAAGAAATAGATCTGGTAGAGCGGGAACATGTGCTCCCTGTCCTCGATTATGGATTCTGCAGACTCGCTGTCCTTCAGCATCGCGATCAGCCTCCCCCAGCTCCCGATCGTGGGCTTCAGGACCGACGGGTATCCTAATTTTTCCAGCGCCTTCAGGGCAGAGTCCTGGGAGAACGCCAGCATGCTACGTGGTGTTGGAATACCTGCCCTTCGTAATTCCATATGCGCGAAGAGCTTGTTGCCGGCAATCACGCTGGTGTCGAAGCCGTTCACGACCCTGACGCCTTTGCCTTCCAGCGCGGCTGTGGAGTGCAGGCTCCTGAAGTAACTGACGCAGCGCTGCAGGACGGTGCCGGTAACTTCGGTGCCGTTGTTTAGGTCTATGAAAAGGTCGGTGCAGTTGAGCGTCCTCAGGTCGAGGCCCTTCTTCCTTGCGGCCTCGTGCAGGGCCTTCTCCTCCCAGCGTATGTTGTCGTAAAGGATGGTAAGCCTGCTGTTGCTCACTCGCCCCAGTCCTCTCCGACTACCTGCGCCGGCTTGATGTTAAAGCCGTCCCCCGCCTTCACGAGCTCGTAGCTCGTTCCGCAGTCGGGACAGGTCACGATCTCGCCCTCTATGGCATCGCCCGGGATCTTGATCTCCGCGTCACACTCCGGACACTTCACCATCTTGGCTCACTGCTCCTACACACTATCATCCGAGTAGTTAATTATCCTTTGCTCGAGCTTCTGATCCAGGTAGATCTCCAGCACATCACCCATCCTGAGCTCCTTCAGACCGTGGGCGAACTTCTTCGCATCGTCGACCCTGGCCTCTAGCCCCATCAGGGAGAGAAGGAATGCTGCGCCGTTCTTCCCGGCCAGCTCGCCGAAGACGATCCTGCGCCTGTTCCCGACGCTTCTGGGCTCGATTATCTCGTAGGCTGCGGGATCCCTCAGCACCGCGGCGAGATGGGTTCCCGCCTTGTGCTTGAAGGCAGAGTCGCCGACGAGCGGCTTCGACTCGGGCGTATTCAGGCCAGTGTACTGCTCCAGCAGCTTCGAGAGGTCCTTCAGCATGTCCAGCCTAAAGTCGTTCTTGGACCCGTAGAGAAACGTCAGCACTACGGCCGTCTCGGCCAGCGACGGGATGCCGTTCCGCTCCCCTACGCCGTCGATCGTGACATGTATCTGATCTGCGCCCGCATCGACGCCAGCCAGCGCGTTTGCCAGCGCCAAGCCGAGGTCGTTGTGGCAGTGTACGTCCAGCGGCGTCTTTACTGTATCCCTGATCATCTTCACCAAGTTGTACATGCCCCTGGGGCGCATTATCCCGACGGTGTCGGGTATGCTTATCCTGTCAACGCCGGCGTCGCTTATCGCCTTGCAGACCTGCTTCAGGTATTCCGGATCGGTCCTGCTGGCGTCCTCCACCGTGAACCTTCCCTTCAGGCCGTGGGACTTCATGTAATCGACGCACTCCACCGCCCGCTCCAAGGCCTCACCCCTGCCTATCCTGAGCTTGGCGGCCAGGTGTGTGTCGGATATTCCAAGATACATGGCCGTCCACTCCGCGTCGCAGCGCAGTGCGATGTCGATGTCCTGCTTGAGCGCCCTGCAGTGCGCGACGATGTCGGCGTTGAGCCCGGCCTTGATTATCGTCTTCGTCGCCTCCTCGTGGTCGGCAGATATCACGGGGCTTATTTCGATCTGATCAACGCCAAAGTAATCGAGCATCCAAGCTATCTGGACTCTCTGCTTTACGGAGAAGGAGACGCCGGGGTGCTGCTCGCCCTCCCTGAGCGTGCTGTCCAGTATCCTTATGCGCCTCTCCTGGCCATCCGGTCCGTTATACAACCTTCCAAAGTGGTTGGGGTCTTGCATTGCTGACCCCATATCTACGTGCGGACGGTATATACGGATTTCGCTGCAGAATTAGCAGATTTCGGCAAAATAGTTAACTGAATCCGCTGCAAAAGAGTGGTAGGATAACCGAAAATCGCACCAAATCCGGAGCCGGCAGCGAAATCCGAGGATCAGGTTACAGTCCTGAGAATTATGACCGTGTTCGTGTCGTCAACGCCGCTTATCCGCCTCACCTCGTCGATGCATTTGTTGATCTCGGTTATCGTGGGGGCGCTGACTATCGCCACTATGTCGTACTGCCCGGTTATCTCGTACACGATATCTACGCCTCTGAGCGATTTCAGCCTCTCCGAGACCTTCGAGGTATCGGTCGAGGGGCTGATGGAGATCAGGGTTATCGCGCTCGTCTTGTTGCTCACACCAAGCTCGACGGTGAACTTTTTTATCGTACCGTTGTCGGTCAGGGCCTTCACACGCCTCCTCACTGCTGATTCGGAGAGGCCGACCTCCTGGGCGATCTCCACAAACGGTTTCCTGGCATCCGCCTTCAGCAGGCTGATTATCTTCTCGTCGGTCTTGTCCATGCTACCGGACATTCCTCCGTTCCTCCTCCCTGCTGAGCACCCTGTCCATTACTGCGAGCGCGCCTGATATAATATGTTCGTCGATCACCAGCGGCGGCAGCAACCTGATAATATTTTTGCCCGAGTAGAGCATCAGCAGGCCCTCGCTTATCCCGTCCAGCAGTACGTTGCGCACGTCAAACCTTAGCTCGGCCGCCAACATCAAACCAAGACCCCTGACCTCTCTTATTATCTTATGCTTGTCCTTCAATGCGAGGAGGCTATCTTTGAAGTATTTCCCGACCTTTGCTGCGTTGGCAACGAGGCCGTCGTCGACAATGCACTCAAGCGTGGCCCTGCCGGCCGCGCATGCAAGCGGGTTGCCGCCGAAGGTCGAGGAGTGCTCGCCGACCTTCAGAGACGCGGCAATATCTTCTCTGGCTAGGGCCGCGCCCATCGGCACGCCGCCGGCGATCCCCTTTGCCAGGCACATTATATCGGGCTGCACGTTCCAGTGCTCGCCAGCCCAGAGCTTTCCCGTCCTCCCCAAGCCGGACTGGATCTCGTCAAATATCAGGACCAGGTTCCTGCTGTCGCAGATCTCCCTGACCGCATGCAGGTATCCGTCCGGTGCTACATGGATCCCGCTCTCGCCCTGCACCGGCTCGACGATCACAGCCCCGATGTTGCCGTCAATCGCCTCCCTGAGCTTGGCCGAGTCGCCGTAGGGGACGAACTTCATCCCCTCCAGCAGGGGCGCAAACGCGTCGCGGTACTTCGGTGCGTATGTAACAGAGAGCGCGCCCATCGTCTTGCCGTGGAAGGAACCTACCATGGCAACAATGCCGGGCTTCCCGGTGTACTTCCTGGCCATCTTCATCGCGGCTTCGGTGGCCTCGGCCCCGCTGTTGCACAGGAACGCCTTGGTCAGGCCGCGCGGTGCGACGCTGATCAGTTTCTTCAGGAACTCGAGCCTTGCGTCGTTGTAGCAGGAGCTGTGGCATGTGATCAGTTTGTCGGCCTGCTCCCTGATCGCCCTGACGACCTTCTCGTTGCAGTGCCCGACTATCGCCACGCCGTAGCCTCCCATGCAGTCGGTGTACTCCCTGCCGCTGGCGTCCCATACCTTCGCTCCTTTACCCTTGACTATGGTGACGGGGAAGCGCTGGTACACGCTTGCGATATACCTGTCCTCTTCCTCACTCACCGCTTATCACCGTGCAGTTGTCGTGCTTGAGCGCAGACGATACAGGATTTGCGACCTGGCCCGAGGCGATGACGGCTTCATGCACGCCCATCTCCACGGCCTCGGTGCAGGCCAGGACCTTCTTCTCCATGCCGAAGCCTATCTTTGGGAGCAGCCGCTTCGCCTCGCTCACAGTGAGCTTTGTCACCAGCTTGTTGTCCATCAGCAGGCCGCTCACGTTGGTCATGAAGATCACGCGCTCGGCCTTCACGCTCCCCGCAACATAAGCAGCAGCCCTGTCGCCATCAACATTCAGGAGCTCGTACTCCTCGCTGAGCGCAACCGGCGAAACCACAGGCAGGTATCCTGCATTTGCGACCGCCTGCAGCAGCGAAGAGTTGACCGAGCTTATCTTGCCAGTATAACCACCATCGATCGCGACCTTCCTGCCGCGCTCGTCCACTATGACTAGCCGCTTCTTGCGCTCCGCCCGTATGATCGCGCCATCCACGCCCGAGAGGCCGACGGCGTTGATCCCGTTCCTCTGGAGCATCAGCACGATCTCCTTGTTTATGCGTCCCGACATCACCATCGTGTAGATCTGAGCCGTCTCCTTGTCGGTGTACCTGCTCCTTATCCCGCCGGGCGAGACCACGAACTTCTGCTCCTTGCCGAGCTTCTCCGCTACGCTCGTGACCTCCTTGCCGCCGCCGTGTACTATGATTATCTTTTCGTGGTCCGCGACCGACTTCAGATCCGGCACAGTGCTCTCGTGCAGTCCGTCCACAACGCTACCGCCGATCTTGATAACGATCATCTTGCTCACACGGGGTTGACTGGAGTGTACCTCAGGCCTTCGTCCTCCTTGAGGCCGTTCATCACGTTCATGCACTGCACCGCCGAGCCGGCTGCTCCCTTCATCAGGTTGTCCGATGCTGATAGGGCCACCAGCCTGGAGTTCTTCTCGTCCACATCGAAGCCGATATCGCAGAAGTTGGAGCCCACCACGAACTTCGGATCCGGGTACTTGTAGAGTCCCTTTGTGTCGCGTATGAAGCGCACGAAGGGCTCGTCCTTGTACATCTGCCGGTAGATCTTCCAGAGCTCCTGCACGGTGACCTGGCGCTTCAGGAAGGTGTGGTTCGTGCAGAGGATGCCGCGCACGATGTTGACGGCGTGCGGGGTCATGCTTATCCGCACATCGGTCCCTGCGATCGCGCTTACCTCCTGCTCTATCTCCGCCGTATGTCTATGATTCACCGGCTTGTACGGTCGTACCACACCGTACCGCATCGCGTGATGGGTGGCGGCCGAGGGCTTCCCGCCGGCGCCGGAGGAACCTATCTTGCTGTCGACGATGATGTGCTGCAGGTCGATGAGGTCGTTCTTCACCAGCGGCGCGATGCCCAGAACAGATGTCACTGCCATGCAGCCCGGACATGATACAAGCTTCGAGTTCCGTATCTCGTCCCTGTGGAGCTCGGGTATGCCGTAGGCCGACTTGACCAGCATCTCCGGGTAGGGATGCTCCCAGCCGTAATATTCAACATAAGCCTTGGGGTTCTTCAGCCGATAGTCAGCGCTGAGGTCTATGACCTTCACGCCAGCGTCGTAGAGCTGCTTCACGATCTCTCTCGCCTTTCCGTGTGGGACGGCGGTGAACACGAGATCACAACTGCCTGCAATCTTGCCCGTGTCGAGCGGCGAGAACATCATCTCGGTGAAGCCCTTCAGGCTAGGATGAACTCTATGCACATACTCGCCGGCGTGCTGCCTAGAGGTCACCAGAGAGAGCTCGACCTTGGGATGCATTACTAGTAACCTGAGGAGCTCGCCGCCAACGTATCCCGACGCGCCGACAACCCCGACCTTCATCAGCTCACCAGCCTTGCCGCGTACTGTATGATCTCTGCGGCTATATCCTTGGTGCTGACGCTAGATGCGCCCTTGAACTCGACCGTGTTGTTGATCTCATGCACCAGCAGGCCCTCATCCTTGTCCTCCATCAAGTCTACGCCAAGTACGCCGCCGCCCACAGCCCTGGCTGCCCTGATGCACGTATCCTCTAGTTCCTTCGTGATGTGGCAGGGCTCGGCCCTGCCACCCCTAGCTATGTTCGTGCGCCACTCTCCCTCTGCTGAATACCTGTATACAGCGGTGACAACCTGATCGCCAACGACGATCGTCCTTATGTCCCGCGGCGGGCGCTCCACGTAGTCCTGGATGTAGTAGATCCTGCTGAGCGGGTTTGGCATCTCCTCCCGCATCTCGATCATCGAGTCCATGACATCCTTGTCCTTCACAGGGATCACCATCCTGCCCCAGCTGCCGACCAGCGGCTTGAGCACGATCGGGTATCCCATCTCCGAGGCGACCTGGCCTGCGACCTCCGGCCCGAAGGCAAAGCGGGTCTTGGGCGTGGGTATCTTGTTCCTGGCCAGGCAGAGCGAGGTGAGGAGCTTGTTGCCGCAGAGCTCCGAGACGGCGTAGGAGTTGATGACCTTCCGCCCGAGGAACTCGAGGCAGGCAGTGAGGTATAACCCCCTGTAGTGGCTCACGCACCTCTGGATGACGACCATGCCTAATTCCTCGCTGGCGCTGCCGTTGTGGGTACTGACTGAAAGGTTCTTGGCGTCGATGAGCTTTGCCGAGTGTCCTAGCTTGGTGGCCTTCTCGAAGAGCTCCTTCTCCTCCCACCGCAGCCTGTCGTAGATTATCGAGATCGCCGACAACTTACTCGCCCCAGTCCTCGCCGACCTTCTCGGCGATCTTCAGCTTGGCCTTGCCGCCGCCTATGTTCTCGATCTCAAAGTCGGTGCCGCAGTCCGGGCAGGTCACGATCTCGCCCTTCACTGCGTCGTCTGGTACATTCAGCTCCCTCTCGCACTCGGAGCAGTTCACTTTTACCAACTACTCACCTCCCTCCTGATTGCGCATTACCTCGTTCGCAATTATCGACTGCAGGCCCCAGAGCTCCACGAAGCCCTTCGCCAAGCTCTGATCAAAGGTTGATCCGGCGCCGTACGTTGCTAGCTTGGGCTCGTAGAGCGAGAACCTCGACTGCCTGCCGACGACGCGCAGCGAACCCTTGTACATCTTCAGCTTGACCTTGCCACACACACGCTCCTGTGTCGAGTCGATAAACTTGTCAAGGTCTGACTTGAGCGGGTCGAGCCATAGGCCAGAGTATGCGAGCCAAGACCACTGCTCGTCGACCGCCTGCTTGAACCTGAGCTCGTGCTTCGTGAGCGTCAGCTTCTCCAGGTCCTTGTGCGCCTCGAGCACGCAGGTCGCTGCGGGGCACTCGTACACCTCGCGGGATTTGATTCCTACAACCCTGTCCTCGATGTGGTCGATTATGCCCACGCCGTGGGAACCTGCCTTCTCATTCGCATATCCGATGAGATCAACGGGCTCCATGAACTTGCCGTCCGCTGCGACTGGGATGCCCTTGTCGAACTCGATCTCCATATATCCGGCCTCGTCTGGCAGGTCGTTGACCTTCACCCACTGGAAGGCGTCCTGCGGCGGCTCGGCGTCCGCGTGTTCTATGACACCGCCCTCGATCGCCCTGCCCCACAGGTTCTGGTCGATGCTGTACTTCTTTGCCTCGGTGCTTATGTTGATCTTCTGCTCCTTTGCAAATTTGATCTCCTCGTCCCTGGTCAGGTTCATGTCCCTGATCGGCGCCACTATCTTCAAGGCCGGCTTGAGCGACTTCATAGTTATGTCGAACCTTATCTGGTCGTTGCCCTTACCGGTGCAGCCGTGCGCCAGAGCTGCGGCATTTTCCTTCTCCGCGACCTCGACCACCTTTGTCGCGATTAAAGGCCTGGCCAGCGCGGTGGCCAGTGGATATTTGCCTTGGTAGAGGCCGTTGGCCTTGATGCACGGGATGACATAATCCCTGGCAAACTCCTCCCTGGCATCGAAGACATAATGTTTAACGGCGCCGATCTCCTTCGACTTGCGCTCGATCTCGGCCAGGTCGTCGCCCTGCCCAACGTCCACCGTAACCGTGACCACGTCGTAGCCATACTTCACCTGCAGCCACCTTACGGCAACAGAGGTATCTAGGCCTCCCGAGTATGCCAGTACAACCTTATCGCTCATCAGATTAGGAAGCGATCCGGAGCACTACATTTATATTTTTTGGTCAGTATATGCCAGAAACAGGTGAAATTGACCAATGCTGGTCAAACGAAGCATAACCAAGTCCGTGAAGGCGATCGTCGACAACGATCTCTCCTTCCAGGACGCGCTCCAGAGGGGGTACTCTAACTTCAGCGCGATGGCCAGGATAATCAAGCCGAGCATCGACGCGATAACCGGCACCGATGTCAGCATAGAGAGCATCGTTACGGCGCTCAAGCGCACCAAGGACCAGTATAAACTGCCAACAGCCGAGGTCGAGTCGATCGTTGCGGGCAGCAAGATAAGCCTGAAGACCGATGTCGCCAAGATATCGATAGTCAAGAACAGGAAAACGGTAGAGCGGATAGCGAAGCCGCTCACGCAGAACTATGACAGTTTCATCAGCGTCTCGGAGAGCGTGAACTCGGTGACGCTGATCTTCGACCAGCTGATACTGGAGAGGATGAAGAACCTCTTCGACAAGGACGTGCTGGAGGTCGAGGACGGCATGGCCGCGATAATAGTACAGAGCCCGGAGGCGATAATAAAGACGCCCGGCTGCGCGCTAATCTTCTACAACCAGCTTGCCAGGAGGCACGTCAACATCGAAGATACGGTCAGTTGCTACACGGATACGATAATGCTCGTCAACATGAGCGACGTTGCAAAGGCCTTCAATGCGCTGACGGAACTGATAACGGAGACCAGGAGATCGCTGGCAAAGCCGAAGAGACCGGGAAGAAGATAGTTACCGCTTCTTTATGGAGAGCGTCTTCTGCACTTCGGTCAGAGAGTTTATGAACTTCTTCTTTGCCTCGAACTCGTCGTTTACCTTGATGACTATTTCTGATGACGAGAGCAATACATCCTTGACAACTATTGGTGTGGACAGACCGAGCAGCTCACCCAGGATCTCGAAGACGCTGCTGAACTTGGTCCCGTTGTGGTAGGTATAGATCGTGTTGCCGTCGTCGAACCTCGGCTTCGGCTCGAGCGGGATGACCAGGTCCGAGGAGGTCATCTCCGCGATGAATGTCGCTAGGTCGGTCTTTATCGCGCTGCTCAGAGTCTCCTTCTGTGCGGTGAGCTTCCCCCTTGCCTTCTCCAGCTCCTCGCGCTCGTCGTGGTACTCCGCGCCTATCATCTTGGCGAAGACTGATTCCGTGTTGCTCCTGAGCGGGAGTTCGTGAATCCGGGCGTTGACCCTGGAGAGGTCATCGTCCACCTTCAAAAGGTGCGTCCTGTTGGTCTTTATCCTGGTTGCAACCTCTTCGAGGTAGTGGAGATCGGCCATTATGGATCACTGCGCTCAGCTGAAGTGGTGGACAACGTCCATCAGGCTCTGCTTGAACTCCTCGGTGGTGAGCCCCCACTTCGCGTACTCCTCCCTGTAGGCGTCCCAGGACGCTTCTGCCTCGCTCGCTATGTCGAGTATCTTCGGGCCTATGGCCTTGGTGTTGAGCAGGATGGTGATGCTTGCGGGCTCGTGCTCCATTATCGGGATCTTCACGAAGATCATCCTCGAGTCCTCGATGTTGAACCTGTCCTTGATTATCTTCTTCAAGGCTTCCCTCTCATTCACGTCGAACTCGCCCTTCACCTTCACCAGGGCGCAGCACGAATCACGCGGGCTGCCCTTGTCGCGTATTATATTGTCGTCGATGTCGAAGAGTACGGCGTCCTCCCTCTTGTGGACGTGGTCTATGACGCTCTGCATCGTGTTGCTCTTGCCGTTGGGCATCAGGCTCCAGTGGACTCCGTCCGGCACCACCGGTATGGACCACGCGATCGCGAACTTGGGGCGCTTCGTCGCGAGCCAGGTCCTGTAGTTGGACATGTCCCACTCCGTCTCCCTTGCAAAGGATGCAACGAACATGGAGATCGCGTTGGCGGCAATTACGTTCATTCCCCTGTATTCGTGCCAGCCTACCTCGTGCTCGCTCGGGAGGTCGTCTATTATCGATGGGACCTTCTCTAGCTTGCCGCCTAGCTTGTGCGCAAGCTGCCTGAGGGTCTTGTTGTCGAACAGCAACGAGCAGTCGCTGTACTTGATCTGGTACTCCAAGTTCATGACGATGTTTATCGCAGCCGCCTCGAAGATCACGGGGTCCCAGCCGAACTCCGGCAATAACCCTATCGTGGCAATCGTGGCGTGGCCGTTGGTATCCTTCTTTATGTATTGGATAAAGGCGCTTGCGAATGAACTTCCGGTTCCGCCGCCCATCGCAAAGGGCACCGTGAAGCCTCTTACTGGTTCGGGTGATAATTGGGTGAGCTGCTTCTGAACGTCGAACTTGCTGGTTACCTCCTGTGTGAAGCGGGACCTTCCCTCGGCCCAGTTCCTGGCCGCGCCGCCAGAGCCGTGTATGACGTGTTTATCTCTTAATGCAAAGAGGTCGGGGTATGACTGGAGGATGAGGTTGGCTGCCCTCGGGTCAAGGTCAATCAGCAATGCTCTTGGTATGAGCGGGATCTCGCCGCCGCCGTATGAGTTGGGGAACCTCAGGATCGTGCTGCCGTACCGCTTCAGCACCCTTGCCTCATCCTTCTCGCCGTGGAGGACTGGCCTGAGCGGGTCGGCGCCCACATCGATCAAGAGACGCCTGTAGGACTCGGCGCCAAGACCGATTCCGCAGTGCCCGAAACAGGTCATGAGAATCGGGGCCGGCGGAAGCGGAGCAAACTTTGCCAAACATTACACCGGCATACTGATCTTGGATGGTCTCTTTAACCGAAGAGTGTAACAAAGTAAAGTTGGCGCTTGATCGTTATTTACATCGAGCCTGAGTTTATGCGTGGATGTTTACAGAGATGCTGCGAGTTGATGAGCAACGATAATAACAAAGTCCGCAGCTAGCGAGGAGGAAGAGGAGCAAAGTGTCTTTCCCGATGGAGGCGTTTATAAATACTGTAGGAATAATTGCCGGCGCGCTGGTTTTATCGGCGTTCGTGCCGCAGGTCATCAAATCATACCGGCGGAAGCGGATGGAGGATGTATCGCTGCTCCTGATGATCATGCTTTGCGTCGGTATGTCGCTCTGGGTGATATACGGCATAGCAAGGCGTGACTTGGTGATAATCGGCGCCAATGTTTCAGGAATAGCGCTAAACTTTATCCTTATCGGGATGAAGCTGAAGTATGATCGTAGCGACAGGGTGCTGCAGCGGAAGTAATGGCCAAGATCATGGAGCGATTGAACAAATGATTCTGATCGGAGCGCGGTGATCATTGGCGTCCTTCTGGCCGTCCATTACACTGAGCGTGGTAGTTGCCCTGATCATACTTGGAGGGGTTGCTGTCAGGGCCGCGCTGGAAGACATCGGCAACAGGCCGACCGGCGAGCCCGTGATCATCCACCTGCATGTAACGCTCAAAATAATCGTTGACGGCAAGCAGGTGATCGTGCCGAAGCAGATCGGTATGAATCCTGAGCTGTGGAAGAGCCACGAGCTGGACAGGTACGGCATCAAGAGCCCGAGGATATATCCGCTTCATACGCATGATACAACCGGCGTCATCCATGTGGAATCCACGAAGATCAGGACATTCACGCTGGGCCAGTTCTTCGATGTCTGGGGAGTAAAGTTCGATGAAAGTTGCGTAGCCGACAAGTGTAATGACGGATCGAATAAAGTTCGCATGTACGTCAACGGGGAGGAGAGCACGGAGTTCAGGGAACATATTATGAGAGATGGTGAGGTAATAACGATAGAGTACGGCCGTCTCAAG
>CAYJSN010000001.1:7411-108021 GCA_964373125.1 uncultured Nitrosopumilales archaeon | reverse complement strand
CAAGAAGAGATGGCAGTGTAGAGGTACTGACACCCTGATCGCAGTGGGTGTATCCGCATGAAAAGAAAGAGCAGGAAGGCGGAGAACAGCAAGACCAAAGGCAATAAGGAGGTCAAGGGCAAGAAGGCCGCCCCCGAGCCAAAGGCAGGGCGCGAGCTCAACACAAAGATATACAAAGATTTCCTCAAGTTTCTGGAGGGCCGGGTGAGCACGGAATGCTTTGTGGACATCCACGATCAGTGCTACGGCAACGTTGACTGCGAGTGCGAGTGCCACCGCGGGTAGAAAAGCAATCTCTATATCTCCGCCTCTCTAATTTAAGAAAAATGGAGTCCCAGAGCAACACCAAGAAGTGCCCGAAGTGCGGCTCCGAGATGGAGCTCTTCCCGATGGGAAGGAACATGACATACAGGTGCAACGGCTGCGGCTACGAGGAAACCCTGGGCACGCTCTGAACCCGGTTTTGCAGCCAGGCTAGCGTGTCTTCGGTTTCCGTGAGACGTACTCGCCGTGGCCCGGCCTGCCCGTGACCTGTCCGTCCGCCATCACCACCTCGCCCCTCACCATAGTGAGCACCGGCCATCCCCTCAGCACCATGCCGTCGTAGATCGTGTAGTCCGAGTATGACTGGAGCAGCTCCGGCGTCACTTTCTGTTCTTTCTTCAGGTTCACCAGCACCAGGTCTGCATCGGAGTCTATCGCAAGGGTTCCCTTCCTCGGGAAGACGCCGAATATCTGGGCCGTGTTGAAGCTGCAGAGCTCGGCCACCTTCTCGATGCTCAGCTTGCCTTTGTTGACGCCCTCGCTGAGCAGGACCGCGAGCATCGTGGCCATGCCCGGGAACCCGGACAGCGCTGACCAGATATCATCATCCCCTTTCTTCATATCCATCCTGTTCGCGACGTGATCTGTTCCTATGCAGTTAACTGTGCCGTCCCTCACAGCCTGCCACATCCTCCGCACGTCTTCCTTGCTCCTTATCGGGGGCACGACCTTCGCTGCGATGTTACCAAAGTCCGTGGAGTGCGTCAGGTAGTGCGGGCACGTCTCCACATGGATCTTGGTGCCGTTCTTCCGCTCGTTGAGTATCGAGTCGATGGCTGCGGAGGAGCCTATGTGCGGAAGGTAGAGCACGCCCCTGCGCTCCCGGACCCAGCCGGAGATCTTTGCTATGCTCTCATACTCTGATCTGCCCGGCCTGGCCTCGGACCAGGCGGCAAGGTCTTTTCTTCCCTCGCTCTTCATCCTTGCGATCTCCCTCGCGCAGGTTTCCGGATCCTCCGCATGGGCGATCAGCAGCCCGTTGCGGGCGGCAACCGCCCCGACCGTTGACTGGATGAGCGCGTCGTCAGTATTTACTCTACCTGAGACCATCTCGCCCGAGTACGGTTCCATGTCCATGTAGATCGTTCCTATCTCGTCCCTCAGGTTCATGTAGAGCTTGAACGACGTTATGCCGTTCTCGATGCAATAATCAATCTCATCCACATGTTCGGGCGTCAGTACCGAAGCATGGTAAGAATAGTCCACGATGTGCGATTTGCTGCTCGCATCGAGGTGGGCCTTCAGCTTTTCTCTATATGAGCCGTAGAGCCGGAACATGCGCATCATCGTGGTGACTCCCCCCACCGCAGCTGACCTTGATTCTGTCTCCGCGGCCCTGTCTATCGGCGTAAAGACGCCGTAATGCACGTGCGGGTCGATCGCGCCCGGCATCACGTAGAGCCCCTCGGCGTTGATCTTCCTGCTGGCCTGCACGTCGTCGGGGGTGAACTCTTTTATCCTGCCGCCCTCGATCGCGATGTTCGTGTTGACTATTCCGACCTTCGGTACCACGATCGAGGCGTTGAGTATGGCGGCGTCGAACGTCATCAGAGAAGAGAGACCTGCCGACTCGATATAAAGTTACATTATTCCATCACGTCAGGTCGTTGTCGCGCGTCTCCGGGTTGAGCTTTGCCCCGACCAGGATTATTACCGAGCCCGCTATGATGTTCAGCCCGAGGACGAACGGTGCAATCTCGCCAGCGTTCGAGAGCAGGTTCACAGCAATAATCGGCGCCCACGAGCCGAAGATCAGGCCGCCGTTGTAGACGAAGCCACAGGCACTGTTGCGCACCTCGGTCGGGAACCGCTCGGAGAGAAAAGCAGGTATGGTTCCGAAGCCGGTCGTAGCAACGAAGACCAGCACCACGGTGTTGAGTATCCTTTCGGAGAGCGTGGTTGCATGGTAGAGGCCGAATACTGTAGGAACGGCGAGGGCTATGGCAGCGGCCGCGAAGAATGCCAGGGTCTTCTTCCTCCCGATGTACTGGCTTATGAATCCCGTGAAGACATGCCCGCAAAGCGACGTTACCGTTGCAGCGATCATGATGGTCGCCACCTCCGACCTCTCAAGATGGACATACTGCTGCAGGAAGGTTGGCATGAAGCCGATCGACGTGTAGTATACATACATCAACCCCGTCATGATCATCAATGCCAGGAAGAACCGTCTTCTCTCCTCCTTCCCGAAGATGACGCGCTTCAGCGGCGCCCGCTCGGTCTTCTTCTGTCTGTATTTTTCCAGCCAGATCTCCGACTCGTTCATCTTGAACCTCACAAAGAGCGCCACCAGCCCGGGAATTATTCCCGTGAAGAACATTATCCTCCAGCCGAACTCCATGAAGGCGTCGCCGGCGTAGGCAACGGATGCGAACTGGTAGGTTATCGATGCCAGCAGGAAGCCGAGCGAGAAGCCGCTCTGCACAAAGCCAGACAGCAGCCCACGGCCAGATTTTGGCGCGGTCTCCATCGTGATGACGGCACCGCTGCCCCACTCGCCGCCCGCGAAGAGCCCCTGCGCAAACCTGAGCAGTATCAGCAGCGCGGGCGCCAGCATTCCAACCGTCTCCCACGTCGGGAGCAGGCCCGTAACGAAGGTTGCTGCGGAGAAACCCATTATCGTTATTATCATCGCCTTCTTCCTTCCGTGCCTGTCGCCGAAGCTGCCGAATACTGCCCCTCCAACCGGCCGCATGATCAGCGTCACCACGTACGCGGCGAAGGTGGCCAGCAGGCTCAGCGTAGGATTCTCCGACGGAAAGAAGAGCTGGCTCACCGAGGGTATGACAAGGAGCATCAGGACTAGGTCGTAGCCGTCGAGGGACCACCCGAGCCAGGACCCGAAGACAACCGCCTTCTGCTGTCTCGTTAGGCGCAGCATGTCCATCTACTCAAGGAGAGGCAGAATTAATTTTTTGCCCGTCAGATCCTGTCTGGCCTGGCCGGGTCGGTGAGCCCGTCGACTATCCCGTGGCTGTTGAATATGACCTCGACCTCCTCGCCGTCCAGGATCCAGGGGTTCTGCTGCGTCAGCACGTGGTGCAGGTCCTTCAGGTAGTAGATGTACCGTTCCGAGTCGGGCGGATGGCCGCTGTAGGCTGGGAATCTGTATTTGCTTGTCATCAGGTCCCATATCTCGCCTATGCCCACGGAGATAGCATCGTCACCGCCGCTGTCGTAGAGGTCCCAGAAGACCCCGGCTATCGCAAGCTCCTCGGAGAGGAACGGCTTCGAGCTCACCTTGAAGTTTTCTTCCAAGCTGTACCTGAAGAATCTGCCGGCCTGCTCCATGCCGTAGTGCCCGGAGATCACGCCGGCCATAAAGTCCGCGAATCCCTCGACCATCGAGTCAGCGGTGGTGGGGTTGCTGAACCCGCCGTGGTTCATGCTGCGGTAATGGTCCAGACTGGCATAACGATCCTGCATGTAGTGCGTGTACTCGTGTGCCAGCACATCGCGGGTGTACGGGTTCTTCGGCGAGCTCACTCCCTTTGCGATCCATATCTTGGGAACCTCCGAATTCTGTTCGAACCCGTACTTGCCCTTCGGCGTCTCGTCGCTGAAGATCTCGATCTCTATCTTTTCCGGTTCCAGTCCAAGGACCCCGGTGTAGAACTTCACCACATCGTTCTGCAGTGCAAATATACGTGCTGCTGCGGCATCGGTCCTTCCCGAGAAGACTACCGGCTCCACCTCTATGTCGTGCATCTCGCCGATCTTGTAGGTGCCGCCGATCCTGGCTACAATCTTTGAACCGTCCGTGATGCTGAAGTACCTGCCGTCCAGATCAACCTTGACCGAGAAGACGTTCCTCATCTTTTCGGCCACCGAGTCAAGATCATGGAACGCGTATATGCCGGAGCCGTCGGTGTATGTCTGGACCTCGCCATAGGGGCTGGATATCGTAACCCTCGCTCCTTCAAGCATGATCCTGTTGCCATGCTCGTCCTCGTATCCGACGGAGCCAATGATCTTGTACTGCGATAACGGCCTCGGCTTCTCGAAGACCAGCGTCTCGGAAGCGCTGAGCACGGGCATGTCCCTGGTTGCCGTCTCGGCCGTCACCACGTACTGGCCCTCCGGGAGCACGTAGGACGGTTTGGTCAAAATGATCAGCTCATCTTCATAGCTCTCCATGTCGCCAACAAGCAGGCTCTTCCTGGCGATCGATTGGCCGTCCGGGTCCAGAAGCTCGACACTCAGCCACTCGCCGGGGGGCGCCGTGCCGCTGACCACCACCGCCTCGTTGGGAAGGAACCTGGCCTTGTTCAGCTCCAGCGTGAGCGTCCTCGGCCTGAAGGTGAGCTGGAACGCGTCGCTGGCGGATTCGAGGAAGCCGCCGCCGCCCTCAAAGCTCGCATAGACGGTCACCGAGTCGCCCGGGCTCACCGGCAGCGTCCTCCAGCTCGCGAAGAATCTTCCGTCCTTCAGCGTCAGCCCCGCCGTCAGTATCCCGTCCTCCGGGCCGCCCCTGTGCTTTATCAGGATCGACGCATCCTTGATGGGAAGGCCCGTATCCGTCGCGAGCCTGCCGCTGAAGGACATGCTGCTGCCGTAGGTAGCATTGGCTGGCGTCGGGTCCAAGCTCAGCACCGTCCGTATGCCCGCCGGCCCGGTGACAACCGGCTTCTCGTAGAGGACGAAGAGCTTCTGGGAGGAAAGGATATCGCTAGTGGACCTGACATAAACCGTGTAGAGGCCGGCCTCGTAAGAGTCATCCCAGGTCAGCAGCGGAGTGCTGAACTTGCCTGTATTGTCCACGGTTATCTTCGTTGTAATAACAATGCCGTGGGCACCCAGCTTCACAAAGACGGCAAGAATATCCTTCGGCCTGCCCGACCCGGAGATAACGAGCTCTTCGTTGTTTGTGTACGTTGTCTTGCTGGCCGTGACCGAGAGGCCGATTCTTTCGACATCGATCGTGTACTCCTCGCTCTCCGAACCAGAGTAGGAGGCGCTTCCCGTGTAGCTCGCGCGCACCACGACCGTCTCCCTGCCGTTCGATTCGGCGGCCCACACTATGCTGAACCTTCCCTCGTAGTCGGTGGACCTGGCAAGGAATATTTTCTCTTCGGGAGACTGCTGACCTTCCTTAGCTATCTTCAACACGATCGTGGCTCTGGCGATCCCTTCGCCGGTATCGGCTCGCACCAGCCTGCCGCTGAAGCTGATCGTGTCACCGGCGTACGCCTTGGCCGGTACGTTCTCTAGGGTTAATTTTGTCTTGATGCCCTGCTCCGCATACACGCCAGCCGTGCCCAGAACCAGCGATACAACCAGCAACAGAGCTAAGAACGCCTTTGCGCCAATGAGAGTTATTTATCCATGCTGGCAGATAATCTTTGCCCTCTCAACTGTTGAGATTTTCCGCGGCCATTCCATCTCATGCGGCGCTTGAATATAACTTAAATAACGTCCACACTCATAAATCGCTTGAATGAAAGTAGTGGGAGCGGCGATAATTGCAGTCCTGCTGCTGTCCGTGCTGACAGCTCAGGCCTTTGCCAGACATGCCGAGGAGCAGAACCTGCCCACGATCAACATCCCCAAGAAGGACACGACATACCAGCTGAAATTCACTGGCGCGGCCCACACACCTGGCGTCAAGCAGGACAAGATAGCATCGGTCGAGATGAAGGTCAAGGTCACAGCTGTAAAGACTACCGGCGTTCCACTCTTCACCTTCAATGTGTTATCAGGTTCCGTGGACCTTGACGGCGCTGTCTATGCCTTGGACAGGGGAAGCATGACCATCCAGGTTGGCAGGCTCCTGATCGAGTCCAGCGGCGTGGAAGGGCCGACGCACTTTGAACTCTTCGGGACCCTTGTGGATCCGCTTCCACTGCACACAACCGACGAGCCCGTCACGATCCTGAAGGGCGAGCGCCTGAGATCCGCGCTGATACGGGCCCTGGATCAGGAGTGGACCTATGACTTTCAGGGCAAGATCAGCAGGGTAACCCTGATAGAGGAGGCCGATGTCGGAGAGACCATAGTCGGGGAATCCTTCAAGGGCAACTTTGTCGGCGGATACGTGAGCGATCCGGCATTTGATCTCGACTCCAACCCCACATCCAAGAACCCAGCCTTCGGCATCGGCAAGTTCAGCGTTTTGGGCAAGGTCTCGATCGATGGTGTTGTTGTATCCGACTGGAGGAGGTACTCGGAGAACCAGTGCGCCGAGGTGACGAAGGAACTTGTGCTGAGAAAACTCGACGGGAGCGACGTCCTCGCGCTTATGTTCATGAAGGTGCAGGGCAAGCAGTGCGATCTCACTGAGGAAGGTTCAGCCGGCCGCAGCACGTTTATCGGCCAGTTCACCATAGTGGGCGGAGCGGGCGTGCTTGAGGGAGCAAAGGGAAGCGGCACGGTCGAGGGCGAGATCGATGCCAAGCAGCATGCATTCAAGGGCAGGCTGGACGGCACCATCACCCTCGCGTGAGGTAATCCCTTAATCTCAAACCCCGGTAAGTTCTTCGGCTACCTGACCGCAACGACGATGCTTTTAACCTGCGAGAGTGGCAGCGGCTCCTCAAGGCCCTGCCAGAGGAATATCTCGATTGTGTATGTGCCTTTGCCTTCTGGCTGCCAGCCGATCGACGGCATGACCGACCCCATCGCACCAACTTCCTGGGTAACGAACTCCAGAAACTGCGTTATGCCCTGCCCGTCCCTGACCTGGACTATGAACTCGAACATGAAAGACTCTGCAACATTGTTCTGCACCCTGCTCTCCACGCGGTAGGACTGGCCCGGCTCCGCCAGCGTCACTTCCGCGCCGCGATCATCGACCATCTTCGATTCCGCCTGCGTCAGGCTCTTCGTGCCGGGAAGTTCGGGGCCGCCCACGACCACGCTGGCTTCAATGCGGAGCATGTTATCTGGAGTTCCCGCGGCCTCCAGCGAGGACTTGGGTACTGTGTCGTCGGTGTAGACCGCGGTTATGGTGTCCCCCGGCTTCACCCTCAGCTCTCTCGCCTTGGCAACGGCGCCCGTTTCCACGAGCGTGATCCCGGCAGCAAAGATCCCCGTGTTGGCACCTGTCTCCTTCAGGTCGAACCGCGCCTCTGTCTTGCCAACCGTGATCGTGACATGAGCGATCTCCATTAGGTCAGCGTCCCTGTTCATGTCGCCGTCCAGCACCTGCAGCTGCGCCCTGTCTCCCACGGCATACCTGGCCTTGTCCCAGAGCATCCTCCCCTCGTTGTACTGCACGGGAACCCTCACCTCGAGCCCGGCATAGCTCACGACGATCATGTCGCCGACATCAATCCCGAGCGTGCCATCCCTCGGGCCCGTGCCACCGTCCCTGCCCGAGGCCCCCTGCAGTTCAACATAGCCTGTGAAGATCCCCGTGTTGGCGCCCGTCTCGACCAGCTTGTAGCTTGAGATTCCCGTCGATGTTGAGAGCCGCTTCACACCGACGAAGACGATGTCGCTCCTGAACTTGTCGATGTTTGATTCTTGGGATGTCACGGTTATCACGGCCCGCTCCTGCGGGTGGTAGGTCTGCTTGTTCAGCTCGAGCTTCTTGCCCCCGCTTTCCGCAACTGTCGGCTTCTCCGGCTCCGGCGCGGTGGTACCGCCGGCCGTCCCTAGGGGCACCTTGGCGCGGAACGTCTGGACATTCGATGACGCGTCTCTAACATCAACATAGTTGGCCTCCAGGTCTGCCTTGATCGTCCTGAGCACCGTGCCGTCCTCGAGCAGCACCGTCTGCGGGATCGTTATCTGGGCCCTGAAGATCCCCGTGTTGGCGCTGGTCTCCCTCAGCACTGACTCGACAAAGTTTGCAAAACAGTCTGACGTTCCGACGGCGCAGGAGGTATCGACCCTCTTATCGCCGAACTCGAAGTACACAAAACCATCCTTGGGTATGGTGTACTGTTCTACCGCGTCGGGCTTCCTGTTTAGGTCGCGGTCGGTCACCGTCAGCGTCGCAACCTGGTTGGGCCTGTAACCGCTGCTGTCCCACGCGACCTGGGCGTCCTTGGTCTCGTACACGAAGGTTGCAGAGACCTGCCTTATGTTTCCACCGATGTCAGTATCTATGTAGGAGAATGCCAGCCTGTCGGGAGGCACGAACCTGCTGGGCAACCAGATGCGCAGTGGGTCTCCGGTGGTAACGATATCGCGGAGCATGCCCTGCACCGTGTCGTCGTGCAGGACCGTCATCAGGTCAACGCTGCCGGCAAACTTTGGTGAGTTCGAGCCCTGCTCGTCCAGCGCAAGCCTGTAGACAAGGTTCTCAAAGGCATCGAGTTTGATCTCGTCCTTGCTGGTGGTCTCGGCCCTCACCACTCCCAGCCCGCCCACATCGATCACTGCGCTCTGCCTCGCGGCCGCAAGATCTTGGGGGGTGTTGCCGCTGTTCGTAACCACGACCGCCACCTTCAGCGTGAGACTGCTCAGGTTCGCACCTGACGGCAGCAAGTCCAGCAGATCAAGTATCCTGAAGCTCCCGATGCCCGACTTGGCGTTCAGTGGGTCGATGTCGAAGACCACATCGCCGTCCAAGTCCTCGTCGTCGAAGGGCTCAAAGTCGACGAACTGGGGGGTGCCGACCTCGCCGGTGCCGTCGAATGCCGCGACCTCCACAAAGACTTTTGAAAACGTCGCATCGAGCTTGCGCAGGTCAACCTGGATCAGGCTGTACTTCGGAAACTGCACCGTTATCACAGAGCTGGAACTCGCGGCATCAAAGCTGCCGCCGCCGGAGGGCGTAAGCTTGGACACGGCGCGTATGAAGGGGTCGGCCTTCTCCAGCATCTCCGCCTTTGTCATCGTGAACGTGGTCGTGTCGTCGATATCCGCCAATTTGACGTCGCTCCTAACGATGAAGCCGGTGGGCAGGTCGGTCGTGGCGCCGATCGCGCTGGCTGTAAAGTCCAGCGCCAGGAGCTCCGTCGATGCCGGGGATAGATCCTCCACGTCAGATGTGACGTCAGATGTGCAGGCAGAGAAAGTGCTGCCGGGAAAGTTCACCTGCTCGACAACGGTTCCGGCGCAGGCCCCGGCTTGGAAATCGGCGCTCCGTATGCTGTTCGATGTGAAGCTGCCGCCCGAATCCTTTGGTAGCGTGCTGAAGCGCGGGTTGTTGGCCAGCGGGAAGGGGCTGCCCACAAGTATGAACGCCCGCGACTCGACCCCGTCCAGAGCCTCGCTCACGCTGGTGTTGGTGTTGAGGTCGGAGTCGGTCACCGTGAACGTGGCACGGTCGCCCGAGTCGTAGGCATCGCTGTCCGTGCTGGCAGAGGCGTCGGAGAGGCCGGTCGAGGCTGTGCCGATGAGGTTGAAGTAGTCGAAGCTCACGACGCGGTCGCTGGCGCCGGCAAATATGTTCGAACGCCCGCCAGCGCTGTCGTCGGCAGTCTCAAAGAGCGACGTGTTGGGGCCGTTCTCCACGAATGTTATGACCGGCAGGTCGCTTGCATCGGAGGTACCGACCTGCGTTGAGCCCACGTATATCGGCAGGGCCAAGCCGGTGAACTCTGCGAGCGTCCTTGCGTTTGACGCCTGCCTGACAAAGGGCTCGGCAGCAAATGTCACTATCCGGCCGTGGCTCGAGTCGAAGGCCTCGGTGAACTTCAGTGCGCCTATGCCTTCCGGCGCATCGACCTCGAGCACCTGCCTGGCATCGAACTCCAGGTTCTGCAGGGCTGGAAGTATATCAGGAAAGTTCTCGGCGGTCGATGTGTCCGGGTTAAAGTTCCTGAGCGGCTGGTAAATTACGCGGTTAGGCTTCCCGCTGCTGTCCAGGACAAAGCTCACGACGTCCTCCTCGACCGGGTTGATGTTCCACATAAAGTCGCTGAACCTGACGATTATCTCGGAGTTGGTCGGGTACGATCCCCGGTCGAGGCTTATCTTCGTGTAGCTGGGCAGACTTGCGTACGTCAGACTCAGGCTAATTCCGCCGTGGCCGACGCTGACGATCTCGTTCTCCTGTACGTTGAAGAGCCTGATGTAGGGCCAGTCGGTGCCCGCAGGTGCAGGTTCTGCAGACTGGTTTATGTCGATGTCAGGGTTCGCGGCGTTAGTAAATGTGATGGGGAGCGAGGGGAAGATGGCATCTTTCTTGACCTCGACGTAGGCCTTCCCGCCGATCTCGGTTATCTCCCGCACGAAACTATCTGCCTTGCCGAACTGTATGCTGAAGCCGCCGACGGAGTTGCTGTTGTCGGAATCATCAGCGTCGCTTACCGCGATCGAGCCGTCCCTACTCCCATCCGTAACCAAGTCTAGGAAGAGAAGGAAGGCGCTCCGCTCTGCTATCAGGGCGTACCACATGCCGTCGGCTAGGTGCACCCTTTCCATCGACTCGCCCTTGACCGAGAGGCCCGACGTGCTGGAGTCCGGGTTCCTTGCGCCGGGGTCGTCGATCGTGATCTGAACTATCTGGGGGCCGAAGAAGTGGTTCTGCTGCGCGGGGTCCTGCGCCGCCGAGACCCTCAGCGTCACGCCCTGCGCGTACGCCCCGCCTTTGTCAGGGGCCGGTAGAAGGATTGGGTTCGATAAGAGCGATACGACGAGAAATGTTACAATCCAAGCTTTCGCCGCATCCTTCCGGTTCATACGCCAATCGGTAGCATTTTTGGCAAATTTGAGTGTGTCTGTGGTCAGGGCAGCGCGGGGAATATTCTTTCAGTGAAGCTATTTTAGTTCCATATAGAGCGTCATTTAGATTTCTAAATCTACGAACACGGGACAATGGTCAGAACCTTCGGTTCCCAATTCTTTCGTCACACCAGGGAATTTTGGAAGAAGAGGACCTCGCTTGTTCTCTTTCACATCTTCAATTGTCCTTAAAAGTCCTCTTCTCTCAATCAGAACCTTTGGTGACGGGTTTTTAGTCTTGAAGGCGCGTGAAAGCAACAAGTGATCCAGCTGGCTGAGTGATTTCAGCTTACCCGGATCTGGCTTTGCAGGATCATCGTTATACCAAAAGTGAGTCCATTGTTGATTTGCAGGAAGCAAACTTAGCGGATTAATCAGGTGAATCTTGGCGGAATTGTATAATGTAGTCTTCAGGGCTTTTTCCTCGGGCGCGGCATTTAGGTCTCCAAGTATTACAAAATAGCTTTTGTCGATTTTATCTCCGAATCTTTTCTTAACTATTTTGATCACTTCTTCTGCCTGTATTTCTCGTTTGTCTCCGGTTTTGTCGCTTCGCTTGGAAGTGAAATGGTTAACATAAAATGTTACAATCTTCTTTTTGGGTTTGGTAGGAATTTCTACATCAACTTCCAGACAATCCCTTGGAAATACTGGCGTTGTCTTGCCGCCAGCGGTTTTTCGTGTATCCCAGATATGAGTTCTCACAGCTATTATTGGGAATCTGCTCATCAAGGCCACGTCTATAAAGCCATCATCATTTCCGTCAATGAGTATTACGTATGGCATCTTCCAATATATTTTAGAAGATGAGTTTGATACGCCCCGAATATCCTTGATCTTAAAATTCATAAAATCGGTAACAAAAGCTCTTAGAGCATCCAGATTCTCTATTTCCTGCAAAGCTATCATATCCGGCTGATTTTCCAGAATGGATCTTGCTGTAATTTGTCGCTGGTTTTTTGTTATCGCCCATCCTCTTTTCAATGCCGTTATGCGAACACCCTTGCCGTCATACTCCATATCTGCAACATGATGTGTGGTCTTAAAACGCAAATCGAATCCTTTTTCTCTCAATCGGTGAAAAACAAATAGGTTCTCGCAGTTGTATGTTCCTATTCTTATCTTCATGCATGGTACTTGTTCAAATAATATTTATCCATTATGCTCGGCCCTGAAACCTGTTGAACCCGACCTTATTGATTTTGAAACAGTTGTTTCGTGATTTAATATCGGCAATCTTATCCCCAAATTAGTGAAAGTTAAATAATTTGAGCGTGTTTTTGCGATGAAATCACTGCGTATAAATCAGCTCACTTCTTCGCAGGCGGTAAGTAAAAAGACGGGGAAGAGTTGAGGCCCTTCTGTAAAAAGGCTTGACTATCTAGATTATGTCGCCGTGTTTCAAAGCTCTTACTGGTTTTTGCGTTTTGTAATGCATTACGCAATAAAGACGTAATTCGCAGTTAGCTTGTCATAATTATTGTTTGATAACGTTAGCGAAAATTCAACGTTTTTTCGACTTTGTCTTTGCTTTCTTTTTCGAACCCATTAGAACTATAGCGACAACTTTACTATATAAACATTCAAAAATGGAACAGTATAGCCAATCTATTGTACTTGCAGAACTAGGAAATATGATAAAATTAAATAATTTCTTCACTGGCTATCATGGTGTGAAGCGCTCGCTCCTGAAGCGGTTGCAGGATAAGAACAGCATCATAGTGATGCCAGGAGTTTACGACGCCCTCAGCGCAAAGATCGCCGAGCAGCTCGGCTTCGAGGTTGTCTTCCAGTCCGGCTACAGCGTCTCCGCCGGCATCCTCGGCATGCCCGACTACGGATTTCTCAACGCCGGCGAGACCATGGAGCAGGCAAGGAAGATAGCGCGGGCGGTCTCGATACCGCTGATCGTGGATGTAGATACAGGCTACGGCAACCCGCTGACAGTGTGGAGGCTGGTCAGGGACCTCGAGAACGCCGGAGCAGCCGGCATCTTCCTCGAGGACCAAGTCTGGCCGAAGAGGTGCGGCCACATGACCGGCAAGCAGGTCGTACCGGCCGATGATTACATCCCCAAGCTGCGGGCCGCGATCGAGGCGAGGCGGAGCAAGGAATTCATCATAGTTGCAAGGACCGACGCGATCGAGCCGCTGGGGCTCAACGAGGCCATCAGGCGCGGCAAAGAATACAGGAAGACAGGCGCGGACGCCGTCTTCATCGAGGCTCCCAGGACCGTCGCGGACCTGAAGAAGATCGCCGCGTCGGTGAACGCACCGCTGGTGGCCAACATGATGGAGGGAGGCAGGACCCCGCTCCTGTCGGCCGGGGAGCTGAGGAAGCTCGGCTTCCGGCTGGTCGTCTTCCCGCTCACCGCGCTCTTCGCGGCAACCTATGCCATCAGGGAGTCGTTCAGGACCCTGAAGACGAAGGGCGTCACAAAGTCGGCCATGAACAGGATGGTGACATTCGGGGAGTTCAACGAGCTGGTCGGGCTGAAGCGGTTCAAGCAGCTGGAGCGGAAGTACAAGAGCCGCTGAACAAAATCCAGGCTAAAGCCTGCTGATCAGGTCCCGATCTCGATCTCGTTCAGCGTCTTCAGCTGCTCGCTTATCTGCGCGCTGTCCTCGGAGCCGTAGCTTATGAGGATTCGGTCTCCGTCTCTTAGGACATGGTTGTTGAGCGCGCCCTTCGGTAGATTGTTCACATAAAACTTCAGGGTGTTGGTGCCGTCGTTGCAGTATGCCGTACCGTCGTCCGTGGTGAGGCAGTCGTTCGTGAGCTTCATTCTCAGGGTCTCGAAGAGGTAGCCCATGTCGACCAGCGTTGCGTGCCGGTGTACGATGTCGCCGTTGTTGCTCTCAAAGTGTATGTAGTTGCTCCTAATCTGGTATTTTGCTTGGGAGAAATCAACCGGCTTGCCGTGTATGTACACCTTCAAGGCCGCGTGCTCGTGGGCCGAGCCTACAGCGCCAAACGATGTCGTGCGCGGCGGGTTCTGCATGTAGGTGTATGCGGCAATGCCTATCGCGATGGCCACCGCGGCAATAATGCCTATCGTTATGAGCTGCACGTTCCGCTTCCTTCTGCCGATCTTTGCTGCCTTGTCCCTGTGCACAGTGCAGAGACGTATCGTATTTTATTTAAGGTTACCCATCGTCCTCCAACTGGTATATTTCTGCTGGCAAGTTACCGAAAAGGCTGAAATACTCAGAAGTTATAATCTTGGTAAGATGCGGTTCAAGCTAGTCTGGATGGCGGGCATAATATTTTCGTGGCTTATGGCGCTGTTATCGTGGCGGTTTGCTCATCCGTACTACATATTGCTGGACTGGGTACTGGTCGCCCTCGTCCTCACATCATTATTCATGCTTAGGATGGAGCGCAGCAAGCGCATGCGTGCGTATGGGAATCCTGCCGAACTGGCATAGCTGGGCGAAGGTAGTGGACCGGGCGGGATTTGAACCCGCGACCTCTCGCTTGCGAAGCGAGCATTACTACCGCTGAACTACCGGCCCTACGCAGGATACAAGAGAGTAAAAACTACCATAATTAATGTTGCACTGTGATCGAAATACCACGATCAGCCGGCAGCCTCTTGCTCTCTTCCGCACTGCGGGCAGAACCTTGCTTCCCTCGATATCTTTGCCCCGCACTCGAAGCAGAACCTGGCCGCAGTCTCGGCTTCGCGCATCTCGGGGTGTAGCTCCTTCGACTCGTAGAACGTTGTGAGCGCGCCGGTGGGCCTGAACGCTGTCTCGTCCACCTCCTCCTTGCTTGCAGTGTAGGGCGCATCCTTGCTCTCAACATAGAGCATCAGTCTCGGCAGCCTGTGCCTCGGGTGCTTGCCGTCCTCGTTCGGACATTTGTCGGCAGCGATCGTGCAGTCTACATCCACGATCTCGGCCAGCCAGTACGCAAACCTCTTCAGCGTCATCTCCGGCGTCGAGTAGGCAAGAGAATGCATTGACATGTAATCTTCGGCCGCATTCTTTCCGTTGAATACTTTCATGGCATTCTCTGCGCCAAGAGTAGTATTATCCTTTTCCATTCGCAGCTAGCTCTGCGGTTTTCCGCAGCTGGTGCAGAACTTTGCGCTCTTCGGAATCTTCGCGTTGCAGTGAACGCAGAGTCGGTCGCCAAGCTCTGCCGCTTTGTACAACGGCGATGCCTTGCCCGGCATCATATCGGGTGTGAGCGTCGGGGACGGTTTGGTGACAGCCGCTGGCCGCGGCTCGCCCGCCTTGCCTATCGCATTGTCGAGCTCCACGATCACCTTCACGGAGAGGAAGCCAAGCGCGGAGAATGCTCTGAGGAACTGTCCCATCTTGGCGAAGAACTCCTTCTCGCTCAGCTGCCCCTGCTCGTAGAGCGTCTGCGCATCGAGAAATGACTCATAGACGTTCTGTATGTCGGTGACCAGCTGCTTCAGCTTCTCCACAAGTGGGCCTCTCGTTCCGTAACCTAGCTGCGACATGGTTGATCTGGGCGCTGTAATCTATTTAAAGCCTAGCTGCCCGCAGGACCAAGTTCTCAAAAAATTTGTCTCGCCTGTCACGCGTTCTGCAGCGACTTCTCGATGAACCGTTTCAGGATGTCCTTTGACGTGGCGCCCACGTGCTGCCCGATGACCTTCTCGCCCCTGATCATCAGGAGTGTGGGTATGCTGAATATCTCGTACTTCGCAGCAATCTCCTGGTTCTCGTCAACGTTCAGCTTCATGAATTTTACCTTGCCGTCGTACTCCTTCGACAGCTCCTCCACGACGGGCGCAACCATCCTGCACGGCCCGCACCACGCCGCCCAAAAGTCCACGAGGACCGGCAGCTGGGCCTCGGCCACGTCTCTCTGCCATGTTTTGGTGGTCGTTGCTTCCACGCCGCCCATCTTGCTTTCAAGCTGGCTAGCCAGACTCCCTAAATATACGTTGAGTTTTTTGTTTGATCAATTTTTAAATGACGTTTTACATAACAGCCTTGTGGGCGAACTGGAACGGAAGATGCTCAAGGGTTCCGGCGGGCACATAACCGCAGATCTAACGTCGCAGGAGGTAAAGAAGGCCAGGCTGGTTGGTTCGGATCTCTTTCTGGGCGCGCTCGGCAGGATAGGCAAGGACAGGATCGTTAGTTATTACTGCAAGAACTGCAACAAGGACTACGAGGGCCCGCCCGAGATAAAGTACGAAAAGGTCGGCCAGGAGGTCGCGAAGGGTTACACGCTCTCGGAGCAGGGCGAGTACATCTGCAAAAAGTGCGGCTCGCTCATCGCCCAGTACAAGACCTTTGCCGAGCAGGCCGAGCCTGCAGCCGGCGGCGCGGAGCACGGGTACGGCGGCTATGCCAGCGAGGGCTTCGTCCCGATCAGGAAATTAGTGGGCATGAGCGTCTACGACAGTAGCACCTACCTAGTCGGCTCGGTGAAGGAGATCGGTCTAAGGCAGAAGAATATGCTGGTGATGGTGATAACCACGACCGAGCAGACCGAGAGGGAGATCCCCTGGGACCAGATACTCAGGATAGGCGATATCGTCCTTCTCAGGGCCGGGGATGAGAAAAAAGAATCCGGCGAGACCCCATCACCGGGGTGCGGCAGGTGCGGGTTCGAGAACAAGCCAGACTCGAAGTTCTGCGAGCAGTGCGGCAGCAGGCTTGCCCAGTAAGATGTCAGGAATCAGATAAACAACCGGAGTTACTGCAGTCCCTTTGTAGGCTTGTGCTTCTTCAGGTCAAAGATCCTGTCGAAGTACTCCTGCTGCTCAGCGTTGAGCGGCTGCGGTGCCTCGTCTTCCTTCACGCCGGCGAGCCTCTTCGCGATCTTCATCTTGTAGTCTAGCTGCATCAGGCGTCCTATCTGGATCCTTTGTGCCTGCGGCGAGCCGGCGCCATGCATCGACTCGGTCAGGTATCCCACGGCGTTGCGGCCCATCGTCATGTTCTCAATCAGGCGCAGTATGCGCATCTTGTTCTCGGGGTCAACGCCCTTCCGGCCCTTCAGGAACTTCCTGAGGATCGGCCCCGTCGCTGGATTCCTAAAGTCCTTCTCCGACGGCAGCGTCGCAACAAGACCTCCGGCTATGTCCTGCGCGAGCCGGCCGATCTCGTAGGGGAACCTTGTCACGTTGTGCTTGCAGACGTTTGCCAGCATGTCGTCGTTCTGCCAGTTGCCGGCCTTTGTCTGGTATGATTCATAGGAGGATGCTATGCCGGCGCCGAAGATAGTCTCGTTCAGGTGGGTCATCTCCACGAGCTTGTCGCGTATGTGGGACGCGTCGGGCACGCCGTTATAGTCGGCTATCGCGGCAGCCGCGCCGATGATAACATCGCCCAGGCCGGTCTTGCAGACATAGCTGCGCCTGTGGTAGGTGGTGAACCTCTCAATTAGCGGTGCAGCAAACTCGGTCTCGCCACATATGAAGACGTGCTTCCAAGGCACGAAGATGTTGTCGATTATTACCATGGCTTCCTGACCGGAGTACAGTATGTTGCCCGTATCGATCTCGCCGCCCTCCATGCTCCTGGTATCACAGGACTGCCGCCCGTAGATGTATGTCAGGCCGGGGTGGTCGACCGGGATAGCGCAGGATACGGCGTAGTCCTTGTCCTGCGGTCTCAGCCGCACCGCGGGCATCACTATGATCCAGTGCGAGTTCACGCATCCGGTCTGGTGGGCCTTCGCGCCCCTGATGACGATGCCGTCGTCGCGCCGCTCCACTATATGCACGAAAAGGTCCGGGTCCTCCTGCTCGGAAGGTCCCTTGCTGCGGTCGCCCTTCGGGTCGGTCATAGCGCCGCCGATCATGAGGTTCTCCTCCTGAATGTACTTGATGAAATCGATGAGCCGTTTGTGGTACTCGGTGCCGTGCTTCTCATCCATATCGTATGTCACGGAATAGAGTGCGTTTATCGCGTCCATCCCCACGCAGCGCTGGAAGCATGTACCGGTCAGTTGTCCTAACTTCCTCTGCATCTTGTTCTGCATCACCAGGTCGTCCCTGCTCTCGGTTATGTGCAGGAACCTGTTCACCGGCTTGCCTGTGAGCGAGGAATGGGCCGCGGCAAGTTCCGGCTCCCTCACCGCCAGGTCGTAGGTCTCGGCCACCGCGTTTATAGATGGTTTTATCACCGGGTGATCGACCGGCTCCTCGACCAGCTCGCCGAAGAGATATACCTTGAGCTTCCTACCCCTGAGACTCTGAATATACTCTGCCCCGTTTCTGATGGGCATACTCTAACTACGTTGATTATAATATATAAAGTATACAGAATGCGTACAGGCATCACTTGATCTTGTTCTCCAATCCGATCCTTACATCGAGTGCCCTGCAGCCCCTGCCCTCCTCCAGGACGAGCAGCGGGTTCATGTCTATCTCCGAGATCTCAGGAAAGTCGGTGACGAGCTGGGAGAGTCTCTGCACGCATTCCGCGAGCGAGCTCACATCGGACGGTTTCTCTCCCCTGACGCCGCTGAGGAGCTTGCGCATCTTCACCGAATCGATCATGCGCCCGGCTTCCTGCTCGTCTACCGGGGCGAGCCTGAAGACCACGTCCTTCAGCACCTCGACATAGATCCCGCCCATCCCGAACATCACCAGCGGCCCGAACTTCGGGTCCTTCTTTGCTCCGATTATCGTCTCCTTACCTCCCCTGATCATCTCCACCACCAGCACGCCGAGGATCTTTGCGTCGGGCTTGTGGGCCGTGACGCTCTGCATTATCTTCCGGTAGGCGTCCCTGACCTCCTGCTCGCTGCTCAGGTTGACCCTCACCCCGCCTGCATCCGACTTGTGGATTATGTCCGGCGAGGCTATCTTCATCACAACCGGGTATCCGATCTGCTGGGCCGCCCGCGCGCACTCCTGCTCGTCCCTCGCGAGGACGCTCCTCGGCACGGGGAAGCCGTAGGCCTTCAGCACCTCGATGCCCTCCTCCTCGATGAGGTGGCTCCTCTGCTGCTTTCTCGCATTGTCAAGGATCGTCCTCACTTTCTCCCTGTCAGCATCGAACTGCCTGGCCCTGCTCTTGGGCGCGTTCATCCATGCCTTGTAATCGTACATGGCCTTCAGTGCCTTGATCGCGAGCTCCGCATACATGTAGTGCGGCACCCCTCCCTCCGACATGATCTTCTTGTTCTCGGTGCCCTCGGCAAGTCCCATCAGGCTGGCTAGTATGGTCTTGCCTTTCGACTTCATCTTCACCACAACCCTCGCGAGGCCGTCGTAGTCCAGCGTGGCCGATGGCGTGCACATCACGACAGCCACGCCCACGTTCGGGTGGTCGAGCACCTCGGCTAGCACCTTCTCGAACCTGTTATAGTCGGCATCGCCAACGATGTCAACCGGGTTGCGCGATGACCCGTAGGTCGGTATCACCGCGTCGATCTTGGGCCTTATGTCGCTGATGTCAGCCATCTTTAGCCCGTACCTAGAAACAGCGTCTGTGGAAAGTATGCCTGGCCCTCCGGCGTTGGTCACTATCGCAACGCCGTCGCCCGGCAGTGGTTGTTTGGCAAACGCGGTCGCATAGTCAAAGAGATCCTGCATCGTGTCGACCCTGATCGCGCCGGCCTGCTGCAGGATCGCATCGTACACCTCGTCGGATCCCATCAGCGCGCCCGTGTGCGACATTGCGGCCCTTGCGCCCTCCGGCGTTCGCCCGGCCTTCAGCACCAGCACCGGTTTTTTGTTCTTAACATCCCTGGTGACCTTCCTGCAGATCTCGATGAACCTCCTGCCGTCGGTTATGTCCTCCAGGTACATCACTATCACCGTGGTCTGCTCGTCCTCCGCCAGCATCTCCAGTATGTCGTTCTCGCTCATGTCGACCTTGTTGCCTATGCTCACCACGGCGGAGAAGCCGATGTCTTGCCCGATTGCATCCTCGACCAGCGCGGCACAGATGGCGCCGCTCTGCGATACCAGCGCGATGTTACCGGTCTTGGGCGTGACCTTGAGGAAGGTCGAGTTCATCATCGTCTGGGGCGCGAGGTTCATCACGCCCAGGCAGTTTGGACCTATGATCCGCACGCCGTACTTCCTGGCGATCTCGCCGACCTGCCTCTGGAGCTCCTCGCCCTCCCCGCCGATCTCCTTGAACCCGGCCGTGATTATTATCGCGCCCTTGATCTTCTTCTTGCCGCACTCCTCAAGGACGCTGGGCACGGTCTTGCTGGGCGTAACCACCACCGCGAGGTCAATGTTGCCGGGAACGTCAAGGACGCTCTTGTAGGCCTGCTTGCCGAGGACGGTCTGATTGGAAGGAGTTATGGGGTAGATCTCGCCCTTGTATCCTTTCGTGATATTCGATATGATCGCCCTCCCAATTGTCCCGGGCCTCTCCGAGGCGCCGACCACGGCGATCGATCTAGGATACAGAAACGCGCTGGCGCTCAACTCACACTACCCCAAAGACTGGATTGGCAGAGTTAATAAATTATGCTCCAGCGCGGGCCAGCTAGCCAGCTACCCTTAGAATGTTTGACTGCGCCCGCGTCAGGACGTCCGGGATGTTAAGGCTCCGCCACACAAAGATCTCCACCAGATAACTGCCCTTGTCCTCCACGAACCAGAAGATCGACGGCTTGATCGTTCTGTTCGGAAGCACTATGAGATCCTCGACCCAGCTGAGGAAGACCGTGAAGCCCTCCTCGTCAGTTATCTTCACGATGTAGGTGAACGTGCGCTCCTCTGCTGACGTGTTTATAATTTCGGACTTGACGCCGGCCATCTGCCCCGCTGTGAATCCCTCGACCTTGTTGCCCGCCTGGTCAACAAACAGCGGCGCTGAGAGTGTGAAGTTCTCCTTCCTTTCCGGAGCGCCGTTGCTTTGTCCGATGGTCATGTTTCTGAACGCCCAGTCGGTATCGGCGCCGGTGTCCAGGCCGTTGGGGAAGCGCTGCCAGGTGCGGTCATCATCGAGGGTGTCTGATATCGTGGGAGTCCTGTCGACCTCCACCGACTCCTGAGTGAGGAGCACTATCGATTCGTTCTGTATGTCCAGCATGACGCTGTGGAATGGCACGACCAGGTAATCGCGCGGCAGGACGACAAATCCGTCCGGTATTGAGAATGTTTTGGCGAGCTTGGTGCTCTTTACCAGCCAGCCGCCTATGTTCAGGATCTCGTCGCCCTGGTTGTAGAGCTCGATCCACTGGTTTTCTGAAACCTCTCCGAGCGGGTTCATCTCGACCTCGTTTATCTTCAGGACCTGTGTGACGGCGTGTGCCTGTGTCAGCGGCACAATGGCTAGGAGCGAGGCGAGGATACAAAATGATAAAAGGTTTGACCCCATCCTGCCCATATTTCTCCTATGCCATCCCTGCGTACTTATATCTATGCATTGTAGGCGTAGAGGCGGTAGATCTCGCCCGTTATCTCGTCGGTGTAGTTCCAGATCTTTGGATCCAAGCTAAGCTCAGAAAACCGTTTTCGCATCGAAGGGTGGACGCCGTTGTATACCGACTGGCTCGCAAGTATCTGGTTCGGCTCGGCCAGCGTGGTTATCTTGGCAGCCATGCTTATGCCATAACCTAGAATATCCACGTGCGACTTTTCTGCGCTTCCGTAGCTGATCACCGAGTGCTCGCCCGCATCGATTCCTATCTTCATCCGCAGCTCGGGATAGTCGTACTGGCTCAGCACCGGGTTTACTCCCTGGTCCAGGATTGCTATCATGGACTTGGCGCACTCGATCGTGGTGTCGCATGTGAGGTAGAGGTTTTCCTCCGCCGGGAAGTAGGCTATCACCGCGTCGCCGACATACTTCAGCACGTATCCGTTGAAGTTCGATATCGCGAAGGACATCTCCTGCGTGAACGTCTGCACGATCGTGGCGAGCCGGTCCACCGGGAGCATCCTGCTCATCCTGGTGGAATCTACGAGATCCGCATACAGCACGATCAGCTTGAGCTTGGAGTTCACGTGCTTGCGGAGAAAATCGTCCGACCTTTCAAGCGTGGTCTCGAACTGGAGCCCCTTCTTCAGGGCCTTCCAGACCCTCGCCTGGGTCTCTGCAACATAGGTCTGTGTATCGACCACGCGCTCGGACGAGGCTTCGCTCAGCAGGTACTTCATGATCTCCTCAGGCATGGATTTGTCAAAGACTTTCTTCTCTGGTTCTTTTTTCTCTTCTTTCAGCTTCTTTTCTCCCAACTCAACGCACCTTGTACACCTAGAAATCGGAGATGATCATCAGTCGTAATTCACATAAATACCTATGCGGACAGCACGGACTAATTTTCAGATCGCTTTTCATGCAGTATCATGCTCACTGGAGGCGAACCGATTTCTCTGGTTGCAGGGACTTCCTGATCTCTCCGGCCCTTTTTGAGAGCATGGCAACCAGCTCCCTGAACTCATCGTCGGTGGCGTTGCGTTTCAGGACCCGCCTAGTCTGGTAGTGAAACGCGTTGTACACCCTTCCAAGAGCTATGCCAAACGCGATCTCCCCCTCGTTGTCTTTGTCGATCAGGCTCTGGAGCGACCCTGTTATCGCGAGGATCTCGTGCGAGCCGCGGATCACCTCGTCGATCTTTGTCTCCATGATCTTCTGCAGCTTCGGATCCATGCTGTACGGCACCGCACTCCAGTTATTTTACTATTGTGCATGGCCTACGGGTTGAGCGCCATGAACGTCTTGGCCGAGATCACCGCGGCGCTGTCAGAGGCCACGATCGCGATCACGGGCTGGGCGTTCTCCTGCTGGGATTTCGCCTCCAAGTCCTTCATCTCTTCCTCGGTCATCGGGATATCGTGCAGGGCATCGACCAGCCTGGCGTCTGATGTCTTCACCCTGATGTACCATCTTTCTTGGTCCTTGTCTGCGAGTATATCCTTCACATTTCCCTCGCCTTTCTGCAGTCTGAGGGTCCAGCCGGCCTTCTTCAGGTCCATCGCGATCACGGCATGGCTCAGGTTCCCCGCAAAGAAGTGGGGGTCCTTATGGGCCAGGATCGAGTAGGGCAGGCCCGCCTGCGCGGCAATGCTTTCTTGCCTCACCTCGCTGAGGCTGTCCTTCTCTGAAGAGTCGTCGTACATCGCGCACTCGTGCGACCGCGGCTCCCTGTGCGCGGAGCAGAAGTGCTTGGAGCATAGCGCACACTGGTAGGGGAAGGGCTCCACCTTCTCGCAGTACGCGCACGCGGTTGCCATAGGATAGATTCGTCCTGACGTATAATAAAATATTGGATGTTCGGCAGTTTAACCAGCCGGTCAACTAATCGGCAGGGAAATCCCGCCCGCCGCACCCCTCACCCCATGGACAAATTATCCATCGGGCTCTGACACGGATGTTCATCTTCGCGTGAAACGCCCGCCCCGCGAGGTTCCTTATGATAGCCGGCATCAATGAGCATAACATGGACATGCAACGGTTCCTGCTGACGCTGCTCGGAGCCACGGTATCCCTGATACTGGCGATGTTGCTGATACGGTACAGCAAGCGGAGCATGGTTCGGACGATGTTACAGCGGCACATACTGCATATGCTGAAGTCGCGGGGCATGAGCGCGGCCGAGATATCCGATGCTGTGAAGCAGTGCAGGAGTGCCATCCTCCCTCCCAAGCTAGTGCCGGTGGTGCTGTCCAAGCTGCAGAACGAAGGCCTGGTCCAGATCGCGGCAAGCAGCCGGTACGTCATCACCTCGAAGGGACTCGAATCTCTAAGAGTGTTGGATTCGGTGAGCAGGGAGTTCCAGAGGGTCGCGAAGATCGTGCAGAAGACATCCTCGATAAGCAAGTTCATGGCGGCCCAGGCGATCGACAGCATAGCGATGTTCTCGGATGCGGACTACCTGCCAAGCCAGAAACGCGATGAAAAGGAGGACGAAGATACACAGCAAGAAGCGGTGCCGGTGTACGGAGCAGACAAGGAATAATCTGCCGTAACAACCCCTTATTTTTTGTTCAGTTCCGAAGTTACAGCACCGAGTCGATGTCTTGAATTTATTACGGCCAGACGACAAGCTGTCCTCTCATAGTTGGTTGATGTTCGGTGCACATGTACTCCCAGATGCCCCTCTGGTCGGCCACGAACTCGATGACTAGATGGTCGCCAGCATTTACCTTATGATCCATCTTGTACGGCCCGTCAGGGATCGTGAAGGAGTGAACTTCCTGCGTCTCCACCGGTTCCAGGTTGTAGAAGTGGATCTTTACCGTGTCGCCCTTCCTGACAGTGATCTGAGTTTGCGAGAACTGGTCCGGCGGGATTCCCAGTTTCTCTTCGTCGATGTTTTCGTCGACGACGCTGAAGATGTGGAACTCTCTTGTCGTGCCAGCGTACTTTGCCTCCACACTGTTGGCGAAGATAACGGCGCTGACAACCGCAAGTACGGCTACCGTTGCAGCTATCACGTATGCAATATTCTTGTTTTTTGCGAACATTTTATTCATCAAAGTGCTCCTAATTAGGTTAGCCTAACTTATTTAAACATGATCGCACTGTTGCAATGATCAAGGTTGACGCTCCTCGTGTTTGCAGCCCTGACATTATCCATATGAGGAAGGTACTTGCTTAAGAGAACTATCCTATCAATGAACCCGAAGGGCTTCGCAAAGTTTATCTTTTTTGATAAGATAATGCTTTGGAGAAAGCGTTGGCTAATTGTGTCTCCTGTGGTAAGAAGCTGGGCTGGACTGATTTCAAAGGTAAGATAGACGGGCTAGTGTTTTGTAAAGAGCATTATGAACAAAGGATGAACCAACAGAAGCCTGAGCAGAACAAGAAAAAAATTGATGCGGTTTTTGAGTTCTCCAGCGCGACCTTGGTTGATGGCGAACAGGTAATTATGCGCGGTAAATGGCCTGCGAAGCTTTGGGGAGGTAGTAAGAAGGGTGAAGTTGAAATTATCCTTACAAACTTTCGTTTGATAAATTGCTCTTCTGATACTTATGCGACCGATGATATGATGTTGTATGAAATAGATGATGTTGTTGTAGTACATGTAAAAAGTGAGCGTGATAGCTACCACGCTGGTATGTTTACGGGGACGCGCGGGTTTGGTGTTGGTTCGTATGGCGGACAGTCTTGGGGTACTAGCCAACAAGTGGGTGATATCAGCATAATGTCACATGGACAGATAGCGTTGGAGTTACCTGATATTCGTGATCCTCATGGTTTACGTAGGGTGATAATCTCTGTGAAGAAGCAGACAAAGCCAACTCCAAGTCAGGAGATTGAGATGTTTAGACAGAGGCTAAAGCATTACGAAGAGAAGGTAATGAAGGGAATGATGGCTGATGATGAAGGTCTTCAGCAACTCCGCGAACAAATCAACACACTAATTATGAGCCTAGAGCATCAGAAAGAAGAAGAGGCAAAGGAACGTGAAACTAAGAAGAAGCTTGAAGCGATCAGAACTACATCCATCAATGCTGTTGATGACCTGCTTCGTATTGGATATGGAGATAGGGACTTTCTCTTAGCTATGAAGTCAGATTTGGAAGCCGGCAGAACGTTGAGGGAAGCAGATCTGAAAGTTATTGAGGGATGGTTACATAAACTAGAAGGATCAGAAGCTTTGGATAACAAAGAAGCAGTGGCATCAAAGGTTCAACCAGAAATGAAGAAAGCCTACACCAAAGAAGATGTCTTTGGTCAGTTGAAGAAACTTGCAGACCTACGTGATTCTGGTATTATTACTAACGAAGAGTTTGAGGCAAAGAAGAAAGAACTACTATCTAGGATTTAGGTCTATCAAAAATATCCTAGTAAGATTAACTTGATGTTATCTTTTTCCGCGGGCGCTCTATAAATCCCTTCGAATTAGCATATCATTTAGAAGAAATAAAAAGGCTCTCCTAATGGAGAAGAGGGGGTGTTGTATTAGAACTCGAACTAACTGTTTGTATGGGTGCGGTCGGACTCGAACCGACGACCACCTGCGTGTAAGGCAGGTATCCTAACCAACTAGACGACGCACCCCGAAACTTCACACTGGAGAAGCGATTTAAGTCTTTGACCCCGCCGCAGGATAAACAATCATCTGTCATGACAAAACAAAAAGAAGGGTCGGCTTTTTGCCTTGGCCTCTTCCCTTCAAACATGTTCTACGATTGCCGTCCCGCAATCTCTATCTGGAATCTTTCTGGCAATAAAATACGGCAATCATTCTAATAAAGTTTTAGCGATTTTGCCGGTTCATTGTCCAATTACTGCTGTATACCACACGCATGAACAATATTATTGGCGTAAACGTTTACAGAATTGTAAATTTTACACCCTTATTATACCCCCCTAGAGCCTCCCGCACAGGCACGCGCCATCGCATGCTTTCGAGTAAATGATGAGCCGACTACCGTTAACTGGCCAGCTGCTCAAAGGATGATTCGAAAGATGTAACTAGCGCACTATGATCGATTCCAGCGCGTACATCATCGCCGCGCCCATCAGCACAGTCGATATGAACCTGAAGTTCATGCTGCGCACGTGCGCCGTAAGGAACCTCGAACCCGCGTAGATGAAGCTGCCGGCCACGAAGGCGAGCATTATGCTGAAGAACTCCGGCGGTATCATGCTGGATAACGATATGCCCAGCACATACATCGCTCCCGCCGCAGCCAGCACCGTGACTATCGTCCGCAGGCTGAAGCGCATGCTCTTCATTATCGCCGCCGAGGTTATCCCCTGCGGGATCTCGTGCAGCACCACGACCAGCGTCATAAGTATCCCCAGCTCCGGCCTGAGCATGAACCCGACCGCGATCGCGATGCCATCGGTTACGTTGTCGGACGCCATGCCGATGACGGAGCCGAGCCCCATGCCGGTGCGCGCCATCGCGTACTTCTCCTTCTCCAGCCTAGGAGTGATGACCTTGTCGATCAGGAAGAAGATTCCGAGCCCCAGCAGGAGGTACCACGCGTTTACTGCCAGGTGCGCCTCCGGGATCAGCTCTACGAAAGCCAGCGTCAGCATCGCGCCGGCAGCGAAGGCAAGCGTGTACCTAGTGCTGAACAGACCGGCTAATCTAGTATTGGCAAAGATCAAACCGGCCGCTACATCGGCTGCAGCGACGGCCGCGGCGATTAGTAAAAGCGACATGAGTATTATTATCAGTTAATATCTTTATATAGTTTTATTAATAACAAAAGCACAACTATATATAACATAGTTATTAACTACGCTCGAATGCCGATAGTATCGATCTCCATCAACGAGGACATGCTCGGCGAAGTGGACAAGCTCATCAAGGCCTTGGGCTTCTCCGGCAGGTCCGAGGTCGTCAGGGCCGGGATAAGGAGCCTGATCTCGGAGGAGAAGGAGCGGCAGGACATCCTTGGTTCGGTTCACGCGCTCCTGCTGGTCATACACGACGAGGACTCGGAGCAGGAGGTAACACAGACCAAGCACACCTTCGACGACCTGATAAGCACGCACATCCACAGCAAGATCGACAACAACAAGTGCCTGGAGATGTTCCTGCTAAGGGGCGACGCGGAGAAGGTCAAGAACATGACCAAGGACTTCCAGACCAACAAGAAGATGGACCGCGTGAAACTCATTCCGATGTGATCGGGGGTTGTCTGCTGTTGGAAATCATCGTTTTCAAATGCAAGCCGGTTACCGGACGCGGAGAGTGTAAACGATGGCTAAGCTGACCGTGGCAAAGTTTGGCGGCAGCACCCTCGGGACCGGCGGTTCGGGCATACCCGGGGTGATAGAGCGAATAAAACAGATGCAGAGCGAGGGCAAGGTAGTGGCGGTGTTCTCGGCGCCGCCGGCTGACTACGGCGGCAAGTCCCGCTCGCTGACGGACATAGCGCTGGAGATAGGCAACAACTATGCTGTTGACAACCCGGTCGACATCGAGGTCCTGCGGGACGTATATCAAGAGATAGCAAGCAGGTACATGACCGAGGCCTACAGGAAGGAGTTCCTCCCGCTGTTGGAGGGACTCTACAAGCAGGTGATAATCTCACTCAAGCAGGCGGCCGAGTTCAAGCGGTTCATCGATGTCACGAGGGCCAGGGTCCTCGCCTACAGCGGCGAGGTGGCGATATCCTATGCGATGGACTATGTGATGAGGAGCAACAGCATTGACTCCTCGCACATAAAGATGGAATCGTGGCCGATAGTGACCGACGACAACTTCGAGGCCGCGAACTTTTTGCTCGAGGAATCGAGGAAGATGAGCAAGCCGCTGACGGACCAGCTCGAAGCCAAGAACACGGTCTCGATGGGCGGCTTCATCGGCAAGACCACCGACGGCCTGGAGACCACCTACGAGCGGGGCGGCTCGGACAGGACGGCTGCAGATCTGGCGATCCTGCTGCACCAAAAATATGATGTCAAGGTAGATTTCGAGAAGGACAGCGCTGTGCTGAGCGCTGACCCAAAGATAGTGAAGGAAGGTCTAGAGTATATCAAACATCTATCCTACAACGAGGCCAAGCTTGCGGGAATGTTCGGGATGAGGATCCTTGATCCCGTGGCGATCAAGGAGATCGAGGAGAACAACCTGAACATTCCGCTGGTCATAACGAATATGAACGATCCGGCCAGCGTAACGCTGATCAGCAGGGACTCGGGCACAGCCTCTGGATCAGGCTCGAACCCGCTGAAGATAGTAACCGGGAAGAAGGACTGCGCGGTCCTGCGGATGGAGGCGGTGGCGGCATCGCACTGGCGCACGGCACTGCTCAGGGACAGGAGGTACGGCGACTTTGTGCAGCTCAGCCCCTATACGACCGACGACACCGAGGTCTCGAGGATGCTCTTCCTTGACGCGGACTTTGTGAAGCGGAACGAGCGGCACATAAGGGCCTACGACAAGGACGCCAGTATTGCCTACGGCAGGGGCGTAGTCACGCTGATAGGCGATGAGATGTGGAGGGTGCCGAACATAGCCTCGATGGCCAGCAGCACCGTGGGAGAGAACGACATAAACATACTCAACATGGACGCGCAGGAGGAGACGTCGCGCATACTGATCATCGTCGACGACAAGGGCGAGAACGTTGCCAACGCGATCAGGGCCATCCACGCAAAACGGAGCAAGATCAGGCTCTAGCAGTTCTCGGCGTTATTCCTGACCGAGCTCCACCGGCAGGTCCGGGTCGTCCAAGAAGATGTTTCCATCAAGATCGAGGAATACCCTCAGGGCATGGACCTCGACGCCCTCCCTGCAGGCAGCGCCGAGGTTTGACGCAAGTTCCTGATGCGCAAGCCTGTTCGGCCTGAAGGCCTTTGCGTGCGGGTGCGCCGCAACGAATGCTATGACCGACCTGTAACCCAGGGTTTTCAGGCGGCGCAGGGCAAGGATGTGCCGCATGCCGCGCTCGCTCGGGCAGTCCGGGTACATGGCGTAGTGGCCGTCGCAGAATGCGGCAGACTTAAGCTCTAGGTGGCCTTCGCTCTTGCCGTCGGTTATCCTGTAGTCGAGCCTAGACCCTCCTCCAACGGCAACCTCCCTGTCCTGGATGGCCCATGCACCATCCAGCCATGGTAGGAGTTTTCTGCGGGCAGCGGCCTCGAAGACGCGCGCCTGGGTGTACGGGTCTATGAGCACGGCCCTCCCGGCTGGGTCGCCCTCCACCAGTATGCCGAGAATCTCGCAGGCGGTCCTGCCCCCTCTTCGATCCCGGCACAGCGCCGTGTAGCCCGGCCTCAACAATTCTTGGAGCCGGCCGGTATTTCTGAGCAGTGCGCGCTTCGTGGCGCCGCCCCGCCTGACGGTGACCACGAACCTGTTCTCCCGCCTCACTATGGCGTGCTTCTCAAGCCCGGCCAGCCGTGCAACCCGCATCTCCGGTTCCTGATCCAGCTGCCGCATATAATAACGTCAGATCGGAGGGTTCGATGTTAGGTTTATTTAAGAAATCTGGCATGCCTATCCTGTGCAGAAAGGTTCCAAGATATGGATGAACGGGCGCTTGGTCGACTGGGAGGATGCAAAGATCCACGTGCTCACCCACGGGCTGCACTACGGCACCGGCGTCTTCGAGGGGATACGGTGCTTCGAGACCGCCGAGGGCCCGGTGATCTTCAGGCTGCACGATCACATGAAGCGGTTCCTAGAGAGCGCTAAGATCTACCTGATGGACATGCAGTACGGCTTCGACGACCTGTGCGAGGCCGTGATCCAAGTTGTAAAGACCAACAACGTCCCGGACTGCTACGTGCGGCCGATAGCCTACTACGGCTATGGAAAGATGGGCGTTACCCCCCTGCCCAACAAGGTCGACGTCGCGATCGCGGTCTGGAAGTGGGACGAGTACCTCTCGCCCGATTCCGGCCGCGGGATAAGGTGCATGATATCGTCTTGGCGGCGGATAGACCCCAGGACAATGCCGCTCCAAGCAAAGGCAACGGCAAACTACGCCAACGCCGCGCTCGCTAGGATGGAGGCCCTGAAGGGCGGCTACAACGAGGCCATAATGCTGAACGTGGATGGGCTGGTCGCGGAGTCGAGCGCCGAGAACATCTTCATAGTCAGGGACAGCACGCTAGTAACTCCCCCCACCACCGACGGGGCGCTGGCCGGCGTGACGCGCGACACGGTGATCGAGATCGCAAAACAAAACAGCATCAGGTATGAGATAGCCAGTATCACGCGGGACGAGCTCTACACCGCGGACGAGGTCTTCCTGACCGGCACGGCCGCCGGCATCAAGCCCGTGACGGAGATTGACCTGAGAACCGTGGGGGACGGAAAGGTCGGCTTGGTGACGAAGGAGCTGCAGCGGATGTACGAGGAGATCGTGCGCGGCAAGGACAGCAGGTTCAAAAAGTGGCTCACAAAGGTCGGGTAGAGCCGAACCTGACTTGAGCCAATTCGCAAAAAGGTTATATCCTCTCCCTAGTTGAATGTAGTGGATGAAAAGGTTGGCATACGTTGGGATTATACTTGGCCTGATGCTGGTACTCTACGCAGGCACCGTATCCTCTGCGCCGCTTGCAACCGCCCAGAAGCGGGCTCCGACCGTGATAACCTTGGACGAGGTGCCAACGAAGGTTAGGCCGGGAGACCAGGTCACCTTCACTGGCATGCTTACGACTGCTGACGGCGAACCGCTAAGCCAGATTCCTGTGAAGATCTACGTGCTCACATCCGACCCCAGGCAGATCGAGGTCGCCTCCGGCTTCACGGGCCTGGAGGGCGCATACGAGGTCACCTGGAACGTGGAACTGGTTCCTTTTAGCAGGGCCAGCGCCGATGTGACAAAGTCCTTGGACACGCAGGTGGTCTCGCTCTTCGCGCAGTTCGACGGCGACGAGCAGTATACCCGCTCGAAGACCGGAAAGAGCACCGTCACCATCGAGGTCAACAAGGTAAATACCTTCGTCACCTTCGACAAGAAGGTATACAGGGAGGGCGAAGCAGCAACCGTCTTCATAGGATTCATCGACATGGACGACAACTTCGTGGACCCGGACAGCATCGCAGCGACCTTTAACGACAAGACCATAACCAAGCAGCTCGAGAAGAAGAAGGTCGGTTCCTACACATTCGTGACGCTGGCGCTCCAGAAGGGGCACAACCAGGTCGCGGTGATACCTCACAAGGCCGGGTTCAATACCGAGGTGGAGGTGGTCACGGTCACCGTTCTGCCTGAGGGCTCCGTGGGCCCGTTCGGGAACATGTAGCCGCCCCAATTTTATAATCAAATTTTATCGGCCCGGCTGACCCACGGGGCTATCTGATACCATGCTGAAGCGACAATCGCCTGAGACCAGCTGGATCTGCAAGGGACTGTTGGTTCAGAGTTAAAAGGACGATAAAGGTTATATCCTTGATTAATGAAAGGGTTGCCCATGCAATGGGCAAAGGTCACGGCTGTACTATCAGGTGTAATGCTGTTGCTCTCAGTGGGTGCCGCCTCGAACATATTTGCAGCAAAGCCGCAACCGGTGGTCCTCACGTTCGCGATGGAAGGATGCAAGAACGACCTTAGCTGCGGAGCCGAGTTCCTGCTCGGGGATACAGTGACATTTACGGGCACTCTGACCGACGCGGATGACAGGCCTATAGGAGGAGCCAAGGTTGACATCATCAAGTTCCTGCCCAAGCCCGCGCAGGTAGTGGTGGTCTCCGGCGTAACCGGCATAGACGGCGAGTACACGCTCACATGGCAGGCAGAGTTCACGCCGATCGAAAAGTCGCACCAGGATGTGACTACAAAGATACTGGACGAGAACGTGGTCTTCTACGCGCAGTTCGACGGCGACGGCATCTATGCGGGCGCACGCACGGCAAAGGCATCCGCCACGATCAAGGCCAATACAATAGCGACCTCGGTGAACTCGGAGAAGCGGGTGTACAGCGCAGGCGAATCGGCGCTGATCTTCATCGCATTCATAGACAGCAAGGACCAGTTCATCGATCCGGACTCGATACGCGTGCTCATAGACGACCAGGAGGTAAAGGCCGAGAAGAAGAAGACTGGCTCCTACACAGTGATGACGCCACCCCTAACAGTCGAGCACCACCAAGTGATAGTAATACCCGCGAAGGACGGCTACAACCTGGAGACAGGGTTCCTGACTGTACAGGTTTCAGGGTTCTTCGGCAAGGTATAAGGCGGCAGTAGCGAGCGAGCGGAATCTAGCCCCGCCTAGGTTCGCCCCGTACTTTATTATATTATCAGCCGGAAATTAGCGAGAACGGGCGCGAACCAGTCTCAAATCCAGCCTAGAGAGCACGTAAAAAAACAAAAGATATATTATTACCCGCCCGAGATTACTTCTTAAATTGAAGAGGCTTGTGGCTGTATTAATGAGTGCGATCGTGGTCGCGTCAGCTGTGCTGGTGCTGCCAAGCATTTCCTTCGCGGCGGCGAGGCAGGCAACAGTGCTCGAGATGTCCATGAGCGGCTGTACAAACACAATGACCTGCAACGCAAAACTCTTGGTCGGCGACGAGGTGACCTTCGAGGGCGCGCTCACAACCGCCGACGGCGAACCCGTGCGTGACGCTGAGGTTAACATCATCAAGTTCATACCCAAGCCCGCGCAGGTAGTGGTGGCCTCCGGCGTAACCGGCATAGACGGCGATTTCAAGCTCTCGTGGAGTGCAGCATTCACCGAAACTGAGAAGCCGTTCCAGGATGTGACGAGGAAGACGCTGGACGAGAACGCGGTCATATACGCTGACTTTCCCGGCAACGACCAATACTCTCCCTCTAGGTCTGCCAAGAACGTGGCGGTGATACACGCAAACGAGGTCAAGACATTCGTGAACTCTGACAAGAACCTCTACAGGCAGGGAGAACCGGCAATCATCTTCATGGCCTTCGTGGATTCCAACGACAACTTCGTGGACCTGGACTCGCTGAGGGTGGTGCTGAACGACCAGGATGTCAAGGCCGAGAAGAAGAAGGCGGGCTCCTATACCCTGACGATCCCTACCCTTCCGAAGGAACACACCCAGCTCTTTGTGATACCAAAGAAAGCCGGGTATAACACTGAAAACGGCTTCCTCACGCTGATAGTCGACGGCCTGAAGTAAAGTAGCGTCCATTTTTTTTATCATTTAACCGTTGTGTACTTTCCTAGCTCCGTTGCTCGCGCATCCTGCAGCAAAACAATTTTATACGAACGTCTTCGATCAAGTCTGCAGATGGCTATCTACAGAACGATTTTCATAATGGCCCTGCTGCTGGCCCCGGGCTACGTCTTGGCCAGCGTGCATGCGCAGGGCGATCTCACGAAGGTGGAGATCGCCAAGAACTCGAAGAACGTGGACAACGGCAAGTTCTTCGTGCCCAAGGATATAGTGGTGGATGCGGGAACGACGGTCGAGTGGACCAACCTCGATGACGAGAGGCACACGGTCACGGACGGCACACCCACCGCCAAGTCGTGGGGGACTGTATTTGACTCGGGCATACTGAAGGAGAACAAGACCTTCAAATTCACGTTCAACGAGCCGGGCACCTATCCCTACCTCTGCGCGCTCCACCCGTGGATGCTTGGCAAGGTTACGGTGCGGCCGGTGGGCGGCAGCCTGCCGGTGGAGGTATCGGTCACCACCAACAAGGTTGCCTACACTCTGGGAGAGAGCGTGGGCGTGATCGGGAGCATAAGCTCGCTTGGGGACAGTTCGGCCACGGTCACGGTCCTGAACCCTGCCGGCGCGGAGCTGCGCGGCGAGAGCATAACCGTGAAGGAGGACGGCACCTTCGCCTACAGCTTTAGGCTCGAGGGCGACCTCGCGATTCCTGGTTCCTACACCCTGAAGGTGACCTACTCTGGCGCGAGCGCCGAGCTGACCTTTGTCGCGGAGGCGCCAGCCCCGGGTACGGGGCTCCCGCCCGAGGTTGAGAAGCCTGCGCCAGAAGAGGAGAGCGCCAAGGTGCAGGTTGCCGTGAAGAAGACCAGGGACTTTTACATAGTACGGGTAAAGAACTCGGCCGGTAGCCTAGCAGACGTTTACGGAGTATCCTTCGATGTTCCCGACCAGACCGTAGAGGCCTTCAAGGGCCCGCGGGACTGGAGCAAGCCGGCAACCCTGGTGGGCGAGATAAGTTCTTCGACCACCGACGAGCCGATCGAGCCAGGAGACAAGGCGATCTTCAAGCTCAAGGTCGAATCTGGCGGCCCGAACCTAAAAATGATACACTGGACGGCATACGGTTCGAGTGACAACGTGCTGGACAGCGGCGACACCAAGCCGCTCGGCCGCTAGGCACCAGCCGATGACTTTTACTGGCCTTTTTTACCGTAGGAATGGTAGCGCCTCGCGTGCTCCCTCAGCTCCACGCCGCTGGCGAAGACCATGCTGCATGCCCTGCACCCGTACATGCTCTCCCTGCCGTGCGCGACCTGCTCGTGCTGCATCAGCTCCTCCACACGCCTGAAGACCCTGCCGCAGGTGCCGCATTTATGTCGCTTCAGCAACCCGGCTAGTGTAGGAATACTAGAGTATAAAATACTGGCTGCGGCGGGTCAGAGTTTCAGGTTATCCCTGATCTCGTCTACCGAGTGCAGTGGCATCGAGCAGGCAAAATTCTTGCAGACGTATGCTGTAAATGTCTTGTCCCTGACGGCCTCCTTGCCCTTGAAGAAGGCAAACTGCTGGAGCTCTGAAATCCTGTCTGCGCTGGCGATGGCGATTATCCCCTCGGGCAGGAACTCCTTCTTCAGCCACGACTCGGCCTCGCGCGGGCCGTCCCCGCTAGTTATCAGGGTCACCTCCTTGGGCCGCCTCACATACGCGAAGACCGCGTTGAGGAGCTGCCCGAAGGCGAAGGGGTTCTCGGCAGCGCCGGTGGCGTTTGCGCGCATGATCCGCTCCGCCTTTCGTATGTGGTCCTGGTTCTGGGTGTAGTGGTAGAGGCGGATCAGGTCCAGCGCTGCAACCGAATTGCCCGACGGGATCGAAAGGTCGTAGAGGCTCTTTGTCCTGACTATCAGCCTTTCGTGCAGGTCGGAGGTGAAGAAAAAGTCGCCGCTCTTCTCGTCCCAGAAATGCTCGATCATAAAGTCCGCGTATCCTGCCGCCTTTGCAAGATATTCTGCACGCGAGTCAACCTCGAAGAGGTCCAGGAGCGCCCCGATGTAGAAGGCATAGTCATCCAAGTATGCGTCGAGCTTTGCTTGGCCGTCCTTGAACGTACGCATAAGCTCCCTTCCCTTCGAGAGCCTCTGCTCGATAAAACTCATGGCCTTCTTGGCTGCGTCAAGGTAGAGTTGGTTGTCGGTGATCCTGTAGCTCCTCACAAAGGCGGAGATCATCAGCGCGTTCCAGCTGGTGAGGATCTTCTCGTCCCTGCCCGGCTTCACGCGTCCCTCCCTTGCCTGCAGCAGCTTCGTCCTTCCCGCCTCGATTACGCGGCCGATCTCCTCCGGTGGTTTGGATATCTTCCCGGCCAGCGCCTCCACCGGCACGCTGACATGTAATATGTTGGTACCCTCGAAGTTGCCCCCCTCGGTCACGCCGTAGTGCGCGCAGAAGACCTCGCCGTCGCCAGCCCCGAGCAGCCCGATTACCTCCTTCTTCTTCCAGGTGTAGTACTTGCCCTCCTCACCCTCGGAATCGGCGTCCTGGGCCGAGTAGAACCCTCCCTCGGGGTGGCTCATCTCCCTCAATACATAGTCCAAGCAGCGGCTCACCACTTTGCGGTACCGTTCCTCGCCCGTGATCTGGAAGGCCTCGGCATAGACCAGCGGGATCAGGGCGTTGTCGTAGAGCATCTTCTCGAAGTGCGGCACCAGCCATCTGGGATCTGTGGAGTACCGGTGGAAGCCGCCCCCGACCTGGTCGTGGATGCCGCCACCGGCCATCTTGTCAAGCGTTAGGAGCACAAAGTCCCTGAACCTGCCCATGCCCGAGAGCGCATGGTACCTCAGCAGGAACGCTAGGTTCGATGCGTTGGGGAACTTTGGCGCCGGGCCGAAGCCGCCGTTCACGGGGTCGCCGCTCTGCAGTAGGTTCACGGCCGCCTCGTCGAGGATGCCGCGCTCCAGATCGGCAGGCCTCGCCAGCGGCTCCGATAGCTTTGCCATGCCGTCCATAATTATCGCGGCCTGCCGCTCGACAACCTGTTTGTTATTCTTGTAGGTATCAGCCAGCTGTCTGAGCAGCGAGGGGAAACCGGGCACGCCGTAGCGGTCCTCTGGCGGGAAGTATGTCCCTGCATAGAATGGCTTCTGGTCCGGCGTGAGGAATACACTCAGGGGCCAGCCGCCGCTGCCGGTGAGCATCTGGCAGACCTTCTGGTAGATGTCGTCCAGGTCCGGGCGCTCCTCCCTGTCCACCTTGATGCTTACAAAGTCCTCGTTCATTATCCGGGCGATCTCCTCGTCCTCAAAACACTCGTGCGCCATCACGTGGCACCAGTGGCAGGAGCTGTACCCTATGCTCAGGAAGATCGGCTTGTCCTCTCGTCTGGCCTTCTCAAGGGCCTCGGGCCCCCAGGGATACCAGTCCACCGGGTTCTCGGCGTGCTGGAGGAGGTAGGGGCTGGTCTCGGCACTCAATCTATTGAGCTTCTTGCTCACACCTAGACTTCACCGTGAAGGTATTTGTAACTTGCTTCGTGCCGATGGTTCAGTACGATATCTCCGAGCTGGGCCGCAGGCCGCGCTTCCAGCTCTCCTTCCCGCACTTTGTGCATTTGTAGAGCCGCCTGCGCTTGTAGGTCGCTATCTCTGGCTTGATCACAACATCGTGCTTGGTCCGCTCCATGCAGCTGTCGCAGAAGCGCAGTTCCTGCTCGGTCACTTGCTGTCACTTCGCTTCCGACTTGAGCGTCTCCAGCTTCTTTGCGTAAACGCTCTCGATGTTTTGCTCCAGATCAAAACCATACTTCTGCGCCAGGAAGTAAAGCAGCGCGACAGACTCGGTTATCTCCATCTTGGCGAGCTCGACGTTGTTCCGCTCCAGCGCGAGGGCGATCTCGCCCACCTCCCTGACCAGGTGCACGAATGCCTTGGTCTTGTCGTCGCCGAACTTCTTCTCATAGTACTGGATTGCGACTTTGCTCATGCTTTCAGCAACACGGCATAGATTATAAAATCTTAGCTCTAATCTTGATGATTTAACCGCCCAACATTCCAATTCTTACACACGCTCTGCCCCGCGGGGAACTTGATTAATATGCTGATTCGTGTTATACCATACCAATGTCAGGCACGGATCTAAACGCCGCGGCGCTGCAGATCTTGGAACGAAAGTTTTCCCCCGAATGGAAGAACGAATCTTACTCTCTTGTCATTGACCGCCTCAGGAAGTTTGTCGACGAAAACAAGCTCAAGGCGACGGACTTCCCGCAGCACGCAAGGCTGGCGATCTATGTACTGGCTTTGGGGGTGGCGAAGAAAAACATGATCTTCGCCCCAGACCGAGCTGCAAAGTACATTGGCGACCAGCTCATTAGGATACGCAAGGAAGGGCCCGAAGTTATCGAGGAGATATTTAGGGAGATAACCGCCGACTAGCCTTCCACCGTCGATAGGCTCTCAAGGGCATCATAGAACCTTCGGTTAGCCTCTCCCATCTCGTCCACCGCGACCTCTTCTGGCATGAGGCTTTGTCAGGCCTGCCTCAGCCGCGGTTCGCCTGAGGTCTGGAATCTTTAGGGTTTATAGCTATTCGCGAAATATTGTTGACTCTGGCTCTCAAAAGCGCCCGGGGAGACCAAGCCGTGGTAAATTGTCATCCCTAGAACCAGCCAAGGCAGGCGCCGCTAACGCAAGTAAGGTCATAACCAGGTCGATGGCGGTGGGGGGGAACATCGGGATCATATTCAACGCCCTGAAGAGGTCGCTTGCCGAGGAGGGCTTCACCGAATCGTCGTCTGCGTGGCCTACGGATATGGAGCTGCGGAGGGGCAGCGGCGGCCTGCTCGTGACAAGCATAAAGGACTGCCAGACCGTCCTGAAGGTTTCGCTGCAGCAGAGCTCCGGCAACGTGGACATCCGGCTCGAGTACAGGATCGATCTGCCCGAGCTCTACAAAGAAGCAGACGATCTGGTGATCGAGAACGAGTTGCTGAAGCTGGAGCACGCGATCGTCGAGGCAGCGCACGCACCTAAAAAGCGGGTTCTTGTGGTGGACGATTCCGGCGATATCCTGGAGCTGATCAGGGAGATCCTGACGATGAACAATTACGAAGTTGATACCGCGGTCAACGGCGCGCAGGCCCTGGACAAGTATGCAGAGTTCAAGCCGGACATAGTGACCCTCGACCTCTCGATGCCGGTGATGGACGGATACGAAACGCTGCTGAGGATATTCAAGATCGACAAGGATGCCAGGGTGATCGTGCTCACGGCCCTCGAGAGCAAGGAGCTCATAGAAAGATGCTTGGAGAAGGGCGCGGTTGCGTACATGTCAAAGCCCTTCAGCGAGGCGCAGCTGCTCACGACGGTGACGGGCGCGCTGAGCCGGGAGGGCGAGTACGACAAGGACGTTGCTATGCTGTTCTCGCTAGTCAGGGACAAGATCGAGAGCGTAATCAGGGTGACGCTCGCCCCGGAGGTCTCGGTGGTGATGAAGGATGTGAAACTGATCAGGCAGGAGGTGCCGGCGCAGACGTTTCCTGCCGGTGTAGGTTATTCTAGGATCGTGAGGGTGCCCAAGATCATCGAGCCGCTGGAGATCACCATCCCGGCGGGGACGACCTGCTACGTGAACGAGATCACCGGCCACCAGAACGGCCTGATACTCTCGCTCGTCAGGAACGAGGATCTGCCTATCCTGCTTGGCCCCTCGGTCTTCAGCAGCGAGACCCATGACCCGCTGGAGTTCTTTAACGTCATAAACCTGAAGGTGTTGTCGGAGCTGGCAAACTCCTCGCACCTGATACTCAACACCGAGCCGGTAAGACTGTACGACGGGGCAGAGGACAGGAAACCCCCGTCCAAGGAGGTTGCACAGGTCGAGTTCGAGATCGTCTTGGGCGAGAAGCGGATAGGCCTCGAGGTCCAGCTCTGGTTCAACATGGCCAAGCTCTTCACGCATATACTGGGGGCCAGGTGATCCTGTTGTCAAAGTCAGAACTGGGCAACGTAACGGTGAACTACATCACCTACGTAACGATCGGGGCTTCGATCCTGATCGCCACCCTCCTCTTTCAGGATCAGCTGGGGTGGAAGCCGATCATGATAGTTCCCGGCGCGGCGCTCGCCTGCATGGTTCCACTTTTGCTCATCAGGAGCCACAAGCTGATCGTCCAGAACAGGCTGATGCTGGAGGAGCTCCAGCACAAGAACCTGGACCTGGAGAATAAGAACGAGCTCCTGAAGGACTTTACGATCAAGGTAACGCGGCAGTCGGAGCGGATACAGGAGGTCGACAAGATGAAGGACGAGTTCGTCTCGATGATAACACATGAATTGAAGACACCACTTGTCCCGGTGCAGGGATACTGCGAGCTCCTGCTGAAGGGGACCTACGGTACAATTACGGAGAAGCAGAAGGCGAAGATCCGGATAATATACGATAACTCGACGCGCCTGCTGGAGCTGATCCAGGACCTGCTGGACATCAACAAGCTGGAGCTCGGCAAGATGAAGCTGGACATGATCGACACCTCTGCCGGCGTGCTGGTGGAGGAGTGCATCAAGGCACTGATGCCGGCCGCGAAGGAGAAGAGCGTGATGCTGGTAAACATTGCAGGGCAGGGCGACGGGCTGAGGCTCAGGTGCGACCCGAACAGGGTCCTGGAGGTGCTTGACAACATAGTGAGCAACGCGATCAAGTTCGTCCCCGAGAACAAGGGACTGATCGAGATAGGCGCCAGGCGGGATAACGGGTCGGTGCTCTTCAGCGTCAGGGACAACGGCATCGGCATACCGAGGGAAAAACAACAAAACCTATTCAAGAAGTTCTACCAGATCGACACCAGTCTGCGCAGGCCCACCGGCGGCAGCGGCCTCGGCCTGGCCATAAGCAAGGGCATCGTTGAAGCGCACGGTGGGAAGATCTGGCTGGAGAGCGAGGAGGGCAGGGGAGCTACGTTCTACTTCGAGCTGCCCGCAGGGGGGCTGAACTGATGAAGAGCGTGCTGGTCGTCGATGACGACAAAAGCATAACTGAGCTCGTCAGGGACATGCTCGAGTCATCCGGTCATAGATGTACTATGGCGAACAGCGGCCCGGAATGCGTGAACCTGATACGTGATAAGAAATTTGACCTAGTCTTGCTGGACATAGCGATGCCCGAGGTCAGCGGGATCGACGTGGTGAAGAAGATGCAGGAAGATGATGCTTTTGGTCAGACTAGGATAGTGTTCTTCACAGCCTCATACCTGACGGAGCAGGAGAAGGAGAACCTGAAGAAGCTGGGCGTGCTGGACTGTCTATCAAAACCGTTCACCGAAGCTAAGCTGCTGGAAATGATAACAAAGTATGCGAATTAGCCGACAATCTTGAGGATAATTGGCAAAGCTCTTACCAAGTGTTAGTTTTTCATCAACCACATGCTGAATCATTAACTTCTAGGCGCTGGCGCTAAAACTTTTTATTGTTATGACTTGGGAGTGAATCCAAATTGGACGCTCAAAAGATCGTCGATGCAGTAGACTCGGTCATGGCTGAGATGCTGGGCAAGAAGGTCTGGCAGGCACTGAAGTATCATATCGCAGAAGTGCATAGCCTTGATGCAAGCGATCCAGACGCGATGGTGGACGGTTCCGAGTCGTTTGAAAAGATACTGACGGAGTTGCTGGGCGCTGGCGCTGTGCTGATATTCAGGCAGATAAACCAGAAACTTGCCGAGGCATTCTCGATCGAGCCGGAAAAATTCGCCTACTCGCAGTCTAGTGATTACAGCAGCCTCATCGGGGCGCTGAAGGCCAAGGACGCAGAGAAATACGACGTCAAAGAAAAGAAGGACGTGAGGGATGATGAGCCAGAATAACCCGCTTGCGTTCGTTGACACCGTGAAGGTCGGGAAGCACGTCGTTCTCTTCTACGAAGAGCTTGAGTATGCTAGGATGCTTGAGTTCAGGTTTCTCGGCAACGGCTTGGTAAAGGGAGAGCGCGCCATCTACGTGTCGAACGATGATGCCGCATTCATCGAGAATGAGATGCAGGACTCGGGGATCGATGTCATGGGCTTCAACAAGAACGGCATGCTGCGCACGGTCAACATAACAGATTCGCTGAAGGACGGAGATGGGACAACTGATGCGCAGAAACTCTGGAACAAGATAACCGAAGGCGTGCAACCGCCTTTCAGGATGGTGGCAAAGATTAACAGCGTGGGCACGGTGGACGGAATCCTGGCTAAATTAGAGGTGGAGCGTTACTGGCACAAGACGTTTGATACCCTCGGGTGCGCGTTGCTCTGCCCCTACGATGTCAGCGAGATCGAAGATATCAGGCGCGGGAAATGGATAGCCGAGCTCCTGAGGACGCACCACGGGGCGATCTTTGCGCCGCGGGTCGGGAAAGGAATAGGTTACTACGACGGGCGGTTCTAGCGGGCTTGGTGGGGTCTGAACTGACAGGGGGTTCAAACACTGTTCAGAAAATATGGTAGAGCCATTGGGGCGGCTACATAGCCCCTACCTAATTTTTTATTTTCAAAGAACAACTTCATACTTCTTCCATCTTCCTGAACCATTTTCCAAAGAAAACTAGGAGGAGTAATGATGGGTGTGGCAGAAGCCATCGGGCCGGCTACAGAGACCCTAGCATTTATTTATATTGAGAAACAAATTTTATAAAGCTGATGAAGCGAACCGCTGATCCCATAGAGTTCGACCCAAGCTCTCTAATACTCTTTTTACTGTGGAGAAAGTTTGAAGAGGAAATATTGCATCCATTTGCGATGCGAGCTGGTCTTACATCTTTAGCATTGGCTCTACGGTTGTTTTATTACTCAGTCCTGACTTTAGAAGATATTATTCTGATGATTTGTTTGAAAAGATGGGCAGTAATAGAAAGCAAGGACCTAGGTGGCGGTTGGAGTACGGCTACTATCGTTCCTTGGGTGGCAAAGTGCTTTATTGCAACTAGTAAAATTAGACAACTCTCTGATCTTTACATCAGAAAGGCACACGACCCAAGGATCTCATGAGAAACTAAGGCTAAACGTTGGGTAGTTAAATAACGTATTCGCTCGATAGTCCTTGCAGACATACGTTTCTATAGTCTTCTTGATGAAGCACTACTATTCTAGTTTTCGTGCAAATTTGCAGTATTATTCTTAATTGGATATTATTTTGTTCGATTCTTAAGTTATGCAGTCTATAAGTTGGTTAAGATTTGTTATCAAGAAATCTGGTTTAGCAGATAACTTTGAACTGTCACGTTCGTTCCTTGTTTTTCAAACATCTTAAATATTTGGTTAAATTACCTCGATCTCCCAACTTACTATATACATCTCGATTTGTCCAAATCGTTCTGCTAAGGTCTTTTTGTATTTACTCAGGTAATTGTCCATGTTTTCCTTTTCGGGAACCGGTACGTCTATGTAAATTATCACACCAATATCCCGAATGTGTCTCCAAACACCTTCAAAGGGAACCGTTTCCCTAGGGACAATTGGGAAGTTTAGTCCAGATACTCCAGTCATGCCTGTGACTTTTTCTTCTAACTCCTTTATTGTTAGAGCAAGGTCACTATCGGAAACGGCTTGGCCCTTAAGTTCGTGGTTCCGTTCACCGTAATAACGAGGAATGTTAATGCTATATCTTCGAAACTTATTCAACTAGTGGATGTGTTATCAATTCGCTTATAAGATATTCCTTTCTTGTCCAATACTTCCAATGTAGATGCCGGAACTTCGTAGATACCTTTGCCAAGGTACGTGCTTGGAGCAGCTAGCACAAGGTCCCATAGACCTTTTTCCGAATCCAGCCTGATTTTTACGCTCCTTTCCGCATGTGTGTTTTGTTTATACTCCATCCATATCGCCTACGTTTTATGTGTGGTATATGCTTAGTATACTATTTAATTCTTTAAAATACGGACCGGTATCTGACCAGTCAGCTAACCGGTTGGATGGTCATGGAATTGCTTAACTGTACCAATTCGATCTATAATTATCTTGAGAAAAGTTGATTCGGCAGGGATGGAAGTTTGTCGGAACATTGCCAAACGGCAAGGTAATCTTAAAGATGGATTTGAACCCACAGTGAGAGCGGGCCTGGTGGGGTTTGAACCCACGACCTACTGGTTAAGAGCCAGCCGCTCTGGGCGGAAATATTGAAAATCTATTCCTCTACCTGGCTGAGCTACAGGCCCATAGCAAACCAAAAACACTCGATATTTAAAGCTTGAAGTAAATCAAAGAAAACCGTTACTGCTTCGCGACCGCGGTCTTCGAGTTGATCATCTTCACTATCGTTTCGGATACGCTGCACTTTAGCTCTTCCTTCTCGCGCAGCAGCGCCCTGTAGGCCTCGAGCGTTATGTACACCGGTATCGAGCCCGTGCCCTCGAGCAGCGCCTTCACCCTGTACAGCCCGTTCTCTATGCCGCGCTCGGCCGACTTTTTCAGCTTAACTTTGTCCATCAGGCTCCCGAGCAGCCCGAACGGCATGTCATAATCAACAGTTATCCCGGTCTTGCTCTTCTTCACGCCAAGCTCCTCGAACTCCACGGTTACCTCCCACTTCTTGAAGGGTCCCCTGACCTGCTTCGCCACGATCTTGCGGTGCGGAATGTATTCGACCGTCTCGCAGTCCCATTCCAGCTTCTTGCCGTTGAAATCGCCGCTTACCCTGAAGATCGTGCCTACGCCAAAGCCGTTCTTGACCTCGATCGGCAGGACGTTCAGGCCGATGTCCTCGGGGAACTGGTCCGCCATGTGTTCAGGCCGCGCAAAATACGTGAAGACCTCGCTTATAGGGGCATTGATCTCCATGCTCTTGCTTATGAGAGTCATTGGCTAACATCAAAGAGCATATGGATTTAAAGGTTTTGCTCGAAATAAAATATTAATGACATTGGGACCATACTCGCCGTGGGCCTGACAAACTGCACGCAGGCAGGTCTGGCATTCGCGCTGCTGGTCGCAACTATCCTTATCCCGCAGGCGGAGGCGCACCAGCTCTTCAACTCCGAGGAGGAGAAGATCGCTGGCTACAAGATCGCGATTGCCACAGACCCGGAGATACCCGGCCCCGGCAGCCCCAGCCGCCTGCTGGTTGCCATAACCGACTACGATGGGAACGACCTTGTCGATGTCAGGGCCGGGCTAAAGATATTCAAGGACGATGTCCTTATCCGCGGGGTAGAGCCAGGGATACATCCCAACGGCCACTTTGAGCTGGAATACGCATTCCCCGAATCAGGGCTCTACATAGTGCAGGTCACAATCATCAACCCGCTGGGAAAAGAGATCTCGAGCAAGTTTAACGTGGGAATAATCCAGACCTTCGGCTACATCTTTTTCGCGATGGTCGTTATAGGAGCACTCATGCCTCCCACGATAATCGGCGTCATCCTCATCAGGCGCAGGCAGGCCAAGAAGATAAATCGCAGATCAGAACCTTCGCCGGGTCTCTAGCTCTGCCTGCTTCGCTATCCTGTGCGCAAAGAGTGCCGTCAGCAGCGCCGATGTGAAGAGAAGCACCCCGATGCCAAGGTGTATCGCGACCAGCAGCGCGTGCAGCTGGGCCTCGATCACAATGACGCCCAGCGTTATCTGCGTCATTACAAATATCGCGGCCAGCGCCGATGTCAGCCTGATCCTTGTCCCGGTTTGACCCCGCCTCCACGCAAGGACAGCGGTTGATATTACAAGCGCGCCTGTCATTGCCGCTATGAACCGGTGCACCCACTCGATCACGTAGTCGGGCCCGGGCAGCACTTGGCCGTTGCAGAGTGGCCAGTCCGCGCACGAAAGGCCAAGGCCGCTCGCGCTGACGTAGCCGCCGATGAAGATCACGGAGTAGACAGAGGCCAGCGCTACCAGTGACACGTACTTCAGGATCATCGTTACTCTACGATCAGGTCGCCCTGCATTCCCTGCGCGGCGTGCCCAGGCACGGTGCAGATGTAGAAGTAGTGCCCGGGCCTGTCGGCTATGAACGTCACGGAGCCGGTCTGTCCCTTCAGTATCGGGTTGTCCGGGGACTTGATCTTAGAATTGAAGACGGCCGAGAGCGGGTCGTCGGGGTTTGTCACCACCCCGAAAGCATGGGGCATCTTGCCGTTGTTAACGACGTTGATGGTGACCGAGTCGCCTGCCTTCACCTTGATCGCCGGGTTGGCGTTGGGCTCGCCCTTGGGCGCGTTGAAACCGAGCGTCTTCAGGTCAGCGGTCTCGGTGAACGCCAAGTCGAGGGTGTGGGACATCCCCGTGGGCTTGGCCGGTGCGCCTCCGCCCGGTGCAGCCTCGGCCGCCTCGACTATGAGCGTGCCCTTCATCCCAAGATCAGCATGGCCAGGAACGGTGCATATGTAGAAGTAGGTGCCGGGCTTGTCCGCTATGAAGGTTATCTGCTTTGTGGTGCCCTTGAGCTGCGGGTTATTTGCAGAGCCGATGGCGGCACTGAAGACTATGCTGTTCGGGTCGCTGGGGTCGCTGACCACGCCAAACGCATGGGGCATCTTGCCATCGTGGATAATATTGAACGTAAGCTCGTCGCCCGCCTTCACCTTGAACTCGGGATTCGAGTTGGGTTCGCCCGCCGGCGCGTTGAAACCAAGTGTTCGCAAATCAGCGCTTTCCACGAAGTGCAGGTCGAACACGTGCTTAACGCCGGTAGCGACTACTCCCGGTCCCTTTACCTCCTGGACCTTGAGCTGGTTTGCCGGCGGGAACTTGTGCATATAGTCGGAGAATGCTATGTTTATGCCGGCGCCTATCGCCATGATAATCACTATTACGGCTATACCCTTGCCCAGCCTACCGCCCGTGGTCCTAGTGATGTGGCTCTTTTCTTCTGTAGTCGTAGTATTGCTCACCTATCTCGAACGGGTCTTCCATATTCGCCGGCTTGCCCTTGGCAGAGCTGTGCAACATGTTGTAGAGGAATGTAACCATGGCTGCACCCATCATGAACGCGCCCACCGAGGCTATCTGGTTCATTATGATCAGGTCGGGATCAGCGATATAGTCATAGACCCTCCTAGGCATTCCGAAGAGCCCGAGTATGTGCTGGGTCACGAATGTCAGTATCGCGCCGATGAACATCAGCCAGAAGTGCACCGACGCGAGCCTCTCGTTGTACATCCTTCCGGTGATATACGGGAATAGGTAGTAGATGAAGCCGAAGAAGATGAAGGATATAGTACCCATGACGAAGAGGTGGAAGTGGCCCACCACCCAGTAGCTGTCGTGTGTGAGAAAGTCCAGCGGCATGGCTGTGTTGACGACACCGCCGGCGCCGGCCGTGAAGAAGAGGGCTATGCCTCCGAAGGTCCACTTCATAGGCGCTGCAAACTTGATCCTGCCTCCCCACGCTGTGCCCAGCCAGTTGAATACGTGCATCGCCGACATTGGGACTGCTGCTAGAGTACCGACCATGAAGACGGTCTTCTCTATGAAGGAGAGGCCGGTCGAGAACATGTGGTGCGCCCAGGACGCGAACCCGATGAGGCTGAGCAGTATTATCGCCACCACGGCGGACCAGTAGCTGAGCAGGGGCTTCCTGGAGAATTTTGGAATAAGCTCGTAGGCCATGCCTATGGCCGGTATGAAGAAGATGTACACCTCGGGGTGGAAGGTGAACCAGAAGAGGTGCTGGTATGCGATCGGGTCGCCTCCCATCGCCGGGTTGAAGAAGCCCGAGAGACCGAGCCTGTCTGTATATAGCATTATAAGCGCGGCCGCGAATGTCGGCATGGCTGCCAGGATCATGATGGATGTTATCAGCATCGCCCACACGAATACCGACATCTTCATTATTGGCAGGTCGGGGTGCTTGCACTTGAGTATGGTGACCACGAAGTTGATCGAGCTGAGTATGGAGGAGAGGCCCAGGATCTTGAGGCCAAATATGAACATGTCGGCTGCCGGTCCGGGGGCCCTGATGATCGAGTAGGGCGGATACGCGGTCCAGCCGGTGTCGGCAAATCCCAGCCAGATCAGTGCTGCGCCGGGCGGGATCATCCAGTAAGCAACGGCGTTCAGCCTGGGGTAGGCCATGTCTTTGTACTTGATCAGTATCGGAACCAGGTAGTTGCCCGCTCCTACTGCTAAGGGCAGCAGCCAGAGGAAGAGCAGGTTTGTTCCATGCACTGTAAATATTCTGTTAAAGATCGCGGGATCACTGATAAGGTCTGTGCCTGGGAAGAGCAGCTCGATCCTTATGCCCATCGCCAGGGCGCCGCCCATGAAGAGGAATACGATGGATGAGACCGTGTAGAGCAGGGCTACATCGGTGTGGTGCGTTGAGAAGAGTATCTCCCAGATCGGCCTCGGCTTTCTAATCTCTAGTACCATATTTTACGCCTCCACTATCAGCTTGGCGCGCATCTGGTAGTGCAGAAGCCCGCAGTACTCCCTGCACTGTATGAGGAACTCCCCCGTCTCATCGGGGACGAACCAGACCTTGTTTATCCTGCCAGGCACGGCATCGATCATCGCCGTGTAGAACGGCACGTTGAACGCGTGGATGACGTCCTTGGAGGTCACCTCGAACCTGTAGGCCTTGCCTGCCTTGAGGTGGAGCTCGCCTACCTCCTTGGTGCCGTCCGCATGCTCGAAGGTCCAGAACCACTGCTGGGCTATCACCTTGATCGTCTCCGCATCCTCGGGTATCTCGTCGATATTTTTCTCTACGATCCACGAGTCCGCGCCTATCCATACGAGTATCGAGACCACGGCTCCAATGTACACCCACTCGATCATTGTGTGGCTCATTTACCTAGTTACCTCCCGCGCCTTTACCTTGCCTTCCCTGAACTTGTAGGCGATGTAAACCATAGTGCCCTGCACAGCTGCCCCGACTACGAACGCGGCGACCATGAACTTGTAGAAGAGTCCCCAGATCTCGACTCTGCGGTTGACAAAGTCGCCGGCCTCCTGTGCAAAGGCTGGAGCGATAATCGGGATCAGCGACGCCATAATCAAGGGTCCCAGTACCAAGCCCCAAAGCCTTAACGAGCTCAAGACAGCACCCATGCATGATGGATTCCAAAGACTATTTAAAGATTTTCTGAAGCGCGCAGGAATTATGAACGGATCAAATGTTCGCAGAACTTATCACTCCAAAGGATACCTGCTCATATCCATCACATTGAATGCCAGCAGATTATAACTTATGCTGCTGTGCTTCAGCACCGCGAGCGACGCATTCTTTATGCTCATCCTGTAGAGCGCCTCCGGCCCCAGGTCGATCGTCTGTATGAGCGCCGCCTTCACCGGGTCCAAGTGCGTCACAAGCAGGACATTATCCTCGGGGTGCTTCGTGGCTACGTGTTCGAGCATGTCCTGGATTCTCGAGCGTATCTCGGCGAACCTCTCAACGCGCATAGAGTCGAGTACCCCGTCGCCGCCTTCGTAGAACTTCCGGAAGAGGTTGCCGTACTTCGCTACTACCTCGCTATAGGTCATGCCCGTCAGGCCGCCCATGTCCGTCTCCGTCAGCCGCTCGTCGGTCGAGTAATCGACGCCGATCCTCTCGGAGACGATCTGCGCTGTCTCCACCGTGCGGGCTATCGGACTGGCGTAGATCGCATCAATCGGTATAGCCGTCAGACCCCCGGCCGTGCTGGCAGCCTGTCTTCTTCCGTTATCAGTCAGGTGGAAGACAAGCTTCCTGCCGGCGAGTATGTGCTGGACGTTGTTTACGGCCTCGCCGTGCCGCATCAGCATTACCAGCGTCATGGCACGTAAGATGCTCCAAAAGTTAATATAAATTGTAGAGCGCAACGCTGGCATGAGGATCGGGATCATAGGCGGCACCGGCGGGATGGGCGAGGGTCTTGCGCTGCGGTGGTGCCTTAATCATGATGTCATAGTCGGCTCCAGGGACGCGCAGAGGGCGGTCGATGCTGCAATCTCATATTCCAAGACGGTCAGGGATACGTATGGCTCCCGCATGCGGGGGAGCATAGCCGGCAAGGACAACCTCGGCGCGGCAAAGGAGTGCGACGTTCTGGTGCTGTCGATACCCTACGAGCACACCGACGATACGTGCACAAAACTGGCCGGCGCGGTGGGGCCGGAGTGCGTGGTGGTGAGCCCGGTAGTGCCGATGCGAAAGGGCAGCGCCGGCTTCGAGTACATACCCCTGAGCGGCGGCGACGCGACCTCAGCGGCAGAGAAGGTCGCCAGCAAGATGCCCCCGAGGTCTAGGATAGTATCAGCGCTCCACACGATATCCGAGGTCAAGCTGAAGCAGGTGGGCGAGAGCCTCGACTGCGACGCCTTCCTCTGCGGCGACGACCCGTCGAAAGTGAAGATAGTCAGCGATCTGGCGGCTGAGATAACCGGCCTCAGGCCAATCTACCTGGGTCCCTTGTCGTTATCCTACATGGCCGAGATGATGACGCCGATGCTCCTCAACGCCGCAAAGCAGAACAAGATCAAGCACCCCGGCGTGAAAATAGTTTAAGAATAATTCCGGCATATTACCCCCGTATGTGGCACAGGGGCCGGGCAGGCAGGAACTGGATGACCGCTATGGCCGTCCTCTTCGCGGTCGTGGGCGCGATCGTGGTCCTGCGCGACCTTGCGCTCTGGGGGCCCGAGTTCGTCGCCGATTTCTTCATCAACGGGCACCTCACGAACGAGAAGATCGTGCTTGCAATGCTCGTGATCTCGGGCTTGCTGTTCGCCTTCGGCATGCGGAAGCAGGAGGAGTTTCACAGGTAGCCTTGTCTAGGTCCTGGAGCCCCCGAGCTCGGCCTCGATCCGCATCAGCTGCTTCACCCTCGCCTCGAGGGGCGGGTGCGTTGCGAAGATGTTTGCCAGGGACTCGCCTATGGCAGGGATTATGAAGAACGCATTCATGCCCTCGACCTTCTTCACCTCGTTCCTCGGCATCATCTTTATCCTCCCGCTTATCTTCATCAGTGCGCTCGAGAGCTTGAGCGGCCTGCCGGTCGCGTAGGCGGCTCCCTTGTCTGCTGTAAACTCCCGGTAGCGGGAGATAGCCCTGATTATCAGGAAGCTGAGGAACCAGACTATTGCCGCCACGATGAAGAGCATCCACATGCCGCCAGCCCCCTGTCTGTTGCCGTAGCCATAGCCGTAGCCGCGCCACATTGTCGAGTACATGACAAACCAGGCTATAGTGGAGAAGAGGCTTGCCAGCGTGATCACCGTGACATCTCGGTTCCTGATGTGGGTCAGCTCGTGGGCAATCACACCCTCGAGCTCGTCCCTCTCAAGCATGCGCATCAGGCCGGTGGTGACGGCCACGACCGAGCTCTTGGGGCCCTTGCCCGTCGCAAAGGCGTTGGGCATCTCCGTCTTCATCACCGCGATCTTTGGCATGGGCAGGTTCATCCTCGCCGCTAGGTTCTCCACCATCGAGTAGAGCTCGGGGTACTCTGCCCTGCTCACCGTTCGCGCGCCGCTGCTCCAGAGCACGATCCTGTCGGAGAAGTACCACTGCGCCATTATCATCAGCCCCGCAATGACCATAAGCGGTATCATGCCTAGGCTGAAGTATGTGGCCAAGATCGTCAGGAAGGCCAGGTAGAGGAGCCCGAGCACTACGAAGCTGATCGCCATACGCGCAGTAAGGCCACTATCTCGCTTGAACTGGTATCTCTGCATAACTACTGGGAAATCATTTTTCGGAGATTAAAATCTTGCGTGCCTGTGTAAACGGGATGTTTTTGATTTGCACGGTTTACTTGATGAACTTCTCGAGCCTGTTCATGGCCTCCTCCAGCACTTCGACCGGGGGCAGGTAGACGATCCTGAAGTGCCCTGCGCCGTACTTTTTGCCGAAGCCCGACCCGTGGACTGTGATGACGCCCGTGCTCTTCAGCAGGTCGATGACAAACTCGGCATCGCTCTTCCACCTGTCCTTCATGTCAATCTTGGGGAAGACGTAGAACGCGCCCTTCGGCCTGACGCAGGAGATGCCGTCCATGCCGTCCAGGCGCTTCATCACATAGTCCCGGCGCTCCCTGAGCTTGGAGACCATCTCTCTGACGTGATCCTGCGGCCCCCTGAGGGCCTCGACCGCGGCCACCTGGGCCGGGGTGTTCGACGCTATCCTCAACCTTGCCATCTTGGGCATGTTCTCCCATAATTCGTCAAGCAACTTTGATCTGCCGTTCCTGGCTATGTATCCCAACCTCCAGCCGGTCATCAGGTAGACCTTGGAGAAGCCGTTCAGCATCACCAGCGGCACGTCATCAGCGTGCCTGGCCATGCTCTCGAACTCCTCGAAGACGATCCTGTCGTAGATCTCGTCGCAGATCAGGTAGAGCTTGTGCTCCGCGGCGATCTGGGCGATCTCCTTCAGGGCCTTGCCGCTGTACACGGCCCCAGTCGGGTTGTTGGGGCTGATCACGGTTATAGCGACCGCCTTCTTTGTGGTCTTCTTCCTCAGGTCATCGAGGTCGGGCGCCCATCCCTCCTCCTCGACACTGCCGTACTCCACCGGCACGCCGCCGTAGAGCCGCGCATAGGACGAGTAGGGCGGGTAGCAGGGGCCCGGCACCAAGATTTCATCTCCCGGGTCCAGGATGGAGGCCATGACCATGTCGACGCCTTCGGAGACGCCGTTGGTTACTATTACATCCTCGGGGCCGCACGGCAGCCCCTTCTCTCCCTCCTTCTCCGCGATGGCCTCCCTCAGTTCTTTGACGCCCTCGGAGGATGCGTAGTTGTTCTGGTCGTTCCGTACGGCCCTGGCGAGCGCCTCCTTGATGTGCCCGGGGGTCTTGAAATCATAGAGAACCGGGTCGCCTATGTTCAGGTAGATTATATCCCTGCCCTTCTTCTCCAGCTCCCGGGCGTAAAGTATGACGTCCCGTATGGCGTACTCTACATGGCCTACCCGTTCTGAGATTTTCAATCATCACTACTCAAATATTGGAGGCTTAAATTCTAATCGTTGGGCCCGTAGCCTAGACACCTGACTTGGTCAGGCTGGTTAGGATAGGGCGGCTGGCTTCGGACCAGCAGGTCGTGGGTTCAAATCCTACCGGGCCCGCTACCATTATTAGATCACGGCTGGCGCGCGCCGCACGCCGTGCAGAACTTTGCGCTCCTGGGGTTCTGCGCGCCACATTCAGTACAGAACTTTACCTCTGTCACCACGCTGGCGTGCTCCAGTTCCCTGAGCGCCTTGTCCTCGCCTACTATCTCGGTGATGCCGGCAAATACTCCCCTTATGATATCATCATTTAGGTTGAAGACCGGTTTTATCGTCTTCCCCTGCGGGTCCTTGCAGGCGATCTGTATCATCAGGTCGTCCTCGTGCAGTCTCTTCTTCCTCGATATTATCTGGGCGCTCGATACGTTCTCGGCCGGGATCGTTATCTCCCTCGGGCCGGCCCTGAAGATTATCCTGTTCTTGCCGTCCCTCGTCCTCTCGAGCAGGAGCTGCCCGCCCTCGACTTGGGACTTCCAGCCCGGGTACCCCTCGACATAATCACACGCATACACCCTGGTGTCCGAGCGCGCAGCGGTTCTTTCAACGGAGCTGTTGCCCAAGAACCTTATCTGGTCCCTGACATAGTTCCAGAGGTTTGACTCGAACTTTCTCCCGGCGTAGAACTTCGCAACGGTCGCAACGATTCCAATCGCGGGTACGATGAAGAGCGGCAGCGACATCACCATGTTCTTGCCCCACTCCCCGGTCCCGACGGAGACTTCGAAGTTGCCCGGCTCGCCCCTTATCGCGATGTCGGTGCTGCGCCGGACGCCCGCCACCGTCCTCAGCGCCCGGCCTTCCTTGCTTGGACGAAGAACCATGATGCCGGCTCCGCAGGATCCTTCGAATACGCGACCTCGAAGCCGTTTTCCTGCAGGTAGGTCTCTATCCTGGTCGCCAGCCGTTCGAGATCAACGTTCTGTCCTGCGAATCTCTCTACCTTCCCCACGCTGCACCACCTAACCAGCGGGCTGGAGAACCTCGCCGCCGATGATCCCGAGTTCTGCCAGCTCGGCGCCTATACCGTACCCGAGCAGCGCTATGCCCGTGCCCAGACCGGCCATCTCAAGACCGCCCTTCACCCAGCTCTTCTTTGCCATTCTTGATTTGATGGCCCCGACTATGAAGGACGATGACAGGCTGACGCCTATGGCTATCATCAGTGCGATGAGCCCGCCTATGAAGAAGAACGGTATTATCGGCAGTATCCCGCCCAGCAGGAAGGAGCCAAACATCACGAACGCGCTCTTCAGCGGTCTGCCAGCTATCTGCAGGTTCAGCCCCAGCTCCTCGGTGAGCATCGTCTTCAGCCATACATCCTTGTCCGACGTTATCTTGTTCACGATCATCTCCAGGTCCTTGCCCTCGAAACCTTTTGCCTTGTAGATCTCCTCGATCTCCTCCCGTTCCTTCTCTGGCATGTGCTTGATCTCGTAGATCTCCCTCTTTATCTCACTCTCTAGGATCTGCCGGTGCGACTTGACCGCAAGATAGTTCTGGACAGCCATCGCCTTGGCTCCGGTAAACATACCCACGAGCGCTGCAAGTATCACTATGCCGGTGGAGACCTCGGCGCCTCCAACGCCCGCCACTATGCCCAGCGATGTGTTCACCCCGTCCCCGAAGCCGAAGACCAGGTCACGTATGAAGCTGACCTCTTTTATGTGCGGCTCGACATGCCTGGGCTCGATATCGCCTGATTGCACGGGGAAAGTTCATCTGTATTTAATATAAATATAGCAAATCTTAGGTCGCCCTAACCGGTTTTGCCTGCTGCGGGTGCGTAAAACAATCTCCCGAACCCGGCTTTACATGATTGTATAATATCTTTACAATTATCACACCCACAAAAAGAGATTTATAGCATGCAGCGGAAGCATAATAGGCATATGGCTGGGAAGCGGATAGTTCTCACTGCAGACCGTAGTCTAATGACAAACTACCGGGGCAACTTCCTCTACGGCTTCATAGCCTGCGGACCATACGAACTCATCCCCGAGTGGGTCTTCGACACGGTCTTCTGTCCGAGCGTAGAGACCGATCCGGTTACCGGCGAGGCGAAGGTCGCCCAGTGCGGGCTGCGGCGTGTGGAGAGCGCCCTCCTGAAGGAGTACAAGCGCGAGGAGGTCTTCGTCGCCCACCCCGACATGCTCGATAGATCAGTGGGCTCCGACACAAAGGTAGTCGGCGTCAATGTGATGGACCCGCTGGGAATGGCGCCGGTGACGACCACGATGTCGCCCGAGAAATTATCGTACGTTGCGATGAAGTTCAAGCGCATGTGCGCCAAGATCATCCAGCTGAAGAAGCAGTACAACTTCAAAGTTCTTGTCGGCGGCAACGGTGCCTGGGAGCTCGCCAAGCCCGACAGGATGCGGATCCACGGCATCGACACGGTCGTTGTCGGGGAGGCCGACGAGCTGGCGCTCGACATCTTCAAGGACGCAGAGAAGGGAGACCTCCCGGAACTGCTTCATACCTTTGTGAGGACGATCGACAACATACCCGAGATCCAAGGCCCGACGGTCAACTCGCTCATCGAGGCTATGCGCGGCTGCGGCAGGGGCTGCGACTTTTGCGATGTCAACAAGAGGTCGAAGAAGGACTTCCCGCTCGAGCGGCTCCAGAGGGAGGCCAAGCTCAACCTTGACTACGGCTTCGACTCGATCTGGCTCCAGTCCGACGAGATGCTCCTATATGGCTGCAGGAACAAGGACTTTGCACCGAACAAGGACGCGATAACCGAGCTCTGGAAGGGCCTCAAATCGACTGGCGCGAGGTTTGTGGGCACGACCCACATGACGCTCTCTGCCGTCTGCGCGGCGCCGGACCTGATCGAGAAGCTCTCGGAGATAAACGGGATGGGCCCCTACAGGTGGCTCGCAACCAACCTTGGCGTGGAGACCGTCTCGCCCAAGCTGGTGAAGAAGCACCTCGGCGTGAAGACCAAGCCGTTCCAGCCGGAGGAGTGGGGCCGCGTGGTGAGGGAGGGCTGCATGATACTCAACAAGAACCACTGGTTCCCTGCGCTCACGCTGATAGTGGGCTGGCCCGACGAGATGCCCGACGATACGCAATATACAATCGAGCTGGTGGAGGACCTGATGTCCTGGAGGATGAAGGGACTGATAGCACCGCTGCTCTACCAGGACTACAGCGAGAAGAACTCGATGCACTTCGGCAACCTGAACGAGGCCCAGTTCACGCTCTTCTGGAGGTGCTGGGAGCACAACCTGCAGGTGATCAACGACATCATCCCGATAATCGTGCGCAACAAGACCTACGGGCCGCTGATGAAGGTATTCATGACGATGCTGATCAAGGCCGGTACATGGGCGATAATGCGGTACCTGCGCGGCCTCTCCAAGGAACTCTTCGGGCAGATGCCCGACGATATCGTGAGCAGGTACACGAGAAAGTCAGTGACCGTGCCCGCCTAGTATCATCTGCCGAACATCATCCTGGCGCAGGCGCCTAGGAACTCGAACATCTCGCCCGGGCTTAGCTTCGACCTGCCCTCCCTGCGGTCAACGAAGGTTATCGGGATCTCGCATATCCTGTGGCCCGTCCGTTTTACCGCCGCGAGCATCTCGATCTGGAACGCGTAGCCGTCCGATCTGATCGAGCCGAGGTCGATCTGCCGCAGGCACCCGGCGCTGTATGCACGATACCCGCTCGTTGTGTCCCTCACATCGAGGCCGCAGGTCATCCGCACAATCATGTTGGCGACCGAACTCACAGACTTACGGTAGTAGCCCCACCCGACCACGGAGCCGCTCCCGACGCGCCTGCTCCCTATGACCAGGTGGTTTCCCTCCTCGATCATCTTCACCATCTCGGGTATGTACTTCGGGTCGTGGGAGTTATCCGCGTCCATCTGCACCACCACGTCGGGGTCGAACCTTTCGAGGACGTACCTGAAGCCGTCCTTATAGGCGGAGCCGATCCCTTTCTTCGTCTTCCTGTGCAGCACGGAGATATTGCCGTGCTGCCTTCCCAGCTCCTCCGCGAGGTTACCAGTACCATCTGGCGAGTCATCGTCCACGATCAGGATACGCTGGCCGCTGCCCGCCGAAGCGAGAACATTCTCGAGTGCTTCTATCAGGCGCGGCAGGTTCCTGCGCTCATTGTAGGTGGGTATCACGACAACGATGTGCAACAACAACCATCTCTATGTCCTGTTTATAGAAAAATTTTTTCTTCCTGCCGGTGGGCCCGGTCGATAAAATAATAAAAAGTGAGGTTAGTGCGAAGGCAACAGCTTCAGCAGCTGAGTCCTTCTGCTCATCACAACGATCGCACCGACAGCAGCAGCCAAGACCAGCGCCGCCAGAATTCCGAACTCTGGTATCACCTGTGTTCCTATGATCTCGATCTCCTCGGTTTCTGCTGGCACCGGTATGCTTAGAGTTCGCTCGGTGGATGTAGTGGATGTCTCGTCAGCCTCAGCCTCGTCGCCGTCCACAAGCACTATGAATGCATCGTCGTCGCCGTCAATCTTCGCATCTATCAGCTGCCTTGGCAGTGTGATCGTCAGGGTACCATCGCTGGCGCCAGTACTCACCGAGATAACCAAGCTCGTGAAGTCTGGGTCGACATCGATCGACTTGATGCTTCCGTTGCTGAGCGATGCCTTTACGTCGAATGTGTTGCCCTCAAACGTCACTCGCACAGTGCCAGCCGGTGTAGGTGGTCCTCCTCCGCCGGTGAACTGGAACGTTGACTGCGCAGTCTGTCCAGAGTATGTCGCCTTTACCGTGTAAACGCCATCAATTCCCAGCTTGCCGCCGACCTTGAAGGTGAATGTGTAGGTGCCGTCAGCCCCGGGCAACGGCTGCCCGATCGTGTACATCGTGTTTCTGGGGTTGAATACCTGGATTGCGACGGGCACGTTCTCGATAACGGCCGGAACCTTGCCGGTCACGGTTATCGTGTCGCCCATCATATAGCTCTCCTTGTCGGCACTTACCGTCAGCTGGCCTGCCTGCGAAAATGCGATCTGTGGAACCGCTAATACCAGTGATGCAATCACTGCAACTGCGATGCTGTACTTTGTGTAATGCTTGGTATCCATTCTGGACGACCTATCGTGCCCATGACTATATATCCTTTTATTATGAATCTCTCTCTGCCCGGCTGTCAATTACATTCATTTTGTATTTGGCAAAGTCTCGGTCGCGCGAGTAGTGGCGGGCGGTCGTAATTTAAGCTAAAACTTGCAACCGTTTTCGGCAGAAATTCGGGATCACGATCCGGGCCGGACGATGCAAACTCCACAAGATTTATATAAGTACCTTTAAATAAACAGCCAGTTTGAATTCGCGTCATCTGTTTCGCTTATCAGCAGATGCTATGTATGGGGGTCTTGGTCATGTCGGAAAAGTCGAAGAATGAGTTCGATGTGCTGAAGCACGTGTATGTGCCAAAGCACGAGGTTCTGCCAAAGCGCGATGCCGACGAGGTCCTGGTGAGGTACAATGCAAAGCACGCACAGTTGCCGTTCATACTGTCGTCAGACCCGTCGCTGAAGGACTTGGGGACAAAGCCAGGCGATGTCATAAAGATCACAAGGAAGAGCCCCACCGCGGGCGAGAGCGTCTACTACAGGTATGTTGTGGAGGGATAGCCTACGTCCAAGACCAGCCTAGACCTGTGGCCCATAATTCATGATATACTGAGGCGCGAGGGCGTCGCCAGGCAGCACCTCAACTCCTACAACGAGTTCATAGAGCGCGGCATCCAGAGCATCATCGACGAGGTCAACGAGGTCGAGATCGAGGCTGCCGAGTACCCGTACAAGATCAAGCTCGGCAAGGTGAAGCTGCAGCGGCCCAGGATAATGGAGCTCGACGGATCGATAACCCACGTCACGCCGATGGAGGCCAGGCTGCGAAACCTCACCTATGCCGCGCCCATAATGCTGGAGTGCAGCGTCGTTGAGGACGGCAAGGTGCTCGAGTCGAGGCCCATACATGTGGGCGATATGCCGATAATGGACAGGTCCCAGGTCTGCGTGCTGCACAACCGCCCGGACAACAACCTGGTCGAGCTGGGCGAGGACCCCAGGGACCCAGGCGGTTACTTCATCATCCACGGCTCCGAGCGCGTCATCGTGGGGCTCGAGGACCTCTCCTACAACAAGATAATCGTGGACACCGAGGAGGTCAGCAACGCCCTCGTCCACAAGGCCAAGGTCTACTCCTCGATCGTCGGCTACAGGGCGAAGCTGGAGCTGATAATGAAGCAGGAAGGGTCGATAGCTGCCAAGATTCCCGGCTCGCCTGTCGATATACCCCTGGTCATACTCATGCGTGCCCTCGGGCTCGAGTCGGACAAGGAGATCGCGGACGCCGTCTCGGTGAAGCCGGTCATACAGGACGAGCTGGAGCCGTCCTTCGAAAAGTCGGAGGGCGTAGGGTCCAGCAAGGAAGCGATCGTCTACATAAGCAAGAGGATCGCGCCCGGCATGCTGGAGGAGTTCCAGATCAAGAGGACCGAGACGCTGCTGGACTGGGGTCTTCTACCACATTTGGGCAAGAGCGTCGAGAATAGGCAGGAGAAGGCATTGTTCTTGGGCGAGGCCGCCTGCAAGCTCGTCGAGCTCAAGCTCGGCTGGGTCGAGCCGGACGACAAGGACCACTACGGAAACAAGGTGGTCAAGTTCGCCGGGCAGATGCTCGCCGACCTCTTCAGGACGGCCTTCCGCAACCTGATCAGGGATATGAAGTACCAGCTGGAGCGCTCGGGCCAGAAGCGCGGCATCAATGCTGTGACAGCAGCCGTAAGACCGGGGATAATAACCGACAAGCTCAACAACGCTATTGCAACAGGAAACTGGGGCAGGGGAAGGGTCGGCGTGACCCAGCTGCTCGACAGGACTAACTATCTCTCCACGATAAGCCACCTGCGGCGCGTCCAGTCGCCGCTGAGCAGGAGCCAGCCCAACTTCGAGGCGAGGGACCTGCACCCGACCCACTTCGGCAGGATATGCCCCAACGAGACCCCGGAGGGCTCGAACTGCGGCCTGGTGAAGAACCTGGCGCTCTCGGCCATAATCTCCATCAGCGTGCCCACGGCCGAGGTCGTGGAGAAGCTCTACGAGCTGGGCGTGGTTCACGTTACCGATGCGAAGGATAAGCTTAAGGAAGACGGCAGCAAGGTCTTCGTCGACGGGCGCCTGATAGGATACGTGGACAGCGGCCAGGAGCTCGCAGAGACGCTCAGGTCGCTGAGAAGGAGCGGCAAGCTGCCCCCCCACGTCGGCGTCTACTACTACCAGTCCAGGGTGGAGAACGCCACCAGCAGGATCTACATAAACTGCAACGCGGGCAGGGTGCTGAGGCCGCTCATCATAGCGAAGGACGGGAAGCCGCTGAGCACCGAGGACGACCTCGAAAAGGTGAAGAAAAGATTCCTATCCTGGCAGGACCTGCTCGTCAAGGGCGTGATCGACCTTGTTGACGCCAACGAGGAGGAGAACTGCTACGTTGCGCTGGATCTGGAGAGCCTGAAGAAGAAGCATACGCACCTGGAGATATTCCCGCCGGCCATCTTGGGCGTTGCTGCGTCGATGATCCCGTACCCGGAGCACAACCAGTCTCCGAGGAATACTTACGAGTCCGCGATGGCGAAGCAGTCGCTCGGCTTCTCCACGCCGCTGATGAACTTCAGCACCTACGTCAGGCAGCACTTCATGCTCTACCCGCAGGTGCCGCTGGTCCACACTAGGGCCGTGAACCTGCTCGGCCTTGACGAGAGGCCGACAGGCCAAAATTGTATAGTCGCAGTATTGCCGTTCGAGGGCTACAACATCGAGGACGCCGTGGTCTTCAACAAGTCATCTGTCGACAGGGGCCTGTCCAGGACCTTCTTCTACAGGGTCTACGAGGCGGAGGCCAAGCAGTACCCGGGCGGGATGCGCGACAACTTCGAGGTCCCGGCCAGCGAGGCCAACATCAGGGGCTACAGGGGGGAGAGGGCCTACAGGCTGCTCGAGCCCGACGGGGCGATAATGCACGAGGCCGTTGTAACAGGCGGCGACATCCTGATTGGGAGGACCAGCCCGCCCAGGTTCATGGAGGAGTACAAGGAGTTCGAGGTGAAGGGGCCCTACAGGCGCGACACCAGCGTTGGCGTTAGGCCATCAGAGACCGGCGTCGTCGATACCGTTGTGATGACCCAGTCGGTGGAGGGCGGCAAGCTCTACAAGATCAGGGTGAGGGACATGCGCATCCCGGAGATCGGCGACAAGTTCGCCTCCAGGCACGGCCAGAAGGGAGTGATAGGTTTGCTAGTCAACCAGGAGGATATGCCCTACACCGAGCAGGGCGTCGTACCCGATGTGATCATCAACCCGCACGCGTTCCCGTCTAGGATGACCGTCGGGCAGTTCATGGAGTCGATAACCGGCAAGGCCGCCTCGATGGGCGGCGAGATCGTCGACGGCACTGCCTTCGTCGGCGACAAGATCGGCGATGTCAGGTCGACGCTGGAGAAGTACGGCCTGAAGTACACGGGGAAGGAGACGATGTACGACGGCAGGACTGGCAGGAAGTTCCCGGCCGACGTCTTCATCGGTGTTGTGTATTATCAAAAACTCCACCACATGGTCGCCGATAAAATTCATTCTAGGGCTAGGGGCCAGGTCCAGATGCTCACCAAGCAGCCGACCGAGGGAAGGGCCAGGGGAGGTGGCCTCAGGTTCGGCGAGATGGAGCGCGACTGCCTCATAGCCTACGGCGCCTCGATGATGCTGAAGGACAGGCTCCTAGAAGAGTCAGACAAGGCCGAGATCTACGCCTGCGAGAGGTGCGGGCTGCTGGCATTCTACGACATCAAGCAGAGGAGGTACATCTGCAAGGTCTGCGGCGACAAGGCCAAGGTCTCTTCAGTAACGATTGCCTACGCGTTCAAGCTGCTGCTGCAGGAGATGATGAGCCTCAACGTTGCGCCGAGGCTGCTGGTGAAGGACAAGGTGTAGCCAATGAGCATCATGGAAGAGTCGATCAAGATAATCGGCGGGATAAAGTTCAGCGTCTGGTCCCCCAGCGAGATCAGGAAGTACTCGGTCGCCGAGATAACGGCGCCGGAGACCTACGACGAGGACGGCATGCCGGTGCAGGGAGGCCTGATGGACAACAGGCTCGGCACCCTGGAGCCAGGCCAGAAATGCGCAACCTGCGGCAACACATCGGCCAGGTGCCCCGGCCACTTCGGGCACATCGAGCTTGCGGAGCCGGTGCTGCACATCGCCTTCGTGGATGACATTCATAAATTGCTGCTGACGGTATGCAGGTCCTGCAACAGGATAAAGCTCTCTCAGGAGGAGCTTGACGAGTATAGGGCCAAGCTCACCAGCAAGCAGGCCTACGCGGTGGTGGCCTCGGTGCGCGTGCGCGCCGAGATCATAGACAAGGCCAAGAAGATAAAGACCTGCCCGCACTGCGGCAAGGAGCAGTACGATATCATATTCACCAAGCCGACCATGTTCATCGAGAAGACGGACATCGGCGAGAACAGGCTCCTCCCGATCACGATACGCGAGAGGCTCTCCCAGATACTGGACGACGACCTCGTCCTGCTCGGCCTGGACCCGAAGACCGCACGGCCGGAGTGGTTCGTCCTGCAGGTGCTGCCGGTCCCGCCAGTCACTGTCAGGCCATCGATCATACTGGAGACGGGCATAAGGTCGGAGGACGACCTCACCCACAAGCTCGTCGACATAATCAGGGTCAACCAGAGGCTGAAGGAGAGCAAGGAAGCTGGAACTCCGCCACTTATCGTGCAGGACTTGGTCGACCTACTCCAGTACCACGTCACCACCTACTTCGACAACGAGGTCTCGGGCATCCCGCAGGCCCACCATAGGTCCGGCAGGCCGCTGAAGACCCTGACCCAGAGGCTGAAGGGGAAGGAGGGCAGGTTCAGGGGCAGCCTCTCCGGTAAGCGCGTGGACTTTGCTAGCAGGACCGTGATCTCGCCCGACCCGAGCCTGGACATCTCCGAAGTCGGGGTCCCGGTCGATGTGGCAAAGAAGCTCACCATACCCGAGACTGTATCAGAATGGAACATCGAGCGGCTGAAGAAGCTGATAGTGAACGGTCCGAACAACTACCCCGGCGCCAACTACATCATCAGGCCCGACGGGGTGAAGATAAGGCTCGACTATGTGACCGACAGGCAGCCCGTCGCCGACTCGCTGGCGCCGAACTACATAGTGGAGCGCCACATCTCCGACGGCGACGTGGTGATGTTCAACAGGCAGCCGTCGCTGCACAGGATCTCGATAATGGCGCACTTTGTCAAGGTGCTGCCCTACCGGACCTTCAGGCTCCACCCCGCGGTCTGCCCGCCCTACAACGCCGACTTTGACGGCGATGAGATGAACCTGCACGTACCGCAGGGCCAGGAGGCCAGGGCCGAGGCCAAGCTATTGATGCAGGTACATGATCAGCTGATATCGCCCAGGTACGGCGGCCCGATAATCGGCGGCATAAGAGACTTTATAACATCAGCCTACCTGCTCACCCGCGAGGATACGCTCCTGGCCGAGGAGGAGTTCATGAACCTCGCGCTCGTTGGCGGCTACACCGGCCCGATGCCGAAGCCGGCAAAGACCAAGGAAGGTACAAAGTACTACACCGGCAGGCAGCTCTTCTCCCTCTTCTTCCCGAACGACTTTAACTACGCGATAACCTCGAAGTGGATGAAGTCCTCAAAGACCGGCAAGACCCTGGACGTGGTGATAAAGAACGGCGAGCTGATCAGCGGCGTGATCGACAAGGCATCGATCGGGGCCGAGGAGCCCGACAGCGTCCTCCACAGGATAGCAAAGGACTACGGCAACGAAGCGGCCAGGAGGTTCCTCAACTCCGTGCTGACGATGCTGAAGACCTTCATAACCCACCACGGCTTCAGCTACGGATACGACGACCTGCTGCTGACGGCAGAGGGAAAGAAGGAGATAGACGACCTGGTCGAGAACGCCTACGCCAAGGTCCACGATCTGATCAAGCAGTACAAGGAGGGCAAGCTCGCGCTGACCAGAGGCCTCTCGGCCGAGGAGGCCCTCGAGCTCCAGATAGTGAACGAGCTCGCCCGGGCAAGGGACAAGGCCGGCAGGACCGCCGACAGGGCGTTCCCGGACAACAACCCCGGAGTCATAATGGCCTCCACGGGTGCCAGGGGCTCGACGCTGAACATCGGGCAGATGACCGCCGCGCTGGGACAGCAGTCCATCAGGGGCAGGAGGATCGAGAAGGGCTACCAGAACAGGGCTCTGACCCACTACATGCCCGACGAGACCAACCCGGGCGCGAAGGGCTTCGTCAAGTCAAACTACAGGGATGGCCTCAACCCGCTGGAGTTCTTCTTCCACGCGATGGGCGGCAGGGAGGGACTCGTCGATACTGCGGTGAGGACGCAGCAGTCCGGCTACATGCAGCGCAGGCTGATCAACGCGCTGGAGCACCTGAAGATAGAGTACGACCAGACGGTGAGGGACCCGCACGGGAACATTATCCAGTTCCTCTACGGCGAGGACGGCATCGACCCCGCAAAGAGCGACCACGGCAACGCCGTTAATCTAGAGCGGCTGGTGGCATCGGAGACAGTCATCGACGAGGGCAAGAAGGCAGCCGAGGCCGAGATCAAGGAGATAGTCAGCAAGTACGCAAAGGACCTGAACCCGAGGATCACCGAGAGCCTGGAGGAGGAGCTCACCAAGAACAAGCTCAGCAGGAAGGGCGCGGAGAAGGCCTGCAAGCATACCCTCGAGCTCTTCGAGCGTGCCCACACCGAGCCGGGCGAGGCCATAGGCGTCGTTACAGCCCAGTCGATAGGCGAGCCGGGCACCCAGATGACCCTGAGGACGTTCCACTTCGCAGGCGTCAAGGAGCGCAACGTCACCCTGGGACTGCCGAGGCTGATCGAGCTGGTCGATGCCAGGAAGAAGCCGGTCACCCCGACGATGGACATCTACCTCCAGCCGGAGTTCAGCCAGTCGAGGGAGAAGGCCCTGGAGATCGCGAAGGAGATTCTCTTCACCAGGCTCAACGACCTGACGGACCGGGTCGAGACCGACTATGATTCAACGCTGAAGTTCATCCTCAGCAGGGAGAAGATGGAGGAGCGCGGCGTCGATATGGAGACGATCAACGGCATCCTCAAGGCATCGAAGAAGAAGCTCGACATAAGCAACAAGGGCAACACCCTGACGGTGAAGAGCCCCACCTCGGGCGATTCGAAGACCTTGGCCACGCTGAGGTCAAAGACGCTCGCCACCAGGATAAGGGGCGTGCCCGACATAGAAAGAGTTACGGTCGTGAAGCAGGGCGAGGAGTGGGTGATACAGACAGCTGGTTCAAACTTACAAAAGGTCCTGCCGGTGGAGGGCATCGACCCGGCCAGGACGATCACCAACAATGTCTACGAGGTCGCGAACACCCTCGGCATCGAGGCTGCCAGGACTGCCCTGATAAAAGAGATAGCCAACACACTGGAGGAGCAGGGCCTCGAGGTCGACATCAGGCACATAATGCTGGTCGCCGATGTAATGACATCGAAGGGATACCTGCAGCAGATAGGCAGGCACGGCATCGCCGGCACCAAGTCCAGCGTGCTGGCAAGGGCGGCCTTCGAGATCACCGTCCCAACCATAGCCCAGGCCGCGCTGAAGGGCGAAGTGGAGGCGCTGAGGGGCGTCACCGAGAACGTCATTGTCGGCTCCACGATCCCGGTCGGGACCGGGATGGTCGACCTATACATGAAGGTGGACGAGAGTGAGTAGCAGGGCGCTCCAGAAGGTTATCAGGAACGCGCTCTCGAACAAGAGCTGCAGGTTCGGTAGCAGGGAAGTGCTAGGTTCAGTAAAAAACAAAAAGTCCAAGCTTATCGTGCGCTCCAGCTCGCTGCCGGCAGACGCCGCGAAGGAGATCATGGACGCAGCAGGTTCATCGAAGGTGCCGGTCTACAACTTTGCCGACACGTCGGTGGAGCTCGGCAGGCTCTGCAACAGGCCCTTCAGGGTCTCGGTGCTCTCGGTCGACTCGGCAGACGACTCGATATCGGAGCTGCTCGCGGAAGCAAAGTAAGCAGGCCGGTAACGGCATGCCTCATCGTCCGAAAATTTGCCAGATTCTGGACTGCCGGATCGCGGACTTTGACAATTTTGTCAAAATCGTGGAGATGTTGTGTTAAGGTTTAAATGAGGCTTGTGTACGCGTGTGTTGGACGACGAAGCAGTATGACCGAGATCAAGTTAACATCGCAGGAGCTGCAGCTGATGTCGCTCTTTCACAGCATAACCGGAGCTACAGCAAGGGATTGCGTCTTGGACGATAAGCTGGACAGGGTGATATTCATCGTCAACAAGGGCGAGATGGGGCTCGCTATAGGCAAGAGCGGCTCCACGATAAAGAGCCTCCAGGGGATCGTGGGGAAGAAGATCGAGCTTGTGGAGTACTCCGACGACCCGGCCGAGTTCATAAGGAACATGCTTGGCGCCGGCTCGGTGCTGGATGTCAAGATCAGCGAGCGTGAGGAGGGTGTAAAAGTTGCGCGCGCGGTCGTCGATCCAAAGAAGAAGGGGATCGTTGTCGGCAGGGAGGGCAGGAACGCAGAGAAGGCGAGGCTGCTCTCCAGGCGGTACTTCCAGATATCCAACGTTCTCATCGTGGGTCCGGAGCAGGACCTGATGTGATCTGATATGGCCAAGAAATCTCCGTTAGGGCTATTCTCGGGACGCGTGCTGAAGCAGAAGCGCGGCCGGCTCAGATGGTCCGACAAGCACTACAACCGGAAGATGCTGATGCTGGACAAGAAGGCCAACCCGCTCGAGGGCTCCCCGCAGGCAAGGGGGATAGTCCTGGAGAAGGTCGGCGTGGAGTCAAAGCAGCCCAACTCTGCGGTAAGGAAGTGCGTCAGGGTTCAGCTGATAAAGAACGGCAAGACTGTCACAGCGTTCCTGCCGAGGGACGGAGCCATGAACTATGTGGACGAGCACGACGAGGTGATGGTCGAGGGGATAGGCGGCTCGATGGGCGGCGCGATGGGTGACATCCCGGGCGTCAGGTGGCAGGTCTTCAAGGTTAACGGCGTCTCCCTGAAGGAATTAGTGTACGGAAGGAAGGAGAAGCCGCGGCGGTGAGCTGATCGATGAGCAAGCAGGCCACAAACCTAACATTGTTTGACAAGTGGGATTTCACCGAGGTCACGGTCGCGGACCCGGGGCTGCAGAGGGTGCTCTCGCTCAAGCCGATGAACGCCCCGACAAGCTTCGGCAGGGCCGAGCATAAGAGGTTCGGGAAGGCCGACATCAACATCGTGGAGCGCTTGGCAAACAACCTGATGCACTTCGGCAAGAAGTACGCCAAGAACACGGGAAGGATGGGTGGAAAGAAGGCCAGGGTCATCAACGTAGTAAAAACGGCGTTCGAGATAATACACCTCAGGACGGGGCAGAACCCCGTCGCGGTGCTGGTCAAGGCGATCGAGAACGCTGCCCCGAACGAGGACACCACAAGGATAGTCTACGGCGGCGTCGTTTACCACGTCTCGGTCGACGTATCGCCGCTGCGCAGGATCGACTTGGCACTGAGGTTCATAACCGAGGGTGCAAAGGAGTCGGCGTTCTCCAAGCCGAAGACGATCGAGGAGACCCTGGCAGACGAGATAATCCTCGCGTCCAAGAAGGAGATGGAGAGCTTCGCGATAAAGAAGAAGCACGAGCAGGAACGCGTGGCGATGGCCTCGCGCTAAAGCACGGGCAGCAAAACTTTTCCCATGGGTAAGATAAAATACAAACCATGATCTCTATTTCGCGATGGAAGCATCGGTCGATAGTCTGCGCCAGCATGTACAAAACCTAACCTCGGCGCAGATGAACGGGAGAGAGTTCGGGACCGACGGCGACAGGCTTGCATCGGCGTACGTGCAGGAACGCTTCGCCGAGTACGGTTTGATAGCTCCGGAGCAGTATCCTAACTACCTGCAGCCGCTCCCCGGTGGCGGGCAGAACGTTCTTGGTATTCTTCGCGACAGCGACCCGGAGCTCTCGCGCGAGTGCGTGATCATCGACGCGCACCAGGATCACATGGGCGAGGGCTTCCCGGGCGCCAGCGACAACGCCGCCGGGGTCGCAGTTATGTTAGAGCTCGCAAGGATTTTGAGTAGCAGGAAGAATCTCAGCAGAAGCATCCTCTTTGCCTGCCTTGACGGCGAGGAGCCAGTCCTGATGGTGAAGAAGAGGAAGCAGCTGATGCAGGGCGCCACCTACTACGTGCAGAACCCGGTCTTCGAGCTGAAGCGCACAGCCGCGCTCATCACGCTCGATACCCTGGGACGGAGCTTCCTCTCGAGCGACCTGCTCTTCGTCCTGGGCTTGGAGCGCTCGCTCATGTTGCAGGAGGTCGTAGGAGGATGTACTACTGATCTCATGAAGGTGAGGTTCCGCACCGACCTGCTGACGGGCGTGATGGGGAACTATATCCCCTTTGTGGAGAAGAAGATTCCGGCCATCTTCATCAGCAACGGCATCCATCCCGACTACCACGGCAGGGACGATACGCCCGAGAAGCTCTCCTACGGCCTGCTGGAGAAGGATCTGCACTTCGTGATTGAGCTGGTCGAGCGGGTGGCCGGCTCTGCGAAGACAGACTTTTGCAGGAGCCCGATCCCCCCGAAGGAGGAGCAGGAGGATATTCTCTACCTGCTCACGCTGCTGAAGGATGCTATGGGCAGGGTCAACCCGGCCGATGCAGGAAAGTTTGATCTCATAATCGAGAAGATGCAGGGCACACCATCGGCGAAGGAGATGAAGCAGGCGATCCAGATCCTGCTGGGCTTTGCAGCACCCAACTTCGCAAAGCTGTATATCCTGCTACACGAGGCCCAGACAGTCGAGAAGAAGGATCCTAGTAGCGCGCTCAAGCATTACAGGGAGATCCTCGGCCTCTACGACGAGTACAGGGTTCCGTACCTCTGGATCCAGGAGATGAGAGAGAAGGTTGCGAACTTGGAAAAGAGATTGAAGTAAGCACCTCACTTCCGCCATGTTTATTTCATCGCCGTGCCATACTTCGTGCGGCAGGGAATGAAGATCGTCGCGGTGCTGTATCCGGGGGGACCCAGCGCAAAGGTTCCGGAGCTGCTGGGCTGCGCGGAGAACGCGCTGGGCCTGCGAGAGTTCCTGCAGAAGCGCGGCCACGAGTTGGTTGTGATAACTGACAAGGAAGCCGAGCTCGATAAGCAACTGCCTGACGCGGATATCCTGATCACCACGCCCTTCTGGCCCGCCTATGCCACCAGGGAGAGGATATCCAGAGCCAAGAAACTCCGCCTGATACTGACCGCCGGTGTCGGGTCTGATCACATCGACCTGGCCGCAGCCGCCGAGCGGGGGATCACGGTGGCGGAGATCTCGGGCTCCAACGCGGTAAGCGTGGCCGAACACGCGGTTATGCTGATCCTAGTCCTGCTGCACAACTTTGTCCCCGCCCACAAACAGGTGCTTGACGGCAGGTGGGATATCGCAGAGATGGCCGCCAGGTCGCGTGACTTGGAAGGCAAGACGGTTGGAACGGTCGGAATCGGAAGGATCGGGCAGAGGATCTGTGCCCGGCTCAAACCGTTCAGCATCGCCATGCTTTACTACGACAACAACCGCCTCGGTGCCGTAGAGGAGCAGGCGCTCGGCGTCCGGTACGCCGCGCTTGATGACCTTGCGGCTCAATGTGATGTCATCACGATTAACACGCCACTCACACCGGAGACCGACGGGCTGTTTAACCGTGCTATGTTTTCCCGAATGAAGAAAGGCGCCTACCTAGTGAACACGGCCAGGGGAAGGATCGTCGACCGGGACGCGCTCGTGGAAGCTCTGGCAAGCGGTCATCTTGCAGGTTACGCCGGCGATGTTTGGTATCCCCAGCCTGCTCCACCCGACCATCCCTGGCGGCACATGCCCGGCCATGCCATGACGCCGCACTACTCCGGCACGACTCTGGACGCGCAGGGGCGGTACGCAGAAGGCGTCAGGGAGTGCCTTGAACGCTTTCTGGAAGGAAAACCGCTACGCAGGGAATATCTCATTGTTGACGGCGGCAGGGTGGTTGGCGCGAGCTACAGCTACGCCTTCAAACAGTAACGAACTTGGTTTCTAGAGGATAAGTGGTAGCCCGGAGCAGATTCGAACTGCTGTCACCAGGTTTCTTCTCTTAGCGGATCCAGAGCCTGGTACTCAAGGAGTTTCTAGCCCTTCCTTGACCGCTAGATTCGGCGACTTGCGTCTCGACCGGGCTTCCGGGCTGGTAGGGTCAATGTACATTAGGTATTTGTTCTTTTACTTCGTGCTCCTTCAGAATGCCATCATTCAGGGCGCTACTTGGTGACGATCTCTCTTACTGCCTGGCCGTAGTCGAGCTTCATCTTCCTGTGCATGTAGGGTATGATCCTGTAATGTACGGAGTAGACATCCTTGTCCCTGTCCTTTATCAGCAGTCCCTTCACTATTAGCGAGACGAAACCGCCGGCAATTTTTGACGGGTTTATGTCCTCCCGCTCGCAGAACACGTCACGAATCTTGTGGTACTCCTCGATCGAGAAGTAGTGCCTCTGGGTCTCCAGCACCATAGGCCAGATCAGGTTCTCCCAGACCAGCCGCCGGTTCTCGGTCGAAGAAGCATACTTGCCCTTTGTCCTGAGCATAGGTAGGCTTAAAGTCTCGCTAATATAATATAAAATTATGGAAGACGGTAATTTAAGAGCCGCACTGGTCGAGCTCTCAAAGAACTGGAAGATCGATCCGCGCGTCTACGATCTCACGCTCGGCCGCCGATCCGATGTGAGGGACACCGCGGTCGAGGTGAACAACGTGATATTCCACATCCCGACGCTCGCCAATGACAATGCCTATGTGCTGTGGAAGTGCCTCTGGCCTGACTGCCACAACTGCTGCGAGAAGCAGGGCAGGCTGCCGCTCACTGTGAGGGATATTGAGATGATATCGAAGAAGCTCGGCCATTCAAAACCAGAGTTCGTGGAGAAGGAGACAAGGGTCTCCACCTGGACAGAGCAGGAGCCCTTCGGGCCGGTCAGCACGACCATCTCAATGATCTCGCTCAAGCGCAAAGAGGACGAGCAGGACGAGCAGGACGGCACGCCACTCAGGTGCAGGTTCCTCGACGGTAGCGGCTACTGCGGGCTCCATCCGGATAGACCTGGGTGCTGCCAGATCTACCCCTTCACGTCGTGGACGACGATATCCGGCGGGAGGCCGCAGGTGCACGCAACCTTCCAGTTCGACGGCAACTGCCCGGGATTTTATGTCTCCGGCTCGGTCCAGGATATGCGGGACGTGCTGGAAGAATATTCAAAACGGATCACCGCCTACACCAGCGATGTTAATAGGACCACCGCCGAGGGGTACGGCTCGATAAGCATAGTAGACCTGCGCTCCGGCTAGTCAGTCGGCACCTGTTACATCTTGGCTACCTTCATCAGGTCGGAGATCTTCATCTCCATCCCGAACCGCGCCTCGCGGGCCCGCATGTACCTGTAGATCCGTATGAGCGAGGGCAGGAACTTCACCATGCTGAACTCGTCGCTGCACTTGCTGCGCACAAAGTTGAAGACGTCGAGGTAGACCTTGAACTTGTCAAGCACTTCCTGCCTGTACCGTTCCAGGTCGTCGACGTTCTCGGCCAGCAGGTCGGCGCACGTCGTGCTGGGGATTATGCCCTCACCCAGCAGCGCGAAGACCGTCCCGATCGACTCGCCGACGCCGACGACCCTGCCGTCAAAGAACGGCTCGCAGAGCGCGGGCGGGCTGAGCCGTATCGGGCGGCCGACCTTCTTCAGCACCCTCCCGCCGTGCTCCCTCAGGAAGGCATCTACGATCTCGATGTGTTTTCTGTTGTAGTCGCCGGCCCCGACGTGGGCGTAGCCGTTCTCGAGGGGGAAGTACCAGAAGTAGCCGGTCATCCCGGGGAAGGGCCTGATGAGAAAGTCGTCGTACAGTCTTCTTTCATATTGTACCTTGTACTGGATCGTCGGGACCCAGAGCTCGTACTTCGGCCTTGGTAATAGCGGCCTGTGGAATCCCGTGGCGTCGACTATGAGATCAAAGTCTTTCTCCAGATCCTGACGCGCCGGCGAGGTCCCGTAGCTGATCTTCACGCCCTTTGCCATGTCGCGTATCAGGCCGATCTTGTCGTAGGTGCAGAGCCCTTTCAGCCTGATATCAAAAGTATTCCGGCCGCCATCGACGTGCAGGGTCAGGCCATCGTGCAGGACGTAATTGTCAAAGTCCAGTCCACATTTTTTTGCAAAGCCCGACATGCCACCCCTTGCGGTGCCCCAAGCGCAGATCGAGTCATGGCTCTCCTCGTGCATCCGCTCAAACCCGACAACATCGTGCTTCTCGCTCAGCCTGTTGGCAAGGTAGGCGCCCGCCACCCCGATGCCCACGATTGCTATGCGCACAAACTTTCTTCCTCCGGCTCTGTAATAAATGCTATTTTGCGGCTCATTCCATGTAGAGTGCGGGCTTGTAGGGCCTGGCTGCCTTTGCTTTGTTTTTCGGGTCCACCTTCTGGCCGTCGTCCTCCCTGTATGCGATGATCTCGGCGCTGAGCTCCCTGGCGAGCAGGCTCTTCGCGTCCTCGAATACCGCAATCTCGTCGAGCTGCCGGATCGCGGCCTTCCGCTCCCGGGAGTCCACCGGGTCCGAGAGTATGTCCTCCACGATTTTCTTCACCATCTCGGGTGACTGCTTCGCGTTCTTTGCTGCCTCGTCGCCCGAGCTTACGAGGTCCTTCATTATCTCGCCGAAGTTTTTCTTCCCCGAGATGATCGTCCTCAGGATCTTGTTGTAGACCTCCCACTTCCACCCCGCGGCGGTGTAGATGAATATCTTCTTCGGCTTGATCTTCGCGACCTTGAGTATGTTCTGCGCGTCCTCCAGGAGCTTCGATACGAGCGCCTCCGATTCGTCCGCCACAAAATCAAACTTGGCTTCATCGACCCCAGGCCAGCTCACGGATGCAAGGAGACCGGTATTACCAAGCAGCCTCCACATCTCCTCGCCGATGAACGGCGCAAAGGGTGCGAGCATCCTGATCCTCGCGTCGAGCACCTGCCTGACAACGCCTGCTAACGGATCACTGCTCCTGCTCTTCGCAGATGCACGTTTCATGTACCACTGCATGTCCTGGTCCATCGCGTAGATCACATTGTGCACGGCTTCCCTAACCCTGAGCTTCTCCATCGCCTCGGTCGTGATACGTATCGTGTGCTGCAGCCTGCTGAGGAGCCACCTGTCCTCCGCCGTCAGCTCTCCTGTCCCAGCTTTGGATTGCCTGAACTCCTCGCAGGTCGCGTGGAGCCGCTCCAGCCGCTCCCTTATCCCCTTGACTGCATCAAGCGTAAAATCAGCATCCTGCAGGAGCTCTGCTGCCACGAGCATAGATACCCTGATCGGGTCGGTGCCGTGCTCCCTGATCGCGCCCCTCAATGGCACAATGTTGCCGAGGGACTTGGACATCTTCCTTCCCTCCATCAGCACGCTCCCGTTGACCACGATCTGCCTCGGCCATTTCTGTTCAGAGAATATCGCAATGTGGTTGAAGATGAAGAAGGTGAGGTGGTTCGGCACCAAGTCTCTGCCCGAGTGCCTGCTGTCGACCGGGTAGAAGTACTCGAACTCGTCCCTTATCTGCCTCAGCAGGTTGGGCGGTATCTTGCACGAGCTGGCGACGCTCCCGGCATCGCCGGTGCCGAGCAGCACGTAGTCGAAGAATGCGTCGTTTACATTCGCCCCGTTGAGGACGCCCCGCTTCACATATTTGGCGATTATGTAGTACGCCATGTAGATGACCGAGTCGGAGAGGCTCTCGATTATCCACGCCTCGTCCCACGGTAGTTTGGTGCCGAGGCCGGATTTTCTGGCGCAGGCGCGCTCCTTCAGCCAGTCGATCGTGTACTCGAACTCCTGCCTTATCTCCTCCGGCATCAGCTGCATCGAACTCAGGCACTGGTGTGCACGCGCCTTCCAGTCAGGATCAGAGTAGTTCAGGAACCACTGGTCGCTGAGCAACTTTACAACGCAGTCGGCGCCGCACCTGCACTTCACCGGCCTTATCAGGTCCAGCATGGTATCGGCATCCTTCGCCTCCAGCAGGTCGGTCCTCACATCGTTCCTTGCCCTCGCGACCTCCCTGCCCGCGTACCTGAGCGTGTTGGGGAGCATCCGGCCCTTGTAGAACTCATGCGAGTATAGATCGGTCGTCGCGTCCTCGAGCTTCGGGTCCTCCTGCGTCTTCACACCGTGGCTCTTTATCACCGCCAGCGCCGGTATTTCATTGGCCTTGTAGCGCTCTGACTCGATTATCACGATCGGCTTCAGTGCCTCAACATCATCGCTGCCGAACCCGAAGCTCGAGAGCAACGATTCATTCTGCTTCAGGTCCTCGAGCGCCTGGTAGTCGTACGGCGCATGCGCCGGGACTGACATTACGATCCCGGTCCCGTCCGACGGGCTGACGAAGCTCGCGGGCAGCAACATAACGTTCCGCCCGACCAGCGGAACCTTCAGCGTCTTGCCGACGAGTTCCCTGCCTTTGACCTTCGCAAGTATCTTCACGTCTCTGTTCAGGAAGCCGAGCTTCTCGCCACACCAGCTGCTCACTATCCAGGTCTCGCCGTCGACCGCGGCCCTGACATACTCGGCATCGGGATTGATCCAGAGGTTGGTCACCCCGAAGATCGTTTCGGGCCTGAGCGTCGCCGTCGGTATCATCACACCGTCAAGCCCGAACTTGACGAGCGTATACTCTGTGAACTCAGGCTCGACATCTCCGACCGTGTCGTGCTGGCCCACCGGGTTCTGGTCGTTGGGGCACCAGCCGACCGGGTGGGAGCCCTGCGCCACCAGCCCCTTCTCCCTGAGCTTGCGGAACTGCCAGCCGATGAACTTCGTATATACATCGTCAACGGTGGTGAACTCCCTCCGCCAGTCTATCGAGTAGCCCATCTCCTGCATCCCCTGCTTTATCTCGCTGTGGAAGTACCGCGCGATCTTAACAGGCTCCCTGAAGCCCGCGATCTCCTGCTCCGGTACCTTGTATACCTTGGTGAATGTCTCTATGAGCTCTTCATCATTAGCCTCGAGGCGCCTCGACATAGCGAGTATCGGCGTGCCGGTGTAGTGGAAGCCCATCGGGAACAACACGTTGTAGCCCCGCATCCGCATGTACCTGGCATGCACGTCAGCGAGCGTATAGGTTCTACCATGTCCGATGTGCTGCGGCGAGTTCGGGTACGGATACGCGACGGTGACGAAATACTTCTTCCTGACCATCTCGGGCTCGGCCTCGAATACTTTTTTGGCCTCCCACTCCTTGCTCCACTTCTCCCTGATCGCGTTCCAGTCCAGGCGCATCCCTGTCACTTACCTGCGGGCGAGCTCCTCTACAAGGAGGAGTGCTTCCTTCAGCCGCTCAATCGACCTGCCGCCGCCCTGCCCGAACCGAGCATCCCCACCGCCCGATCCTCCTAACTTACCTGCAACCTGCTTCGCGATCTCGCCGGCCTTGACGCCGCTGGCCCTTGCCTGCTCGCCCGCAAAGACTATCACTCTTACGGCGGTTCCCTTCTGGACCAGCGCGCAGTATACGAGCGACGGTTCCCGCTCGATCGCGCGCTCCCCCACCGCAATGTGGTAATCCTCGTCGAGCGTCTCGTCGTAGGTGCTGAAGATCTTGACCTTGCCCAGTTGCTTCGCTTCGTTTCCAATGCTCTTTGCGACCTCCGGCGCCAGCGCCTTGATCACGGACCGGAGCCGTCTCCTAGCATCATCTGACTCGTCCAGCGTCTTCTTGAACGACTCCAGGAGCTTCTCCTTGCTGGAGCCGAGGGCCTGGGCCATCGCCGAGAGCTGTTCGTCCTGCCTCTGGGCATATTTGAGCGCGGTGCTGCCCGCCACAAATTCCAGCCGCACGACGCCGTCCTGCACCCGTTCGGCCTTGGTTATCTTTATCATCCCGATCTCGCCGCTGGTGTGGCAGTGGGTGCCCCCGCAGGCCTCGATGTCCCAGCCCTGGACGTTCACGATCCTGATCTGTTTGCTGGGAACATAGCCGCCTTGGTAGATTCTGAAGCCGTAGAGCTGCTCGGCGTTGTTCCGCTCGAATACCTTCGTTGTGATGGAGATATTTGCAAGGACGACCCTGTTGGCGGCCTCCTCTATCCGCTCCAGGTCTTGGCGCGTGAGGCTCGAGTGGTGCGTTATGTCCAGCCTTGCATAGTCAACGTCCTTGAAGGCCGAGTGCTGCCACACCCAAGAGCCAAGAGTAGTCCTGGCGGCCGCGTTTATCACGTGGGTTGCGGTGTGGTGCCTGGTGAGCAGCCCCCTCCGCTCCATGTCGACGACACATTTCACAGTGCTTCCCTCCCTCAGCCTGCCGTCCTGGCCCGCAACCTCGTGCAGCACAACATCGCCCTGCTTGGTGACGTCCTTCACCTCCACACCGCCAATGTTTCCTCGATCTGGCTCCTGCCCGCCCGCCCTTGCATAGAAAGCTGTCCTGTCGAGGACGACGTACCTGTTGTTGATGATCTTGAGGATCTTTGCCTCGAACTCGAAGAGGCTGTCGTCCTCGTAGAACAACAACTTGGTCGGCTCGAGCCCCTCCACCGCGGCCACCGGCTTCGGTGCCTCCGCAAGCGCCTGCGCGGTGTGCTTCTCCGCCAGCTTTGTGTAGAAGTTGGGCGGTATGCTGGCTATTACTCCATGCTCCTTGAGAAAGTCAGGAGTTATACCGTCGGACTCGTAGAGCCGCACCAGGTCGCCCTCGGTGGGTCCCTTCCCGTCCTTGGTTATGCCGGCCGCGATGCTTTGCATCCGCTCCAGCGAGTCTTGGTATCTCCCGGCCTCGATGCCCAGGATCGTCCTCACCTCTTCTCTATGTTCCTCCAGCTCTGGATACATGTCCCGCAGATAGTCGATGTGCATGTCGGCGATCTCCTGCAGGCTGACCTTCCACCCCATCCGCTGGAGTATCGCGAGCGCCCTGCGCAGCACGACGCGCAGGTTGTACCCCCCGCCCACATTGCTGGGCAGCGCGCCGTCCGATACGGCAAAGAGCAGCGTCCTTGCGTGGTCCGCGACAGCATATATCGCCTCCATCGGCGTTGTCATTTTTTCCAGCTGCGCGTCGCTGACCTTCAGCTCCTTCGCTGCAATCGACTTTAGTTCAGCCGGGCTGCCGACCTGCTCGAGCCTGCTCGAGACTATCGTGAAGTATCTCGATAAGAGATCCTTGTCGGGCGCGATGCCGAGCTTCCCGGCCAGCCTGCCCACGACCGGGCCGAACGTGCAGTCGTAGCTGGTGGGCGTGCCCATCGTTATCCACGAGAAGCGCTCCAGCCCGGCGCCCATGTCCACCACCCGCTCGGGCATGGTGCGGTGCTGCTTTGGCGTGCCCTCGAACTCGGTGAACACGGCGTTGCCCAGCTCTAGACCTCTGACAAAGTACTCGAGCGAGTAACCGAAGGCCCCGTAGCCTAGCCAGACATCCTCCTGGAATGTGATCTCCTCCTTCTTTATTCCCAGCACCTCGGTGAGCATCCTGTAGTCGAGGTCGATGCACCTGTCCTTCCAGTATCCCTGGTTATCGGCGATGCTGTGCTGCCCGATCATGCAGAATGACGTATAATGCTTGCCGCTGACGCCGACGTTCTCGATGTCGTTGAAGCGGAGGCACATCTGCGGCACAATCAGCGGGTTGGCCGGGAGCTCGAAGACCACCTTGCCACCTATGACGCGCTGAAAATCCACGATCGACGCAACCGTGAAAAACAGGTCCTCGCGCCACCTGCACACCACCGGGTAACGCTTCACGCTCGCATGGCCGTTATTTGCGAAGAATGACTCGACCGCCTTCCACGTGTTGATGTAGTCGAGCCGCTTGCTCGTGGGCGGGTTGCCTATGAAACCGTAGGGCTCGCAGTTCCCGCACCTCTCCCTGCTAGTAATAGACCAGAAGTGGCTCCCGCAGTTGGTACACTTGCTCCTGGAGAAACCGGCCCTGTCGAAGAGCTCGACCCTGTAGTATTTGTCGGGTTCGGATGAGAACCTAGCTACGAGCTCGTCCTTTTCTCCCAATTCATCGCTAGGAAGTGCGCATACGCTATTAATGCTTTCGTGCAAATTTTCTGTTCCGGGAGCTGAATCCTGCACCGCGGCAGAGCCGCCAAAACTTAAATACAAAATTGCCGCTCCGTAGTTCGATGTTCGGGTTCGGCAAGAAGAACGTCTTCAAGGATGGAGATTACATCTTCGCCACGCTGGACGAGGGAGACTCGAGCCGGGTCGTGGTCGGTTTCGTCGAGTTCGGCGGCCCGGGCAAGGTCAGGGTCGCGGGGCTCTACGTCAAGCCCGTGGGCCTGCTGGAGAAGGTCCGTTCGGGCAAGGGCGGTCCGCGCGCGGCAGATGTGCTCAGGGCGCCGCACCCCGACAACATGATCTTCATGCTGATCGACAAGGTGGAGTCGGGCGACTTTCACGAGTATGTGGATATCGAGAAGAACACGGCCATAAAGATCGGCGCCAAGCGGTTCACCGAGATCGACACCTGGGTGCGGGAGGGCTTTCCCGAGCTCTTCTCGATAATGCTATCGCCCTCCGACTCGAGGAAGGAGGAGGCTAAGCAGATCTTCATGGAGCGAATGCACGCGATGTACGACCAGGAGCTGAAGCAGACCGTCTACTCCGTGGCAAGACAGCTGGGGATTCTGTAAAGTTTTATATTACCCGCCTCGGAACCATGTGTGAATCGGAATGGAGTACGTTTACGCTGCCCTGCTCTTGCACAAATTAAAGCAAGAGATCAACGAGAAGAACGTTAAGAGCGTGGTCAAGGCAGCGGGCACTGAGCCGGACGAGGCCAAGGTCAAGGCCCTTGTGGCCGCGCTCGGCGAGGTAAACATCGAGGAGGCGCTGAAGGCGGCGCCGGTTGCCGTTGCCGCAGCTGCGCCTGCAGCCGCGCCAGCAGGAGCGCCGGCCGCGAAGGCAGAGAAGAAGAAAGAGGAAGAGAAGAAAGGCGAGGAAGAGGCGCTGGCAGGATTATCATCGCTCTTCGGCTGATTACGATACCCGCAAAACTTTCTTAGGAGTAACCTTTCTGCTTTGCTTTTTCAAGCACGGCAAGCGCTTTTGATTCTGTAGCGTAGAGTATATCGCTTGCCGTTTCTTTGGTCATGTAACCCGAGTTTGTAGAGAGCGCCCTGGCTTCGCCAAACGCCTTCCTGATCAGGTGTGCTATCGACTCGGCCGTGGCATAGGCCGCATTCACTGCCAGCGAGAGCGCCTCCGACGCCGACCTCTGCAGTTCCTGTACAGTTTCTTCTAGGTCTATGCGCAGGTCTTCCCTGCGGTAGAGTACCCCCTCCTGGAGGGCCGCGTGTACCGCCATGCTGGCCTTGATGGGCTTGATGCCCAGCTTGCCGAGCAGCGACGCGAGCTTGTGCGAGATGGCATCGCCGGGATTGGCCACGACCGTGTCCTCGGATATCCAGACCGTGCCGCCCTCGATCTTGGTGGGAATCTTGGCCTCCCTGAACTCGGTGAGGACCGGGCCGGGCGGTAGCCCCGTATTACCGGCATTAACCATAACCTCCTCCGTGGCTATGTCGCCGCCCTTTGCGGGGAGGTAGATCTTGCTCTTATCGAGCACGAGGAAAAGCTTGAACGGGTCCATGTCGGTGAACATCATGACGTTCTGGCCCTCTAGCTCCTGCACGAGCTTGTCGATGCCCTGCACCTTGATGTTCGCGAGCGACTTTTTCGCGATGTTGTTCTTCACCATGATTATCCTCATCTGGTCCCGGAACTTCTTCCTGAGGGGCATCAGCTGGGTCGCGCGTACCTTCTCCATCTTCACGAGCGCTATGACCCTGCTCTTCTGCGCGTTATCGGCCAGCACCTTGTACATCTGCACCTTCTTCTGGGGGTATGTCCTCGCCGCCTGCATGCTAGGCCACCTTCGCCTCCACCATCTTTGCGATCTTGCCCATGGCGAGCTTGACCATCACGGTCCTGATGTTCTTCTCGCCGCCCGGGAGCTTCTTCTCGACCGCCCCGATGACAGCCTGGGCGTTGTCAGCCAGCGCCTTGTCGTCCATCGTCTCGTCACCTATCTTGCAGGCAGCCATCAGCTGACCCTTGGCCCTGACCCTCACGGACTTTCTGAACCGGTCTAGGATGTTCTCTATCGGGGCGTTGAACGGCAGGGGCGAGGCCATCTTTCCCATCGGCCCGAGGAACTGTCCGAGCGTGCGGCCAACGGTTGGCATCAATGATGTATCGGCAAGGAAGAAGTCGTACTCTCTAGCAAGTTTCTTTGCCTCGCGCTTGCTGGTCGCGATCTTGTCGAGCTCCTCGGCCTCGATCACCTTGTCAGCTTCGGCCTTCCTTGCCCTGAGAGCAAGGTCGCCGGCAGCTATCACGGCCAGGGTCGCCTTCGTGGTTGGGGGATGCGGCAGGTTGACGACCTCGTTGAGTGCGAAGCCCTTCTTCACGTCGATGTCCTTCAGCGCCAGTACGAGCTCTACTGACTGGTTGAACTTCTTCTTCTCCGAGAGCTCCCTCGCCTTCTTTATGGCGTTAACTATATCGTCGGTGCCGACCATTGCACTACGGTCTCGGAGACGTCATTTAAAATCGTTTGTGGCTGTCCCCGCTCCGTCCCGCTCCGTAAACCCCGTCATCACTGCATGGTTCCGGGGACGGTTCTCCTTATGAGAAGGCCCGCCCGCTCTGGAGGCGAAAATGATCCAAAATATCGCCTGTGCGTGCTGTTCGATTTGCAATGCATCCAGCCCAATGCGCGCATATAATTGGTCTAACCGGAAACCGTTATGAAAAAATTACATTTATTAGGCATGGTAGCCATTCTTTCTTGGTATAAGATTTGAACAAGCTCGACGAGGTCGACACCAAGATCCTGATCGAGTTGACGAACGACGCGAGCATATCGGTGCCGCGCCTGAGCAAGAAGCTCGGCATCAACGCCTCGGTCCTCTACAGCAGGATAAAGCGGCTCACGAAGAAGGGCGTGATAAGGAAGTTCACCATAGCCGTGAACGAGGACCTTCTGGGCATAGGGGTGAAGGCGGTAATCGGCGTCAACCGGGATCCCAAGCTCAGGCAGAACATCCACAAGGAGCTCCTCAAGATTCCCGAGATACGGAGCATATCCGAGGTCTCGGGCAGGTTCGACATCCTTCTTGCCGTCGGGGCGACCAGCCTGGAGGATCTGCACGGCATAGTGATAGACAAGATAGGCAAGATCGATGGCGTGCTCAACACGGAGACGTTCGTGGAGATGCAGAGGACCGAGAAGGAGCCCAGCTACGAGACCAGGACGGTCATCGCAAGATAAGCCATAGATCAGGCGCTGGGCCGCCGGCTCACACAACCTTCAGGCTCAGACCTTCTGGGGGGGATAGCGGCAGCGGGTTGAGCAGGTTGTCCCAGACGAAGATATCAGCCGAGTACCGGCCCGGCTGTTCGGGTATCCAGAATATCGCGGGCCTGACGCTCTCGCCGGCCTTCAGGTTGCTGACCTTTATCCAGGATACCATTGCAGTGAACCCGTCGGCGTCGGTCACCTTCACTATGTAGACCAGGTTGATGGTCTTGATCTCGGTATTGGTCGTGTAGGCTTGGATTCCGATCGGCTTGCCTACCTCCGCGCGCTCGGCCCGTTCCCCGAGCTCGTCGATCGTCTCCGTCGACTTGAGCGCGACCTTCAGGAACTTTGTCCTCAGCTCGCCGACGGTAAACTCCTGTACGACCTGTTTGCCCAGATATGTAATCGTGATGCTCCACTTGCCTGGCATGGACTGTGGGCCTGCAAGCTCGATGACCCGCTCAAACGTCCCGCTTTCGCCGACAAGTATCTGGCCGATGTTAAATATCGCACCGTTGGGGTTCATGACGGAGAAGAGCACGGGCCTGTCCACGAGGGCCGGGTCCACCCTGCCGCTGAGCAGGGCAGGGTCTCCCACGCCGTATGAACCCTGGTCAAGCGAGGCATCTATATCGACGGGGAAATCCATCTTCGCCGTAACCATGACTGTTGAAACCACGCTCTCCCTCACATAGGTCAACTTCTCTGGAAGCACGGTAATCTTGTGGAAACCCTCGGTAAGCGAGGGCACGACAAAGGAGTACTTGCCGGTCTCCACCTTTTCGGGAGTGACCTTTGCAGCGTCGTAGAAAACTGATAGCGCGTCCGGCTCCACCAACTTGTTATCCGGGTCCCGGATGGTGATGGTCACGCTGGCAGAATCACCGGTGGAATAAACAGACTTGTCCGTGGCTACGCTCGTGATAAGCCTGAGCGGCCGCAGCTCTATGTTATAGCCCTGACTCCTCGAGCTCAGGTAGGTCGAGTCGCCGTCGTAAGCCACGTGCACGGTGAGCCTGATATTCTCTATGGAGTTGATACCCTCCTTTATCAGCTCGTTGAACTCCTTGAAGACGGTCTTTGGCTCGACGAGCCAGACGATGTCAAAGAATCCATTCTCGTCGGTCGTCCCGGTTGCCATGAGTATCGGTTTATTCGAGTTGAACGTATCGAAAAGTTTCACGGTTGCTCCCTTTGGGCCGTCGGGCAGCTTGGTCCCGCGGTCGGTGATCACGGATATCTTGCCGTAGACATGGTAGGTCTTGCCCACGTGCACTATATTTGGAAGTGGCTCATCCGTGTCCCCAGTGGTACCGCCCTGGGGGTCGCTAACATCGACCTTGACCCCCAGCTCGACGGTGGTCCTTACGGTTGGCGCGGCGTTCGCGCTCGGGATGAGTACGAAGCTCGCTAGAAGCATTGCCGTGACACAGAGGGCGAGGAGTCTCACGTGCATACTTGGGTCAGGCATCTTTTCATATAAAAGCCTCATTGCCAATTTATAAAGGTAAAGCATAACAAGTTTTTACATCTTCAAATCTCATATAATTACCAGCTCGGTCTCGAGATCGATCTGGATCCTCAAGAAACAACCGGCAGAGAGCTTTGGTTATCATTACTCGGCCTTCAGCTTCCCGTCCCACTTGCCCTCGTCGATCTCCTTCAGCAGCTCCTTCGGTGTCTTTCCCTCGATCTTTACCCCGCTACTGACGCAGGTGCCCAGAACCTCCTTCACTGCCCCCCTGACGTCGTTTGCGTAGGAATGCTCGATCTTGACCTTCGCGACCTTGATTATCTTGTCCATGGTCAGGTCGCCCGCGAATTCTGTGCCTGTCTTCCCGGAGCCCTTCTGCGCGCCGGCCTCCTTCATGACCAGCATCGCGGTTGGCGGCACGCCCACCTCCACCGTGAACTGCTTGGTCTCCGCATCGACCTCCACCCTGACCGGGATCTTCATCCCGGCATACTCCTTGGTCTTCTCGTTTATCGTGTTGACCACCTGCAGCACATTGATCCCCATAGGTCCGAGGGCCGGGCCCAGCGGCGGGCCTGCACTGGCCTCCCCGCCGGTAACAAGGGCGGAGACTGATTTCTTCTCTCCCATGGCTGGGGATGGATTGCAAGCGAATTATAATCCTTGCCTTTCCGGCATCAGGCGGGTCAGGCCGTCTTCGCGGCTCTCTGCACCAGCTTCAGGTAGTTGGCGTCGATCGTCACCGGCAGCTGATAAGGCGCATCGAGCAGTATGACCGTTGCCTCCTGCCGCTCATAGTCGACGCGCGTTATCTTGGCGCGCATGCCCTTGAACGGGCCCCCGATTATCTCTACTGTATCATCGACCGAGAGCTCGGTCACGGTCGACTTTTTCACCAGGAAGCCTTCGATGTCCTTGAAGTCCATCTCGCCCCTGATCTGCCCGCGCACGTGTCTCATACCTGCTAGTGACTCGTATGCGACATTGGCGTTGGGTGCCTCGACCACGATGTATCCTCTCAGGTTGTCGAGCACCAGTATCGACTGGACGCTCAGGTTCTTCTTGGCGATCTTGTTCTCGAGCAGCCTTGCGACGACGTGCTCCTGGCCGCCGGTGGTGCGGACCGCGAAGAACTTCGACTTTTCCGAGCTCACCTAGCGACCCCCGCTGAAAGCTATTAGCGCCGATACGAACTGGATTATGAAGCCTATCACACCCACCACCCCGAGGCCGAGGAGGACGATCTTAAGGTGTATCTTGTACTCCTCCTTGCCCGGCTTCTTGGCCAGCTTGAGGGTGTTGTACATGGCCCTCAGCCTCCGTTCCACATCGAAATCTATGTCCAATTCAAAATGCGTATAAATGAACTGAATTTATATTTCTTTATCATGCGTCCTTTACTCGTAGCTTCAAAACTCGACCCTGCCGGGCGTGGGATGGCCTCATACCTGATAGATACCCATGGGTTCGAGCGGGCTAGGCACGAACTGGAGCTCTACTCGGAGGGGGCGATCGACCTCCTGCTGGCGGAGCAGGAGGTGCTCACACTCGACTGGCTCGGCGAGCGGTTCTCCCCCGAGTACTACGTCTTCCTCTCCAGGCACAGGTCGGAGAGCGAGATACCCGCCCTGACCTGCCATACGACGGGCAACTTTTCCGGTTCCAGCGAGATGGGCGGGAGGCCCCGGGAACTTGCCTATACATATCCGAGCCTGCAGAAGCACTACATGCGCACCCTCTGGGAGGAGAAGTCCAAAGTACCGGAATATCAGATGGTGATCGAGGCAACTCATCATGGCCCGACCGCGCTCTCAAGGCCGATCCTCTTCGTCGAGATAGGTTCGGGCGAGAAACAGTGGCGGGATAAGAACGCGATAGCCGTTGTTTCGGAGGCCGTGCTGAAGACCGTCGGGACGCTGAAAAGGTACGATAGCGTCGGGATAGGGCTCGGCGGAACCCACTATCCGTCCAAGTTCAACGAGCTCCTGATCGGTTCCGAGCACGCCCTCGCGGCCGTGGCCTCCAAGCACTCCCTGCCGCATGTTGATAGGCCCATGCTGGAGCAGATGGTAAAGAAGAGCGTCGAGGATGTGAAGTACGCCTTCCTAGACTGGAAGGGGCTGGGGAAGGAGAAGGAGCGGCTCTCAAACCTTATCAGGGAGCTGGGGCTGGAGGTGATCAAGCTATGAGCTTTGCGGCGAGGATCTACAGGCTGGTCGAGAGGATACCCGACGGCAAGGTCACGACCTACGCGGAGCTGGCCAGGGCCGCAGGCAAACCGAAAGCAACAAGGCTGGTCGGCAGGGTGCTGAACAAAAATCCCAGCCCGGTGGTGGTGCCCTGCCACAGGGTGGTCAGGTCCGACGGCACCGTAGGCGGCTACGCCTACGGCCCCGGTGCAAAGCGGAGGCTGCTGGAGAAGGAGGGCGTCAGGATCTCCGACAACAGGATTCTGGACTTTGATGATGTGATGCACGAGTTCTAATGCTGTACCAGCAGTGCCTACCGTGAGGCGACTTCCTTGACCAGTTCCCGGAGGTGGGCCACCGATCTAACCTGCCCGCCCCCGATCTTCTTGTAGATGTTCCAGAATGTTTGATTGCTGATCTCCCCGCGGCTCTTCATTATCCTGATGTGCCGCCTCAGTGTCCTTACCTTCTTCACGTAGATCTCCTTCTTACCCCGCCTGGCTCCCTTACTGCCTTCCTTGGAGCCGTGGCCCCTGCCGCGCCTCTTCTCCTTCGCATGCCTCGCCCTTGTCCTGCCCCTCGAGGTTCCGTGCTTCTTCTTGATCAGTATGGTGCGCGCAGTCAGGAGGCTCCGCATGTCCTCCCTGGTGATGGCATCCATCACGTCCTCGAGATATGCGGGATCGAACTTTATCCGCTTGACTCCGACGCCCAGGGCCCTCGCGGCAAGTTCGCGTTTGTCTCTGATATTTATCGGCATGCTTTCACTCCTACGGGTTGAGCACCTTGACCTTCATCTTCATAGCCTTTTCAATAATTTCTTTGCGCTTCCGCCTGCCCACGGTCGCGGCTATCCTGGCCGCGTCGCGCTTCGGATCCAGCCCGCCCAGCTCGGCAACGTTGTGAACGAGAAGATCGTAATATCCCGATGGGTGCAGATTCCTCGCGGCCCTCGGGCCCCTGTAGCCGATCCTGACGATCTTCGGCCAGCCCTTGATCTGCTTCCGCATGTGGCTGTCTATGCCCTTTGGTTTTCGCCAGTTTGTCCTGACTCGCTTGTATCGCCAGCTCTCCATCCTTACAAAGTCAGGCTTCCGGGCCTTTGCCTTTTTTCTGAGCTCGAGGAGCTGCTTGGTACTGACCATCGAGTGGAGAGGTATCTGGTTTCAATAAAAGCGTTTTGCCCTCGCCCGCCCGCTCCACTACTCTCGGACAGCCGCGATAAATTAAATACACGCTGCCGGGATGGTTTCCTCCATGGCGGAGAACCCGGGCAGCCCGGAAAGGAGGCTGATGCTCCAGCTGGAAGAGCTGGGGATCAGGATAGGCAAGGCCCACAGGAACCTCCCCATCAAGTCACTAGTGGACATCTCTGTCGCCAGGAAGGAGGGTATAGTAGCATCGAACGGCGCGCTCTTGGTCATGACCGGCAGGTACACCGGCAGGTCCCCCGATGACCGCTACATAGTCGACGATAGCCTCACCCACGATACTGTGGACTGGGGGCCGATCAACCATCCCTTCCCCGAGGACAGGTTCGACCTGCTCCTGCAGAGGATGAAGAAGCACATGGAGGGCAGGGAGGTCTTCGTCTTCGACGGCTTCGTGGGCGCCGATCCCAAGGCCAGGATGGCCGTGCGCATAATCACCGACTATGCATGGCAGAGCCTCTTTGCGCACCAGCTCTTCATCAGGCCCGCCAAAGAAGAGTTGGAGTCATTCAAGCCGGAGTTCACGCTGATATCGATGAACGACTTCAAAGCCAGCCCGAAGACGGACGGCACCCGGACAGAGACCTGCATCGTAATCAACCTGAAGCGCAGGATCACGCTGATAGGCGCCACCTCCTACGCGGGCGAGATAAAGAAGGCTATGTTCTCGGCCATGAACTACTACCTACCGGCCAAGGGGATATTCCCGATGCACTGCTCCGCCAACGTGGGGGGTGGGGGCGACGTCACGCTCTTCTTCGGCCTCTCCGGCACGGGCAAGACCAGCCTCTCGGCCGACCCCGAGCGGAAGCTGGTCGGCGACGACGAGCACGGCTGGTCCGACGACGGCGTGTTCAACTTCGAGGGCGGCTGCTACGCCAAGTGCATCAACCTGAAGGAGGAGAACGAGCCCCAGATCTGGAACGCCATAAAGTTCGGCTCCGTGATGGAGAACGTCGTGCTGGACGAGGTTACTAAGGAGCCTAGGTTTGCCGACGACAGCGTGACCGAGAACACCAGGGTCGCCTACCCGCTCGATTACATTCCGGGCGCCGTGATACCCAGCGTGGCGGGCCATCCTGAGGTGATCGTCTTCCTTACCGCAGACGCGTTCGGCGTGATGCCGCCGATCGCCAGGCTCACAAAGGAGGGCGCGATGTACCACTTTCTGGCCGGCTACACAAGCAAGCTGGCCGGCACCGAGCGCGGGATCACGAAGCCCAAGGAGACCTTCTCGACCTGCTTCGCGGCGCCCTTCATGCCAAGGCCGGCCATAGTCTATGCGAAGATGCTGGGCGAGAAGATCGAGAAGTACGGCACCAGGGCCTACCTGATAAACACCGGCTGGTCCGGCGGCCCCTACGGCGTGGGCGAGCGGATCAAGATCCAGTACACCAGGGCGATGGTGAGGGCCGCGATAAACGGCACGATCGAGCGGTCCGAGTTCACCCACGACGAGATCTTCAACCTCGATGTTCCAACTTCCTGCCCGGGCGTGCCGAGGGAGATTCTTGACCCCAGATCAACCTGGCAGGAGAAGGGCGCCTACGAGATCGCCGCCAAGAGGCTGGCTGGGTTATTTGTGGAGAACTTCAAAAAGTTCAGCGACATCCCGGCGGAGATACGGGACGCTGGGCCTAGGCTCTTCAGCTTTATCTGAAGACGCTGGTCGGCGGCTGTACTTCTTCCTTTGTGCGCCGGCTCGACCAGGCGACCGCAACGGCCGCGGCTATGCCCAGAAAGGCGGCCACGATGAGCACCTGCTTGAGCGGGACGCCGTAAAGCAGCGTGTAATCGGCGATTACATCGACCGTGCCGTTGGGGTTGGCATCCGTCACATACAGGATCGAGGAGCCCGTGGCATCGCCCGACGCCAAGATCACGTCGGCCTCGATCCAGTGCTCCCCGAGCTTGCTGGCAGGTATGCTTGAGAGGTTGTTAGAAGGGGTAAGCGTGACCGACCTGCTGCCGCCGTCCTCGGGGTTCGTTACCCTGACCTTTGCGAACTTCCACTGATCGGGCGCGTCCACGGAGAGCCAGATCCTGCCGTCCCTGTTGCTGGCCTTCACGGCGATCTCGTCCATATAGATGATGAGCGGGATCGAGATTCTCCGGTCATCCGTTGTTACATGTATCCTGCCCTCGAGCTTGCCGGCGCTGAACTTGTGAAGGACAGCGTCGATCTTCAGCAGCGCGGTTGAATCGCTGCCGTTCGTGCTCGGCTCCGCGCTCTGCTCTATCCCGGTGCTTACCGACGCGAGCTCGCCGTATGCCTGGTCGTTCCACTCCATGCTTGTGGTGAGCTCTCCGAGCCCATCACCGAGGGAGCGCAGCTCGATCACACGCGACGCCCCGGTGCTCGCGGGGGAGAGGTGCAGCACCGCATAATGTGGCACTGCGGCTATCTCGGCCTCAAGCGCCGCGGCGATGTTCAGCCTCCCGGCACCTGCTACATCGTAGTGGTATGCCATGCCGTACTGATCCCGGACCTGGTCCGCGGTTGTGGCCAGCACCGACGCGACCTCCTCCGGTTTCAGCGCCGGGTTCTTCTGGAGCAGCAGGGCGGCGGCGCCGCTGACGTGCGGCGCGGCAAAGCTGGTCCCGCTCGTCACCATGTAAGAATCATCTATCATAGTCGAGTTGATCGAGGCGCCCGGCGCAACCAAGTCGGGCTTCATGTAGAACGGCGAGACCGGGCCCCTCGAGCTGAACCCTGCCACCAGGTCCGTCCCGCGGAAGACCCTCAGCTCAGCCATCGGACCACCAGCTTCTATAATATCGTTCAGCCGCAGCTCCGCAGGCTGGAGAAAAGAGTGACTGGCGAACTGAGTACTGCCAGCTTCTATCATAGCTTTCAGCTTCAGCCCATCCTCCCTAGACATCGATACTACTGGTATTTGCGGCTCATAGCCGAGTTCGTTGTTGTCGTGTGTCAGCCTGCCCAAGAACATGCCACGCTCGTTGTTGTAAACTATCAGGGCTGCCGCGCCCTTCTCTGCAACATTTCGTTCCTTCTCGGAGAAGTAGACCAGCCGCGCCTCCTCCACCCCGTCCCTGGTTGTCACCGGCCCGCCCCTCTCGGCAAGCACTATGGTATCAGTCAAGTCCATGTCCCCGATGTCCTCCTCAGTCGCGAATCCAGCAAAGACCAGCTTACCACGGAGCGGCTCCTCCGCCGGCATCGAGCCCAGCATCGGGACCGTATCGTACCTGGTCTCATCACCATCGATCCTGAGGGTTGAAACGAGGACCGACTCATCTCCGCCGTTGATCGACGCGCCCACGCTTATCGCGCCGTGTGCCGATGCCGGGCTACCAATCGACCGGTCGCTCTCCCCGCTGTTTCCCACCGCGGTTACGACCACGATGCCTTTCTTCACCAAGTTCTCCACAGCCTTGTCCAGCTCCTCGCTGACGTAGTCGAGCCCCAGGCTTATGTTCACGATATCGGCGTCATCGTCGACCGCCCGCTCGAGGGCCCTTACCATCTCGATCGTGGAGACGTAGCTGTCCTCCGACGCGATCCTGTACGCCAAGAGCTCCGCCTTTGGAGCCACGCCCTTCAAGACGCCGTCGGCCGCTATGATGCCCGCAACCAGCGTACCGTGGCCGTCGGTGTCCTGCGGCTGGTCGTCGTGATCCAGAAAGTCATAGCCGTCCACGACCTTGGCGCGGTCTCCCTCTCCGCTGAGGTCGGGGTGTGTATAATCAATGCCCGTGTCCACGACAGCGATCCTGATGCCCTCGCCCGTTAGCGCCCTGCCCTCCGGGTCACGGACGCTGATCTGGTCGGCTCCGATCAGCCGCAGGCTCTGCTCCAAGTGCGCCCGCATGAACTTTTCAGTGTGGACGCCGGCCACGAACGGTTCATCCCTCAGCCGCTCGACCTGGTCCGATGCAATCATGACGACCGCGCCCTGCATGACGTTTTCAAGGACATCAACTACCTCGAGGTCGTATCCCATCGCCCGCAGGTCGGCAAGCATCGCACCGATCCGTTGCTGGTCGCCGGCAGCCGGTGTGAACTCGACTATCACCTCCGAGTAGGTTACGTTGCCGGTGACCGGCATGAAATTCGGAAAGATCGCTATGAGGAGCGCCGCTACCAGACTCCCCAGAAGCACGTTGGCCATCACTGAAATTTAGCGGGGTATTTGCTATAAAGCTACCCTTGGCGCACCGTCTCGCTTCAGCAACCAAACACTTGCACGAAGTTTTGTAGGATAAAGGTTAAATCGAATGCAGGAAGATTAGAGCCATGGTCAAAAAGTACACGCTGCCGGACCTGCCCTACGGCTACGACGCACTCGAGCCGCACATATCGAAGGATATCATGACCCTGCACCACGACAAGCATCATCTGGCATATGTTAATGGTGCCAACGCCGCCCTCGAGAAGCTGGAGAACGCAAGGAAGAACAACTTCCAGGGAGTCGACGTGAGGGGCATAGAGCGCGACCTCTCCTTCCATGTTTCGGGGCACGTGCTGCACTCGATCTTCTGGCCCAACATGAAGCCAAACGGGGGCGGAAAGCCGGGGGGAAGGCTCGCGGACACGATCAACGCCGACTTTGGCAGCTTCGACGCGTTCAAGGCGCAGTTCACCGAGACGGCAAAGACGGTCGAGGGCATAGGCTGGGCAATACTGGCATACGACCCGCTGTCGGACCAGCTGATGACCTTCAACATAGAGAAGCACAACCTGCAGGCAGGACATGGAACAACGCCGCTGCTGGTCCTCGACGTCTGGGAGCACGCGTACTACCTGCAGTACAAGAACGACAGGGCGAGTTACGTGACCGCGTGGTGGAACGTGGTAAACTGGGACGATGCCGAGAAGAGGCTGGCCAAGGCCAAGACGTAATTTTGCTGGTGCTATCTACCTGCGCGCGGTTCCTTCCTTTTTTCTCTTCGCATCCCTGATTCCATAACTACGATCCCGCGAAGATTAAACCCTTATAATGCAAGGAAGAAGAGGATAACCATGAGCAGCTCGTCGCTCTCCGACTGGGTGGAGGCGATAATCGAGGAGCACTTCAAGCCCTGCAACCTGGACGAAATGGCAAAGGATGCTGTGAAGTCGCTGCTGACCAAGTACAACGAGCGGCTGGTGCGTGACGCGCTGCACAAGGCTGTGAGGCAGGCGAAAGGCCGGGCCCGCCAGGAGGAGAGGCAGCTCTGCGAGCTGCTGAAGGACGCGCTGGAGAAGGACTGGCTCACGGAGATCTGCGAGAGCTACGCGAACCCGATGATCGACTGAGTAAAATGCCTAAATTTTACCCCGACGAAATCTACTGGTGGTCGGATACTTCCTGCGGTGCGTCCTCTGCGATGCCAAGTTCCCGAGCTTCGGGGCCTACGAAAAGCACGTCGTCACAGCTCACACGGAGAGGCTGGATCTCCGCATGAAGCCCGAAATAGTGAAGGAGGGCTGAAACAGGTTATGCAACGAAGCAGCAACCGAATAATCCTTAAATGCTATGTCTTATTGTAGCAACCGATTGCGTAGAATAACATTCTCAAAACACGCTCTTCGGAGAGCAAGGGAAAGAGGGATTGCTGATAAGGAGATTATTAACACGATACAAGAACCGGTCGAAGTCATAGATGTTAAGTATGGCAGAAAAGGAGGCTATAGGCATTTTGAGTGTGATTACGTAGTAGCCATATACGAAACTAGAAATGGTGAAATATTGGTTGTGACATCAGTTAAGGTGGATAAGAGGCGGCTGGGAAGATATGGTTTCGGTAGAATTTGACCCCGATGTTAATGCCCTGTATCTTCGATTTAAAAAAACGAAGATAGCAAGATCCGAGCCTTTGGCAGACAACATAGTAGTGGATCTAGGATCTAAGAATGATGTAATCGGTATAGAGTTACTTCTGCCGAGGTCTATTCCCGCTCAGTTAAAAAGCACCATCAGATCCGTATCAAGGCATAGATAGGGAGTCACAGATGGTGAGGAGCGGCTGAGCGATCCGTTTCCCTGCGGAATTCATTTATAAGCGAGTTTACGTTTGCATCACTTCGATGAGCGAGCAGGAAAAACTCCAGGCTCTGGTTGCGCAGATGAAGATGATCGAGGCGTACCTCAACGATGTCATGACCAGGGAGGCCACGATCACCAGGCTGCTGGAGGACGGCCGCTCGGCGGTTGATGCTATAAGGAATATCTCCGGCACCGGCGACGTGCAGACGCTGATGCCGATAGGCATTGGCGTCTTCATGCATGCGGCGGTGGCCCCTGCCGATAAACTGTTGCTGAGCGTCGGCTCAGGTGTCGCGATCGAGAAGAGCAGGGACGATGTCGTAGCCTTCATCGAGAACAGGATGCGGGAGATGGAGGCTGCTTTGCGCACGGTCTTTTCGCAGAAGCATGAGCTGGAGATGAAGATGGAGCAGAGCAGGGCCGAGGTAAACGCCCTGCTGCAGCAGATGCAAAAGTCCGGTTGATACGGTATGTTCGATAAGCTGAAGCGGGCGCTCTCCGATGCAGTAAAGAACATCAGCGAGCGGGAGCTCACGGAGAAGACCATAGAGACTGTCTTTCAGGCGCTGCAGCTAGACCTGCTCGAGGCCGACGTGGCCCAGGAGACGATCGACCAGATCCAGGAGGCTATGAAGAAGGAGCTGGCGGGGCTGAAGCTGGAGCGCGGCCAGAACGCCCAGGAGGTGGTGAGCGAGAGGCTGAAGCAGTACCTGCTCCAGATGTTTGAGCGTGCAGGCGGGCTCGACCTCGCGGGGAGGGTGAGGACGAAGAAGGAGCGGAAGAAGCAGGAACCGTTCGCGATTGTGTTCCTGGGGATAAACGGCACCGGCAAGACCACTACCATAGCAAAGGTCGCTAACATGCTGAAGAAGGATGGCTTCTCGGTGGTGATAGCGGCCGGCGATACCCACAGGGCCGGCGCGATCGAGCAGCTCTCGACCCACGCAGAGCGGCTGGGGATAAAGGTGATAGCCCAGAGGTACGGCGCCGACCCCGCGGCTGTTGGGAGGGACGCGATATTATATGGAAGGTCGCACAAGATCGACGCCGTCCTCATGGACACGGCGGGGAGGATGCAGACGAGCAAGAACCTGATGGAGGAGATGGGCAAGATAATCAGGGTGGTGAACCCGGACCTGAAGGTCTTCGTCGGCGACTCGCTTGCGGGCAACGACACCATAAACCAGGCCAGGGAGTTCCACAGCTACACCAGCTTTGACTGCGCGATACTAACGAAGACCGATGCGGATGTGAGGGGCGGCGCCGCAATCTCGATAACCCACCTGACCGGCAAGCCGATCGTCTATCTTGGCGTGGGGCAGTCCTACGACGACCTGGTGCCCTTCGACAACCACCGCTTTGTGGAATCACTGTTCGGTGATGGAGTTGCTTAGGACCAGGAACCTTCTGACGCTGATGGAACTTAATAGCAAGGAGGTAGCGGCGCTGCTGAACCTTGCCGCCAGGCTGAAGAAGCGGAGCAGGCCGCTGCTGAAGAACAAGGTCTTCGTGATGATATTCCAGAAGCCGTCGACCAGGACGCGGGTCAGCTTCGAGACCGCGATGCTCGAGCTCGGAGGCCATGCCATCAATCTGGGGATGAACGAGATCCAGCTCTCCAGGGGCGAGACGATCGAGGATACGGCGAGGACGTTATCCGGGTATGCGGATGCTATAGGCGCCAGGGTCTACAGCCACGGCGATGTCGAGAGGCTTGCCGGCGCAGCGAACGTGCCGGTGATAAACATGCTCTCCGACCGGTTCCACCCCTGCCAGGTGCTGGGCGACCTCCTCACCATAAGAGAGGCGAAGCGCAAGCTGGGCGGCCTGAAGCTCGCGTGGGTGGGGGACGGGAACAACGTCTGCAACTCGCTAGTGATAGGCTGCTCGCTGGCAGGGATCAGCGTTACAATCGCGACGCCCAGGGGATACGAGCCGGACAAGGAGGCGCTGGACTTTGCAGTCAAGCAGGCGAAGGGTTCCAGCATCGGCGTGGTCAACGATCCGGAGGCTGCGGTGAAGGACGCCGACATCGTCTATACCGATTCGTTCGTGTCGATGGGCCACGAGGCCGAGCGCGAGTCCAGGCTGCATGCATTCTTGCCTAGGTACCAGGTCAACTCCAGGCTGATGTCCTACGCAAAGAAGGATGCCATCTTCATGCACTGCCTGCCCGCCAAGAGGAACGAGGAGGTCACCGACGGTGTCATCGACAGCAGGCAGTCGGTCGTCTGGCAGCAGGCCGAGAACAGGTTGCACGCGCAGAAGGCGCTGCTCTGCATGCTGCTGGCGAGGAAGAAGCGCTAGCGATGCGGCAGGCATAATCTGACTCTGTTCGCATCAGTTCTTGGAGAATGCCAACACGATATCGTTCCCATGCTTGTTAGTAATCTCAAGGTGCTTTGCTGTACTCTGATAAGCATTGTCTTGCCAATGCCGTGCCTCAGGTAGTAAATGGAATGAAACGATAACTTTATAGCCTATAACTTTATTGTTTCTTTATGCCCTTCTACCTCACACCAGTGACTGGGAACCTGCTGATAGACAGGGAAGAGGAGTTGAAGCAGGTTCTACCCGAGCTTTCTAGATCAAATTCCAGAATAGGCTTCTCCCTAACGGGCATCAGGCGGGTTGGAAAAACAAGCATACTCTACGATGTGAAAGAGAAGCTCGAAAAGAAGGGCATTGTGGTTATCTACATTTCCGTATGGAAGACAATACCAGACACCGTGGATGCTTTTCTTTCCAATCTCTTCGATGAAACCATGCTAGCATTTCGTGGCAAGCTTCCGCTAAGCATGAAGATGTCTGAGCTGGCAAGAATGGGCAGGGAAACACTGATGAATTTTCTGAAACATCTTAAATTGTCGATGGATGTGGGTGAGCACATCTCCTACAGCGTATCATATGTAAGAGGCGAGGAAAAAGACATCTCAAAGGCTACCATGCATACCTTTAGCCTAATAGACAAGCTGGCACAGAAAACAAAAACTAAATGTGTTCTTATTGTAGACGAGTTTCCCTCGATAGCAGAACTGAAGATAGGAAAGAAGATGGTTGGCCATTCTATTATAAAAGTGATCAGAACCATCAATGAAACTTATAAGAATACAGTTCTTGTCATCTCTGGTTCCTATATTCACACGATGCAATCAGTTGCCCTATCACCAAATGCGCCGCTATACAAGCAGCTAATCAACATGGAAATAAAACCATTGGATAAAGAAGCGATCGCCGACTTCGTTCAAAAGTATCTGGGAAGAGAAGCATGCGAAGAGACCATAGACTCACTACTGGAGGCATCGAGCGGGATTCCGTACAACCTACAGATCCTTGGGAGAGAGCTGAATTATCTGGTAATAAGAGAATTGGATACCCGTGCTGTCCAAAGGGCTACCGAGAGCATAATTGAGAGGGAAGGCGATCTCCACTTTAGAGAATACATGAACATGATGCAATCTACAGAAGTAAAGGTGGTTAAAGCAATGGCTCTAACAGGCGCAACAAGCCCTAAAGATATCGCAGAAAAGGCCAACATGCGACTCAATGAAGTCACAGCATTGCTGCGCAGTCTACTGGATAAGAGCATGGTGAGAAAACTTGGCAGAGGAGAGTACGTCTTTACGGATAACCTATTCAAGGCGTGGTTAAAATCTGCATGCGAGTAAAAGCAATAAAGTTACATGCTATAAGGTTCTTGCTTTTTTTTACGCGCCCCGAAATATGTCAACTAATCACAGGTTCCCCGCCAGCCCTCCTTTCCTCCCTGCGTAAGGTGTGGCTAGCCCTCTTATGTCTTTATGTTCTTCACAATATAATCCGGAAGATGCACGAACAATGCAAGCGCTAACTGTTCACTATAAGGAATGGTAATGGTGCTTGTTGAAGTAATCCTTTCTTGTCTTGATGATAAATTTATAGGCTTTGGTAGCAGGCCGAGAACAGGTTGCACGCGCAGAAGGCGCTGCTCTGCATGCTGCTGGCGAAGAAGAAGCGCTAACAATATTCATAGTCACTTCTTGGAGAATGCCTGCACGATCAGCATCCCCTTGGTGGTGATGCCGTAACCATGGCCGTCCTTTGCCAGCAGCCCCAGCCGCATCATCCATCTTAGGTACTTCAAAAAGGCGTCCTCGCTCCTTATCTTGCTCTTGGTATATAGTTCCTGGTAGCGCAGCCTGCTCTTCGATATTGGCAGGAGAACCTTCAGTATGTTGGAGATGTAATAGTCGCGGTCGAGCCTGGCCCTGATGCCGTTGACCGTGTCCTCCTCGTACCGGCACCCGAAGATCTCCCTAAGCGTCTCTAGGTGCTCGTCCGGCAGCTGGATGCTTCTTCTGTGGTTGTTCATCGCGCATCCTCGGGATAATACAGGTATTATACAACTGCCGAAGTGGTATTTATCCTTGCACTCATTTGAGAGTAAGGTTGCATTCTTAAATAGCCGGGGTAAGCTCTGTATTATACCTATGACCGGGGAGAAGAAGGGACTGATGCGCCAGAAGGGCTACACGCCGGTGGGGATACCGAACGAGCTCGTCGATCTCATCGATATGGTCTGCGAGGAGAAGAAGGGCTTCGTGAGCAGGCAGGACTTTGTCAGGTCGGCGGTGATGGGCCAGCTCGAGAAGCTCGGCTACTATGCGCGGGAGCCCAGGATGGAGATCCAGCACATCAACGTGAGCGAGAACTTCATCCTGCTCAAGGACAATAAATTACATACCTATGTGTCGATCTCATTCAGGAATAGGAAGCTCCGCTGCGAGCACTGCTCCTCGATGGACTGCGAGCACCTGAAGGTGGCAAGGAACCTGCCAGCAGTGCAGCAGATTGCAAAGGAGAAGGGACTCCAGTAGCAAAAAGCTCGTAATGGGTCAAGTCTATGGTTTAACATCTAGCATCGTATCTTTCGATGTTAGCCCGGAAGCCGCTACCGCTTGGGGCGAAATGGTTACGTATATCCTTACTCGTATATACAGGAGTATGTCAAGGATCGTCAAGCTGCAGAAGGTAGGTAACAGCATAAGGGCGACCATCCCCAAAGAGGTCGCTAATAACCTATCCCTGAGCGAGGGCGACGAGGTCATTGTGGATGCGAAGAACAGCACAGTCATAATCAGGAAGAGATCCAAGCACAACATGGCGCGGTTTTACGGCATACTAGGCGAGAGGAAGGGAGAGGTGGAGCATTGGCCGACCCCAGAAGAGATCAAGGACATCTGGGAATAGATTCAAGTGTCTTGGTGGTCTACCTAGTGCCTGATCCAGCCTGTTTTGATATCTTTGATCTGTCGTATATGCTGGTCATCTGTAACGCATATAGCATTGATGACCTTTGCAGTAGCGGCAACTATACTATCGGCAAGAGGTATCCCATACTTATGCCTGTATTGAGCGGAGGTCCTTGCTATCTTAGCATCTACAGCAATAATCTTGAAATCTTTTTCCAGCAGTTTTGTTCTGAGCTCCGCAACACTTCTGCCATCTTTTTCTAGCGTGATCTTGTAGACCTCATGTAGCACAATAGAAGAAATAAATTTCTGCTGCTTTGCGTGAAGCTCCTGTCTAGTGAGCTTTAGAATATTTTCATCATTAGAATAATAATGTTCAAAGAAGAACCTCGTATCATATATCTTCATTTCTCAGTTCATCAAGTCTCCTCTTCATATCCTTGACCGATGCATGTTTGGCCCCAGAACCAGCAAGATCTGCTGTAGAGAGCGCGGGTTTCACGATTATTTCTTTACCCGTATCGATAACTCTTAACCTACTCCCCTCCTTTATGCCGTGTTTCTTCCTTATTCCAGCTGGAATTGTGGTCTGTCCTTTCCTAGTTACCTTTACTTCGTACTCCATGGTAGTACATGTGATGGCGTAGTACTTAAGCATGACGAGATGCCGCTTAGATTGCATCTGCAGGGCGCATCATTCGTACCAGCCCCTTACGCAGCAGCCCGCTCATCGACGGTGAAAAATAATCCGCGTATTCCTCGTAAACCTCTAATCCATGAAAATCATCTATATAGGGCACCATGTGGGAAAAGCCCATGCCCGTCCCCGGGGCTCGATTTTTATGGCGCCTGACTATCAGGAGCACAGGATGGTAAAGTTAGTGAAAAGGAAGCACGCCGTTAACCCAACGGTCATACATGAGACCTACCACGCATGTGTCTTCAAGCTCAAAAGAGACCCTGGGCAAACGGCTAGGGTTATCCTGCAGTATATGAAGCTCGCTCTCTGTCTATCCATAACAGCGGGTACGGCCGAGCTCGGCATCAAGCTTGCACTGCAGCATGGCTTGGGAGGGCGCGATGCGCTGATCCTCGCGTCTTACCTGATGCCTGGAGAAGGGGCAGGTTCGTGACTTTGGATCAGGCATTGCTGCGTGTCAGGCAGGTAAAGTCCGGAAGCAGGAAACTCAGGATCACCAAACCAACTCATCTCGGCTAGGAGAGCACTGCTCCTCGATGGACTGCGAGCACCTGAAGGTCGCCAGGAACCTTCCGCCGGTGCAGGAGATGGCGAAGGAGCGCGGGCTCGTTCTTTAGGTGTCACGCCGGAACCGCGCGCTTCTTGTACGACCTGAAGGCCAGGAACAATAACGCCAGGATGATCATGACATTCACCGGTGGCGCAAGGACGAAACCGACCAGCGGTATCGAGTACGCAACCTTGGCCACCACATCGCTGACAGGCACGGGCTCGTCGGGGTGTTCGTTGTTATCGCCCTTCGTGCTTACCCAGGGCTCGCCGTCTTTTTTATCCTCGAACTGGTACACCCTGTGCACTATGAATCCGCCGTAGGGGTAGCCCGCCTCCCTGTGATCAACGGCCACTATCATGCCTGCCTCAACCTCATCTGGCCGTATCGGGTCCATCACGAGCAGGTCGAAGTACTGGAAGACCGGGAGCATGCTGTCCCCCTGCACCACCATCAGGATGGGCGGGCCGAGGAGCGATGTCACGATCTCGAACGCGGTAAGCCCGGCCAGCGCTATGCCTGCTATGAGGAATGCGGCAGCATGGCGGTGCTCCAACCTGTATCACGAAAGCATTTTCCGAATTTTAAACTTATGGTAGTCCGCATGTCACTCTGTCATTGTTGCCAAGATCCATAGCGCCAGCGTATACCGGCTAAATGCATCAAAAAAGGTTCTCAGAATCTATGGTGACGTTCGGGTTTCAAACAAAGAGACTAGGTTGCGCTGCAACCGCCACCGGCAAGGGTGAATTTCGCAGTCAGGGCTTCATTGTTGCCATCAGCAGCATCAGTGTCCATGGATATATTGACCTCACCGCCGCCGTCGGCTGCCAATGGAAGCCCGGCTCCGCTGTCAGCGTAACCGTCAGTCGATGGGTCAGCATCAACATCGTTCTTCACCTCGATGTTGCCGAAGGTTGCTCCACTTCCGTCAGGATCAATATTCATGTCGTACACATCGCCATCAGCACCGTTTGTGAAGTCAAGAGATATTCCATAGACGACGAAATCCGCGGTACATGTTACTCCCACTTCGTCGCCCACGTCCATGTCGCTGTCAGTGTCGGTTATGGTCTGCTGGACTCCGATCGAGGTATGGATGGTTGTAACCTTCTCAATCGGCATGATCGTGAACATCGCCGCCAGGATCAGTATCCCTCCCAGTATAACCGGGATTGCTATCTTCATACACAGATTCCACCGGGAAGTTGTTTTTAAGGTTTATGGAGAATACACCAAACGCCTCTTTTCCGGGTCAACGCGATCAGATGTCGGCTGGAAACCGGATTCCCGGAGTTGGCGTAAATACCAAATTGCTTTTATACCTCCTCCTAGGAGGATAGAAGCAATGGAGATTAAGCAGAGCACCGTTAACCTGGTTGTAGTTTTAGCCGCGATAATCGTGGGCGCAGGTGCCTGGGCTACTCCGGTCATGATTGCCCAGACCGGTCACACTATCTCGGAAGAGCTAGATGCTGCAACGGACGAGATCAACACAAATACGGACGCCGAGACTGAGGAGATCGGCGATGACATATTCGGCGGTGCCGGCGATACCTTCAACGAGGCCGGCTGCACCCTTGGCGAAATGATGACGGCCGTAGCCACAGGAAACGATCTGGGTATTTTCTGTGATGAAGACATTCTAAACAATAAGTTCATCGAGGGCCAGGCTGGCTTTGACGATTTTGCGAAGACCTTCGAGTTCAAGCCCCAGATACTGGAGCTGCTGCCGTCGGAGCTGCTGCCTGCGAGGGACTGCGACGACGATGCCAGTGCTGATGAGGACGGCGACGCTGTCAATGAAGCGGGCGAACCGCTGACCGATGCGCTAACGTTCACCGGTGTTACTGCGCCAGACGCTGCCGCTGATGGCGTCTTTGGCAACGAAACATGCTTGCAGAACCTGTCCTTCGAGGATCCGCCGAAGAGACTGAAGGCTGTAACGATCGAGAGCGGCGAAACTGACACCGGTGTAGTGACAAACCTTGCGAATATCAGGATCCAGATCGCAGTAGTAGAAGACAGCAGCCCTGCCCTTGACAATAACCAGGATTGCGATGATGTCAATAGCGCAAATGCCGATGACAAAACTGACGATGCCGGACATGCTAATCCGACAAAAGATTTCACAATCAACGTAGTCTTCGACGCGATGGTGGCCCTCGGACCAGGTGACAAGGTAACGATCGCGCACGACGGCGAGGTGCTCTTCCCGCCGGATGGGAACAGCAACATCTGCGTAAGGTTCGCTTCTGATGCGGCTGGCGGCCCCTTCAACCACAAGGTGTGGCTGACGGTTCTGGATGAACTGCCACTGAACGTGTTCAACTTCGCACCCCCGCCGGCGTTCCAGAACTTCTCATTCGAGACGTTCAGCCCGCTGGACTTCAGTGTGACATGCGGCCTGGTACTTACCGTAAAGGATGCTAATACTGCTGCGGCTCTGCCGAACATACC
>CAYJSN010000001.1:0-7311 GCA_964373125.1 uncultured Nitrosopumilales archaeon | reverse complement strand
TGTGAACTTGCCGCCGATCGAGCCAAAGGACCTCCGCGTGCGTGTAAACAACATCAACACGGGTGACCCGATACCTGGAGCCACTATTGCCATAACCGGAACTGACTTCTTCGGAAATCCTATAGCCGCTCCCGCCAACCAAGTAACCGGTGCTGACGGCACTACGACATTTGATAACTTGGATAACGGCGCCTACACCATCACGGTGACGGCGGCGGGCTTTAACGACGGAGCCGGCTTCGCATTCATCGATCTGTTCGGGCCGCCCCTAGTAGAGACATTCGTCGGCCTCTTCCCACTCTAAACCGCCAGCATTTCTTTTATCATCTAGACTAGCGATGGCCATGCAGCCTAGCCCCGGGCCTCGGTGAAGTAGACCTCCTCCGGTATGAACGGCACCTGAACCAGGTGATATGACTGCGTTACGCGCTCGGCGCATACAGTATCACCGCTAGGAACAGTCTTCGATACCGACACAACAGCATCGACCGCACCGTCCATTCCCAGGAACTGCTTGACCGATTCTATGCTGATGCGGTAGCAGGTGTTCGGCTTCTCGCCGTAGAAGACGCCTATCACCACGCTGGATCCGAAGTCTACATCTGGTGCAGGCTCCGGAACCGACATCTCCTGCCAGAGCTTCAGTAACTCATCACTGCTCCTTATGACAACGTTCTTCTCCTCCTTGACGTTGGAGAAGGATCCTGCGGTAATGGTCACCGCACTGCCCCCAGTGGTGCCCGGTTCGGCGCCCTGCCTTCCCGATACCGGCCCGGCCTTTTCCTGCTTGTCCAGCAGTTTGGAAGCTGCCGCCTTGGCATCACTCAGTTCCTTCTCAACCTTCTCCAGCTTCGATCTGAGGTCCTTGTTCTCTTTCTCGAGCTGCTCGCTTCTGGTCTCCAACACATCTTTTTCCTGCAGCTGGGAGTAGAACTGGGCCAAGGAGTAATTGAGCGCCCCGCCCATTATGGCAACAGCAGCCACCAGGCCCAGCACGGCCACCATGTTCTTGTCGAGCATGGCAGAGAGCTTGCAGGCCGGTTTATTTAATCAGTGAACTACCCATGCCTGAAGGCATGGGCTTCTTCCTGCTTCATTGACACCACCAGTGTCTCTACAGGCGTGACTTCCTCATGTGCCATGAGTAGCTCTTGGTTTGTATTCATACCAAGAATCTGCAAGCCTCTTTGCAGTATGTTCAAGCTTGCATTGTAATCCCTATCAACTACCAGATCACACCTATCGCACCTGTGTATTCTTGCAGCTAATGACTTGGCCACTTTATTCCCACATCGAGAACAGTCAATGGTCGTGTCATTAGCCGGTACTTCTATCATCAGCTTTGATTTGTAACCTACCATCTGTTTGAATGTTGACCATGACGCATCCATTATGCTTCTAGCAAGATAACGGTTCTTCACCATATTGCTGCTATGTAGTCTTTCCAGAAATATCACGTCGTACTTGTTGGCGTACTGAGTTGAGAGTTTGTGTAGGAAGTCTTTTCGTCTATTAACTATGCGTTCATGTACCAGTTTATACCATCTCACTGCCTTCTTGTAATTGTTTGAGTCTTTCACTCTTCTTGATATTTTCCTATTAGCTCTGATCAGCGGCTTCAGCATCTTCCTGAGATTCGCTGGGTTTGGTGTAGTATTATTGTCAGAATCATATACATAGTTCCTTATCCCGACATCGATGCCCACACATTTCTTCGAGTCTATCAATTGTGGCACTTGGAAACCTTTCTCACATACTACACAGGCATACCATCTTTCGTTCTTTCTTGTTACCGTTACTTGCTTGATTCCTCCAATTGATCTGTGCATCCTGATTTCGATGTAGCCGATTTTGGAAAGCCATAGTAAATCGGTGTTGCCATGACGTTCAATCTTGAATCCGCTCTGGTTGTAGGTGAATGTGTCATATTCGTCTCGTTCGATGAAGTGTAACTTGCCAACCTTATGTCCGTTCTTTCGCAATACCTTCAATGCCCTTCTGCTACTGTCTATCTTGTGAACTACCATTTGTAACATTTTGCTGTGGTAGCTGTTCAGCCACGGTTCCTGCTCTTTCAGCTCTGTCAGTATGAACTGCATGTCTTCCTTCGACTGGATGTTCTTGTTCAGGAAATAGTTGTACAGCCACCTGCATGCATCAAGCGCGTTGACGAGTTTAGATTCTTGCTCATCCGTAGGATATAAACGGAATTTGTACGCCTTTGTCATTGGTTGCTCTTCTTATAGTTGTCGTATCCATGCGTATAAGGTTTGTTTGTTAACGGTTCGTTTTCATCCCATCGCTCTGAATACCCTTTCCAGAAAGTCAGGCATCAATAACTTTCGCCTTTTCAGCAAACTCGTCAATCACGTCTACAAGTTTGCACATCTCTTCTAGAGACTCTTGTTCAGCGAGATGCTGCAATTCTAACAATGCAATTTCCACTAACTGCTTCTCAACGGTTCTCTCCCACTTCTCTCCATACCTGGGTCTGAATCTTCCCTCTCTAAGCTCGCTTCTATACAAAGCTATGTTCTCATCCATTTTGTACAGTACTCGCTTTGTTCTACTGATAAGTTCCTGAACTTCCTGCTCTTGCATCTGCTCCTATTTTCCACCCCTTTGTAATAACTCTATTGTGAGAAGACCGGTCTCTCACAACTGAACCAGATAAACATAGGGTATGTGTTTAGGTGGAATGTGATTTTACGCACAGATTTCAGCAGGAGGCCAAAAATTCCCGAAGAACCTAAACACACGCCCTAATGGATATCCTACTGACTCTAATACATCCATTGGCTTCAATATGGTTCTTCCACGTCTATGTGTTCGATCTGCCTAAAATCTTCGACATTTTTGGTGCAGATCTTTGCTTTTTCCTTGAACGCAGTAGCAGCTATTATCGCGTCAGGAATTTCAATATCATACATTCTTCTATACTCACCAGCCTTCACTGCGATTTCGTTGTCCAAAATTATCTTATCAAATATGCTGATCAGATCTTTAGCTGCGTTAAAGCCCTTTTCCGTATTACAATCTTTACCAGCATGTAGTTCAGCCTCGGTTATAACTGAAATTACACCATCAACTTCCCTTCTCGCAACCGATTCGATAAGTTTAGAGGCTCTTTCATAACCTCTCAAAGAATCTATGAGTATGGAAGTATCGAATAGAACCCTCATTACAGCTCCATCCCTTTGCTTCTTCTTTTCCATCCAGATCTGATTTCCTTCACGTATTCTTTACCAGTTTGTTTCGTCTTCCAAGCACCAGTTGTCCTTGTTACAATCTCAAGCCTCTTCTTGAGGTCGGAATCGTGTCTAGAACTGCTCATTGCCCCCGCAAGCTTCTCATTAATCAGTCTAGAAATATTCTTGGTGTTACCATATTTTTCAATGGTCTCCTTAACAAGTTTCTTGTATATATCGTCCCGCAGATTTATAGTGGTTTTGACCATTTTGCCATCTAAATGGGTAAATGGTTATTTAAGCATTTTACTACCACCGAGCTCAATCGCAATATCTATGTAAGCTTCTGCATCGTATAGGTTTCCCTGCAACCCCCTGTGCCTCCCGCTCTTCGCGATGAGTCTAGGCTCGGCAACTTTGCGCGCAATGTAGATGATCCTTTTGCCGACGATACCGTTGCCCGCACTGGTCAGGACGGTCATGTCACTGCACCTTTGACCTCCTGACCTTGTCGGACTCCAGCAGCTCCTTTACCGCCCTAAATGCAACATGGTAGCTCATTCCCAGCTTGTCTGCTATATCACTGGTAAAGTGTGAACCGGGATTCTTTTTTAGATACGCCAGTATCATCCTCTTAGCTTCCTGCACAGGCGGTTCTTTGACACCGACTACCTCAAGCGTTCTAATTTTATCTCTTATTGCATCTCTCGCAAAATCTGCGCTGCTCCTATACAGACCCGCATTGATCATCCGTGCTATGATTTCATACTCGACCGCTGTCAGGCGCACGGCTATTTGTCTTTGCTTCGCCTTCTGGGCCATGTACAGCAGTGGTACCATATGGTATAAACAGTTATCACTGCAGAATTAGACTGGAATCACCAGATTAGATCTTCAGAACATTTCTTCACCTCAGCGGCAGATCTATGCGATAGAGTTCGGATTTACGTCCTAACTTGATTCTTCCATACCAGATATACGTAGGGAAGCCTCCTCTTGGTCAGTGCTTTTGCGAGTGAATCTCGATCCCCATGCAGGGTACTCTTCATGGCATCTAGACTCCTGAACTTCTTCGCGGCGAAGTACCGGACCACGATCTTCCGCACTTCCCCGATCTCATTCCTCGACAGCCTCTCCAACACGCGCAGGTTGTGCTTCCTGGACGCCAGCATATCGAGGTCGAAGCCTAGCGATGCGAGCCGGTCCAGAGCTTTCTCATAATTCTTGTCATGGTGCAGGTAAAGCTCTGGACTCACACGAACCATCCCCGCGGCATCGAAGAAGCGCGAGTACCTGGCCATCACAGCCAGCGTCTCCACATACTGGAACTTGGTCAGCGGCATCGTCCGCTTCACGAGCATCGTGGCCACGCCCGCACCCCTGTACTTCGGCTTGACAACGACCCGCCATATCCTGATCACCTCGCGGTTTATCCTCTGGGCATTTGCGCGCCAGCTCTCGTCCTTCTGCTTGTTGTACTGCGGCAGCACGATGCTCCTTGCACGCAGCGCGAGGTACGGCGGGCCGTAAACTATCACACCGACGAGCTCACTGCCGAGCACAGCTCGGTAGATCATCTTCGGCATCACCTTGCCGTCCCTGTAGTGGAACTGTTTCAGCGCGTTGTAATCATCGATAGACCCGCGCTCTATCCTGATCCTCCCCAGTAGCGAGCACTGCCTATTCCTAACCTTCCTGCGCCTGACCTCCACATCGCTTCCGAACCGCTTGGTTATCCTGGCGTCCGGGTTCAGGTCCTGCTCCAGATCGGTCTGGCTGGTCGCCACTATCAGCGTCTTGCCGAGCGTCCTGGCAGCCTTCTGCACCGTGTACGCTACAACTTTTGCTGTGGTCCTGTCCAGCAGGGAGAGGAACTCGTCCATCACCCACGTCTCCGCATTGGAGTCGATCATCTTGGCGAGCCTGAACCTGTACTTCTGCCCGTCCGACAGCTCATGATACTTCCTGAGCATCAAGAATGCCTCGTTCAGGCCGACCATGCTGAGGATCCTTACCGCCTCGGTGTCCTGTCCTCCACCGGCACGTATCTGCTCTATTATGGCCCGCTTGGGATCCAGCTTGCTTATCACATCCTTCTCTGTGATGATCTTCCCGAACTCTTCATGACCACTGCCCTGCATCTGTCTTAACAACTCCCTCAGGAGCAGTGATTTACCACTGCCACTGTCGCCTGTTATGTAAACGACATCGCCGCGCTTTACCTCGACGCTGAAGTTATCATAAACTACGAACTCCTTGTCGTCGATTCCGATGCCAAAGGCCTCGCTGATCGCCGCGGCCCGCCTGCTCGCTCTCGCCCTGGTCCTGAACCTCACGTCGGTCTTGAAGACTGCCTCGGCGGTCTTTCCAGGCAACGGGATCGGCACAGTCAGCAGCATCTTCAGACCTCGACAACGACGCCGCGCGAGCCCTGCCTAGCGGCCCATACCGCGAGCGCCAGCGCGTAGGCAAGGTCGTCGTGCGTCCCGCGCAGGCTCTCGAAGCGGTACCCTCCCGCGTGTGTACGCTCGTATGTAATGCAGTTCAAGCTGGCGAGGAGCTCCCGGTCGTTCGGAATCCTGATCAGTTTCTGCTCGAACAAGAGCTTCAGGTTCAGCAGCAACTCTTCCTTGGTCCGTTGTGTGAAGTTGATACCTTCGACGGAGCCAGCGCGGCAGATCTCGCTCAAGTGCTCCATTATCGGGTTGCCCAGCCCGGTCTGATCCACGCAGAGCTTCTCCACCTTCATCGTGCTGCAGATGTCTGCCACAGCATGGTTGGTGGTGGTATAGTCCTGTTCCATCCATGTCTTTGCATACCTAACGTAAAAGACCCGTTCCGCCTCGTCCCAGGTTACCGCCACCAGGGCAGCCGGGTCGCGCTTCCCGCCGGGATCGTATCCCGCATATGTCGGTTCGTCCCACTTCCTCGGCTCGCACTCCTCGCCCAGCTCCGGATCCACGCAGGAACGTATCAGCGGCATCGGCAGGTACGCGTTGTAATCATCGACGAACTCTGCCTCGTACTCCTGCCTGAAGTTGATCTCGCCGACAAGCTTCCGCTGCTCCTCAAGGAACTCTTTACTGATCAGCGGGTTGGCGCTAGACGGAAGGTGATATACCGACCACGACGGGTCGTTGAAGGCCTTATAGAAAACATGGTCCCGATCGTATGGTGTGCTTAACATCCAGCAATAGCCATCCGTGGTTGATAGCATTGGCAAAACTACACTGGTTATCACCTCTTCAGGTATGAAGGCCGCCTCGTCAAGAATGGCTAAATGGGCCATATGGCCGCGCAGAGTCGCTCCAGTTCTGCCGCATGGCAAGGCAATTATCCAAGAACCGTTTTTTAATTGGATTCTTGTTCTTGTTCTGTAGGCCGTTGATCGCTGAACCGCTTTGCTTTGGTAAACAAATGCAAGTATCTTGTCGAACATCAACATGGACTGCCTTAATGTTGCAGAGATGATCAGCGTAGTAGTCTTTGGATTCGTCATAGCAAAATAGATGGCCTTTGCAGAGACGGTCATGCTCTTGCCGGTCTGCCGTCCCATACAGGCACATATGCGCTTGGCATTATCTTGCATGAGTTTCTTTTGATACTCGAAGAGTCTGAACCCAAGAACCTGCTCGCAGAATATCAAGGGATCCTGTAAGCTTGCCTTAAGCTCGGGATCAACTCTTTTATCCCTTCGAGCAAGTATGAGCCTTGCTAGGAACCTCTTTGAGTTTGGGATGAGCAGACTATTGGGTAGCTTCATTTTCTGTCGCAATACTCTTCAGCAGTTCTATATCGTACTCTCGCTTGGCCAGTTGTGAAAGCCGTATGAAACGTGTGACCAGCTCCATGAACCTGCATGCGTCTTGAAACTTGTCAGATTTCATACATTTTCTTGCGCTCTCATAACATTCATCAGCGAGCTGCCTTGCAAGCGTGTCCTGATCAAGCCAATTCGATACCGTCTCGCCAGATTTGCCTTTTTGTACGGTCTCGGCTTTCTTAAGGCATCTCATGATCTGCTTGTATCTTCTGATGGGGGAAAGTTGCGGTTGCGCTTTTTTCGCGGGTTGCGGTTGCGCTAATTTGTTGAGTTGCGGTTGCGCTAATTTGTTGAGTTGCG